>VGDM01000008.1 GCA_016869715.1 Alphaproteobacteria bacterium
CGCTGAGGTTCCTGCCAATGTTGATCGCTTCCCTGCCCATTTTCGGGGTGGAATGGGGTGTCTTTCCCCTCTTTCAGACGCAATTCGCCCGTCATGCGTGACAGTATCGCATCAAAACACGCCGCTTAATGTAGAGATGGGCAAGCGCACAGAGAACCGCAAAGCGCGTCGAGTTCTTCGCCAGGCCCCGATAGCGGACTTGAGTGAAACCAAAAATCCGCTTGATGATCAGCAGCGGATGCTCGCCCTTCGCCCGCACGCGTGATTTGGTGGCGTTCTTCGCGCGCTCTTCCGCTGACAAGGGATGCCCGCGCGATGCTCTGCGCTGGGTCATGTCCTGCGCGGCGGGGGCAGCAGTGGTGATGGCTTGGCAGCGATGGAGCAGCGATGGAAAGGCTGAGCGCTACCACCCTGCCGCAGGAATTTCCTATGAATGGACTGGAACCGCCTAGCAGGAAAAGGCCGCTGCCAGGCAGACTGGGATGATCCTGGCCCTTGCGGTGGTTTTCGCCTTCCTCTTCCTGGTCGCCCTTTATGAAAGCTGGACCATTTCGGTGCCCGTGCTGCTTTCGGTGGCGGTTGCGGTGTTGGGGGCGATTGCGTCCATCGGCGCGGCAGGGCTTTCGCTCGACCTTTATGCGCAGGTCGGGATTGTGGTGCTGATTGCGCTGGCCGTGAAGAACGGCATTCTGATCATTGAATTCGCCAAGGAACAGCGCGAATTGCATGGCAAATCCATCCAGGAAGCGGCGGTACTCGGCGCCAAGCTCCGCTTCCGGGCGGTGATGATGACATCCTTCGCCTCCATCCTTGGCCTCTATCCGTTGGTGGTGGCGGAAGGCGCGTCCCAGATCGGCCGCCGCGCGGTCGGCACGCCAGTGTTTTGGGGGATGATTGCGGCCTCAACCATCGGTATTTTCATGATCCCGATGCTCTATGTGTCCTTCCAGAGCATGCGCGAGTGGGCGAAGGCGATGCTTGGTATGGGGCCGGCCGCCAAGCCCGCTGAGCACCCCCCGTCTTGACCGAGGCGCGGTGACACACGATTTTCAGGCCAAGGAAGGGCAGCGCATTCCGCTGCCCGCAAATCGATGGAGACCCTCATGGGTGATCTGACCAAGGCCGTATCGGATGAGAGCTTCAAGACCGATGTTCTTGAAGCGAGCGGCGCGGTGCTGGTGGATTTTTGGGCCGAATGGTGCGGCCCCTGCCGCATGGTGGGGCCGATCCTGGATGAGATTGCGGCGGAATACGCCGGCAAGCTCACCATCGCCAAGGTGAATATTGATGAGAACCCGATGACGCCAAATGACTATGCGGTGCGCGGTATCCCGACCATGATCCTGTTCAAGGATGGCAAGCCCTTGGATACCAAGGTGGGCGCGCTGCCCAAGGGTGCACTCAAGACCTGGATTTCAACGACGCTTGGTGAGTGATCAAAAAAGCAGCAAGGCCCGCGCCGCGAGACTGCCGCGGGCGTTTTGCGTTCTACCTTCCCTTGAATACCGGCTTGCGCTTTTCGTTGAAGGACAAAATGCCCTCCTGCCGGTCTTCCGTGCCGACCAATTGATTGTAGCATTCCACCTCAAACCGCAGCGCGCTACGCAAATCCATCTGCAAGCCGAAATGCATGGAACGCTTGGCCTGGCGGATGGAAAGTGGCGCATTGCCCGCGATCACGCGCGCGGTCTCAAGCGCGGCGGGCAAGACGTCCTCTGGCGCGCAGACGCGGTTCAGAATGCCCCATTTCAGCGCCTGTTCGGCGGTGAAGGGCTTGCCGGTCAGGATGATTTCCTTGGCGCGGCGTTCGCCGATAATACGCGGCAGGGTTTGCGTGCCGCCGGCACCTGGCATGATGCCAATGGTCACTTCCGTCAGCGCAAAGCGCGTGCTGGTAACGCCATAAGCAAAGTCTGACGCCAGCACCAATTCCAGCCCGCCGGCATAGGCATGGCCATTCACCGCGGCGATGATCGGGATTTGGCAATCCAGCATGGTCCAGAAGGCACGCTCAAAAATCTCATGCTGATGGCGCCAGGCGGCATCCGTCATGCCTTTGCGTTCCTTGAGGTCACCGCCCGCGCAAAAGGTGCGCCCACCGGTCGCGGTCAGGATGACGCAGCGGATATCGCCGGGCTCAGCGATTAGCGCCGACCAGACCGTGTGCAAATCCCGCCCCATTTGCGTGTTGAAGGCGTTGGAAACCTCTGGCCGATTGAGGCGGACGATCTGGATATGCGGTTCCGGGCTTTCGAGGTGCAGGGTCTCGGTTTCGGGCAGGGCCATGGCGAATCTCCGGATTTGAGCTTTTTCGAGCCAAGTGGCTACCACTTGGCGACTCGGAAAGTGCGATCAAACAAACTGTTTAGTGCGTGTCCAGTGAGCGGATGTGAGGGGGATATGCACTAGAGGCGGCGGAGACTGCGTCAGAAGGCCGCCTTTGTCAGCGCCCTATTTTCGCTTCCCCGCTGGCCGTGCAAGAACAGGCATTGAAGGAGGCCCCCATGGCCGAAAAAAACCTGCAAATCCTGTTGAAGCGCCGCCCCGTTGGCGCCCCGGTGCCCGAGGATTTCGACATTGTCGAAACCGCAGCCCCCGAACCCAGCGAAGGGCAGGTGCTGGTGCGCGCGCAGTACTTGTCACTTGACCCCTACATGCGCGGGCGCATGGCGGATGTGAAAAGCTACGCCAAGCCCGTGGTTTTGGGCGCGGTGATGGAGGGCCAGACCGCGGGCGTCGTTGTCGCATCCCGCCATCCGAATTTCAAGGCGGGCGAAAATGTGCTCGGTGGCTTTGGCTGGCAGCGATTTTCCGTAGTGGGGCCTGAGCGCCTGTTCAAAGTGCCGGAAGCCGATCCGCCGCTTTCCTCAAGCCTTGGCGTGCTCGGCATGCCGGGGCTGACGGCTTGGACGGGCCTTGCCGATATCGGCCAGCCGAAAACGGGGGAGACGGTGGTGATCAGCGCAGCCTCCGGCGCCGTTGGGCAGGTGGCCGGGCAGATTGCCAAGATCGAGGGCTGCAAGGTGATCGGCATCGCGGGTGGGGCGAAGAAATGCGATTTCGTGGTGAAGGAATTGGGCTTTGACGCCTGCCTTGATCATCGCAGCGATCTCAACGCGCAATTGGATGCGGCGGTGCCTGAGGGCATTGACGTCTATTGGGAGAATGTGGGCGGCGCCGTGCAGGCGGCGGTCTTCCCGCGCTTCAAGGATTTCGGCCGCATGGTGATGTGCGGCATGATCGCGCAGTATAATGAAGCGCCAGGCGCGGATGCCGCCGGCGCGCCGGCCGGCCCCAATCTTGGTCCGGTGGTGCGTAAGCGGCTCCGCATCCAGGGCTTTATTGTGAGCGACACGGGCTGGCCGCGCTATCCGCAATTCCGCGCCCAAATGCTGGGCTGGATCCGCGAGGGCAAGCTCCGCTGGCGGGAAGATGTGGTGCAGGGCCTCACTCATGCACCCAAGGCTTTCATCGGCCTGCTGAGGGGCGAGAATTTTGGCAAGCTGGTTGTGAAAGTGGATTGAGGGTTAGGGGGTGCCGGCGGGAGCGTTTTCTAGCCAAGTGGAAACACTTGGCTCTCCGGAAAACGCGACCAAACAATGGTTCTGTGCGGTTCCCGTGAACGCAGGTGAACGGGGGCCGCTCAAATCCCGGCGCCCCGATCTCAATACCGCCGCAGCAAGCCCACCAGTTTGCCCTGCACGCGCACGCGATCCGGGCCGAAGATGCGGGTTTCATGCCGCGCATTGGCGGGTTCGAGCGCAATGGAGTTGCCGCGCCGGCGGAGCCGCTTCAGCGTCACCTCATTCTCATCCACCAAGGCGACGACGATGGTGCCATTCTCGGCCGTGTCGGTGCGGCGGATGATAACAGTATCGCCATCCATGATGCCGGCTTCCTCCATGGAATCACCGGCGACTTCCAACGCGTAATGCTCGCCATTGCCGAGTAGGGCGAGGGGGACTTCCACACTCGCGCCATTATCACGCAGTGCTTCAATGGGCAGGCCGGCGGCGATACGGCCATAAAGTGGCAGATGGACCGCGGCGGCCTCAGCCGCCACACGCGCGGCGCTGCCGGGCAGGTTATTGGCGAAATTGCCGCGAATGACATTGGGCGCGAAATTCGGCGCTTCGGGCTTGGGCGCGGTTTCCTTCACCTTAGGCGTCATGGCTTCGGGCAGGCGCATCACCTCAAGCGCGCGGGCGCGATGCGCGCGGCGGCGCAGAAAACCGCGATCTTCCAGGGCTGTGATCAGGCGATGGATGCCCGATTTGGACCGCAGATTGAGCGCTTCCTTCATTTCCTCAAAGGAAGGGGAAAAGCCGGTCTCCCGCAGGTGCTTATCAATAAACATCAGCAATTCATGCTGCTTACGCGTTAGCATCTGATCCTCCTGGGCCGGGTGCTCCCCGCGAATCGAGGCGAACAAACCAGCAACTGAGTGGATGTTCTAGAAAAGTTCCAAAATCACAGTCAAATATTTTTTGTGGTGGATAAGTGGTTTAGACCAAAACTGTTGCATAAAGGCTCAAATACGGGGCGCCGCCGCCCGCGCCAGTCGGTCATTGATGGCCGCCCCCAGCCCGCTCTCCGGGATCGGCATGACGGCAATGCGGGCTAAGCCAAGCCGACCGCCTTCAGCATCCAGATGGCGAAGCCCCGCGAAAAGGCATGCGGCGGCTTCGCGTAAATCACCGGTTTCGGCAAGCTGCCAAATCAGCCCAGCGCCGGGCAAGGGCGGGCCAAAGGCCAAAAGCGCCTCATTGGCCGCCACCTCCACCGCCCCAAGCCGCACCGGCAGGTTGGGCGCGTAGTGGGACAGCATCATGCCCGGGCTGCGGAGCGTACGGGTTTTCTCGGCAGCGCTGATGGGCAAGGGGCGGGATACCTTGCCGATCACCGCTTCAATCGCTTCCACCGGCACGCCACCGGGGCGGAGCAAGGCGGCCCCCCCCATCGCGAGGTCAAGCACGGTGCTTTCGACGCCAACATCACAGGCCCCGCCATCCAATACAGCGGCGATGCGCCCTGATAGCCCTTCCAGCACATGCTCAACCGTGGTTGGGCTGACCGCGCCGGAGCGATTGGCCGAAGGCCCCGCCACCGGAATCGCCGCAACGCGCAGCAATGCCAAAGCCAGCGGATGCGCCGGCACCCGGACCGCCAGCGTATCCAGCCCTGCCCCTGCCAGCAGATCAATCCGGCATTCTGTTCGGCGCGGCAGCACCAACGTCAGCGGCCCTGGCCAAAACGCAGCGGCCAAGGCGCGCGCGCGGTCATCGGCGATCACCTCGGCGACGGCAGCTTCGGCATCAGGGAAATGGCAGATCAGCGGGTTGAAATGCGGCCGCCCCTTGGCTTCAAACACGGCAGCCACCGCTCGGCCATTGCGCGCATCTGCGCCAAGCCCATAGACCGTCTCGGTCGGGAAGGAGACGAGCTCACCTTCGCGCAGTAAGCGCGCCGCTTCCGCGACCTGATCTGCGCCCAGCCGGCGTGTCATCCCGGCAGGCCCTCACAGACAAAGCCCGGATTTTCAAGACCTGGCTTGGCGTAGAGCAAGGGTGCGCGGCCTTCCAGCACTAGCACACGCCCGCCAGCAGCTTCCACCACCGCCTGCGGGGCAGCGGTATCCCATTCCATGGTGCGGCCAAAGCGCGGATAGAGATCGGCGGTGCCCTCAGCGAGGCGACAGAACTTCTCCGCCGAGCCGATATTCACCACACGCGCAACATGGCGCCCTTCCAGAAAGCGGCCCATGCGCGGGTCGTCGGCGTAATGATGGCTGCCCATCACGGTGACGCCCTCCGCAGGCGGGGTGCGGGCGCGAATGGCCCGCGTGCCGGCGGCATCGCGCTTCCAGGCGCCAAGGCCAACACGGCCCCAAAAGATTTCACCCGAGGCCGGCAGCGCCACCGCGCCCAAAACAGCGCGGCCCGCTTCCACCAGGCCGATATTCACCGCGAAATTATCCCGCCCGGCCGCGAATTCCCGCGTGCCATCCAGGGGGTCCACCAGCCAGAAACGCTCGGCATGACGCGGCGCGGTGCCGGCGGCGACTCCTTCCTCCGCAATCACGGGAATATCCGGGGTAGCGGCGCGCAGCCCTTCCACAATCAGCGCTTCAGCGATGCGGTCCGCCTCGGTCACCGGGGAATGGTCGGATTTCCGTTCCACGGCGAAGCCTGCGGCCTTGATCGCCATAATGGCCGCAGCCGCCTTGCCCACGAGATCGCCGGCAAGCGCCAGCAAAACTTCATCTTTCATGCCCCTGCTTTGGCCGCATGGGCGCTGCGCCGCAAGCCCTGTTTTGGTGGCGATGCCTCTGTTAAGGTGGCGTGGAAATTGTTTCGTCCCCAAGGAGCCTGGTCATGCCCGATATCACCTTCGTGAAACCCAGCCTGCCGCGCGGCGGCGCTTTGGTTCTGTTGCTCGCTGAAGGGGCGGCGCTGTCGGGCCTGGCCAAGGCGGCCGAGGAAGCAACGGGCGGGGCGGTTTCGCGCGGCTTGGAAGCGGCGAAATTCAAGGGCGCCAAGGGCCAATCCTGCACGCTTTGGGCGCCGGGTGCGGGACTTGCGAAAATCGTCGCCATCGGGCTTGGCAAGGCCGATGCGCTGGATACGCAGGGGGCTGAGAATGCCGGCGGCACGGCGCTGGTTGCCGTGCAGCAGGAACGGGACGCGGTGATGGCGGCGGATGGGCTGACGCCGGCACTCGCCGCAAGCGCTGCCATGGGTGCGCGGCTGCGGAGTTACCGTTTTGATCGCTACCGCACCACGGAAAAGGACGAAGACAAGCCGAAGCTTGAACGTATTGCGGTTGCGGCTTCGGAGCCCACCAAGGCCAAGGCTGCCTTCGCGCCGATGCAGGCCATTGCGGATGGCGTATTCCTGACGCGCGATCTGGTATCCGAACCACCCAATGTGCTGACGCCAGCGGAAATGGCGGAACGCTGCAAGGCGCTCGAAAAACTGGGCGTCGAGGTTGAGATCATGGGCCCGCGTGAGATGAAGCGCCTTGGCTTTGGTGCGCTATTGGGTGTGGCGCAGGGCAGTGCGCAGGAACCGCGCATGGTGATCATGAAATGGATTGGCGCGCCCAAGGGCAAGAAGCAAAAGCCGCTCGCTTTCATCGGCAAGGGTGTGACCTTTGATACCGGCGGCATTTCCATCAAGCCGGCGGGCGGGATGGAAGACATGAAATGGGATATGGCCGGCGCGGGCACGGTGATTGGGCTGATGGCGGCACTCGCCGGGCGCAAGGCCAAGGCGGATGTGATCGGCATGGTGGGCCTGGTTGAAAACATGCCCTCTGCTACCGCGCAGCGTCCGGGTGATGTGGTGAAATCCTATTCCGGCCAAACGGTTGAGGTGATCAATACGGACGCGGAAGGACGTTTGGTGCTGGCCGATGTCATGTGGTATTGTCAGGAAAAATACGATCCGCGCTTCATGGTTGATCTGGCCACACTAACGGGTGCCATCATCATCGCGCTCGGCCATGAACGCGCTGGGCTTTTCAGCAATGATGACACGCTCGCGACCCAGGTGAAGGAAGCGGGCAGTGCAGTGGGTGAAAAAGCCTGGCGCATGCCGCTCGGTGATGCCTATGACAAGCAGATCAAATCCGACATTGCGGATATGAAGAATGTCGGTGGCCGGCCGGGCGGTTCCATCACCGCCGCGCAATTCATCCAGCGCTTTGTCAATGGCAAGCCCTGGGCGCATTTGGATATCGCCGGCACGGCCTGGTCTTCCAAGGATGCGCCCACTGTGCCGAAGGGAGCGACCGCTTATGGCGTGCGCATGCTGGATCGCATGGTGGCGGATCATTACGAAGGCTGAAGCCGCGCCGCTTTTGCCCTGATGACGAAGCTAATCCTGCTAGGCCCCGCGCAGGCGCAAAAACGCCACCGGGCACGTAGTGCCGATAGCGCGCTGATCCTGCCGGTGAAGGCGGGTGAAGCGCCAGCAGATGCGGCACTCGCGGCAGCGGCAAAGGCAGCGCGCTTTACAGGCAAGGTCGGAGTGGCACTTGCCGTGCCGGGCATGCACGGCTTCACCATCCTGGCCGGCATTGGCAATGGGCGGGCGATAAGTGATTGGGAAGCGGGCGGTGGTGCCGGCATGGCTGCGGCAGCAGGCCGCGCGCAGGCGGTATTGTTGGCCGAGAACGCCTCATCGGAACAGGCCGCCTGCTTCGCTGCCGGGGCGCTGCTGAATGCCTGGCGCTTCAATGCGCTGCGTGATGCCAGCAAGGATAAGGATGCACCACCCGCGAAGGTGACTTTGGCAGTCGCGAAGCCTGCCGAGGTGGAAGCGGCCTGGGCGCGCGCGGAAGCCATGCTGCGCGGCGTGCGTTTCGCGCGCGATCTGGTGGCGGAACCGGGCAATCGGCTGAACCCCGCAAGCTTCGCCGAAAGGCTGCGCGGCTTGCGCGATGTCGGTCTGAAGGTTGAAGTGCTGAACGGCAAGCGCCTCGCCGCGCTTGGCATGGGCGCGCTATGCGCCGTGGGCGGCGGGGCGGAACATGGACCACGCCTTGTTGTGCTGGGTTGGCCCGGCAAGATCAAAGCCGCGCCGATTGCCTTTATCGGGAAGGGGATTTGTTTTGACACGGGCGGCATTTCCATCAAGCCGGCTGCCGGCATGGAGGAAATGCGCGGCGATATGGCAGGCGCGGCGGCGGCAGCAGGTGCGATGCTGACACTAGCCTTGCGGCAATCTCCCGCACCGGCGGTGGCGGTTTTGGCGCTGGCGGAAAACGCCCTTGGCGCGGCTTCCTATCGGCCCGGCGATATTCTGCGCACCCATAGCGGCAAGACGATTGAGGTATTAGACACGGATGCGGAAGGAAGGTTGATTTTGGCTGACGCGCTTTCCTATACCGCCCAGCGTTTCCGCCCGCGTGCCATGATTGATCTGGCGACGCTGACAGGCAGCATCATCACCGCTCTTGGCCATCAACGTGCGGGCATCTTCGGCAATGATGAAGTACTCACCACCGCGCTGATGGCAGCGGGGGAAGACGTGACCGAACGGCTTTGGCCCATGCCGATTGATGATGAGCACAGGGAGGTTCTCAACAGCGACATCGCCGATCTGCGCCACTGCGCGCCCGCGGGCAGCGGCGCCTGGGGCGGGCGTTTCCTGTCCGATGCCTGCCACGCGGCGGCCTTCCTGCGAGAATTCGCCGGCAGCACCACCTGGGCGCATCTGGATATCGCAGGGGTTGAAGCGCGCGAGGAGGCGGCACCACTCGGGCCGAAAGGGCCAAGCGGTTTTGGCGTGCGCCTGCTGGATCGTTTGGTTGCCATGCGCTTTGAACGCGACGCATGACTGACATCGGCTTCTATCACCTGACGCGTAGCAAATTGCAGGAAGCGCTGCCCAAGCTTTTGGGCCGCGTGCTGGATGCGGGCGGGCGCGGCCTTATCCTTTGTACCGATGCGGAACGCGCGCGCGCCCTGGATGCGGCGCTTTGGCTACCCACCGATCCGCCCTGGCTGCCGCATGGCCTGGCGGGCGGGGAACATGACGCGGCGCAGCCCTTGCTGATCGCCGATCAGGATATCCCACCCGCCAATGACGCACGCTTTCTGGTGCTGGTGGATGGCGCAGCGTCTGCGCGGCTTGCCGAATATGATCGCGTGCTCGATCTTTTCGATGGCGGTGATGAGGCGGCAGTCGCGGCAGCGCGGGCGCGCTGGGTGACTGCCAAGGAAGCCGGGCATAGCCTGACCTATTGGCAGCAAACCGCTCGTGGCTGGGAGAAAAAAGCGAGCCACCTGTCGGCATCTTGACCCTTCCCGCCACCGCCCCCTACACGAAACACCTCATTTGGGAACGCCTTTCATGACTGATACCGCCCAGGACCAAATGGAAATCCTGGCAGGGGCTCTGCCCTTCCTGAAGCGCTACGATGATCAGATCGTCGTGGTGAAATATGGCGGCCACGCCATGGGGGAAGAGGAAACCGCGCTCCGCTTTGGCCGCGATATCGCGCTGCTGGAACAGGTGGGCGTGAACCCTGTGGTGGTGCATGGCGGCGGGCCGCAAATCAATGCCATGCTGAAGCGGCTGGATGTGAAATCCACCTTCGTGCAGGGGCTGCGCGTGACCGATGCCGCCATGCTGGATGTGGTGGAAATGGTCCTCGCCGGGCCGGTGAACAAGCAAGTGGCGGAAGCCATCACCCGCGCGGGCGTCATGGCGGTTGGGATTTCCGGCAAGGATGGTGGATTGGTGCGGGCACGCAAGCTTACGCGCACTTACCGCGACCAGGACAGCAGTATCGAGAAAGTGCTTGATCTTGGCTTTGTGGGGGAACCGGAAGCCATCAATCCGCGCGTGCTGGAATTGATGATTGGCGCGGATATCGTGCCCGTGGTGGCGCCAGTTGGCGTTGGTGCCGATGGCCAGACCTATAACATCAATGCCGATACGGTGGCCGGCGCTATTGCCGGCGCGCTTTCCGCTGAGAGGCTTCTGATGCTGACCGATGTGCGCGGCGTGCTTGGCCCGGATGGCAATTTCATTCCCGAAATGACGGTTGCGGAAGTCAAGCAAGGCATCGCCGATGGCTGGATTTCCGGCGGCATGATCCCGAAGGTCGAAACCTGCATCTATGCGGTCGAACAGGGCGTGAAGGGTGCGGTGATCCTGGATGGCCGCGTGCCGCATGCGGTGTTGCGCGAATTGTTCACCGATGGTGGGGCAGGCACGCTGATCCGGCCGTGAAGGGCGGCGCCACGTAAAGCTTAGAAACGCGGCCCACCATTATCCGTGCGCCCGACCATGGATTTTGCCGGAAAGCCATGCTGACAGGGTCTATCTGCCAGCCTCCCACTCCACCAGGCAGATTAGGCTGCGGCAAGCCCAGGCGATCTGCCACATATTGGCGAATGCGAAACAGCAGCGCAGGGTTCACATCCTGACGCTGCATAAGGGGGCGCAGCAGCGAAGCGGCCACCACACTGGCCAACCGGATGGCGGTATCGGGGGTGAGTGCGGGCCGCGCCATTAGGCTTGGGAACCATTCTGGATTGAAGCCCGCCCGGTTCAGCACATCTTCCATGCTGGCGGCGCGAAGCTTGGCACTGGCATTTTCCAGTGTCAGCCCGATCGCGAGCCGATCACCCTGGGCGATCAGCGCATCTGTCACGGCCTCCCCAATGCCATTGCGGCGGGCAACTGCCTGCAAGGTTGCCGGAGTGGGTGGGGTTTCCACCAGCGCTAATAAATTTTCCTCTGTCTATACGGGCGAAAGGCAGATGACAGGCTCTGCCACGCGGATCTCCGTATCCATGGCAAGGCGCAAGACAGCATCATGCGGCACTGTCGAAAGATGTTCGGCGGCGTCTGCGATGATGAAGCGAATTTGCGCGACAACATCCTCGGCCAGTTGCAACAAAATCGGCACCACCACCTGCGACACGCGATCATGGCTGGATGTGGTGAGAGAGAGCAATAAATCCGCAACACGCCGAGCCAGCGCTTCGCGGACAGCAGCATTTTCATCCTCCGTCAGGGTCTGCAAAACCGAAAAAGGCACCCGAGAATTTGCAATCACACTGGCCCGGACGCGCGGTTCCTCATCCTTGGAGAGAAAGGCCAGCACCTCATGCGGCGTGGTCGCATTGCGCGCCAGCATGGCCCGTGTGCCGGCATCACTGTCCCGCGCCAGGCGCAGCAGGTTTTCGACCGTACCGCTCATGCTGAGGCCCGGATGGCTTCGGGAGATGAGGGGCAGGCAGCCCTTCGGCTTTCGCGAATGGAACGCATGGGCGCATATTCACCATGGCTGCCCAATCTTTTGTTACCGGCAAGCGTTGACAGCGCCCCCGCCCCGCCGCATGGGAAGCTCACTTTGCCGGAGAAACCCGCCCCATGAACATGACCGACCTTCAAGCCCGAATCGAAGCGCTCTGGGCCTGCCGCGACCAGCTTTCCCCTGCCACCACCGGCGCTGATCGGGCATCGGTTGAAGAGGCGCTGGAGATGCTCGGTTCCGGCCAGGCACGCGTCGCAGAGCCCGATGGGAATGGCGGCTGGAAGGTCAATCAGTGGTTGAAGCAGGCAGTGCTGATGTCCTTCCGGCTGGCCGATTCGGCGCCGATGGATATTTCGACCGGTGCCTATGACAAGGTGCCGCTGAAATTCGAAGGCTGGGGTGAAAATCGCTTTCGCGAAGCGGGCTTCCGCGTGGTGCCGGGCGCGGTGGTGCGCCGTTCCGCCTACATCGCGCGCAATGTCGTGCTGATGCCATCCTTCGTGAATCTCGGCGCGCGCGTTGAGGAAAACACCATGGTGGATACCTGGGCCACTGTCGGTTCCTGCGCACAAATCGGCAAGAATGTGCATCTTTCGGGCGGCGTTGGCATTGGCGGTGTGTTGGAACCGCTGCAAGCGAACCCTGTCGTCATCGAAGATGATTGCTTCATCGGCGCACGGTCCGAAGTGGTGGAAGGCGTGATCGTGGAACGCGGATGCGTGCTTTCCATGGGCGTTTTCATCAGTGCCACCACCAAGATCGTGGACCGCAGCACGGGCGAACTTTTCATGGGCCGCGTGCCTCCCTATTCCGTCGTGGTGCCGGGTTCCTTGCCAGGCAAGCCACTGCCGGACGGCTCGCCGGGGCCTTCGCTTTATTGCGCAGTGATTGTGAAGCGCGTGGATGCACAAACCCGGGCGAAAACCGCGATCAACGATTTGCTGCGTGACTGATCCGATCCCCCTGCTGCAGGCGCTGATCCGCTGCCCTTCCGTGACACCGGAGGAAGGCGGTGCGCTTGGCGTGCTGGAAGCGGCGTTGATACCGCTCGGCTTCACCTGCACGCGTCTGAAATTCGCCGAGGTTGATAATCTTTTCGCCCGGCGCGGCCGGCATGGGCCGCATTTCTGTTACGCGGGGCATACGGATGTGGTGCCGGTGGGCGACCTCGCTGGTTGGAAGCATGATCCTTTCGGCGCGGAGGTCGCCGATGGCATGATCTATGGCCGCGGCGCCTGCGATATGAAGGGCAGCATCGCGGCCTTCATCGCGGGGCTGACTGATTTTCTTGCGCTGCGGCCGGATCATCAGGGTAGCATCAGCCTGGTGATTACGGGTGATGAGGAAGGGCCTTCCATCAATGGCACTGCCAAGGTGCTGGAATGGATGGCAGACAATAATCAAAGCCCCGATATGGCGCTGGTGGGGGAGCCGACTTCCAAGGTGAAGATTGGCGATACGCTGAAGATCGGTCGGCGCGGATCGATGACGGCACATGTTACGGTGCATGGCGTCCAAGGCCATTCCGCCTATCCGGAACGGGCCGATAACCCGATCCATCGGCTGATGCGCGCGCTCAATCGCCTGACCGCCGAGCCTCTGGATAATGGCAGTGATTGGTTCCAGCCATCCACACTGCAAGTGACCGGGTTTGATGTCGGCAGTAGTGCCTCCAACGTCATACCTGCTTCCGCCAAAGCATTTTTGAATATCCGCTTCAATGATCTGCATCGCAGCACTGGATTGACGCAGCGCATTCGTGCCGTACTGGAAGAAGAAGCGCCGAACCATGATCTGAAAGTCACGGTGTCCGGCGAAAGCTTCCTGACCGAACCGGGGCCGTTTGTTGCCGGGTTGCAACGCGCCATTGAACGCGCAACGGGCGCGCAGGCCAAGCTTGATACGGGCGGCGGCACATCCGATGCGCGCTTCATCACGCGCTATTGCCCCGTTGCCGAATTGGGCGCGGTGGGGGCGACCATGCATAAGGTGGATGAATGCGCGCCGATTGACGAGCTGCGTGACCTTGCGGGGCTCTATCGCATGGTACTTGAGGAGCTGGTCGGCTGAGCAGCGCACTGCCAGGCGGTGTCGCCCGCGCGCTGGCCGGCGCCTTCATGCTGGCACGTGGGCGGGCAGCGGGGCTGGCGGTGTTTGAAAACACGCTGCCTGTCGCCGCCTATTCCTTTCGCGCGGCGGCGATCTGCCTGCCGATCTTCCTGTCCTTCAAGGATCAGACCAGCACGCCCGATGATGTGGTGCTTAGGCTTTTCGTGGATTTCTTGCTGTTCGCGGCTTCCTGGGCTGGGTTTGCCTTGGCGTCACTTTCTCTGGCCAGGGCGCTGGGTGTCGCGGCTTCCTGGCCGCGTTTCATTGCCGCCTGGAATTGGTCTGCGGTGGCGCAGTATCTGGCACTCGCAGTGCTGAGCCTGCCCGGATTGCTCCAGGGCAAGGGCGGTTTGGTTGACCTTGGCGGATTATTAGCGCTGTTTTACGCGCTTTGGATGAAATGGTTCATTGCGCGCCATGCGCTACGCCTGACAACACTCGGCGCGGCCGGCTTTGTCGGGTTTGATCTCGGCACCGCGATTTTCTTGGGCGGCTTTGCGGCGCGCATTACAGTGTGATGATTGCGGCCTATTGCAGGAATTCAGGCGAAATGAGTTTTGGCAGGATCAATGACACATCCGGCCACATGATCACCAGGCCCAGCACCGCCAGCATGGGCAGCAGCATGATGATGGTATCCTTCATCACAGCGCCCATCTTCATGCCCGCCACATGGCAGGCAATCATCAGACATAAGCCATAAGGCGGCGTCACCAGCCCGAAAGCCAGGCTCACAATCCCGATCATGGCGAAATGTACGGGATGAATGCCGACTTCCATCGCGAGCGGCTGCAGAATGGCACCGACGATGATGATGGCCGGGATAGCATCCAGAAAGCACCCCACCACCAGGAAGACGCCTGCGACGAAAAATCCTGTCGTAATCTTGCCCATGCCCCAGGCGGAAACGCCGGTCAGAATGGCTTCCGGGATTTTGTAATAGGCGAGCAACCAGCCAAAGGCCGAAGCGGTGCCAACGCAAAACAGCGCCACCGCTGCCAAACGGCCCGTCTCTCCGAGTGCACCATAAAGCCCCTGCAAATCAATCTGCCGATAGACAACTAGTGAAAGCACCCCGGCATACAGCACGGCGATGCAGGCACTTTCGGTTGCGGTAAACCAGCCGAAAATCTTGCCACCGATAATGATGAAGGGTGTCATCAGCGCCGGTAAGGAAATCCAGGTGGCAAAACCAACTTCCTTGAGATTCGCGCGCGGATAGGTGGGGTAGCCGCGCCGCTTCGCATAGGCATGCACGGTCGCCATTTGCACAAGGCCAATCAACAGGCCAGGAATGATGCCCGCCAGAAATAGCGCGCCGATTGAAACCGTCAGCACGCCGCCCCAGACAATCATCAGAATGGAGGGCGGAATGATGACCGCGAGCACCGCAGAAACCGCCGTGATGGCGACCGAGAAACTGTCATCAAAGCCTTCGCGCCGCTGCGCTTCGATGAAGATCTTGGACTGCGATGCGGCATCCGCCGTGCTGCTGCCGCTGATGCCGGCGAAGAAGATCGAAAGCACGACATTGATCTGCGCAAGCCCGCCCGGAAAATGCCCGACCAGGGCGCGCGATAGCCGCACCAGCCGATCAGTAATGCCGCCCACATTCATCAAATTGGCCGTCAGCAGAAAGAAGGGTACCGCCAGCAGGATGAAGGAATTATAGGCGTTGAAGGTTTCCTGCATTAGCGTCATGGCACCAAGGCGCGGTTCAATCATCATCACCGGCAGGCAAGCCATGCCAAGCGCCACCGCCACTGGTACGCGCAACGCAAGGAGTGCGGAGAACCCGCCGAACAGAAACCAGGCCGCTTCCCCCGGCGCCAATACATTGCCGCCCATCATGGCGCTGCACCCCCAAAAAATGTTTTCAGATTATCATAGAATTTGAGGCCACCAAACAGCAGCCAGGAAAACCCGAGTATGGGCCAGGCAAGATGGATCAACCAAAGCGGCAATTCGGCTAATTCACTGATGCGAAACCAGGCGAAATCTACGAATTCAATGCCATACCAAAAAAAGGCGGCGGCGAAGGCCAGCACGAAAACGCCGCTCACCAGATCAAGCGCGGCGCGCGCACGGCCATGCAGCGTCGGCCATAGATCCACATTGAAATGAATGCCTTCCTTCAACCCCACCATGGCACCAATCATGACGGTCCATACCAGCAGGAAGCGCGCCATTTCCTCGGTCCAGATGTAACGCGGCAGAAAATCGGTAAAGCGCGCAAAAATCTGCAGGGCCACGGGGACGATCAGGATGAGGACGCAAAGCGCCAGCAATAGCGACAGAAACCGGCCATAGACATCAGCCACTCGCTGCACGGCGTGGCGGAACCCCGTCTCGCGCATGATGCCCCCTCCCCTGCCCCGGCTTTTGAAATTTCTTCTTTTTTGGAAATCGCCTTCCAGCAGCATCACGCCACTGGAAGGCGAAACCGATTACGATGTCAGCGCATTGATGCGCGCAAAAATGCTCTCAGCGCCGACTTCCTTGGCATAGGCTTCCATCACCGGATCGACCGCGCGCTTCAACGCCGCACGATCAGCAAACGGAATGCGCCGGAGCCGCCCTGCACCCTCCAGCGCGGTCAGCTTCTGCCCGTCCTCACTGCTTTCCGCTTCACGCCCAAAGGCGCCAGCTTCACGGCCTGCGCGCTTGATTGCCTCCTGCAAGGCGGGCGGCAGGCGGGAGAGCGTTTGGCTCGAAAAACAGATCGGGCGGATGGTGATGGCGTGTTCGGTCATGATCAGGTTCGGCGCTACTTCAAAGAAGCGCATCGCCTCCACGCCCGCAGCCTCATTCTCACCGGCTTCGATCACGTTATTCTGGATGCCGTTATAGACTTCATTATAGGCAATCACGGTCGGCGCCATGCCGGCCGCCTGGAAGGTGCGGGACCAGATCGGTGCGCCCTGCACGCGCACCTTAAGGCCACGCAGTTCCGCCATATTGGTGATACGCTTATTGGCGAAGATATTGCGCACACCGCCACCGGCATAGCCGATCAGCATCACGCGGGCGCGGCGTTCCACCTCATCCGCCACGGGCGCGAAAAGGTTTTGGTCCAGCACCTGGTTCCAATGCTTCAGGTCACGGAACAGGAAGGGCGCATCCACAAAGGGGGCGGCGCGGCTGAAGGTGGACATATGCGCGGGCGAGACAATGCCGTAATCCACCGCGCCGCGGCCCGCCGACATATATTCGAAATACTGCTTTTCCAGCCCCAGGCTGCTGTTCTTGTGCAGCACGAAATTCACCGGGCCCGCGGTGTAATAGCGCTTCACAAGCTCTTCAAAGCGGACCAGGGCGCGGGTGAAGACATGTTCATCATTGAACTGCACCGCGCCATTCAGGGTGATGGCCTGCTGCGCCCGTGCCGCGGCCGGCGCGGCCAGGCCCGCAGCTGCCAGGGTAGCCCCAAGCACTTGCCTACGATTCATGACGTTTCTCCCTTTTTTCGACCGGGGTCATGCTCCGGCTGTTGTGACTATAGGCAGGCATTTCGGCGCGCGGGAAGCCTTAGGGCTTTTCAGGGCTGATTTTCCTGTCAAAACTTCCGGAACAGGGAGAAAGCGACATGGCAAAAACTGATCTGGCCGGGCGGGTTGCGGTGATTACCGGGGCAGCGCGCGGCATTGGCCTGGCGGTGGCGGCATTGGCCGCTTCACGGGGGGCCGCCATCGCCATTTGGGATATAGATGAAGCCGCGTCCAAGGCCGCCGCCGCGCGCTTGGGGCGGGCCAAGGTCAGCACCCATACCCTGGACGTGACCGATGCGGCGGCGGTGGAAGCCGCGACGCAAGCGACACTCGCAGCCCATGGGCGGGTGGATATCCTGGCCAATAATGCCGGTATCACTGGCGGCAATGCACCAGTTTGGGAATTGCCCGTGGCGGAGTGGCGGCGCGTGATTGAGGTGAACCTGGTCGCTCCCTTCATCGTCGCCCGCGCCCTGGTGCCGCATATGCGCGCAGCGGGTTATGGGCGTCTCGTGAACATCGCCTCCATCGCCGGCAAGGAAGGCAATCCGAATGCATCGCATTACAGCGCTTCTAAGGCGGGTTTGATTGGGTTGACCAAGTCGCTCGGCAAGGAATTGGCCGGCAGTGGGGTGCTTGCCAATTGCGTGACACCAGCTGCCGCCGAGACCGATATCTTCAAGCAAATGACCGCGCAGCAAATCGCCTGGATGCGCTCCAAAATTCCGATGGATCGCTTTGTCCAGGTGGAAGAAATCGCCGAGCTTGTCTGCTGGCTGGCGTCTGAGGCCTGTTCCTTTTCCACCGGCGCGGTTTTCGATATATCGGGCGGGCGCGCCACCTACTGACGCGGGCGCATTGCCAGCCGATACGTCGCGCTGCAAGCTTCATCCATCTTGATGGGAGAGAGATTGGACATGAGCACAGAAGGCAAGATCGCAGTCGTCACCGGGGCTGGCAGCGGCGTGGGCCGGACGGCGGCATTGGCGCTGCTCGGCAGTGGTTGGCAGGTGGTATTGGCGGGCCGCCGCGCTGATGCCTTGCAGGAAACGGTCGCCCTTGCGGGCGCAGCAGGATCGCGCGCGCTTTGCGTGCCTTCTGATGTGTCAGACCCCGCGGCGGTGGATGCACTTTTTGCCACTGTCAAGCAACGCTATAGCCGGCTTGATATGCTGTTCAATAATGCCGGCACCAATGTGCCTGGCATGCCCTTCGAGGATCTGACCTATGCGGATTGGACGCGGGTTGTTGGTGTCAACCTGACAGGCTGTTTTTTATGTGCCCAGGCTGCGTTTCGCATCATGAAGGATCAAAAGCCGCAAGGCGGGCGCATCATCAATAATGGTTCGATCAGCGCGCACACGCCGCGCCCAGATAGCGCGCCCTATACCGCCACCAAGCATTCCATTACGGGGCTGACAAAATCCCTCATGCTCGATGGCCGCAAATACGATATTTGCGCGGGGCAGATCGATATCGGCAATGCCGCAACGCCGATGACGCAGCGCATGACACGAGGCGTGAAGCAGGCCGATGGCAGCACGGCGGCGGAGCCCACCATGGATGCCACGCATGTCGGCAATGCCATTCTGCATATGGCCAATCTGCCGCTGGAGGCAAACATCTTCACGCTCACCATCAAGGCAACCAAGATGCCCTTCGAAGGTCGCGGCTGAAGGCTTATGGTAAAGCACCATTTGAAGCTTCAGGAACCCTTCCGCGCGCTGTTTTACGCGCCCTTTTACGCGGCGCTGGCGCGCGGCGATTACGCGGCAGAGGGCGTGGAGGTCACGCTGCTGCCCGGCGCGGTGCCATCGCTTGCGAAGGATTCCGTATTGGATCGCACGGCAGACCTCGCCTGGGGTGGGCCGATGCGGCTTTTGCTCGCGCATGATGCCGATCCGGCCTGCCCCTTGCGGTTGTTTGGCGCTGTGGTGATGGGTGATCCGTTCTTTCTGGTCGGGCGCGCGCCCAATCCCGGCTTCAAGCTGCGCGATCTGGCGGGCATGACGCTTGGCAGCGTGAGCGAAGTGCCGACACCTTGGTGGACACTGCAGGATGATATCCGCACAGCTGGAATTGATCCCAACGCCATCAAGCGCATCATTGATCAGCCCATGCCCGCCAATGCCGCTGCGGTTGCAGCAGGCACTTTGGATGTTGCGCAGCTTTTCGAACCGCTGGTGAGCCAGATGGAAGCCGCCGGCACCGGCCATGTCTGGTATGCGCAAGCAAGCCGCGGCCCCACTTCCTACACCGCCTTCTATGCGCGCACTGATGTGATCGCCGCCAAGCGCGCCGCGATGGAAGCCATGGTGCGCGGTCTGGCGCGGACGCTCACTTGGTTCAGCGCCGCGTCGCCGCAGGACATCGTCGCCTGCATCGCACCTTTCTTCGAAGGCGGCGATCACACGCTGATGGCGCGCGCCATTGCCCGCTACAAATCAGTATCGCTCTGGACTGAAACGCCGCGCTTCCCGCCGGAAGCCTTGGTGCAATTGGAACGCGGCATGCTCTCTGCTGGTGCCATCGAACGCACACCTGGTTTTGCTGGCTTGGTTGCTGAGGATATGACGGAAAGCGCGCTGCCTTGAGTTCAGTGCGTTTTCCATTTACATGCGTTCATCGAAAACGCACTAAACTTTGTTTGCTCGCATTTTCCGAGCCGCCAAGTGATGCCACTTGGCTTGAAAATGCTTTACCCACGCGGCAGTAATTGCTCGGCCAGTGTCGCCCAATAGGATGCGCCGACGGGCAAGATATTGTCATTGAAATCATAAAGCGGGTGATGCACCTGCGCCTCATTCGGCCCGCGCTCGCCGCCCAACATCAGATAGGCCCCGGGCTTGGCATTCAGCATGAATGCGAAATCCTCACCGCCCATGGTGGGCTTTGGCATGTGCAGCACGCGCGCATCACCTTGCACCGCGCGCGCGGCCCTGGCGGCCAGATGCACGCTTTCCACTTCGTTGATCGTTGCTGGATAGGCGCGGGCGAATACGGCGGTGGCAGTCGCCCCCATGGCTGCAGCAATACCTGTCACGATTTCCTTGAAGCGGCGTTCTAGCAAATCCCCGATCTCCGGCGCGAACCAGCGCGCGGTGCCAAGCATGCGCACGGTCTCCGGGATCACGTTGAAGGTATGCCCGCCGGTGATATGGCCGATGGTGATCACGCCTGCTTCCACCGGTTCCACATTGCGCGCGACGATGGATTGCAGCGCCTGCACAATGGCAGCGGCCACCACGATCGGGTCCGTGCCATTATGCGGCATGGCGCCGTGGGCGCCCTTGCCAATGATATTCACTTCAAGATTGGCGACCGCCGCCATCACCGGGCCCTCGCGCCACAGGAAAGTCCCTTCCGGCGCGCCCGGCCAGTTGTGCATGCCGAAAATACGTTCCATCGGGAAGCGTGTAAAAAGCCCTTCCTTCACCATCAATTCGCCACCCGCCAGGTTTTCCTCCGCCGGCTGGAAAATCACGTAGACGACGCCATCGAAATTGCGTGTTTCCGCCAAGTATTTCGCCGCCCCCAATAGCATGGTGGTATGCCCATCATGGCCGCAGGCATGCATCTTGCCCAGAACCTTGGAGGCATAAGGCAGGCCGGTTTCTTCCAGGATTGGCAGCGCATCAATATCGGCGCGCAACCCGATCGCGCGGCCATTATCCACGCGCCCGCGGATCACGCCGACAATTCCGGTCTTGGCAATGCCGGTGATGACCTCATCACAGCCGAAGTCGCGTAGTTTTTCGGCGATGATGCCGGAAGTGCGCACCTCCTCCAGCCCCAATTCGGGATGTTCATGAAAATCACGCCGCCAGGCGGTCATTTCCGGGTGGAATTCAGCGATGCGGTTGATGATCGGCATGGGAAGCCTTCCTTATGTCTTCTCAGCTGGCGCGAAGGTCAGCGCCAGCCCCTGTCCCAGCGGGATGGGCGAAACGCCAAGAATACGCTGCATCGGCGCAATGTCGAAAGCCTTGTCTTCCGTCAAGCGGCGAATTTCATCGGCGCCAATTGAAGGCAGGCCGGGAATAATGCGGGTGAACCACGCCAAGCCTCGCAGCAGGCCAAGCGGCAATGGCAGTACTGGGCGCGCACCAAGCCCTGCGGCGCGCACTACTGCAGCCAGGAAATCACGATAGGGCAAGGCTGCCGGCCCCGCGATCACCATCGCCTCTGGCCCTGTCCAAGAGTGACGCGCGGCGGCAAGCAAGGCGCGCGTGACATCGCTTTGATGGATCGGCTGTACCAGGCTCTGCCCGCCCCCCGGCAAGGGCGCAAAAGGCAGGCGGCGCAAAACTGCAGCCAGGCGCTGCACATTATCCTCACCCTCTGCGCCATAAACCATGGTTGGGTGCAGCATCACCCCGGCGCGCCCGCTAGCGAGGAAGGCGGCCTCCCCCGCGCGCACACCATCGCCATGGGCATCCGCCCAGCGTGAATAGCGCCGGGTGGAGCCCATCAGCACAAAACGCGCATCATGCGGTGCGGCGGCAAGGACGGCCGGCGCATGGCGCGCATGGGCGGTGCTGATGATAAGCGAGGCGCCTTCAAGTGCAGCCCTTAGCGCAGCGGGATCGGCCAAATGAGTGATGCGCGGCGCAAGGGGCAGGCCAAGGGCAACCCATTTCGCCGCATCGCGCACCACGGGCGTGAAAGCCGCGCCTTCAGCCAGCAGCGCACGGGCAAAGGCCGCGCCGCTTCGCCCGGAAGCGCCGATCAGCGCGATCAAGGCGCGGCGCGCAGGAACGCCAGGTCAGCGCCGAGTGGCGCCTGCGTCACCTGGTCATACACCAGCTTGTCCCAGCCGCGCTTGGGTGCCGGGGCGGGCTGCCAGGCAGCGCGGCGGCGGGCCATTTCATCTTCCGCCACTAGCAGGTCAAGCTTGCGATCCTTCACCGAAAGCCTCATGCGATCACCGGTTTGCACCAGCGCAAGCGGCCCGCCCACCGCCGCTTCCGGCGCAATATGCAGCACAATCGTGCCGAAGGCGGTGCCGGACATGCGGCAATCGCTCATGCGCACCATGTCCTTCACGCCCGCGCGGGCAAGTTTTTTCGGGATCGGCAAATAGCCCGCTTCCGGCATGCCTGAGGGCGAACGTGGCCCGGCATATTTCAGCACCAGAATATCCTGGGCCGTCACATCAAG
The DNA here is from genome assembly GCA_016869715.1 of Alphaproteobacteria bacterium. Taxonomy (GTDB): domain Bacteria; phylum Pseudomonadota; class Alphaproteobacteria; order Acetobacterales; family Acetobacteraceae; genus Neoroseomonas. Next base: position 22,533 of record VGDM01000008.1, read on the forward strand.
CGCCGGGTCGTCGATGCGGTTCGCCAAATCCTCCAACCCGTCAAACACCATGCAGCGGGCTTCGGTTTCGAACAGTGCAGGGGTTGCGGCGCTGCGCTTCAGAATCGCCCCCTCGGGCGCCAGCGAACCAAATAGCGCCACAAGGCCACCAACGGGGGAGACAGGCTCAGCGCGCGCGCAGATGATGCGGCGATCCACGAAATGGCTGCCATCGCCAATCCGATCCGCCAGGCTGACGCCATCCAGATCAATCGTTGTCAGATCGAGCAAATCACGCAATTCCCACAGCAGCGCGCGCATGCCACCGGCGGCGTGAAAATCTTCCATATAGCCATCGCCGGTTGGCTTCAGATCAACCAAAACCGGCGTTTCCTCAGACAGCGCATCAAGCCGCTTGAGATCCAGCGAAAGCCCTGCCCGGCCAGCAATGGCGGCCAGATGCACCACTGCATTGGTTGAACCGCCAAGCGCCAGCAGCACGCGCACGGCATTGTCCAGATTGCCCCGCGTCATCATCTGGCTCGGGCGGATCGGGTGTTTGATCAGCCGCACGGCCTGCGCGCCGGCTTCTTCGGCAATGCGGAGCCGGTCCGCATGCACGGCAGGCGCACTCGCCCCGGCAAGCGGCATAAAGCCGAACGTTGCCGCGATGCAAGCCATGGTGGAAGCCGTGCCCATCACGCCGCAAGTGCCGGCAGTGGTGGCAAGCTTGCCTTCCAATTCGCCAATCCGCTCCGCAGTCACTTCCCCTGCGCGATACCGCGCCCAATAACGCCGGCAATCGGTGCAGGCGGAAAGCCGCTCTCCTTCAAAAGCCTGCGCCAGCATCGGCCCGGTCACTAGCATCACCGCCGGAATATCGGCTGAAATGGCCGCCATAAGCTGCGCCGGCACGGTCTTGTCGCAGCCGCCCACCAGCACCGCCGCATCCATCGGCTGGGCGGAGAGCATCGCTTCTGTATCCAGCGCCATCAGGTTGCGATAATGCATCGAACAGGGGCTGAGCGATGGCTCGCACAAGCTGACAGTCGGGAAGCCCAGCGGCAGCGCACCTTCGGAAAGCACGCCACGGCGCACGGCTTCAATCAGCTCCGGCACCGTGCGGTGGCAATTGTTGTAATCGCTCGCGGTATCGGCGATGCCGACCACGGGCTTGTCCAGCATGCGCTGCGAATAGCCCATGGATTTGGCGAAGGACCGCCGAAGGTAAAGCGCAAAATCGCGATCCCCATAATTGGAGGTATTGCGGCCAAGGCCATGGGGTTTGTCGCTCATGCGGGCGGGTCTTCCGAAAGGGTTGCCGGTGGCTGGCAGATTAAGCACCCCAGGCCGCACAGGGGTAGGGCCAATTGCGCATCCGGTAACCGGCTACCACAAGAAAAAAATCGCGTTTTGCGCTTGACTTCTGGCGCCCTTGCCTGGATAACGCCGATCCCTTTCCATAGGATTATTCGGACCCACCATGATTTCCACGCAAACGCGCTCGCTAAAGCCGGCGGAGGCGAAGAAGAACTGGGTGTTGATTGATGCGGATGGGCTGGTGCTCGGCCGCCTTGCAACCCTGGTCGCTAATCGCCTTCGCGGCAAGCACAAGCCGCAGTTCACCCCTCATGTGGATTGCGGTGACCATGTTGTCATCATCAACGCAAAAAAGGTGCGCGTCACCGGCGCTAAGGCGGAACAGAGCGTGTTCTACTGGCACACCGGCTATCCGGGCGGTATCAAGGGCCGCACCATCCGTGAACGGATGGAAGGCCGCTTCCCCGAGCGCGTCATTGAAAAGGCGGTTGAGCGCATGATCACCCGTGGCCCGCTTGGCCGCGCGCAAATGCGCAATCTGCATGTCTATGCCGGGGCCGAACACCCGCATGCCGGCCAGCAGCCTGCTGCCCTGGATGTGGCGGCGCTGAACCGTAAGAATTCCCTCGCAGTGAAGAAGGCGGGCTGAGGCTATGAGCGGCGAAACCAAGACCCTCGCGGACCTAAAGGGTATCGTGGCCGGCACCCCCGCGGCAGCGGCGGAAGCGGCGATCAAGCGGGAACCGAAGCGCGATGCGCAGGGCCGTTCCTATGCGACAGGCCGGCGGAAGGACGCGGTTGCCCGCGTTTGGATCAAGCCTGGCAAGGGCCAGATCACCATCAATGACAATCCGGCAGCGAAGTATTTCGCACGCCCGGTGCTGCGCATGCTGATCACCCAGCCCTTTCTGGTGGCGGATCGCTATCAGCAATTCGATGTCATCTGCTCGGTGGTGGGTGGCGGCTTGTCTGGCCAGGCCGGAGCAGTGCGTCATGGTATCAGCCGTGCGCTCTGCAATTATGAACCGGATCTGCGCTCCATCCTGAAAAAGGCCGGCTTCCTGACGCGCGACCCGCGCGTGGTGGAACGCAAAAAGTACGGGCGGCCGAAGGCACGACGTTCCTTCCAGTTCTCCAAGCGCTAAAACCGAAGAACCAGAAAATCCTTGGATCTTTCGCGTCAATTAAAGGGGTTGCGGTCCATTCGCAACCCCTTTTTCATGTAGCCCGCTCCTATACCGCGCCCTAAAGGAAGTCGTGGCCGCGCGGGCCGTGTCACCGGCCAGGCAGCGCTTAACAACTTCGAGAAATTCCTTCGACCAGGCGTAATACAGGCTCTCAGCGATGGCTTCGCGGCGGCATAGGGCGGCGATGCTTTCCTCGCCGCGAAGCCCTTCCAGGACGATGCGGATCTTGTCCTCGGCCGAATGGTGCTCGCGCGTGGCGCGGCGAATATCGCGGACCAGCTTTTCGGCTGGTACCCGCGTGGGCCGGCCAGCGAACTTCTGGCTCATCTTCACTCTCCTTGGGGTTACGATGAGACAGAAATCCTCCGTTACTCAAATCGCCAATTTGGTCCCATAGGCGCTGACGCCGGACACGCTGACGCTAGCGGATCGGCGTCACGCACCGGTTCCGTCTTGGAATCTTCATCAAAGGGGCGGGTCCGCAAGGGTCCGCCCCTATTGCATTTCAAAGCTTTTTGCGCTGGATACGGCATCCATGGGAGGTATACCATGGTCAAGACTGCGAAGATTTTCATTGATGGCGAAGCCGGCACAACGGGCCTGCAAATCCGCGACCGTATTGCCGCCAATCCGCATGTTGAAATGCGCTCCATCGCGGCTGAGCACCGCAAGGAAGCCAATGCGCGCCGTGAGATGATGGACAGTGTTGACCTGGTGATCCTGTGCCTGCCGGATGATGCGGCGAAGGAAAGCGCCGCGCTGGCTGCTTCACTGGGCGCTAAGGCGCCGAAGCTGCTGGATGCCTCCACCGCGCATCGGGTTGATCCCGATTGGGTCTATGGGCTCGCGGAACTCTCGCCCGAGCAGGCCAGCGCGATTGCGGCGGCGAAGTGTGTTTCCAACCCCGGCTGCTACCCAACCGGCGCCATTCTGATGCTGCGCCCCTTGATTGATGCCGGCGTGATGGCGGCTGATTTCTCGATCACGGTGAATGCGGTGTCTGGCTATTCCGGCGGTGGCAAATCCATGATCGCGGCCTATGAAGCCCGCACCGCGCCAAATTTTGAGCTTTACGGCCTGGCCTTGGAGCACAAGCATGTTGCGGAATTACAGAAATATGCCGGGCTGACACGCCGGCCGATCTTCGTGCCGTCAGTCGCGAATTATGCGCAAGGTATGATCGATTCGATTCCGCTGCATCTTGATCTGCTGAAGGGCAATGTGAAGCCTGCCGATCTGGAGGCGTTGTTGGTCAAGCGCTATGCCGGCAGTGATGTGGTGCGTGTGGTGACGGCGGAAGCGAGTGGCAAGCTGGAACCGCAGGCCTTGAACGGCACCAATGGGCTGGAAATTCGCGTTTATGGCAATGAAAAGCGCGGGCAGGCCGTGCTCGTCGCGCGGTATGACAATCTCGGCAAGGGCGCATCCGGGGCGGCGGTGCAAAATCTTGGGCTGATGTTGGGTGTGCCGGTTTCGGCCGATCTGCCGAAAGCCGCGTAAGGGGTAAGATCATGGATACGCAACAAGCCACCAATCGCGGCCCGCTCTATGTCTTTGAAGGCTACTGGCCCAAGTTTCATGACAGCGTCTTCATCGCGCCGACCGCCGCCGTGATCGGCAATGTCACGATCGGGGAGCAATCGAACATCTGGTATCACTGCGTGCTGCGCGGTGATTCCAATTTCATTACCATCGGCAAGCGGGTGAATATCCAGGATGGCACGATTGTCCATGTGAATGCCGGGCGCGAGCCCACCATCATCGGCGATGACGTCACCGTGGGCCATGCCGCCATTGTGCATGCCTGCACGCTGATGGACCGCGCCTTTGTCGGCATGGGGGCCACGGTGCTGGATGGCTCGGTGATTGAAGAAGGTGGCGTGATTGCCGCCGGTTCCGTGCTACCGCCCGGCAAGCGCATCGGTGCCATGGAGCTTTGGATGGGCAATCCGGCCAAGCTGGTGCGCGTCCTCACCGAAGAACAGCGCGCCGGTTTTGATCGCACCGCGAAGAATTACGTGCAGCTTGCGGGGCGGCACAGGGCCTCACTCGCTGGGGGCTGACGAGGCTGCGTTTTCGTTCATAATACCGCCTTGGGAAACGCCGAGGAGAGACGCGTGAACGCAACCCTGCATGCCCTTCTGACCAGCGGCGCACCTGCGGCGCCGGCCATCCGCGCGCCGGGCCGCCCGGCGCTTTCCTATGCGGGGCTGCGTGACCTGGCCGCCGCCACCATTGCGCGGCTGAATGGCATTGGCATTGGCCGCAATGATCGTGTGGCGATTGTGCTGCCCAATGGCCCGGAAATGGCGGCAGCCTTTATCGCGATTGGCGCGGGTGCCACCACCGCGCCGCTCAACCCGTCCTATCGCGCGGATGAATTCAACTTCTATCTGACCGATCTGAAGGCCAAGGCGCTGGTGGTGCAAAAGGGTGTCGCCACCGAAGCGCGCGATGTGGCGGTGAAGCTTGGCGTCGCCGTGTTGGAATTGGTGCCCGGTGATCTCGTCGGTAATTTCACGCTGGAAGGCGGCGCGCCCGCGCAGGCCGCGCAGCCTGGCGCGGCTGAGGCCGGCGATATCGCGCTGGTGCTGCATACCTCCGGCACCACGGCGCGGCCCAAGATTGTGCCGCTGTCGCAGGCGAATATCTGCGCCTCGGCACGGCATATCGGCGCAACATTGACGCTTTCGCCTGCTGATGCATGTTTGAACATCATGCCACTATTCCATATTCATGGGCTGATTGCGGCGGTGCTCTCCTCACTCGGGGCCGGCGGCGCGGTGATTTGCACGCCGGGCTTTGATGCCTTGCGTTTCTTCCGCCTGTTGGATGAGGAACGGCCAAGCTGGTACACCGCCGTGCCCACCATGCACCAAATCATCCTGACGCGCGCGGACCGCAATGCTGAGATCATTGAACGCGCAAAGCTCCGCTTCATCCGTTCATCCTCGGCATCGCTCCCAGGGCCAGTGATGGAACAATTGGAAGCGGTGTTTCGCTGCCCGTTGGTGGAAAGCTACGGCATGACCGAGGCTTCGCATCAGATGGCATCCAACCCATTCGCCGGGCCGCGCAAGCCTGGCTCAGTTGGCCAAGCTGCTGGGCCGGAAGTTGCGATCATGGATGATGACGGCAAAATCCTGCCGCAGGGCGAACTCGGCGAAGTCGTCATCCGCGGCCCAAATGTGACCGCGGGTTATGAAGCCAATCCAGACGCCAATGCCAAGGCTTTCACCAATGGCTGGTTCCGCACCGGCGATCAGGGTGCTTTTGACACAGAAGGTTATCTGACACTCGCCGGCCGCTTGAAGGAATTGATCAATCGCGGCGGTGAGAAAGTGAGCCCCCTTGAAGTGGATGGCGTGCTGTCTGCGCATCCTGCGGTGGCGCAGGCGCTGACTTTCGCCATGCCGCATGCGAAACTCGGTGAGGAAGTGGCTGCCGCCGTGGTGCTGCGCGAAGGGATGGCCTGCACGGAACGCGAATTGCGTGATTTTGCCGCACAGCAGCTCGCGGATTTCAAGGTTCCGCGCAAGGTAGTGTTTCTGCCGGAAATTCCGAAGGGCGCCACCGGCAAGCTGATGCGAATTGGGCTTGCGGAAAAGCTCGGGCTTTCGGCATGAAGCCCCATAGTGTCGCGGCGCAGCTACGCACCACTGATCTGGTGCGTAGCATTCGCTTCTACACGGATATCATCGGTCTCGATTTGATTTTCGAATATGGTGATTTCTATGCCGGTCTTTCTGCCAATGGTCAGATGATTCACCTCAAGCGAGTGGATCAGCCAGACAGTTCCATCGCCGAAGTTGCGGCGGGTGAGCATCTGCATCTCTATTTCGGCAGCCATGATATACGCGCACTTGCCAACAGTATTGAGGCGAAGGGAGTGCGCCTGGCAAAGCCAGTGCATGAAACCGCGTGGGGAACGCTTGAATTCGCCTTGCAGGACGATCAGGGCCACACGCTTTATTTTGGGCAGGTAGCACAATCATGAAAATCTGCATCTTCGGCGCCGGCGCCATTGGTGGGCTGATGGGCGCCAAGCTTGCCGCCAGAGGTGATGTGGATGTCACCTTCATCGCGCGCGGCCCGCATCTGGCTGCGATGCGCGAAAGCGGCGTGAAGCTGATCAGCGAAGGCACGGAGCAAATCGTCCATCCGCGCTGCGTCGCCAGCGCCGAGGAAGCCGGCCCGCAGGATTATGTGCTGGTGACGCTGAAGGCGCATTCCCTGCCCTCAGCGGCGAAGCAAATGCAGCCCTTGCTTGGCCCCGATACCGCGATTGTGAGTGCGGTGAATGGCATTCCCTGGTGGTATTTCCACGAGCTTGGCGGCGCTTATGAAGGACGCATTGTGCAAAGCGTGGACCCAGATGGTCAGGTTTCCGCGCTGCTGCCGCCATCCCGCGCGATTGGCTGCATTGTCTATCCGGCTGCGGAGGTGACAGCGCCCGGCGTGATTGACCATAGCTATGGTGATCGTTTCAGCCTGGGTGAGCCTGATGGCAGCCGTAGCCCGCGCGCGCAGGCACTGTCTGAAGCGCTGATCGCCGCCGGCTTCAAGGCGCCAGTGCGCCCAAAAATCCGCGATGAGCTATGGGTGAAGCTGTGGGGCAATATGGCCTTCAACCCGATCTCGGCGCTCACCACCGCGACCCTTGATGTGCTGACCGCCGATGAGGGCCAGCGCAGCGTCGCGCGCGCCATGATGCTGGAAGGTCAGCGCGTGGCGGAAGCGCTGGGCGTACGCTTTGCGATTGATATAGATAAGCGCATCGCCGGCGCGGCGGAGGTTGGCGCGCACAAGACCTCCATGCTACAAGATCTGGAGAGCAGCCGCCCGATGGAGATTGACGCGCTGCTCGGCGCCGTGGTGGAATTGGCCGATTGGGTCGGTGAAGCCGCGCCGATTTCACGCAGCGTGCTGGCGCTGGTGCGCGCCAGGGCACGGGCGGCGGGGTGTTTGTAGGGGGCAGTGGCAGTGAATTTTGCAGCCTGGCGCCGTGAAGAAAATCATCGATGATTTCGGCGCTAATAAGGGTGACGATCTAGCTTATTACCTCAAGCGGGCTGATCTTGTTGTGGCGGTGGAAGCCGATCTTGATTTTTGTAGGATCATGCACGACCGCTTTGCGCTGTAGATCAAAAGCGGGCGCGTCATTATCGAAAACCATATCGTCACCGTGGAAGCCTAATCTGAAGTCCTATTCTACAAGCACAAGCGCAACCATGTGCTCAGCCAATTTCCCAAACCACGGGGCAGGCGCCTGCGCGCCTTTACGGAAGTGTTGCTGCCGGCACGCACACCAATCAGCATCATCGCGGAACATGGTGCACCCTATTACATCAAGATTGATGTTGAGCATTATGATGCCGCTATTCCTGCAAATCTTTTTTCCTACGGCATTCGCCCGCCTTACATCTCCGCTGAATCTCATCCGGCTAAAGTGTTTTCCCTGCTTCTGATGGAGGGCGGATACAAGGCCTTCAAGCTTATTGAAGGCACGCATGTGCACCGAAGCGCTAATGACATTATCATCCAAAGTGGGGAGGGCGGCCTTGAGCGTTTTCATTCAAGCGCCACGCCGCCGGGCCATTTGGCGAGGACATTAGCGTGGAATGGCTCACTGCCGAAAACTACAAACAATTACTGGCTATTTGCGGCATGGGATGGTGCGATGTGCACGCCACCAACCTCGGCGACCCGCGGCCGCAAGAGCCACTAAGTTACGGGCGCTTATTGTTCCATAAAACACGTGATCATCTGCGCCGGGGGCTCGGCGCCTTGGGTTTCTGGCGCAAGTGATCTCGGCTTAGTGCCCTAAAGCGCCTCAATCCTGATCAGCGCTGGCTTTTCCATGACGGTGTTCAGCGCTGCTATGCGGGCAAGTGCAGCGCGCACCGAAGCCTCACTGGTTTCATGCGTGGTCAGCACCACGGGCACAGCCTCACCGGGCGCGCGGCCACGTTGCAGCATGGATTCAAGGCTGATTGCATGATCACGCAAAACGCCGGTCACATCGGCAATCACGCCGGGGCGGTCCACCACCATCAGGCGCAGATAATAGGCGCCGGTGTGGCGATCCATCGGGAAGGAAGGCTCAGGCTTCAAGGCAGCGGCTTCCGCGCCCCACACCGGGGTGAAGCGCCCGCGCGCAATGTCAATCACATCAGCAACCACGGCTGAGACCGTTGGCCCTTCCCCGGCGCCGCGGCCTTCCATCATCACGCGACCGACGAAATCGCCTTGCGCCTCCACGGCGTTGAACACGCCATCCACCCGCGCGATGGGGGCTGAGATCGGCACCATGCAGGGATGCACGCGGGTTGCAATGCCGCCATCTTCGCGCCGCGCAATGCCGAGCAGCTTGATGCGATAACCAAGTTCCTCGGCGAGTGCGATATCAAGTGCGGAGACGTCCCGAATGCCTTCCACATGCACTGCGCTGAAATCCACTCGCCGGCCAAAGGCGAGTGCGGCCAGGATCGCGAGCTTATGCGCCGTATCAATGCCATCAATATCGAAGGATGGATCGGCTTCCGCATAGCCAAGCTTTTGCGCCTCGGCCAGCACTTCGGCGAATTCGCGCTTTTGTTCGCGCATCACGGTCAGGATGTAATTGCAGGTGCCGTTCAGAATGCCGGCCACGCGCTGGATGCGATTGGCGGCCAAGCCTTCGCGCAAAGCCTTTATCGCGGGAATGCCGCCGGCCACCGCGGCCTCAAAGGCCAGCGCCACACCGCGCGCTTCGGATGCCTGCGCCAAGGCCGCGCCATGCACAGCGAGCAGCGCCTTATTGGCGGTCACCACATGCTTGCCGGCGGCAATCGCGGCCTGCACCAAGGCGCGTGCCGGGCCTTCTGAGCCGCCGATGCATTCCACTACCATATCCACCTGCGGATCAGCAGCGAGTGCGACGGGGTCTTCATACCAGCGCAGCCCCGAAAGGCTGATGCCACGATCCCGGTTGCGTTCACGCGCGGAAACGGCGGTGGTGGCAATGGGCCGTCCCGCGCGCGCCGCAATAACATCGGCATTGGCGCGCAGCAATTTCACCACGCCGGCGCCCACCGTTCCAAGGCCGGCAACCGCAATCGCAAGGGGACGGGTCATGCATTCACCATGTCAGAAGCAGCATCCTGCGGCGCGGCATTATCGCCACCGAGGAAAGTCCTGATGCCACGCAAAGCCTGACGGATGCGGTGGTTATTTTCCACCAGCGCAATGCGGACATGTTCATCGCCATGTTCACCAAAGCCAAGGCCGGGAGCGACCGCGACCTTCGCCTTTTCCAGCAACAGCTTGGAAAACCCCACCGAGCCCAAATGCCGGAAACGCTCGGGGATTGGCGCCCAGAGGAACATGGAAGCCTCAGGCGCCGGCACATCCCAGCCCGCGGCATGCAGGCCCTTGACCAGCACCTCGCGGCGTTCTTTGTACAGGGCGCGCATTTCCTCAATGCAATCCTGCGGGCCATTCAACGCAGCGGTCGCCGCCACCTGAATCGGCGTGAAGGCCCCGTAATCCAGATAGGATTTGACGCGCGCCAATGCCGCGATCAGGCGCGGATTGCCCGCCGCAAAACCCATGCGCCAGCCCGGCATATTGTAGGTTTTCGACATGGAGGTGAATTCCACCGTGATGTCCTTCGCCCCTTCCACTTCCAGAACGGATGGCGGCGGGGTGTCGCCGAAATACAGCTCGGCATAGGCAAGATCGGATAGGATGAATAATTCATGGCGACGGCAAAGTGCGACCAATTCGCGGTAAAATTCAATAGGCGCGGTCAGCGCGGTTGGGTTGGAGGGGAAATTGACAATCACCGCATTTGGTTTGGGTACGGAATGGCGCACGGCGCGGTCAATTGCGGCCAGCATACTGTCATCGGGCGTATAAGGGATGCTGCGCACCGAAGCGCCCGCGATGATGAAGCCGAATTGATGGATGGGATAGGATGGATTGGGCACCAGAATGGTATCGCCCGGGCTTGAGATGGCCTGCGCCAAATTCGCTAGCCCTTCCTTCGAACCAAGCGTCGCCACCACTTCCGTTTCCGGATCAAGCTTCAAGCCAAAGCGCCGGTCATAATAACCAGCCAATGCCTTGCGCAGCCCAGGAATGCCCTTGGACATGGAATAGCGATGCGTGCGCGGGTCCTGCACCGCTTCGATCAGCTTCGCCACGATATGCGGCGGTGTCGGCGTATCGGGATTGCCCATGCCAAGGTCAACAATATCCTCAGCCGATGCGCGCGCCTTGGCCTTGGCGGCATTCACCTCGGCAAAGACATAGGGCGGCAGGCGTCGGATACGGTGGAAATCCTCGGTCATCGTCTCAGTCTCAATGTTTTCGGACTGCGCTTATAGACCAGCGCGTCACGGGCGGCGAGGCGCATCACGCAAAACGGGCGGCGGCGGTGGGCCGGCGGGGGCCAGCGCAGGCGGGGTTGGGATGCCAGCAGGGGCAAGAATGGCCGGCGCTGGAATGCTAGAGGGTTCCGGGGCTGTCACCGGCGTCGGGCTGGCCTGCTGGAGTGTTGCGGGGGGCGCGGCGGGCATGGCCATGCCGGCCAAGGCCGGCGCCAAGGCAGGCGGTGGCGGGCCTAGGGGCGGCACGGCGCCGGGCAGGTCGCCAAGCGGCTCCCGGCTCGCTTCCCGCTGCTGGATCAGCCGATTTGCCAGGGCTTCGCGCGATGCCATGTCCGGCGTTTCTGGCCGGGACGGCACGGTGCCCAGATTGGGAAAGGGCACATTGGCATTTGGCGGTGCGGGACGGCCTTCATTCGCCGGTCCCAAGGCACGATCCCAGAATTTCGCTGCCGCCTGGCCGGGTTCCGTCTGGCAACCGGCCAGCATCAGGGCCAGCAGCACGCAAAACCGTGCTTGATTGGCCCTGCTTCGCCTCCTAGGTTGAAATTTGGGTTCGGATGTCTCGCGATGCTCGCTCATGCGCCCCTGCCTGCGAAAAGGGGTTAGCCTGAAACGGGCGCGGCGCGAAGCGTCTGGGAGAAACTTGCTAGGAAGTCTGCCATGGCCGAAGGCGACAACACCTCTTTTCACCTGCCCGATCCGGCGCTGGTCAGCCGCACCATGTCCGATGTGGCGGAACGTAGCCAGCGCATTGTCGCCGATTTCCTGAAGCGCCAGGCCGATCAACCCGGTGAGACTGACCCGATGCATATCGGCAATGCCTTTCTGGATATGACCACGCGGCTGATGACGAATCCGGCCAAGCTGATGCAGGCGCAGATCGGCTTTTGGCAGGATTATCTGACGCTTTGGCAGAATACCGCGCGGCGTATGATGGGTGAGACCGCGCCCGCCGTGATTGCGGAAGACCAGAAGGATAAGCGCTTCAAGGATGAGGCCTGGCGCGACAATGAAGTGTTTGACTTCATCCGGCAGAGCTATTTGCTCTCAGCCCGCTACATGCAGGGCCTGGTACATGACGCGGAAGGCATGGATGAGAAAACCGCCCAGAAGGTGGATTTCTATACGCGCCAATTCATGGATGCGATGAGCCCCACCAATTTCGCGCTGACCAATCCGGAAGTGCTGCGCCGCACGGCGGAAACCGGTGGCGAGAATCTGCTGAAGGGCCTGTCGAACCTTCTGACCGATCTGGAACGCGGGCAAGGCAATCTCCGCATCCGCATGACGGATGAGAGCAAGTTCAAGGTTGGTGAGAATATCGCCGTCACACTGGGCAAGATTGTCTATCAGAATGATTTGATGCAGCTGATCCAGTATACGCCAACAACGGCGAAGGTGCTGAAGCGGCCGCTGCTGATCCTGCCGCCCTGGATCAATAAGTATTACATCCTCGATCTGCGCCCCAAAAACTCCTTCATCCGTTGGGCGGTGGACCAGGGGCATACGGTTTTCATGGTCTCCTGGGTCAATCCTGATGCGCGCCTCGCGGAGAAGGGGTTCGAGGATTATATGCTGGAAGGCCCCTATGCCGCTTTGGACGCGATTGAAAAGGCGACCGGCGAGAAATCCGTCAATGCGATTGGCTATTGCCTGGGGGGGACGCTGCTATCGGCGACACTCGCGCATATGGCGGTCAAGAAGGATTCGCGCATCAAGAGTGCCACCTTCTTCACCACCATGGTGGATTTCGCCGAAGCGGGGGAACTTGGCGTATTCATTGATGAGCAACAATTGAAGGCGCTGGAAGCAAAGATGCAAAAGCGCGGCTTTCTGGAAGGCCGTGAAATGGCGACCACCTTCAATATGCTGCGCGCCAATGACCTGATCTGGTCATTCGTGGTGAATAATTACCTGCTGGGGCAGGATCCCTTCCCGTTTGATTTGCTCTACTGGAATGATGATTCAACGTGCATGCCGGCCCGGATGCATTCCTTTTATCTGCGCCGCATGTATCAGCAGAATGATTTGATCAAGCCGGGCGGGATTGAATTGCTCGGCGTCAAGCTTGATCTGCGCAAGATCAAGCTGCCGACCTACATACTTTCAACGCGGGAAGATCACATCGCACCCTGGGCTTCCACCTATCGCGCGACGCAAACCTATGCGGGCGATATCCGCTTTGTGCTGGCGGCGTCGGGCCATATTGCGGGTGTGGTCAATCCGCCGGATGCGGGCAAATACAGCCATTGGGTGAATACGAAACTGCCGGCAGACCCGGAAGCCTGGTTGGCGGGCTCGACAGAATTGGCCGGTTCCTGGTGGCCGGATTGGCAGCGCTGGGTCACTGGTCAAGACCTCGCGCAAGTGCCGGCGCGCCCAACAAAAAATGCCATTGAAGATGCGCCGGGCAGCTATGTGAAAGTCATGGCGCAGGATTGAAGCGCGCGACTTGAGCACGACCCAGGGAAGGAAACACATCATGGCAGGCAGATTGGTGGGGAAGCTATGTTTCGTCACCGCGGCGGGCCAGGGCATTGGCCGCGCCACAGCCCTTGCCATGGCCGGCGAAGGTGCGCAGGTGGTGGCGACGGATCGTGATGCGGCGCTGCTGGCAAGCCTTACGGCGCCGGGCATTACCACGGCAGTTTTGGATGTGCTGGATGATGCCGCCATCAACGCCGCCGCCAAGGCTGCGGGGCCAGTGGATATCCTGTTCAATTGCGCGGGCTTTGTGCACCAAAACACCATCCTGACCTGCACCGATCAGGATTGGGATTTCGGCTTTGCGCTGAATGTGCGCGCCATGTGGAAGGTGGCGCAGGCCTTCATCCCCGACATGCTGGAACGCCGCCACGGCAGCATTGTGAACATGTCTTCCGCCTGTTCCTCTATCAAAGGCGCGCCCAATCGCTTTTTGTATGGCACCACCAAGGCGGCTGTTGTGGGCCTCACGAAATCCATCGCGACCGAATATGTCGCCCACGGTATTCGCTGCAATTGCCTCTGCCCCGGCACGGTGGATACACCATCGCTTCACGACCGAATCGCCGCCAATGCCGCCGCCGCTGGCTCGGTGGAGGCCGCCCGCGCTGCCTTCGTGGCACGCCAGGCCATGGGGCGGCTCGCCACCGCTGAGGAAATGGCCGCTCTGGTGCTTTATCTGGCATCCGATGAGGCCGCTTTCGTCACCGGCCAGGCCATTGTCATTGACGGCGGCTGGACATTGTAGGAAGCCAATGCCGCTTTCCTGAAGGAGAATGAAATGGCCTGTGAATTTGCCGTGCCAATGATGGGTGTCATGGGTGCCGTGGTGCTTGCCGGCATGAATGAGGATATGGCGATAGCCGCCTATATGATGCTCGGGTCCATTGCCATGCTGATCGCGCTGCTGCTTGCAGCGGGCGCGGTGACCCTGCCGGTGAACAGCATCCAGGCACTGGCCTTTGGCGGCATCGGCTTGGCATTTTTATGGCATGTGCGTGCCCGTCGTTCGAATTGAGGGAGGCTTAGATGAAGCTGCTGCGTTACGGCCCTGCGGGCCAGGAAAAGCCAGGCATTCTGGATGCCACCGGTAGCATTCGTGATCTTTCGGGCATTGTGCCGGATATCACCGGTGATGTGCTTTCGCCGACCGCACTGGCCAAGATTGCCGCGGTGGATGTGAATAGCCTGCCCAAGGTCGCCGGCAATCCGCGCCTTGGCTCACCGGTTACCGGCATGAAGAATTTGATTTGCATCGGCTTGAACTATGCCGATCACGCGGCCGAAACCGGCGCGCCGATCCCGAAGGAGCCGATTGTCTTCCTGAAATCGCTTAATGCGCTGCAAGGGCCGAATGATGATGTGGTGATCCCGCGCGGGTCGGTGAAAACCGATTATGAGGTGGAACTTTGCATCATCATCGGCACGCGCGCCAAATATGTCTCGGAAGATCAGGCGCTGGATCACGTTGCGGGTTATGCCGTTGGCAATGACGTGTCTGAACGTGAATGGCAGGCGGAACGCGGTGGCGCTTGGGATAAGGGCAAGGGGTTTGATACTTTTGGCCCGCTTGGTCCCTGGCTGGTGACGAAGGATGAAGTGCCAGATCCGCAGAACCTCGCTATGTATTGCGATGTGGATGGTGTGCGCGAACAGAATGGCTCCACCAAGACCATGATCTTCGGCGTGAAGCAGATTGTGTCCTATGTCAGCCAATGCATCACGCTAAACCCGGGTGATGTGATCTTCACCGGCACCCCGCCAGGTGTTGGGCTTGGCAAGAAGCCGACGCCGATCTTCCTGAAGGCCGGCCAGACCATGAAGCTTGGCATTGCCGGGCTTGGTGAGCAGACGCAGAAACTTGTCGCCTCTGCCTGAAACACCGACTTTGGTGATCTTCGACACTCCTGCCCGTAAACCGGGCGGGGAAAAACGAGCCTGCGCTTTGCGTGTGCAAGCCGAAGACATCGCTGCCGAGCCTGACCTGCTTTGGAAAATCTTGACCGAGGATAAGGCAGCCGGGCGTTTCGGCGGGATTTATCTGTTCCGTACGCGTGAAGCTGCGGCAGCCTATCACGCCAAGCACGCTGCGCGGCTGACGGCGACTGGCATCATAGGTATTGAGGCTACCTACCGCACTTACGACGCCGAACTGACCGCCATCACGCGCGGGCCGATCAGCGCAAGCTAACCTCGCCCATACCCGGCAACATGCTTGGCAGCTTCGGCCAATTGCGCTTCTCTCAGCAACACCGGCTTCAACCCCGCCGCCAATAGATCAAGATATTGGCCGGCGAGGTTTTCAACCTCCAAAGCCAGTGCATGCGTGGCGGCCAGCGTCGCGCCCACTACCACCACGCCATGATTGGCGAGCAATACAGCCCGCCGCCCGGTGAGCGCGCGCAGCGCATTATCCGCCAGCGCCTGTGTGCCGGCCGTCGCGTGATCCGCGCAGGCAATCGGCCCACCGGCCAGCAGCACCATGTAATGCAAGAGCGGGATGCTCTTCCGCGCACAGGAAAGCGCCGTCGCACGCGGGGAATGGGTATACACCACGGCCATCACCTCAGGCCGCGTGGCGTAAATCGCCGCATGCAGGCGCCATTCCGATGACGGCCGATGTTTCGCGGGTGCCAAGGCGCTGCCATCCATCGCCGTAGTCACCAGATCAGCCACCGTGGTCCGCGCATAAGGCAGGCCAGCGGGCGTGATGATGAAACCCTTGCCATCGCGCGCGGAAACATTGCCGGATTTGGAGGGCATCATGCCCGCCTGATCCAGGGTTTGCGCGATGCGCAAAATCTCCCGCTTCGTCTCCGCGCGGGTCACATGGTTGCTCCCAGCATCCAGGGGGCGAATTCCTGCGCGCCGAAACCAAGCGCTTCACTTTTTGTGGGCTCTCCAGACGCAGTGCGCAGCATCAGGTTGAAAATACGCTCGCCGCAAGCCTGCACGCTTTCCCCACCGGTCAGGATGGTGCCGCAATTGATGTCCATATCTTCCGACAGGCGATCATACATGGTGGTATTGGTGGCAAGCTTGATGGAAGGCGCCGGCTTCATACCGAAAACACTGCCGCGCCCGGTGGTGAAACAGACCAGATTGGCGCAACCCGCCACCTGCCCCGTCGCCCCCACAGGGTCATAGCCAGGCGTGTCCATGAAAACAAAGCCCTTGGCGGTGACAGGCTCCGCATAGCGATAGACCTCCACCAGATTGGTGGTGCCGGCCTTGGCCATGGCGCCAAGCGATTTTTCCAGAATGGTCGTGAGGCCCCCTGCCTTATTGCCCGGCGAGGGGTTGGCATTCATCTCGGCACCTTGGCGGGCAGTGTAATCCTCCCACCAATGCATCACGTCAACGAGTTTTTGGGCAACCTCACGCGATACCGCGCGGCGTGTCAGCAAATGCTCCGCGCCATAGGTCTCCGGGCTTTCGGACAGGATCACGGTGCCGCCATGGCGCACCAGCAGATCGGATGCCGCACCAAGGGCCGGGTTGGCAGTGATGCCGGAATAGCCATCAGAACCGCCGCATTGCAGTGCGACGCAAAGTTTCGATGCGGGGGCGGCTTCGCGCTTGGCGGTATTGGATTCCACCAAAACCTCCTTCACGAAATCAATGCCCCTCATCACGGTGGCACGCGCGCCGCTATCCTGAATATCCATGCTGCGCAGCCGCCCGGTCAGGCGCTGTTCTTCCAGCATGGGGCCAAGCTGATTGACTTCGCAGCCCAGGCCAATCGCGATCACATGGGAAAAATTCGCATGCCGCGCGAAACCAGCGAGCGTTCGCCGCAGCAGCCGCAAGGGCTCATCCATGGTCATGCCGCAGCCGGTTTTATGCGTCAGCGCCACCACGCCATCCACATTGCCCCAGGCGGCCAAGGGATCATCGCCGGAGATCGGGTTCTTCTCAAACTGGCGCGCGATCAATTCCGCAACATGGGCGGAACAATTCACCGAGGTGATAATGCCGATGTAATTGCGTGTCGCCACTCGGCCATCGGCGCGACGGATGCCCATGAAGCTTGCCGGCACATCCACGTAATCGGTCGGCTTCGCATCCTGGCCCCAGGCATAATCGCGCGCGAAATCACCCATTTCGCAATTATGCGTATGCACCCAGGCGCCGGGTTCAATCGCATCCGTCGCAAAGCCAATGATCTGGCCATAACGCTTGATGGGCTCGCCCTTCGCATGCGGGCGGATCGCAACCTTATGGCCGGGCGGGATGCGCCTTTCGCCAACGCTGATGCCAGGCGCGACTTCTGTGCCGGGCGTGAGTGGAATGCGCGCAATGACCACGCCATCACCAGGGTGCAGGCGAATGACGGGCGGCAGGGTGGTGGTGCTGGACATGGGCGTTTCCCTTTGACGGCTGTCACCCCCTTTCTACCCCCTTGCGCCCCCGCCGCGCCACCACCGGGCTTGCGCAAGCCTGCGTGAGGGCGCAAAAGAAGTGTTCAGACACCTGGGGGAGCCCTTTTGGGGCTGAGAGGCGGGCTTCACCCGCGACCCCTGGAACCTGACCCGGTTCGGACCGGCGTAGGGAAGGGTGCATCGCCCATGGCTTCGCGTTTCCCTTGCGGATATCGCGTGCCGGGCCAAAGCCCCCTTCCCCGCGTCAGCCGACAGGAAGCGAGGGATTTGAAGATGCATCGCCGCTCACTTCTCGCCACCGCCTTGGCCGCGACCCTGGCGCGCCCTGGCTTGGCGCAAAGCAATCGCACCCGCACGCTGCGCTTCATGCCGCAGGCCGCCCTTGCGAATCTGGACCCGATCTTCAGCCCCAGCACCATCATCACCACACACGCCTATTGCGTGTTTGACACGCTTTATGGCGCCAATCGCGCGCTGCAGCCGCGCCCGCAAATGGCGGAAGGGCATCGCGTGGAAGATGACGGCAAGCGCGTGACCATTCGCCTGCGCGAAGGGCTGCGCTGGCATGATGACGAACCGGTGCGAGCGCAAGATTGTGTGGCGAGCATCAAGCGCTGGGCGAGCCGCGATGGCTTCGGCCAAATCCTGATGCGCGCGACGGCGGAGCTTTCCGCCACCGATGATCGCAGCATTGAATTCCGCCTGCACCGGCGCTTCCCCGCGCTGTTTGATGCGCTGGCGAAGCCTGGTGCCTCGCCCTGTTTCATGATGCCGGAACGGATTGCGCAAAATCCAGGCGATCGGTCGCTTGGTCTCGAGCACATGATCGGCAGCGGGCCGTGGCGCTTCATTGCCAATGAATATGTGCAAGGGGCGCGCAGCCATTACGCACGCAATGATGCTTACATGCCGCGCAACGAACCGGCAGAAGCAGCATCAGGCGGCAAGCGCGTGCATTTCGACCGGCTTGAGATGATCTGGATTCCAGATGGCGGCACGGCGGTAGCGGCACTGCGCACCGGAGAGGTTGACTGGATCGAATACCCGCTGCCCGATCTGGTACCGGTGCTGGACCGGGACCGCAATACGCAGACGCAGATTTATGACCCGAACGGATTTTTGGGTTTTCTGCGCTTCAATCATTTGCACGCGCCCTTCAATGATGTGCGCGTCAGGCGCGCCATTCGTGATGTGATCGTGCAATCGGATTTCATGTCGGCGGTTGCACTGCCAGGTGACTGGCAGGAATGCCACGCCATGTTCCCCTGCGGCCTGCCAGGCGTGGTGGAATTCCCGCCAGCCGCACGGGGTGAAGCCGCAGTGGAACGCGCCCGCGCCGCGTTGCGCGAAGGCGGCTATGCCGGGGAGCCCATTATCCACATCAACCCAAGCGATTTTCCCGCGGTGACGCAGCAGGGCCGCCTGACGGTGGGATTGATGCGCAAGCTCGGCGTCAATATGCAGCCAATTGAAAGTGATTGGGCGAGCATTCTGGCGCGGCGCAATAGCCGCAACCCGCCGGCGCAAGGTGGTTGGCATTTGCACAATACCAATGGTCCGGCAGCGACCATCGCCAACCCAGCCGTCAGCTTTGCCATTCGGATGAATGGGCAGGCCGCCTGGCCAGGTTGGCCAATGGACGCAGAAGCAGAAGCACAAGTGGAAGCCTGGATCAATGCTGATGATCCGGCGGCACAAGACGCTGCGATGCGCCGCTTGCAGGAAATTACCTGGGAATCGTTGCCCTTCGCGCCGACAGGCTTGTTCCGGCTACGCACCGCTTTCCGGCGCGATCTGACCGGCGTGCTGCAAGGGCCGAACCCCTTCCTGTGGAATCTGCGGCGGGCTTAAGGTTTTTCAGCAGCCGCCCGGCGCTTCTTCCAGGCGCACCAGCTTGGCGCGCACAGTGAAATTGCCGAAATCCATGATCATGTCACCCGCGACACCATTTTCAAAATAGTGGAGTGACACTTCGTAGGAAGGCGTACTCGCCCCGCCCGGCTGTTCGGCATCGGGTTCGAAAAAAGCGATGCGCATGCGTGACGATCCAAGCGTGGAAAGGCTCGGCGCTTCGGGCACCGGCTGCGGCCCCTGCCAGGGCGACAGGAATGTCGTTGTCTGCTGCGCCCCATCGGCCGAGGTGCCATCAAAAATCGGCGCCACCAGCAGGCGTTGGCCGGCGCGCGCGGCATTCAGCGCGGCGATGGTGTGCGTATTGGGCAAAAGCGTACCGGGGGGAAGCGGCAATTCCCTGGTTTCTGATTCGCTATAACGCGCGGTGCCACTGCCATCGGCAGCAAGCTCCGCCTGACCGGCGACCCGGCTGGTAACCGCGCCTTGCGTCACCTGCGTCAGGCTGAAGCGGAGCGTCCGGCCATCCATGGATTCCAGCGTGGCGTAATCGGACCCGGTTTCAAGTTCCGTGCCTTCGCGGTTGCGCAGCGTCATGGAAAAACGCTGGTGCGTCGCCCAGCTTTCGCAGGCGTCAATCAATTCATAGAGCATGGCGCCGGAAACTTCGACAATGCCGGCATTCTCCCGCGCGCGATCCAGCCTCAGATCGTAAATGCCGCGATGGGAGGCCAGCGCGCGTGCCGTGAGTGGCGCGAGCGGCGTAGTAGCGAGCGTATCCTTCGCCCCCTGGGTGAGGCCAGGGGTGGCGGGCAGCAGCAAGGCGAGGGCCAAAAGGGCAGAGAAACGCATCGAATGCTCCGGGCGGCACAGACCGCTATTTGACAACATAACCGACTCCGGCGGGGTAGAATTGATCTTTCAAAAGAAAATCCCCCCCTGATCAGCCCGGCTTGGCACCCTTCACCGGCGGCAGGTCGAGCTTGATATGCAATTCCTTGAGCCGTTCCGGCGGCACGCGGGCCGGGGCGCCCATCATCAAATCCTCGGCCTGCTGGTTCATCGGGAACAGGATCACTTCCCGGATCGCGGGTTCATCGGCGATCAGCATCACAATCCGGTCAATGCCGGGGGCCGAGCCACCATGCGGCGGCGCGCCATAGCGGAAGGCATTCAACATGCCGCCGAAGCGATGCTCCACTTCTTCGGCCGGATAGCCCGCGATTTCGAAGGCGCGGATCATGATATCCGGGCGATGATTGCGGATGGCGCCTGAGGAAAGCTCTATCCCGTTGCAGACAATGTCATATTGGAAGGCCTTGATGTCCAAGGGGTCCATGGAATTGAGCGCTTCTAGCCCGCCCTGCGGCATGGAGAAAGGATTGTGGCTGAATTCGATCTGGCCGGTATCTTCATTCCGTTCATACATCGGGAAATCCGTGACCCAGCAGAAGCGATAGGCATTATCTTCGAGCAAGCCGAGATCACGCCCCACTCGGTTACGTACGGCGCCCGAAAATTTCGCGGCATCTGCTTCCTTATTAGCGACAAAGAAAACCGTATCGCCTGCACCCAAGCCACAAGCGGCGGCGATGGCGGCAACGCGCTCCGCTTCCAGATTCTTTGCAATCGGCCCCTTCGCGCCATCGGCATCCCAGGCGATATAACCAAGTCCGCCATGACCTTCGGCACGCGCCCATTCATTCAGCCCATCAAAGAAGGACCGCGGACGGCCTGCCGCGCCCGGTGCAGGGATGGCACGCACCACGCCACCGGATGCCGTGACTTTCGCAAACAAGCCAAAGCCACCACCGGCGAAATGCGCACTCACATCCGTGATCTTTATTGGATTGCGCAAATCCGGCTTGTCCGAACCATATTCCAGCAGCGCCTGTTGATACGGAATGCGCGGGAAGGGTGCCGGCGTCACGGCGCGCTTCGTGCCGGTCCAATCGGCAAATTCCTCAAAGACGCCAGCCAGCACGGGTTCAATCGCGGCGAAGACATCTTCCTGTGTCACAAAGGACATTTCGAAATCAAGCTGATAGAATTCGCCGGGAGAGCGATCCGCGCGCGACGCCTCATCCCGGAAACACGGCGCGATTTGGAAATAGCGATCAAACCCCGCCACCATGCATAGCTGCTTAAATTGTTGCGGCGCCTGCGGCAGCGCGTAGAATTTGCCGGGGTGCAGCCGGGCTGGTACCAAAAAATCGCGCGCGCCTTCGGGGCTGGAAGCGGTCAGGATCGGGGTTTGGAATTCGGTGAAACCCTGATCAATCATCCGCCGGCGGATGGAGGAAATCACCTGGCTCCGCAGCATCAAATTGCGATGCTGACGATCACGGCGCAAATCCAAAAAGCGATAGCGGAGCCGGAGTTCCTCGGGAAATTCCGCATCACCCGCCACTTGAATCGGCAGCACTTCGGCCGCCGATTGCACCGCCACTTCGCGCACGCGGAGTTCAATGTCACCTGTCGGCAGCTTGGCATTCACAGTGCCGGCCTCGCGCGGGACAACATCGCCGGTCACGGTTATCACGCTTTCGGGGCGGAGTTCTTCCAGCAGCTTCAAGACGGGCGAGCCCTGCGCCACCACGCATTGCGTCATGCCGTAATGGTCGCGCAAATCAATGAACAGCAAGCCGCCATGGTCGCGCTTGCGATGCACCCAGCCGGAAAGCCGCGCGATGGAGCTGGCATCGGTGGCGCGGAGCGCGCCGCAATGATGGGTACGATAGGCATGCATGGTGAAAATTCATCCTCAGCGGCGGGAAAGGCGGGGGAAAGCGCCCCAGGGAGGGGTTTCTGTCAACCCCGCCGCTTTCCCCGGGGCCTCAGCGCCTGTATGGAACCGAGGATGAACCGCCGCCACGCCGGCCCGGCAGCCGACCAAAGCCCCGTCTTGATCACCGATACCGGAAGTCTTGCCGCGCTTTGCGACCGGCTGAAGCATGAGCCCTTCGTGACCGTAGACACGGAATTCATGCGGGAACGCACCTATTGGCCAGAGCTTTGCCTGGTCCAATTGGCCGGCCAGCATGAGGTGGCAGAGGTTGATGCCCTGGCGCCGGGGCTTGATCTTGGCCCGCTCAGCGAATTGCTGGCCAATCCCCAGGTCGTGAAGGTGTTTCACGCCGCCCGGCAGGATGTGGAAATCTTTTTGCTGAAATTCGGCGCCGTGCCCTACCCGATTTTTGATACGCAAATCGCCGCTATGGTGGCCGGCTTCGGCGATCGGGCACCCTTGACTTCCTCCTCCCGGTCGCTGGCGGGCGTGCAGATAGACAAGGCCCATCGCTTCAGTGATTGGTCGGCGCGGCCCTTATCCGAAAGCCAATTGGCCTATGCGGCGGCGGATGTGACGCATTTGCGGAAGATTTTCGTCTCCCTCACGTTGCGCCTTGAACGGGAAGGCCGGATTGATTGGGTGGGGCAGGAAATGTCGGCGCTGGCCGATCCCGCGACCTATTTGGCCGACCCGGACACGGCCTGGGAAAAGCTTCGCCCGCGCACCTCAAACCGGAGGTTTCTCGGCGTTTTGCGCGCCATTGCGGCGTGGCGGGAGCGCGAGGCCCAGCGCATCAATATCCCGCGCCAGCGGCTGGTGAAGGATGATACGCTGCTGGAGATCGCGGCCACCATGCCCGATAGCCCGGCGGAGCTCACCCGCGCGCGCGGCATTTCTGAAAGTTTCTCCAAGGGCAAAAGCGGTGAGGGGCTGCTCGCCGCCATTCGCCAGGCGCGCGCCCTCAGGGAAGAAGAATTGCCGCAATTGCAGAAGGAAAAGGCGGGTCCACCGCCCTCCCCCGCGCTGGTTGCCTTGCTCAAGGTGCTTTTGTCGGCGAAGTCCGAGGAACATGATGTCGCGCCGCGCTTGCTTGCTTCCAGCGATGATTTGGAAAAGCTCGCGACCGGTCAGGATGATGTGCCGGCGCTCTCTGGCTGGCGGCGGGAAGTGTTCGGGGAGGCCGCGCTGGCGCTGCGTTCCGGCAAATTGGCGCTTGGGGTGGATGGCCGGCGGGTGAAGCTGATCCCGGCGGGTTAACCCGGCGGATCCCAGGCGAATAGAATAATCGCAGCCGCCGCAAGCCCCTGCGCGCTGAAAACCATGGACAGCATAGGCCAGGCATTGCGCGGGCCGCGCATGGCGATCACCGCATTACCCACCAAGGAGACCATCACCGCCGCCACCGGCTGGGACCAATGCAATTCGCGGAAGCCCCAGACAATCAGCGCAATCCAGGTAACGAAGGCCGCGCGCGACAGCCAAAGCCAAAAGGTGGACGCGGCTTCGGATTCCGGGCGCATTTCGGGCGCCGGGCTTTTGGAATGGATGAAAGCGCCGATCGAAAGCAGCGCCATGGCGGCGTAATAAAGCGTCACACTGCTCCATTGCCGCCCCGCCGCGCTGCCCGCAAGGGGGTTTTTTGCGCGCGATTGTCGCCCTCTGCCCCATTCCGCGCTAACCCTGCGCCATGCCCGCCGCACCCCCCGCCCTTTTGCAGGTACTGCCCGCGCTCCGCTCCGGCGGCGTGGAACGCGGCACGCTGGAGATTGCCGAGGCACAAATCGCCGCCGGCTTCCGCGCCATTGTGGCCTCAGCGGGCGGGGAAATGGTGCCGGCGCTGGAAGCTTTGGGCGCCGAGCACGTCACCTTGCCGCTGACGGCGAAATCGCCCTTCGCCATCTGGCGCAATGCGGCGGCACTCGCGGCGGTGGCACGGGCGGAAGGCGTTGCGCTGATCCATGCGCGCTCCCGCGCGCCGGCCTGGTCGGCACTGATCGCGGCGAGGCGCTTGAGCCTGCCCTTCGTCACCACCTATCATGGCGCCTATAATGAGGGCTTTCCGGGTAAGCGATTTTACAACTCCGTGATGGCGCGCGGGGATCGCGTGATTGCCATCAGCCATTTCATCGCCGATCTGATCCGCACCCG
Organism: Alphaproteobacteria bacterium; assembly: GCA_016869715.1. Taxonomy (GTDB): domain Bacteria; phylum Pseudomonadota; class Alphaproteobacteria; order Acetobacterales; family Acetobacteraceae; genus Neoroseomonas. The sequence goes on from VGDM01000008.1 coordinate 47,047, forward strand.
GCATGGCGTGGCGGCGGCGAAGCTGCGGGTCATTCCGCGCGGCGTGGACCCAAGGCGCTTTGACCCCGCGCTGGTCGGTGCCGAAAGGCTGGAAGGGCTCCGCACGTCCTGGGGCCTGCCGGAAGGTTGCCCGATCATCATGCTGCCGGCGCGCGTCACGCGCTGGAAGGGGCAGATGGTGCTGGTGGAAGCCATGGCGCGGCTGCCCGGAGAGTCGCTCGCTTTGCTCGTGGGGGACTCGGAAGATCGCCCGGCCTTTAAGGCAGAATTGCTGGCGCGCATTGCAAGCCATGTTTTGCAGGGTCGTGTGCGGCTGGTCGGCCACGCCAATGACATGCCGGCGGCGCTGATGTTGGCCGATGTGGTTATCCATGCCTCGACCGATGCGGAAGCCTTTGGCCGCACGGTGGTCGAAGCCCAAGCCATGGCGCGGGCCGTGATTGCAAGCGATCTTGGCGCCCCGCGCGAAACCGTGGCCGAGGGCATCACCGGCTGGCGCATCCCGCCCGGCGATGCGGCAGCGCTGGCGGACGCCATCGGCAAGGCGCTGGCCCTGGCTTCCGCCGAACGCGCCGCCCTTGGCGCCCGGGCGCGCGCCGCAGTGCTGTCTGGTTACACAACCGAAGCCATGCAGGCCGCGACCATGGCCGTCTATCGGGAATTGATCGGATGACGCCGCGCATTCTGGTGATCAAGCTGGGTGCGCTTGGCGATTTTGCCCAGGCTTTCGGGCCTTTCGCGGCCATCAGGGCGCATCATCCGGGCGCCGAGATCACGCTGCTGACCACGCCGCCCTTTGCGCCGCTGGCGCGCCAAGCGCCCTGGTTTGACCAGGTTTGGGAAAATGGCCGACCGAGGGGCCTTACGGTGCTCTGGGCGCTGGGGCGGAGGCTGCGCGCGGCAGGTTTTAAGCGGGTTTATGATTTGCAGACCTCTGATCGGTCATCGCGCTATCATTGGCTGGTCGGTGGCGGCTGCGAATGGTCTGGCATTGCTGCGGGCGCGTCCCACCCGCATGCCAATCCGCGCCGCGATTTCATGCACACAGTGGAACGCCAGCGGGAGCAATTGGAGATGGCCGGCATCAGCCATTTCCCGGCGCCTGCGCTGGATTGGCTCGATGAGGATATCGCGCGCTTTGCCCTTCCGGAGCGCTTTGCGCTGCTCATCCCAGGCGCCTCCACCGGCAGACCGACCAAGCGTTGGCCGGTAGCGCAATTCGCGGCCCTGGCGGCGGCGCTGGATGTCCCCGCTGCGATCCTGGGCGGCCCGGCTGAGGCGGCCTTGGGGGCCGCCATCACAAAAGCCACCCCCGGCGCGCGTGACCTGACGGGCAAGACAAGCTTTGCCGATATCGCCGCACTCGCGCGCCATGCGGCCTTTTGCATCGGCAATGATACCGGCCCGACACATCTTGCCGCCGTGTCCGGCTGCCCGACGCTGGCGCTATTCGGTGACGATAGCGACCCTGCGCTTTGCGCCCCGCGAGGCCCCTGCGTGGCGGTGCTGCGCCACCAGCCGCTTGCCGCCTTGATCCCCGCTGCCGTAGAGGCCGCGCTTAAGGAATTGTTCACGCAACCCGCCACAACGGCTTGACCCGGAACGGGCCTCTGCCCATGGTCCGGCCTCTCTGCAACCCATAGGACGCCCTTCATGCCCGCGATTACCCTGCCCGATGGTTCCATCCGCCAATTTGACGGCGCGGTGACGGGCGCCACTATCGCGGCGGCGATTGGGCCGGGCCTCGCAAAGGCAGCGCTCGCCATGGAAGTGGATGGCAAGCTGCAGGATCTTTCCGCGACCATCATGCAGGATGCGAAGCTGCGTTTCATCATGCGCTGCGATCCCGAAGCGCTTGAGATGATCCGCCATGATTGCGCCCATGTGCTGGCGGAAGCCGTGCAGGCGCTCTACCCCGGCACGCAGGTCACCATCGGCCCTTCGATTGAAAACGGCTTCTATTACGATTTCGCGCGCAATGAGCCCTTCACGCCAGATGATTTCGCCAAGATTGAGGCGAAGATGCATCAAATCATTGCGCGCAATCATGCTTTTGTGCGCGAAGAATGGGACCGCGAGGAAGCCATTGGCTTCTTCACTGCCAAGGGCGAAGGCTACAAGGCGGAACTGATTCAGGATTTGCCGAAATCCGAGATCATCAGCATCTACAAGCAAGGCGCCTGGACCGATCTTTGCCGCGGCCCACATATGCGCGGCACGGGTGATATCGGCACGGCCTTCAAGCTCATGAAGGTAGCCGGCGCCTATTGGCGCGGTGACCATCGCAACGCCATGTTGAGCCGGATTTACGGCACCGCTTGGCGCGACCAGAAGGAACTCGACGCCTATTTGTCGCAGTTGGAGGAAGCGGAAAAGCGCGACCACCGCAAGATCGCCAAGGAAATGGGCCTGTTCCATTTGCAGGATGAGGCAGTCGGTTCGGTCTTCTGGCACCCCAAGGGCTGGCGGCTTTACCGCACCGTGGAAGCCTATATGCGCCGGCAGCTCGATATCGCTGATTATCAGGAAGTGAAGACACCGCAGCTCGTAGATCGGAAGCTTTGGGAAGCATCCGGCCATTGGGAAAAATTCCGCGAAAATATGTTCGTGGCGCGCGTGGAGGATGAGGCTGAAAAGGATCGCGTGCTAGCGCTGAAGCCGATGAATTGCCCCTGTCACGTGCAGATTTTCAATCAGGGCTTGCGGTCCTATCGCGAATTGCCGCTGCGCATGGCCGAATTCGGGTCCTGCCATCGCTATGAACCCTCGGGCGCCTTGCATGGCATCATGCGTGTCCGCGCTTTCACCCAGGATGATGCGCATATTTTCTGCGCCGAAGACCAGATCGCTGATGAGACGGTGCGTTTTGTGGCGCTGCTGTCTTCCATCTATCGCGATTTCGGCTTCACTGAATTCCGCGTAAAATTCTCTGACCGCCCAGCACGGCGCGCGGGAACGGATGCGGTCTGGGACCAGTCGGAAGGCGCGCTGAAAGACGCCTGCCGCATCGCCGGTGTTGAATATGAATTGAACCCCGGTGAAGGCGCCTTTTATGGTCCGAAGCTGGAATTCGTGCTGCGCGATGCGATTGGCCGCGACTGGCAATGCGGCACGCTGCAGGTGGATTTCGTGCTGCCCGAGCGGTTGGATGCGGAATATGTCGCCGAAGATGGCGCCCGCCGCCGCCCGGTCATGCTGCACCGGGCTATTCTGGGGTCCTTCGAGCGCTTCCTTGGCATATTGATCGAAGAACATGCGGGGCGCTTCCCGCTGTGGCTCGCGCCTGTACAGGTGGTGGTGGCGACGATTGTGGATGAAGCCGCACCCTTCGCCCGCCAGGCCTCTGCCGCCTTACAAAAGGCCGGGGTTGCGGCCTCGCTCGACCTTCGGAATGAGAAGATCAACCGCAAGGTGGTGGATCATATTGACCAGCGCGTGCCCGTGCTGGCCGTGATTGGCCGGCGCGAGGCTGAGGAAGGCACCATGGTGCTCCGTCGCCTGCCGGGGCGGGATCAGGAAACGCTGAAGCTCGCCGATGCCGTGGCGCTGTTGGCGGCCGAGGCAACGCCGCCCGATCTGCGCGCCTGACGCCACAGTGACGGGAAAATAGGGTGCCTCAGGGCCGCTTCCTGCAACCGAAACTTGCAGCACGCGGGCCCAAAGCCCATAAAAGCGCCGTTTTGATAACATCGACAGGAGAGTACCATAGCTCGACCCCCTATGCCCGCCGCCCAGCAGGCCCCAGCGCGTGAAGGCCCGCGTATCAATGATGAAATCCGCGTACCTCAGGTTCGCCTGATTGATGACGCCGGAGAAATGATCGGCGTCATGTCCGCCCGTGAAGCACTGATCCGCGCTTATGATGTGGGCCTAGACCTCGTTGAAATCTCACCCAATGCGGTACCGCCTGTCTGCAAGATCCTGGATTACGGGAAATACAAGTACGAACAGCAGAAAAGGGCGAATGAGGCGCGCAAGAAGCAGAAGGTCGTCGAAATCAAGGAAATTAAGGTTCGCCCGAATATTGATGACCATGATTACGATGTGAAGATGAAGCAGATGAAGAACTTCATCGGCGAAGGCGACAAGGTGAAGGTGACACTTCGTTTCCGTGGCCGCGAAATGGCACATCAGGAATTGGGCGTAAAGGTGCTGGAACGCATCCGCAATGACCTGACGGAATTGGTGCGGGTTGAACAAATGCCCAAGCTGGAAAACCGCCAGATGGTCATGGTGGTGGCGCCGAAATAGGCGCTGCCCTTCCCTGCGTGATCCGGGCGACGGGTCACGCTGCTTGCCCTTGGCTTTCCCTTGCCGTGCCGTGCCGCACCGCCCATAAAGCTTGCTCATTCGCCGCAGCCGAAGCAAGCCACGCCTGAAAGCGCCCTCGCCAGCCTGGAAATTGCCGCCCTCCGCGACCCCGCGAGCGCAGTGGGGGTATTGCTTGGCACCGTGTGGCGCCTTGCCGCCGGCACCAGCCTTGAGGAACTGGCCGCGCCTGCCATCCGCGCCTTGAAGACCCGCCCAACACTGCGGTTGGCGGCCGAGATTATGCATTCCAACCATGTGCAGTATCGCTATTTCGGCCAATATCTGCGCCAGCTTCGCCAGCGCTTCCACCTGATCTTGGTGACCGAGGGCACCCCCGCCGACGCCCATGTTCAAGCACTATTTGACGAACACCACATCTTCAAGCGTGAGAGCAGCACAGGGTATTTCAACAAGCTCGCGGAGCAGATAAAATCCTTCGCCCCCGAAATGATTTTCTACCTCAGCGTCGGCATGCGCCATTGGGGGCCGGTCATGGCCAATTTCCGTCTGGCGCCCATTCAATTTGTGGGGCTTGGTCATTGCGCTTCCACCTTCGTGGAAACCACCGATTATTTCTTCACCGAGGAAGGCTTCGTCGGCGACCCGGATCTGCTATCCGAGCAATTGGTTCTGCTGCCCGATGACAGCCTGGTTTTTGAAAGATCACCGCATTACGCGCCGCTTCCGGCCAGCATTCGTGAAACCGCAAACCCTTTGCGCGTGGCGCTGGCTTCCAATCTATTGAAGCTCAATCCGCATTTCATTGGGGTCTTGCGCAAGATCAGGGACAGGGCGCGCCGGCCCGTGGAATTCCATGTCTTTCCGAATGTTGGCGGCCTTGAATTCCAGGCAACGCAACGGCTGTTCGATCATCATTTGCCGGGCAGCAAAGTTTATCCGATAAAGCGCTACAATGATTATTTGGCCGATCTCAATGCCTGCGACATCAATCTGAGCCCCTTTCCCTTTGGCGGTCTCAATGGCGTAGTTGATTCGTTTCGTCAGGGCATTGCGCTGACCACCCTGGAAGGGCCTGATTTGCCGGCGCGCCTTGATTCCATGATGCTGCGCCGGATTGGCATGCCGGAATGGTTGATCGCGCGGGATGAGGGAGCTTAAATCGCGGCGGCGCTGCGCCTGATTGACGATGACCGCGAAAGGGTCGCGCTCAGCCGACGGATTCTGGCCTTGGGTGTGGAAGGCGTGATTTCGGGCGATGCTTCGACGCCGCTCAGGCGCGATGTGGTGGATGCGGTCTGGTGGATTTACCGAAATCATGAGGCGATCAAGGCGTCCTGCCGCAAGGTGTTTCGCGCAACGGATCGGCAGGTTTTTCCCTGACCGTTCAGCCGGGTGCTTTCCCGCCGGTCGCGCAGACATTACATGAGCGAAATGCCGATTCCCGCCCTTGTCTGGTTCCGCCAGGATTTGCGCCTTGCCGATAACCCCGCGCTGCATGCCGTGGCCGAACGGCCTATCCTGCCGGTTTTCATCCTGGACCCGGAGGCTGCCGGCGCCTGGGGCGAAGGTGGCGCTTCCCGCTGGTGGCTGCATCACAGCTTGCTTTCCCTATCGCGCGACCTGAAGGCGCTCGGCGTGCCGCTTCTGGTGCTGCGCGGCGCGGCGCTGGACCTGCTGCCCAAGCTGGCGGCTGAGATCGGCGCCGATGAAATCCATGCCGGACGCCTGACAGAGCCTTGGGCGCGGACGCGTGACGCCAAGCTGGCCGAGGCCCTGCAGGGGGCCGGGCGGAAGCTGGTGCTGCATCGTTCTGCCCTGCTGCACGAACCACACCTGGTGCGCACCGGGGCTGGCAAGCCCTATGCGGTCTACACCCCTTTCTCCCGCACGCTGTTCGGTTTTGGCGATCCAGCCGCGCCCATTCCGGCGCCGAAGCGCTTGCGAGCGGCGACGGGTGCGCCGGCGGGGGTGGATATTCCGGCCCTTACCCTGCTGCCGCGCCCGCCCGAGCCTGATTGGGCGGCGGGCTTCGGCGCCGTCTGGCAACCGGGGGAGGCAGCGGCAGCGCAGCGCTTGGCGGATTTCCTCGCCTCCGGCGTCAATGCCTATGCGGATCGGCGAAATGAGCCGGCGGCCAAGGGGGGGACCTCTGGCCTCTCGCCCCATTTGCATTTTGGCGAAATCTCCCCCCGTCAGGTCTGGGTCGCGGCACGGGCGGCGGTGCCCAAGGGCGGCGCGGGGTTGGAGACCTTCCTCAAGGAAGTGCTTTGGCGGGAGTTTTCGCATCATTTGCTCTGGCATCGCCCGGAAATGCCAGAGGCACCCTTGCAGGCGGAATTCGCGGCCTTCCCCTGGGCGCCGGATGCCGCGCTGCTGAGGGCCTGGCAGCGTGGGCAGACAGGCTACCCCATTGTGGATGCCGGCATGCGGCAGCTTTGGCAGATCGGCTGGATGCATAACCGGGTGCGCATGATCACGGCTTCGTTTCTCGTGAAACATTTGCTGCAACGCTGGCAGGAAGGTGAGACCTGGTTCTGGGATACACTGGTGGATGCGGACCTCGCGGCCAATAGCGCTTCCTGGCAATGGGTTGCGGGCTGCGGGGCGGATGCCGCGCCCTATTTCCGCATCTTCAACCCGGTGCTTCAGGGCGAAAAATTCGACCCCGAGGGTGAGTATATCCGCGCCTGGTGCCCGGAACTGGCCAAGCTGCCCGCGCGCTTTATCCATAAGCCCTTTGAGGCGCCGGAGATAATCCTGCGTGGCGCCAGCGTCACGCTTGGTCAGCATTACCCGAAGCCGGTGATTGACCTTGCCACCGGTCGGGCGCGCGCGTTGGCGGCCTTTGCGGGGTTGCGCAAGGCATGATGACACCCGCGGCCTTGCGCCGCGCGGGCTTTTGCGGGCTACGCGTGGTGGGCGACGTGCATGGCGAGGCCGGGGCGTTTGAGGCCGCCATTGCGGGGGCCGAATCGCTTGGCCTTTTCATCATTCAGCTTGGCGATCTAGTGGATTACGGGCCGGATAGCCCCGGCGTCTTGCGCCGCGCCTTTGCCATGCTGGATGCCAAGCGCGGCATTTTCCTGCTCGGCAATCACGAACATAAACTCAGGCGCGCGCTGATCGGCCAAGCCAGCGCGAAGCTGTTTGTGGCACCCGAAGGGCTTGGCAAAACGCTTGAACAATTGAACGCTGCCCCGGATCGCGATGCCTTGGCCGCGCGTGCAGTGGCCGAGATTGCCCGCGCGCCGGCATGGCTGCGGCTTGGCCAGGCCATGTTTATCCATGCTGCCTATCATGACGCGATGCTGTATCGCGCACCGCCCGAAGATGCTGGGGTGCGCCGCCCTGATGGCCCGCTCTCGCGCGCCCTTTATGGGGAGGTGACAGGCCAGCGCGGGCCGGATAGCTACCCCATGCGCGCCACGCGCTGGGTTGGGCGGATACCGGATGGCATCACGGCCTATGTCGGTCATGACAATCGCTCCACCAATGGGCGCCCGCATGAGATGCGCGGCGCGTTGGGTGGACGAGCGTTTTTCCTTGATACCGGCGCAGGCAAGGGCGGCGCGCTCGCTTGGATTGATCTGCCGCTTGAGGCTTTGGAGCCGGGTTAAATTATCCCCATAATCTCGGGTTGGCCAAATCCCGCGCAATGCGCTCAGCCGCCGCGTTCAACAGCGCCTCACCTTTCGCGGGCGTCGCGCTGCGTGCATCGCCGATCACGCCATTGGGGCTGAGTTCCCTGAAGGAACGCCGCCGGGCGAGTGCGGGCGGCTGGCCTTCAACCCGCGTACTATGCGGGCCGTGCTGTTCGGCAAGCCGCGTCGGGCGCACCGCTTCGGGCATCAGGGTCATGACCATGGAAGCCTCGGCCTCGCAGGCATGGAGCACATTGGATTGGCGTTCCAGAATGGGCGCGAAGGCGTCGCCCGCCATGTGCCAATAGGTCGCGGCGGCAACCGGAATGCCGCTTTCGGCCTGCGCATCCACGGCGGCGACCACCACCGCCTCGGCATTGCCGCCATGGCCATTCAGCAGAATGGCGCGCTTGAAGCCGGCGCGCACGGCTGAGCGCACAATGCCGCGCAGCACACCACCAAAAGCCGCGTAATCCAGCGTGACGGTCCCGCCAAAGGGCACGTGATGCTCCGCAAGGCCAGTCCAGACACAAGGCGTGACCACCACCTGTTCGCCGGCGGCGGCCATGCGCCGCGCGACACGATGCGCAACACCCGTGGCGCAGATGATATCAACGCCGGTCGCGAGTGCGGGCCCGTGCTGTTCCAGCGATGCCACCGGGATGATCACCAATGCCCCCGCCGCGGCGAGGGCATTGAGTTCTTCCGAGGTCATTTTCATCCATTCGATTTCGGTTGTCATGAGCAACGCTCCTGGGTGGCAGAAGAAATTGAGGGGGGCCTGAGCGAGCCTCAATAAATTTAAGCGTCATGCTTTCATCGAGGCGTTGAATAAGCAAGGGCCGGGCGCTTAACCTGCCTCAGCCCCGCATCGCCGGCCCGTCCAGAAATTCCCGTGCCTTGGCGCGCATCGCCGCCAGCTTTTCGGGCTTCAGCTTGCGCAGGCCCATCGCCGGCATGGCCATGCGCGGGTTGCGCGCAAACTCCTCCGCATGACGGGCGATGAAATCCCAATAGAGGAAATTGAACGGGCAGGCGCGCGGCCCCACCGCATCCTTCGCATCATGCGCGCAGCCGCGGCAATAATCGCCCATGCGGTTGATATAGGCCGCTGACGCCGCATAGGGCTTGGATGCCATGATACCGCCATCGGCATATAGCGCCATACCTTGGGTATTGGGCAATTCCACCCAATCAAAGGCATCGGCATAGACGGCAAGATACCAGCGATTTACCTCGGCCGGATTAAGCCCGGCAATCAGCGCGAAATTCCCGGTGATCATCAGGCGCTGGATGTGATGCGCATAGGCGTGATCACGCGTCTGCCCAACCGCTTGCGACATGCAGCGCATGGAAGTCTCCGCACCCCAATAAAACGCCGGCAAGGGGCGCTTGGCGGTAAGCGCGTTGCCTGCGGCATAGCCTGGCATCAGCAGCCAATAGAGCCCGCGCACATATTCGCGCCAGCCGATGATCTGGCGAATGAACCCCTCAACGGCATTGAGGGGGGCCTTGCCATCGCGCCAGGCTTGCTCAGCCGCCTCGCAAATCGCGCGCGGATCAAGCAGGCCGATATTGAGGCTGGTGGAGATCAGCGAATGGAACAGAAAAGGCTGATCTGCCGCCATGGCATCTTGGTAATCACCAAAGCGCGGCAGGCGGTCGCGGATGAAGGCGCGTAGTGCGGCTTCCGCATCGCGCGCGATGACCGGCCAGGCGAAGCTTTCTGCCGCGCCAAAATGCGTGCCGAAACGCGCGCACACCAAAGCCATCACCTCACGCGTGATTTCATCTGGCGCAAAGCGCGGCGCGGCGGGGGGTTTCACGCCAGCGGGTAGCGCCGCGCGGTTTTCGGCATCGTAATTCCAGGCGCCGCCTGCGGGTTCATCGCCTTCCATCAGCAGGCCGGTTTCGCGGCGCATCTCGCGATAGAAAAATTCCATGCGGTATTGCTTGCGCCCCTTGGCCCAGGCGCGAAAGCGCGGCAGGTCGCAAATGAAGCGATGATCAGCACGGATTTCGACCTGCAGGCCAAGGGTTTTTTCCCAAGCCTCCATATCCTGCAAGACACGCCATTCACCAGGATGGGTGGCGATAATGCGCTCTGGGCGATGCCGCGCGACGGCACGCGCCACTTCACCCGCGAAGCTTTGTGTGTTCGCGGAATCATCCAGGCGGATGTAATCCACGGCCACGCCGCGCGCTTCCAAGGCGCGGGCAAAATGGCGCATGGCGGATAGAATCAGGATGATCTTTTGCGGGTGATGCGGCACATAGGTGCATTCCGCCATCACCTCCATCAGCAATACGCGGTCCCGCTTGGGGTCGAGGCCCTCAAGCGCCGATACACCGGGCGTCAATTGATCGCCCAGCACCACGCGCAAGGCAGCGGTTTTGCTCATCCGATCAGCTCATAGGTAACGGTGCTGCCACCCTCGCCCTTGGTGGAAAACCCCACCCAGCGGCCTTCGGCAACAAAGCGCGCCACGGCTTCAACCTCGCCGCTCAAAGTGAATTGCACGCCGCCGCCGGGCACTGCGCTGCGCGTTGGTGTTGCCGCAAGCGCTTTGCCGGTCAGCGGGCGAATCAGCGGGCGGGCGAAATTGGCGCCATTCCACCAGGTGAGCGGCGCGGCATTGGCGGGTGGCCGCGCCGCACCCTCCGGCCCTTCTGCCACTAGCACATTACCCTCGGCCAGCACGCGCGCTTCGGTCACGGTGCCGTTGCGGTCATGGCGCGATGTCAGACGCTGCAGCCGGTCATTCGCCCATTCCTCGGCGAGGTCATGACGGAGCCGAAATGCGGTGAAGCCGGCAAGCTTCACGTGTGGGGCGATTTCAGTCTGCAACGAAAGCTTCGCGGCATGGCCGGATAGCCGCACGTGACAGGTGCCAATCTCTCGACCCTCACGCAACACGCGAAACCGCACGGCGCCGGGGGAAGCGAGCGCTGCCATGGGCAGCAAGGCGGGCAGCGTGAGCAACGCACGATGCAACATCAGCCGCGGCTCCGTAGCGTGGAACGGCCACCATCCACGGCCATGATCTGGCCGGTGATCCAGCCCGCCTGATCCGATAGCAGAAAATCGGCGAGTGCAGCGGCATCCTCGCCCTCTCCCAGCCTGGGGATTGGGTGTTGTTTGGCGATGGCATCGGCCATTTGGGCATTGGCGAGCAAGGGTGCCGCCATGCTGCTGCGCGTCAGGGATGGCGCGATGCAATTGATGCGAATGGCGGGCGCCAATTCGGCGGCGAGTGCGACAGTCAGGCCCTCAATTGCGCCCTTGGCGGCGGCAATCGCGGCGTGGTTGGTGAAGCCCGCCCGCGCCGCGATGGACGAAAACAGCACGACCGAACCGCGGCCTGCCGCCAGCGCATCCTGCGCCGCCTGGATGGCGAGTATGGCGCCCAGCGCATTCAGGCGAAAGGCGCTGATCATATCCGCCTCCGTCACGCGCTTCAGCGGCTTCAGCGCAATGGAACCGACGCAATAGGCCAGGCCTGCCAAGGGCGTGCCGGCGGTGGCAACCGCCCTGCGCAAGGCAGCTGCGTCCTCCACATCAGCCGGGATTGCCTGGCTGCCAGGGATGTCGGCGGCAAGGGCAGCAAGCCGCGCGGCATCGCGCGCCAGCAGCACGGGGCGCTGCCCGCGCGCTGCTATGCGCCGCGCCAGCGCCGTCCCCACCGCGCCGGTTGCACCCAGGATCAGGATTGTCGGTTGTGCCACGCTGCCCTCCGCTTGCCCATCACTAAATAGTCATGCGCCGCCAAAGCGGGAGGGGCGCGACAAACCGCGCTCGCCGTGCCAGTATAATGAGCGATGCGTCAACTTCTGCTGCTGCGCCACGCCAAATCCGCCTGGGATGACCCGGCGCCTGCCGATCATACGCGGCCCTTGAATGGGCGGGGCCGGCGCGCGGCGGCGGCGATGGCGAATGCCATGCGCGGCCTGGGGCTTTCGCCCGATGTGGTGCTGGTGTCTTCCGCGCGACGTACGCTGCAAACGCTGGAAGCCCTTTCGCCGCTGCCCGATAGCCCGATCATCGAACCAATGGATGAACTTTATTTGGCATCCTGGCAGACTCTACTTGGGCTTTTGCATCGAGTGCCGGACACCGCGCGGAGCGTCCTGCTGATTGCCCATAATCCCGGCCTGCATGATCTGGCGCTCGCCCTGACCGGCGCGGCCTCCATGGCGTGCAACCCGGACGCGCGGCGCATCGCGGGTGGCTTCCCGACCGCAGCGCTGGCGGAATTCAGCGTCTTAAGCCCCTGGGCGGGGCTCGGGGAAGGCGGCGGGCGGCTGGTGCGCTTCATGATCCCGGCCGATTTGCCAGAAATGGCGGAATGACGTCCGAAGGCCGAGAGTGCAGCGCGCCTGGGGCCGAGGGATCGGAAGCGCCCCCGGAACATCCGCTTAGTCTGGAATTCGTGGTGCCGGTCGCGGAGGCGGCGCGGCTGGCACGCTTTCCTATCCTGGCCGCGCTGCGTCAGGGCCGCATCAGCACCAGGACCGAGGAACTGCAGTGGCTGGATACGCCAGACGGTGCCCTGGCTGCCGAGGGCATGCTGATTGAGGCGCCAAGACACGGGCCAAGGCGGCTGATTGCCCTGGCGCCTCCGGCCGAGGCTCCCTGGCATCCGGGCCAAATACTGCCCCCCGTGGCGAAACTTGCCCCGCATGAAACCCCCGCGGCGGCTGAAGGCGCGGCGCTGATGCCGCTTGCTGCCTTGTGCAACAAGAGGCGCAGCCAGCGTCTTTTGATCGGCGATGCACTGGTGGTGCTAAGCCTGCTCCAAGGGCGTCTGCGCACGTTGGCGGCGGAGCGCGAGATCGCGCGGCTGGTGCTTTCCGGCACAGCGCACGCCGTGCTGGATCTCGCCGGACGCCTTGCCGCTGCGCTGCCTTTGCTGCCACCAAGCCAGAGCCTGGGTGCCGAGGCGCTCAGCCTTGCCACTGGGCAGGCGGCACCGCCCCGCCGGCATGGCGCGCCGGATACATCGGAAGCAGCCAGCGCCGAAGCCTGTTTCACCATGGCGATCGGGCATTTGTTGGAAGTTGCGCTGCAAGAGGCGCCCATCGCCCGGGCTGGGATCGAGATTGAAGGCGTGCATCAGCTTCGTGTGGCGCTCAGGCGGCTGCGGTCGGTGCTCAAAGTCTTCCGCCCCATTACCGGCTGCAAGCAGGGCGGCGCCCTGGATGGGGTATTGCGGGAAATGCTCAGGCTTTTGGGGCCGGCGCGGGATTCGGATGTGTTTCTGGCCGGGATTGGCGGCGATCTGGCGGCGCTTTTGCCCGAAGATGAGCGCCTGCAATCCCTGCTGCGCGCGGCGGAAGCCAAGCGGCAAGCGGCCTATGCCACGCTGGCCGAGGCGCTGGATGGGCCAGGTTGGCGCGCCGCCGTGACTTCTGGCCTTGCCTTCATGCTAGAAAGACCCTGGCGCGCTGGCGCGGGCGTTGAACGCCTTGGGCTGCTGGACTCGCCGCCGCAGAAATTCGCCGCGCTAATCCTGGACAAGCGCTGGGGCAGCCTGCTTGAAGCCGGCGCCGAGATCGAAACCCTGCCCGCGGAGGCGCTGCATGAGCTTCGCCTGGATGCCAAGCGCATGCGCTACGCAGCCGAGGTCTTTGCGCCCGTTTTCCCCAAAAAGGCAGCGCGGCGCTTCCAACGCAGCTTGGCCGCGCTTCAGGAAGAATTGGGCCGCAGCAATGATGCCGCCGTTGCACGCAGCCTGGTGCAGAGCCTGGCGCGCGAGAATGATGAGGCGCGCGCATGGGCCATTGGCGTGGCCGAAGGCTGGTGCCTAGCGAGGTCCATGGCTGATCGTGATGGCGTGCTGAAGGCGTGGAAAAAATTATTGGCCAAAGAATCATTCTGGTCAGCGGATTAGGTGGCGCTCTTCGTGTTTTGCGTGAGTTTGACGCAATTTTTTTTCATCTTTCGCTGTTGTAACATGGCGTAAAAATCGTTTAAACAATTTCAGTGCGTGAACCAAGGCGTATCTTCAGAGGTCGGAAATTCAGCCTCCGCTTTGGCGGTTCTGGGCTAGGACTTGCTTGCGCCGTAGTGTCCGCTTTGTTCCTTGGGTTTGGCTTGCCTTCTAACCTGTTCGGCTCTGCCCCCGCGGATCGGCCCATCACGGCCGAGGCATCGCAAATCCGTATTTTTGATGGCGAAACCCTGGGTCTTGGGGATCGCATTATCCGGCTTTCCGGCATAGCGGCGCCCGCCCGTGGTGAGGCTTGTGGCAGCGATGCCGCGCGGGCCGATTGCGGCGCGGCGGCGGCGGCCGGGCTTGCAGCCTTACTGCAAGGCCAGGATGTGTCCTGCCGGATTGAGGGGTATGACGGGTTTCGTCGCGGGCTTGGCCGCTGCATCGCCGGCGGGCGGGATATCAATGCCTCCATGGTGGAACAAGGCTTTGCGCTGGCTTCCATATCCGTGCTGCGCCCCCTGGAAGTGGCGGCGCGGGATGGGCGGCATGGGCTTTGGGCCGATGCCAGCCTGATGCCGGCTGAGTGGCGCCGGCGCTGAGGGACCCCCGTTGCGCGGGGCAAGGGCTGGGACTCGAGCAGTTTGGCCCCCTTCTTCAAACCCAATTCACGCTTTGCGTTTAGGCTTCCGCCCAGGATCAGAGCCTGGGTTTGCCAAGCTGACAACTCCGCCCTTATCTTGCACTGCAACATGATTAAGCGTCCCCGCATCTGACGGTGGCGCATTGTTCTTGAGGAAGACGCGCATGACCATGAAGGCCCAAGGGTCCATCACCATTACCCTGAATGGCACCAATAAAAGCACGACATTGCCGCTGCTGGATGGCACGCTGGGGCCGCAGGTTGCGGATATCCGCAAGCTTTATGGCGAACTTGGCATTTTTACCTTCGATCCGGGCTATGGCGCCACTGCTTCCTGCGAAAGCACCATAACTTACATTGATGGCGACGCCGGCGTTTTGCTCTATCGCGGCTATCCCATTGAGCAATTGGCGGAAAAATCGAGCTTTCTGGAAATCTCCTACCTGCTGCTGAATGGCGATCTGCCCAATGCCGCGCAATATGAGGAATTCCGCAAGGGTGTCACCTATCACACCATGCTGCATGAACAGCTGCGCCGCTTCTTTGACGGCTTCCGCCGCGATGCGCACCCGATGGCGGTGATGTGCGGTGTGGTCGGCGCGCTGGCGGCCTTTTATCACGACAATCTGGACATCAATGATGCGCGGCAGCGCGAAATCGCGGCCTTCCGGCTGATTGCGAAAGTGCCGACCATTGCCGCCTGGGCCTATAAATATTCCATCGGCCAGCCCTTCATGTATCCGCGCAATGACCTGACCTATGCGGAAAACTTCCTGTATATGTTGAACGCCGTGCCGGCAGAACCTTGGGTGAATAACCCAATCCTGGCGCGCGCCATGGACCGCATAATGATCCTGCATGCGGATCACGAACAGAATGCTTCGACCAGCACAGTGCGTCTGGCTGGGTCAACCGGGGCCAATCCTTTCGCCTGCATCGCGGCCGGTATCGCCGCACTTTGGGGCCCGGCGCATGGTGGCGCCAATGAAGCCGTGCTGAAAATGCTGGCCGAGATCGGGCACCCCAAGAATATTCCTGGCTTCATCAGCGAAGTGAAGGACAAGAATAGCCATACCAAGCTGATGGGCTTCGGCCACCGGGTTTATAAGAATTTTGACCCGCGCGCGAAGATCATGAAGGAAACCTGCCACGAGGTCCTGGCGGAACTCGGCATCAAGGATGAACCGCTGTTGGATATGGCAATGGAAATGGAACGGATTGCACTTTCCGATGATTACTTCGTCAGCCGCAAGCTTTACCCGAATGTGGATTTCTATTCGGGCATTATCCTGAAGGCGATGGGCATTCCGACCCATATGTTCACCGTACTTTTCGCCGTGGCGCGTACGGTGGGCTGGGTGAGCCAGTGGAAGGAATTGGTCGAAGACCCGAGCCAGCGGATCGGTCGCCCCCGCCAGGTCTATTCCGGCTCGGCGGAACGCCCCTTCATGCCGATGGCGCTCAGGCCCTGAAACGCGGCTTGCCTCCCTCCGGTTGATGACGGAGGGGGGCTTTAACCCCCGGGCAGTACAAAACTGCCCAATTTTTTACGGCGTCTATGCAATCATGCGTTTATGGACACCGCTGAGACGATCGACCAAAAGCCGAAGATCAGGCTGAAATTGACGCGGCCGACCCGGCCTGCGGCGCCTGCGTTATCCTTTGATCCATCTTTAGCCCCTAAGAGAAGGTTGATGCTCGGACTAAACTCCATCGCAGCCTTATACCAGGAAATCGAGGCCAATGCCGGGATTATCCAGGTTCGCTCTCCGGTGCAGCCGGTGCATGCGCTGAGCAGTAACCACCTACCCCAGACATCGCAGCAGCGCTCCCTTGAAGCTGTCCCGCCCGAGCCGAACAAGCCGATGCCGCACGGGTCTTTGCTCGATCTTCGGGTCTGAAGCTTTTTTCTTTAAATCTGCCAGATTGGCGCGGCGCTAGTTGCCGTTGAGCGCCGCCATCACGCCTGCCATCGCAGCTTGAAACATCTCCGGCGTCAGGCGCCGCGTTGAGGTGTTGTAGCGGCTGACGTGATAGGAATCCGCCAGGATCAGCTCGCCGGGCAGGCGATGCCGCGCACCATGGGCGAAGGCGAAGCGCGAAGCTGGGATGCCTTTGGCGTGAAGCAGCGCGTTATGCGCGACCACGCCAAGCGCCAATACCACGCGCAGGCCCGGCATGCCGGCCAATTCGGCTTGCAGGAAGCCATTGCAGGCGCGGATTTCAACGGGCAGCGGCAGGTTTTCTGGCGGCACGCAGCGCACCGCATTGGCGATGCGGCAGCCGGTCAGTTCCATGCCATCCTTGGGGTCTTCGCCATAGGCGCCGCGCGCCAGACCATATTCCAGCAAAGTCGCGTAAAGTAGCTTGCCGGCATAATCGCCAGTGAAGGGCCGCCCGGTGCGATTGGCGCCGCGTACACCGGGGGCAAGGCCCAATACCAGCAAGGGTGCTTCCCGTGGCCCCCAGGATGGCACGGGTGCGTTATGCCAGCCGGGTTCCTTGGCGCGATTGGCGGCGCGATACTCGGCCAATCTCGGGCAAAACGCGCAATCGCGCCCGGGAGCAGCCGTTTCGCTCATTCAGGCTCGATATCCGGCGCCTCACCATAGGGGTCGGCTGGGGTGGCGCGGCTTGGGCGGGCCGGGGCGGCAGCAGGCGGCGCTGCGGGGCGTAGGGCGCGGGCTTCCGGCGGCGGGCGGCGGGCGATCTCCGGCCCGATATCGGCCAGTTCCAGAAACCCATCGGCCTGGCGGCGCAATTCATCGGCGATCATGGGTGGTTGGCTTTCCATGGTGGACACCACCGTCACCTTCACGCCCTGACGCTGCACGGCTTCCACCACGCGGCGGAAATCGCCATCGCCGGAAACCACCACCGCGTGATCCAGATGCGGGGCCAATTCCATCATATCCACGGCCAATTCGATATCCATATTGCCCTTAATCCGGCGCCGCCCGGTCGGGTCCGCCTGTTCCTTGGCGGGCTTGGTCACCACGCGCCAGCCATTATAGGCCAGCCAATCGGTCAGCGGGCGCAGCGGCGAGTAATCCTCGGTCTCCATCAGGGCAGTGTAGTAGCAGGCGCGCACCAAATAGGTGGAGCCGCCGAAAAACCGCAGCACGGCCGCGAAATCAACCTCAAACCCCAGGGCCCTTGTGGCGTAGTATAGATTGGCGCCATCAACGAACAGGCCAACGCGTTCCAGGCCGGCCTGGCGGCGAGCGATATGAGCAGACATCAAATGATCCTCAATGGTTTGAGACGAACAATCAAATACAGAAGTTCGCGTTACACCAAACAGGCCGGCTTGTCATGGCCCGTACGCTGATCGGTATTGGCGCCAATCTGCCAGCGGGTGATGGCGCGCCGCCGCTGGCCAGCTGCAAGGCGGCGCTGGCGGCACTCGCTGCCCTGCCGAGGCTCCGCCTGGTCGAGGCCTCAAGCTGGTGGGAAAGCGCGCCGATCCCGCCCAACCCGGCTTCCCCACGCTATATCAACGGGGTCGCGCTGCTGGAGGGTGCGGCGGAACCGGCAGGGCTGCTGGCCACGTTGCAAGTCATTGAAAACGCGGCCGGGCGCACGCGGCCCTATCCCAAGGCGCCGCGCGTCCTGGACCTTGATATCATTGATCTGGATGGGCTGTTGCGCGATGCGCCGGACCCGGTGCTGCCTCATCCGCGCGCCCATTTGCGCGGCTTTGTTTTGTATCCGCTGGCCGAGGTGGCGCCGGATTGGGTGCATCCGCGCCTGAAGCAGCCCGTCGCCGCGCTGATCGCGGCCCTGCCCGCGCAGGATGTCAGGCTCCTGCCCTGACCTGACGCGCGAGGCGCTTGAAATCCTTGCAAAGCGGCGCCGGGGCGACTATTTGATGGGCCATTCGGATTAGCCGGGCGCCCGGCCCCCGCTGCGCGCCCCTTTTGTCTTTGGAACCCTCATGGCGCGCGTTACCGTTGAAGATTGCATCGAAAGGATCCCGAACCGCTTTGAACTCGTGCTGATGGCCGCGCAGCGTGCGCGCAATATCAGCCGGGGTGAGCAAATCACGATTGATCGCGACAATGATAAGAACCCGGTCGTGGCGCTGCGCGAAATCGCCGAAGAAAAGGCTGATCTTCCGGCGCTGGAAGCTGATCTGATCAAATCCTTGCAGCGCGCGCTGGAGCCGGAGCCCGCCGAGGAAGAAGTGATTGACCTGATCGCGACCGATGAAAACATCTTCGGCATCATGGATGTGCAGGAAGAAGCCCTGCCCGAAGCCGGCGCCGAAGACATGGCGCCCGATGATCTGGAAGCCGCCATCGCCGCTGAGCTTGGCGGCAAACGATAGGAATACCAATGGGGCGAAGCTTCACCTTCTGCTTCCCCCCGGAATTTCCCCGCGCGCCTGAAGGGTTGGCCGGGGGGCGCGCGCTTTCGCCCGGCACTGAACTTGCTTCCCACGTTATCGCCTATGATCCGCGCGCCGATGCCGGGCTGATTTCCGCCGCCTATGATGTCGCGGCAGACGCCCATGCGCCGCAGAAGCGCGATGATGGCCAGCCCTATATTGTTCATCCCTTGGCCGTTGCAGAAATCCTGGCCGGTTATCGGCTTGATCCCGGTTCCATCATCACCGCGCTATTGCATGACACGGTTGAGGATACGCCGCTCAAGCTTGGCGAAATTGAAGGGCGCTTCGGCAAGGAAGTGGCGCGGCTGGTGGATGGTGTCACCAAGCTGACGCGCCTTGAACTGCAATCCGAACGCACCGAACAGGCCGAGAATTTCCGCAAACTCGTACTCGCGATGAGTGAGGATATCCGCGTGCTGCTGATTAAGCTCGCCGATCGGCTGCATAATATGCGCACTATTTCCGGCATGCCGCAGCCGGAACGCCGCCGCAAACAGGCGCGCGAGACTTTAGAAATTTACGCGCCGCTCGCTGAACGCATCGGTATGGATGCGCTGAAGACGGAGTTGGAGACCCTTTCCTTCCGCGAAATGAATGCGGAAGCCTGGCAGACCATTGCCGCGCGGCTGACCTATCTGCGTGGTCAGGGTGCCGATTTGATTGCGGAGATTGAGGCGGATTTGCGCCGCGTGCTTGCTAATGCGGGTGTCACGGTGGTGGATATTCAGGGGCGGGAGAAATCGCCCTATTCCATTTGGCTCAAGATGCAGAAGAAGAATGTCGCTTTTGAGCAATTATCCGACATCATGGCCTTTCGCATCATCGTGCCGGAAAAGGGTGATTGCTACGCGGCCCTCGGCGCCATTCATTCCGCGCATCGTGTGGTGCCGGGCCGCTTCAAGGATTGGATTTCAACGCCCAAGACCAATGGCTATCAAAGCCTGCATACGGGTGTTACAGTACCGGAACGGCGCAATGCCAAGATCGAAGTGCAAATCCGCACCAGGGAAATGCATGATATTGCGGAAAATGGCGTCGCCGCGCATTGGAGCTATAAGCAGGGCCCTGGATCTTCGCGCGATCAGAAGCGCTATCCCTGGGTGCGCGATCTGCTCGAAATTCTGGAAAACGCCGCTGAGCCTCAAGAATTTCTGGAACATACCAAGCTTGAACTGCATCGCGACCGCGTATTCTGCTTCACGCCCAAGGGTGATCTGATCGAATTGCCGCGTCGTGCCACGCCGGTTGACTTTGCCTATGAGGTGCATAGCCAGGTTGGCGATACCACGGTTGGCGCCAAGGTGAATGGCAAAATCGTGCCGCTCCGCCATGTGCTCGAAAATGGCGATCAGGTGGAAATCATCACCGCGCGCGGCGGCACGCCCAATCCGGGCTGGGAGCGTTTTGTTGTCACCGGTAAGGCACGCGCGCGCATCCGGCGCGTCGACCACGCGCGGCAGCGTTCGGAACAGCGCGAAGAAGGCCGCAGCGCCATTGCCAAGGCGTTTCGGGCGGCTGGCCTCGATTTTTCGGAAAAGCTTGCAGAACCCGCTTTGAAGCCACTAAAGCAATGTGATTTTGAGGCGATGTGCATCGCGGTCGCCAGCGGCAATCTTTCGCCGCGCGATGTGCTCCATGCTGCCGTGCCGGAATTGCGCGCCGCGCCCCGCGGGGCGGACCCTTTGCCTCTCGCGCGGCCCAGGGGACGGCTTGGCGCAGGGCAAACCCTGATGCCGGGCAAGGCAGAACGCCAATCATCGGCCAAGCGGGACGCGGCGCTTGGGGTGCGCGGCCTGGTCACGGGCATGGCGGTGAGTTTTGCCGGTTGCTGCCACCCCCTGCCTGGGGATCAGATCCTGGGCATTGTCACCACCGGGCGCGGGGTGACGATCCATCGGCAGGATTGCCATGGCTTGCAGGCTTTTGCCGCGACGCCTGAGCGCTTCATTGATGTGGATTGGGATTATGATGGCGCGACCAAGGGCACGCATGTCGCGCGGGTGGAGCTGGTCGCGGAAAACCGCCCGGATGCGCTGGCGGGGGTCACCACAGCCATCGCGCGACAGGAAGGGGCGGTGAATAGTCTTCGTATCACCAACCGGGCCGGGGATTGGTGCGAAGTGCTGGTGGATGTGGAAGTGCGCGATATTTCGCATCTGACCGCAGTGCTGGCGGCGCTACGGGCCTGCCCCGGCATCACCCAGGTGGAACGCGGCAAGGGATAGGGCAGCGCATGATCATCGGCATCGGGTCGGATATCCTGGATATCCGGCGCATTGAGCGCACCATTGAACGCCATGGGGAGCATTTTCTGGCGCGTATCTTCACCACCGCAGAGCGTGCCAAGGCGGAAAAGCGCGCCGAACGCATCCGCACCGCCACGTATGCCAAACGCTTTGCCGCGAAGGAAGCCGCTTCCAAGGCGCTAGGCACCGGCTTTCGCGCGGGGGTGTTTTGGCGCGATCTGGGGGTGGTGAATTTGCCATCCGGCCAGCCAACCTTGCGCCTGACCGGGGGTGCGGCGGAGCGCCTGAAGGCGATTACGCCGGCGGGGCATGGCGCGGTGATTGCGCTCACCATGACCGATGAATTTCCCTATGCCCAGGCGATGGTGGTGGTTACCGCCGTGCCGCTTCCTTGACAGGGCGCGCCGCGCCGCTATGCCCTGCGGAGTCCCGGCATTCTCGCCGGGGTTTTGTTACGCCATTCGGGCGTTATTCTTGGAAGTGACATGGCCTCGAAAAAATCCGGCGGCTGGCTAGAAAGTGTTAAAACGATTGTCTATGCCGCCGCGATTGCGATTGGCATTCGCACCATCGCGTTCGAGCCTTTCAATATCCCCTCCGGTTCGATGATCCCTTCCTTGCAGGTGGGGGATTATCTTTTCGTCTCTAAATACTCCTATGGCTACTCTCGGCATTCCATGCCCTTCAGCCCGCCGCTTTTTGACGGGCGGATTTTCGCCTCCCCACCCAAGCGCGGCGATGTCGCGGTGTTCAAGCTGCCGCGTGATGGCAGTACGGATTACATCAAGCGCATCATTGGCCTGCCAGGGGACCGCGTGCAGATGCACGCTGGGATTCTCCATCTGAATGGCGCGCCGGTGCGGCGCGAATTGCTTGGCCCCTATACGGTCGAAGGCGATGGGCCGCGCATCACGGTGCGGCGCTTCCGCGAATTCCTGCCCGCGATTGATGGCGCGCCGGGAGTGGCGCATGACATTCTGGAAGCGTCCGATGATGCGCCCTTAGACAATACGCCGGAATTTCGCGTGCCGCCCGGGCATGTTTTTGCCATGGGCGATAACCGAGACAATAGCGTTGATAGCCGCGCGATGAATGCGGTGGGCTTCATTCCGATTGAAAACCTTGTGGGCCGCGCGGAGATCATTTTCTTTTCCGTGGATGGTTCGGCAGCCTGGTGGCAGGCATGGAATTGGCCCTTTGCCATTCGCTGGTCTCGGCTATTTAGTACGGTCAAGTGATGCGCTGTTGCGGAGTATTTTTAAGCCAAATGGTCACACTTGGCGACTCGGAAAATACGACCAAACAAAAGTTGAGCGGGGTTCCCCTGAACGAATGTGAGCGGGAGCCACACGACACATGAGTGCTGATCTTGAAGCGCGGTTGGGCCATCATTTTGCTCGACCCGAATTGCTGACCCGCGCGCTGACCCATAGCACCGATGCAGAAAGCCGCGGTGAGGGTTTGCTTTCTAATGAGCGCCTTGAATTTGTCGGCGACCGCGTACTCGGGCTTTGCATCGCCGAATGGCTGGCAGAGCGTTTCCCCGAAGAACGTGAAGGAGGTTTGGCGAAGCGGCTTGCCATGCTGGTTTCCGCCGATAAGCTCTGCAAGGTTGCGGAGGAACTGGGGCTGGGCGCTAATTTGCGCATGCCCGCGCGGTATCGCGCGACAGGTCTAATGGGGCCGCGCAATTTGCTTTCTGATGCTTTTGAAGCGGTGCTGGGCGCTATTTATCTGGATGGCGGGATCGCGCCGGCGCGTGCCTTGGTGCGGCACTGTTTTGCCGCGCTGATCGAAGCGGATGTGCGCCCGCCGAGCTCGGCCAAAAACCGCTTGCAGGAATGGACCTTGGGGCGCGGCCTTGGTTTGCCGGTCTATGGGTTGGTGCAATCAAGTGGCCCCGCCCATGCGCCGCGCTTTGTCATCAGCGTGATGGCGGCAGGGCGGGAAGCAACAGGTGAGGGTGACAGCAAACGCGCCGCTGAACAGGCAGCGGCGGAAGCCTGGTTGAAGGGTTTGGAAGCATGACACCGTGTTGCGGGTTGATCGCCATTCTGGGCGCGCCCAATGCCGGCAAATCTACGCTGGTGAATAGGCTCGCCGGCAGCAAAGTGACGATTGTCTCACCCAAGCCGCAGACCACGCGCTTTCGGGTACGCGCCGTGGTGATGCGCGGTGAAAGCCAACTGGTGCTGGTGGATACACCTGGCATTTTTACGCCGCGCCGGCGGCTTGATCGCGCCATGGTCGCTGCCGCCTGGGTTGGCGCGCAGGATGCTGATATCTCGCTGCTGATTGTGGATGCGCGTGCCGGGCTGACTGAGCCCTTGCGCGGCATTATTGAAAGGCTTGGCAAGACGCGCCGACCCATTTGGCTGGTGCTGAACAAGACCGATCTGATCCCGCGCGAACATTTGCTGCCGCTGACGGCGGAATTGCACAAGCTGTTGCCCTTCGCTGAGACCTTCATGATCTCCGCCGAAAAGGGCGAAGGGCTGGATCGGCTGCTGGATCGGCTGGCGGAGGCGGTGCCGACTGGCCCTTATCTTTTCCCGGAAGATGATCTGACCGATTTGCCGAACCGCATGCTGGCGGCCGAGATTGTGCGCGAACAAATCCTGCGTCAGACGCATCAGGAAGTGCCGCATCATGCCTCGGTTGAAACCGAAGCCTGGACGGAAAAGCCCGATGGGTCGGTGCGCATTGATTGCACCATCTACATCGCGCGTGCCTCCCAAAAGGCGATCCTGATTGGGGATAAGGGCAGCCGCATTCGAGAGATTGGGCGCCTCGCGCGGCTGGAACTGACCGAGCTATTGGAACGCCCTGTGCATATTTTCCTGAATGTGAAGGAAAAGGCTGATTGGGATGAAACCGCCGCCCGCATCCGCGCCATTGGGCTTGAGGATGCCGGCTGAAAGCAAGGCCCCATGAGCGTTGAATGGCAGGCGCCGGCGGTGGTGCTTGATCTTCGCCCACATGGTGAAGGCGGCGCGGTGGTGACAGTGCTGACCGAAGCCCATGGCCGCCATGCGGGGCTGGTGAAGGGCGGCAGTTCGCGTGCCCAGGCGGGGCTGTGGCTGCCGGGCAATCTGATTGAGGCGCGCTGGGTTGCCCGACTTTCTGATCAATTGGGCAGCCTCAGTGGCGAAATGGTCCATCCGGCGGCCGCACTTGCCATGGATGAACCGCTGGCCTTGGCGCTGCTGTCTTCCGCCTGCGCCATTGCCGCCGATGCGCTGCCGGAACGCGAAGCCCATCCGCGCGCCTTTGCCGGGCTGGTTTCCCTGATTGGCCATTTAGCCGGCGGTGCTGAGGGTGTCGTCGCTGATTATGTGCGCTTTGAAGCGCTGATCCTGGCCGAACTTGGCTATGGGCTTGACCTGGCCACCTGCGCCCTGACCGGGGTGCATGAGGGGTTGACGCATGTCTCGCCGCGTTCGGGCCGCGCGGTCAGTGCCGGTGCGGCGGCGCCTCACCTTGATAGGCTGCTGCCCCTGCCCGCCTTTCTGCGTGATGCGGACAGCCTGGGCGAGCCCGCATCCTGGGTGGCAGGGCTGAAGCTGACCGGGCATTTCCTGGAACGCGATGCCTTCGGCACGCGCCACCGCCCGCTTCCCGAAGCGCGCTTCAGATTGGCTGAGCGAATAGCGGGGCTGATCGCCGATTGACGCCGTAATGCATCACGCCGGTTTGTCCGCACATGGCGGCTTCACAGATTTCGTGTAACTCCTCCGGCAGGGAGTGTAGTCTTTCGGGGTTCAGCGGTACGGCGCTTTGCGTCGCCACGTGATTCCAGCCGAGGTTGCGGAGTGTCATTGCTGCCCGTTGGGCCGCCGCTTCTGCGCTGTGGGCCAGGGTAAAGACCAGGAAGCAGCGGAACTCCCCCCGCAGGGCGAGGGTCGCGGGGCCGGCGATGCCCTCAGCCCAGGTGACCCAGACGGCGGGCGCGGGCGCGGGCACGTAGTTTTGCCGTGCGGGGGCGATGGCCAAGTTCATCTTGGGCGGAAGAATACGGCAAGAACGCTTACCAAAATCTTGAAGCCTTTGCAGCGCGATTGGCGCAGGGTTAGAGCGTATTGCGTTCACATGGGTTCACGCCACCCGCTCTACCTCGTTATCTTGCGAGCATCTTCACGCGTTCGGATTTTCCATCTGAACGCGATCTGCTCTAGACGGATGCCTGAATAAGGACACGATTCGCCCATGCCCGATGATGTGAAAACCCTATCGCCCGGCGGAGCAGAGCGTGAAACGCGGCTCGCGGACGCGCTTTCCGAACGCTATCTGGCCTATGCGCTCTCCACCATCACGGCGCGGTCCCTGCCGGATGTGCGCGATGGGCTGAAGCCCGTGCATCGGCGCCTGCTTTGGGCGATGCGGCAATTGCGGCTTGATCCGGACGCGGGCTTCAAGAAATGCGCGCGTATCGTGGGTGATGTCATGGGTAAATACCACCCGCATGGCGATGCCGCGATTTATGAGGCGATGGTGCGGCTCGCGCAGGATTTTGCAGCGCGGTATCCGCTGGTCGAAGGCCAGGGCAATTTCGGCAATATTGATGGCGATAACCCGGCTGCCATGCGCTACACCGAAGCGCGGCTGACGGAAGTGGCGCAGGCGCTGCTGGAAGGGATTGAGGAAGACGCGGTTGATTTCCGCGCGACTTATGATGGGGAAGAACGTGAACCCATCGTGCTACCGGCGGCTTTTCCGCATCTGCTCGCCAATGGGGCGGCCGGGATTGCAGTCGGTATGGCAACATCTATCCCGCCGCATAATGCCGGGGAGCTCTGCGCGGCGGCGCTGGAATTGGTGCGCAACCCGAATGCGGGGACAGATCAATTGCTGCGCCACATCAAGGGGCCGGATTTCCCAACCGGCGGCATTCTGGTTGAAAGCGCCGAGGCAATGCGCGAAGCCTATGAAACCGGCCGTGGCGGGTTTCGTGTGCGCGCGACATGGGAACTGGAAAAGGGCAAGGCCGGCAGCTGGGTGATCATTGTCACCGAAATTCCCTATCAGGTGCAGAAGGCGCGGCTGATCGAGCACATGGCGCAGTTGCTGGAAGAAAAGAGGCTGCCGCTGCTGGCGGATTTGCGTGATGAAAGCACCGAACAGGTGCGCATCGTACTGGAACCGAAATCGCGCAATGTGGAACCGGTAGTGCTGATGGAAACGTTGTTCCGCGCCACAGCACTGGAATCGCGCTTTTCGCTGAATATGAATGTGCTGGATGCTGATCGCACGCCGCGTGTGATGAGCTTGAAGGAAGTGCTGCGCGCCTGGCTCGATCATCGGCATGAGGTGTTGCAGCGGCGCACCAATCATCGGCTGAGTGCGATTGCGCGGCGGCTTGAAATTCTGAATGGCTATCTGATTGCCTATCTCAACCTGGACGAGGTGATCCGCATCATCCGGGAAGAGGATGAACCAAAGCCGCGCCTGATGGAACGCTTTGGCCTGACGGATACGCAGGCGGAGGCCATTCTGAATATGCGGCTCCGTGCGCTACGACGCCTGGAAGAAATGGAAATCCGCAAGGAGCATAAGAAGCTCTCGGCCGAACAGAAGAAGCTGCAAGCGTTGATGAAATCCGAAGCCGCGCGCTGGGATGCGATTGCGGAACAAATTGAAAGCATACGCACGCGCTTCGGTGGCGGCGCTTTGGGCATACGGCGCACGGCAACCGGTACGGCGCTGCCGGAAGTTGTAGTGGACGAAGCTGCCTTTGTGGAGCGAGAGCCAATCACCGTGATACTGTCTGAGAAAGGCTGGATCAGGGCGCAGAAGGGGCATGTGTCCTTGGATGCTGAATTGCGCTTCAAGGAAGGCGATAGCCTGTTCATCGCTCTGCATGCGGAGACGACGGATCGGCTGGTGTTGTTTGCCACCAATGGCAAAGCCTTTACGCTGAAGACGGATAGTATTCCGCGAGGGCGGGGTGATGGGCAGCCGGTGCGCCTCATGCTTGATCTGACCAATGAAGATGCAGTGGTCGCGCTATTCGTACATCGCGAAGGACTGCGCTATCTGGTCGCGGCTTTTGATGGCAAGGGCTTTCTGGTGAAGGCCGAGGATTTGCTGGCGGAAAAGCGCACCGGGAAGCAGGTGTTGAATGTGGACCCGCCGGTGGAAGCGGCGGTCTGCGCGCCGGCGGAAGGTGATTGCGTTGCGGTGATTGGCGAGAATCGCAAATTGCTGATTTTCCCGATTGACCAGGTACCGGAGATGGCGCGCGGGCGCGGCGTGCAATTGCAAAGCTATCGCGATGGCGGGCTGGCGGATGCCAAGGTGTTCACCCGCAAGGAGGGGCTTTCTTGGGTATTGGGCGAAAGGACGCGGACTGAGACGGATTTGCGCGCCTGGGTTGGGAACCGTGCTGGCGCGGGCAAGGCGCCGCCGAATGGATTCCCGCGATCCAATCGATTCGAATAAAAATCAGCCCGGCAGGGCGAAGGCTGCAAGCTCAGCGCGCAATTCGGGCATGCCCTGCCCGGTTTCGCTGCTGGTCACCATCACCAACGGATGCCCTGCCGTGTGGCGCCGGGCGAGGCCTTCAACCTCGGCCAGGCGCTTGGCCAATTGGGCGGGCGGCGCATCATCGGCCTTTGTCAGCACAATCTGGAAGGCGACGGCGGCATCATCCAAAAGCTGCATCGTCGCGCGATCGGCAGATTTGGTTTCAATCCGCGCATCCATCAGCAGCAGTACGCGGCCAAGATTGGGCCGACCGCGCAGATAATCAAACATCATCCCCTGCCAATCGGCCTGCAATTCCTTCGATGCCTTGGCATAGCCGTAGCCCGGCATATCCACCAGCGCCAGCCGATCACCCAGATTGAAGAAATTGAGCTGCCGCGTGCGCCCCGGCGTATTGGAAACGCGCGCCAGGGCATTGCGCCCGGTCAGCGCATTAAGCAGGGATGATTTGCCGACATTGGAACGCCCGCAAAAGGCGATTTCCGGCAGGCCGGGTGGCGTCACTTGTTCAAGTTTTTGGGCGCCGAAATAGAAATCGCATGGCCGCGCAAAAAGCAGACGCCCCGCTTCAAGCAGGGCGACGCGGGCTTCTTCATCGGATGGGTCGGCAAGGCCGTTCATCGTGCAAAACCGGCAAGCGGCATCACGCCTTCTTGCCGCCTGCCTTGGCCGCACGATTGGCCGCGCGTTCATGGCGCATGATGTAGTATTGCTGGCCGACGGAAAGCGTATTGTTCCAGGCCCAATAGATGATGAGCCCCGCCGGGAAGGATGCCAGCATGAAGGTGAAGATGATGGGCATCCAGGAGAAAATCTTCGCCTGAATCGGATCGGGCGGCTGCGGGTTCAGCTTCTGCTGCACCCACATCGTCAGCCCCATGATCAAAGCCCAGGCCGGCATATGGAGGAAGGTGCTCCAGGCCGCGGGATCAAAGGGCAGCAGGCCGAAAAGGTTGAACAGGTTCGTCGGGTCGGGCGCAGACAAATCTTTGATCCAGCCAAAGAAAGGCTGATGGCGCATTTCGATGGTGACAAACAGCACCTTATAGAGCGCGAAGAACACCGGGATCTGGATGAGGATCGGCAAGCAGCCCGAGGCAGGATTGACCTTCTCACTCCGGTAGAGCGCCATCATCTCCGTCTGCGCCTTTTGCGGATCATCCTTGTAGCGTTCCTTGAGCTCCGCCATTTTGGGCGCGAGTACCTTCATCTTCGCCATTGATTTATAGGCCTTGTTGGCAAGCGGGAAGAAAAGGATCTTGATGGCAAGCGTGAAGACCAGAATCGCGACGCCGAAATTGCCGAAAAGCTGGAATAGCCAATCCAAAGCATAGAAAAAGGGCTTGGTCATGAAGTAGAACCAGCCGAAATCAATTGCCTTGTCGAAATCCTTGATGCGGAAGCGCGTGGCGTAATCATCCAGCAGACGCACTTCCTTCGCACCGGCAAACAGGCGGCTTTTGAAGCCATCCGTGGCGCCTGGCGCGATCTGTTGTGCGGCAGGGGCAGCGATATCCACCTGCCAACGCTCGCCAGCTGTGCCGGGGGCTTCGCTGACAAAGCGATAGGCAGCGCGCATCGGCTGATCCGGTGCTGCCGGCATCAGCGCCGCAAGCCAATATTTGTCGGTAATGCCAACCCAACCGCCGACATCTTCCTGTTCAAAGGCCGGGGCGCGACGCTTCTGCGCCTCAGACTTGGCATCGGAGAAGGTCACTTCATTCAAGCGCCCGCCAACAACACCGGTGAAGCCCTCGTGCAGAATGAAGAAGCCTTCCACCTTGGGCGTCACTTCGCGCCGGATTCGCGCCCAGGGCAGCACCGCGACCATGTCACCACTTGTATTGCGCATGCGCTTTTCGGCGGCGAACATGTAATTCTCATCCAGGCTCAGCAGGATTTCGAAGACCTGCCCCTGGCCATTATCCCAGGTCAGCGTTACAGGCTTGCCGGGCGCGAGTGGACCGCCACTGATCTGCCAATCCGTATCATTATCCGGCACGCGGGTGCGGCCATCGGCTGCCGTCCAGCCCCATTGCGCGAAATAGGGTGCGGCCGAATCGCGCGGTGCCAACAGCCGCACGGGCGCCGAGCCAGGATCAGTGGTTTCGCGATGGCGCAGCAGCACCAGATCATCTAGCCGCGCGCCGCGCAGATTGAGATTGCCGGTGACCGAGGCGCTTTCAATGGCAATGCGGCGCGCCGGGGCGCGCGCGGCGTGGGCGGCTTCCTGCTGCGATGGCGCGGTGAGGATGGGCGTTGCGGGCACAGCCGCGCCAGAGGCCGCCGGGGCGGGCACGGCGGGCGCCGGCGTAGGCTGCTGCGTGATGGGCGCCGGCGCCTCGGGCGGCATGGTCATGCGCTTATAGACGTCAAAAATCAGCAGGATGCCGATTGAAAGCGCAATCGCGGCGAACAGACGCTTCTGATCCATGGCGGGTGCTCAGCCTTTGGTGTTTTTTGGGCGGGGAACGGGGTCGTAGCCGCCAGGGGTCCAGGGGTTGCAGCGCAGAATGCGCCGCGTGGTCAACCAAGTGCCGCGCAGCGCGCCATGATCTTCCAGGGCTTCTAGCGCGTAATCACTGCAGGTCGGGTAATGGCGGCAATGGCTGCCGATAATGCCGCGCAGCGTATAGCGATAGGCATGCACGCAGCCCTTGAGCGCAACGGCAGGCAGGCTCATGGCGCCACACCGGCTTGGCGCAGCGCCGCGCGCAAATCCTCAATCAGCAAGGGAAAGGGGCGCTCGGCAGTCGCATCGCGCCCGATCAGCACCAGATCCCAGCCGGATAGCGCCATACCGGGCAACGTCAGCCGCGCGGCTTCCTTAAGACGCCGGCGCGCGCGGTTGCGGATAACGGCATTGCCGATTTTCTTCGTCACGGTGAAGCCAAGCCTGAGCGAGGGTTCCGGCACGGCAAGCGCCTGCAGCACCAAACCAGGCCGTGCGGCGCGTTTGCCGCGCTCTGCGGCGCGCAGAAATTCCCGCCGTTTCTTGAGCCTTGCAAGCCCGGCTACCGCGGGCGGCAATGGTGCGGCACACGAGGCAAGCCGCTCCATCACGCAACCCCGCGCGATGCTTGCTTCAGGCGGAAAGACGCCTGCGGCCCTTGGCGCGGCGATTGGCCAGCACCTTGTGGCCGCCCACAGTCGAAAGGCGGGAGCGAAAGCCATGGCGACGCTTCCGGACGAGCTTGGAGGGCTGATAGGTACGCTTCACGATACTTCTCCCAGAGGGTCGTAGCCACAAGGCAATTAACGAGTGGCGGCGGCAGGCCATTGGTGGACCCACCCCGGCGACTTGGAACTCGTATAAGGAGAGCAGGCGCAGTCCGTCAACCAGAACAGCCCGGAAAAGCGATTGTCGCTGGCGCAAACCGGCCCGCATCATCCCAGAAATGGCTCGGCCGCGGTAGGAACTGCCGCGCCGCAGGGGGAGGATGGGCATGGCTGAAGCGCCCTACGACACGGTTTTGCAGAATTTCCACATGGCTGATGGCGGGCCGCCGGGATGGCGGCTCGCGCTGAAGAATGGGCGGATTGCGGCCATCCTGCCCGTCGATCCGCCCACCTCTCAGGCAGGGCAAAGCCTGGAATTGGGCGGGGATTTGCTGCTGCCGGGCCTGGTGGATGGCCATATGCATCTGGACAAGACCCTGTTCGGCCTGCCCTGGACCCCGCATGCCGCCGAGCCCTTCCGCATGAGCCGGATTGCGCCCGATGCGAAGCTGCTGCCATCCCTGCCGCTTGATACTGCCGGGCGGGCCGGGGCGCTGATTGGCCGCTGCGTGGCTCATGGCAAGGCGCATATCCGTACCCATGCCGATATCACGCCAATCTTTGGGCTTTCCGCCCTTGAAGGCGTGCTGGCAGCGCGGGAGGCGCATAGGGCCGCCGCGACGGTGCAGATTGTGGCCTTCCCCCAGGCCGGTGTGATGCGCGCCGGCGGCAAGCCGATGCTCGATCTGCTGGATGCCGCCATTGGCGCGGGGGCGGAGCTGGTGGGCGGCATTGACCCTTGCGAGGTGGATCGTGACCCGCGCGGGCAATTTGATGGGATTTTTGCCATCGCCGAAAAACGCGGCGTTGGCGTGGATATCCATTTGCATGAACCGGGCGAGCTTGGCCTGTTCAGCCTGCTTGAAATCCGTGGGCGTGTGGGCGCGCATGGCATGGCGGGGCGGGCCACGATCAGCCATGGGTTCTGCCTGGGTGCCATTGCCGAATCAAAACAAAAGGCGGCGGCAGAGATGATGGCATCCTGCGGCGTCGCGCTAGTGACGCATGGCGCGGGCAGTGCCACTATGCCGCCCCTGATGCTGCTGCGCCGCGTGGGTGTCCGCGTGTTTTGCGGCAATGATGCTGTGCGCGATACCTGGAGCCCTTATGGCAATGCCGATATGTTGGAATGCGCTTCCGTGATCGGCTGGCGGGAAGATTTGTGCCATGATCCGCTGATCCTGGAATTGTTCAGCATGGTGACTTCGAAAGACACCGCGGCGCTGGGCATCTCGGATTACGGCATCGCGCCCGGCAACCCCGCGCATTTCTTCACCATTGCGGCCGAGAATATTCCGGATGCGATTGGCGCGCATCCGCCGCGCAAACGAGTTTTCCACGCGGGGCGCCTGATGGCAGCGGATGGCATATGGAGCGACGCGGTATGACCGAAGAAGCAGGGATGTTCGATTTTATTGTCTCGGGCGCCGGGTCCGCCGGTGCGGCGGTGGCGGCGAGGCTTTCGGAGGATGGGCGTTACACGGTGTGCCTGCTGGAAGCGGGGCCACCGGATCGCAACCCCTGGATTCACATTCCGCTCGGCTTCGCGAAAGTCTATGCTAATACAGCGATCAATTGGTGCTTTGAAAGTCAGCCGCAAAAGCAATTGAATGATCGCAAATTCTTTGTGCCGCGCGGCAAGACACTCGGCGGCACCAGTTCGATAAATGGCATGGTCTACATGCGCGGCAATCCGCGTGATTATGATGGCTGGCGTCAGCGCGGCTGTACGGGGTGGGATTATGATTCTGTGCTGCCCTTCTTCAAGAAAAGCGAAAACCAGACGCGCGGGGCGGATGAATTCCATGGTGTTGGCGGGCCGCTCATTGTCTCGGACCATACCGGCACGACGGAATTGACGGAGGCCGTGATCAGCGCGGCGGAACAGGCCGGCATACCGCGCAATCCGGATTTCAATGGCAAGGCGCAAGAAGGCGCCGGCTATTATCAATCCACCACCAGCGCCAATCGGCGCTGGAGCACGGCGCGCGCCTATTTGGCGTCCGCGAAGGGCCGCGCCAATTTGGATATTCGCACCAATGCCCATGCGACGCGAGTGGTGATCGAAAATGGGCGTGCGACTGGCGTGGAATATCGCGATCCTGGGGGGCTGAAGCGCGTGCGGGCGCGGCGGGAAGTGATTGTCTCGGGCGGCGCTTATGGGTCGCCGCAATTGCTGCAATTATCCGGGCTTGGGCCGGCGCAGCATTTGCGGGAGATGGGCATTCCGGTGCTGCGCGATATGCCGGCGGTGGGTGCCAATCTGCATGATCATTTCTGCGTCTATCTGATGTGGCACTGCGCCAAGCCCCTCACCTTCAATGATATGGAAAAAAGCTGGCCGCGCAAGATTGCCGCTGCCCTGCAATATGGGCTGTTTCGCAGCGGACCCATGGCAGTGAATGCGGTGCGCACTGGGCTTTTCACGCGGTCTGATCCAAGGCTGGAGCAGCCGGATTTGCAGATCAATCTGCTGGAATGGAGCACGCTGGAACGCTCCAAAAAAGGTGTCATCCCACATCCGTTTTCGGGCTTTACGCTGAGCCCGGTGCATCTGGCCCCCGAAGGGCGTGGCACGGTCAGGCTGGCAAACCCTGATCCCTTCGCAGCACCGGCGATTACTTTCGGCTTTCTCGCGACCGATTATGATATGCGTGCAATGCTGAATGGCATCAAGCTGGTGCGGCGCCTGGTAGAACAACCGGCATTGAAACCCCTTGCGCTTGGGGAATTGGTGCCGGGCAATGCCATGGAAGGTGGAGCCGATATGGAACGCTTCGTGCGCGAAACCGGCACGACCAATCATCACCCATCCAGCAGTTGCGCCATGGGGATTGGCAGCAATAGCGTGGTGGACCCCGCCTTGCGTGTGCATG
The DNA here is from genome assembly GCA_016869715.1 of Alphaproteobacteria bacterium. Taxonomy (GTDB): domain Bacteria; phylum Pseudomonadota; class Alphaproteobacteria; order Acetobacterales; family Acetobacteraceae; genus Neoroseomonas. The sequence goes on from VGDM01000008.1 coordinate 80,813, forward strand.
GTGTGGTGGGACTGCGCGTCGCGGATGCTTCCATCATGCCATCGGTGGTGGCCGGCAATACGAATGCACCTTCGATCATGATCGGTGAAAAGGCAGCGGCAATGATTTTGGAAGATGCGCGGACGGCGGCCTGAAAGGACAATGATGATTTCCCTGCTGGGTACCTGGCAATTGCTGCGCGTGCGCGCCACCGATGCGGCGGAGCAGCCTTTGGAGCATCATCAATACGGGCCGGAGCCGACCGGCATTGCGCAATTCGGCCCGAAGCGCATGCAGGCCGTAACGGGTGATGGCCGCACCGTATTGCCGCCCGGTGTGAAGCGCTTCTGGTCCGCCTATACGGGCAATTATACCTTCGATGGGCAGGTGCTGATCACCCGCGTGGATGACAGCAATCTGGCTGAGCGCATTGGTGGTGATCAGGTCAGGCAAATACGCGCAGAAGGTACCGGCGTTTGGCTGAAGCCGCCAGCACGCATCGTGGAAGGGGCCATGCAGCAATTGGAATTGTATTGGGAGAGAATTGGCTAAATCTGGCACGCCATCAGCCGCCTTGCCTCCGCAAGGCAGGCGGCGCGATCTGCCACACAGCCCTCGGCAATCCAAAACGCCTCGACCCTTGCCAATAGCGCGCCAAGCGCCGGGCCGGGGGCGGCACCCGCTGCCAAAAGATCACGCCCCTGCAGGGGAAAAACCGGCGCAGCTTCGGCGTGCAAGGTTGCGCGCAGCGCAGCGCGCAGGGGCACCGTACCATCACGCGTATCTGCCAACCACAGCACCGCATCCTGAGTTTCCAGCGCCACCGTCGCATGCTGCGCGCGCCAGCGGCGCAACCCGGCGGCATCAATCGTGGCATCTGGTATTGCAGTATCCTGCAAGCACCGCAGCGCCCGTGCCTCGGCCAATGAGAACTTCAACCGCGCCGTAAGGCCAAGCGCCGCACCGCCCAAAGCCGCGAGGCGCAGTAGCGGTTCCGCCGGCGCGCCGAGTGCCACCAGCCGCGCGACACATTCAATATCTGGCGCAGCAATCTCTGGCAGGATGGCAGGCAAAACACCAAGTTCTGCCATCAGCCGCAGCGCCGGCACCGGTTCCGCCACCATCAGGATGCGTTTGATTTCCATCCAGATGCGTTCAACTGAAAGTTGCTCAAGGCCCGGTATCGCAGCGCGGATCGCCTGCAACGCCGCCGCATCCGGCGCGCCCCGCCCATAGCGTGCGTGGAAGCGAAAAAAGCGTAGCAGCCGCAGATAATCCTCAGCCAAACGTGTCGCGGGATCACCAACAAAGCGCACCAAGCCCTGCGCCAAATCCGCGCGGCCCCCGAAGTAATCATGCAGTACGCCATCCGCGCCAAGCGACATAGCATTGATGGTGAAATCGCGCCGCGCCGCATCTTCGCGCCAATCGGTGGTCCAAGCCACTTCCGCGTGGCGGCCATCAGTCAGCACATCGCGCCTCAACGCCGTTACTTCAATCGGCTGATGCTCCCACACAGCCGTGACGGTGCCATGCGCGAGTCCGGTTTCAAACACCTCGCAGCCCGCAGCGCTTAAGCGCGCGATGATCTCCTCAGGCGGCAGCGGTGCCGCGACATCCACATCTGCAACCGGCAAACCGGCCGAGGCATCACGCACGGCACCACCCACCGCGCGACTGCCAGGCAATGCGGCCAACACCTTGGCCGTGGCGGGCGCGGTCAGAAAAGCAGGCAATGCCGCCAGGCGCTGTTCCGTCGCGCTCATCGGCGCGGCTCCATATGGCCCGGCGTGATTTCCGTGCCATCAATCCGGGCGGGCATATATTTCGAACCCGGCGCGCTGGCGCGTGACAGCCCATACCAAAGTGCGCCGGCCAGCATCAAAGCCGCACCGCAACCAGCCATCACCAGCAGCACAGTGCCAGGCTCGCGTCCCGGATTAAGCCGGCGCCAAATGAAAAACGCCGCAAAGGGCGAAAGGAACAGCAAGGCTTCGATAAGATAGGGCACGGGCTGATGATCTCGCCGCAATCAACAACGCTCAATCTTCGCGCAGCACGGAAGCAAGCGTCACCAGCACGGAAGCGGTCGCACCCCAAATGTAATGGCGTTCATGCGGCCAGACCCAGAATTCCCGCGTCTCATCGCGAAATTCGCGCGAACGGCGCTCGGGCTTCGCGGGGTCGGTCACATGGACCAAGGGATATTCGAAGGTCTCTGCCACCTCCCCCGGATCGAGTTGCAGCGCAAAGGGCGGGCGCAGCAGCGCCACCACTGGCGTCACCAGATAGCCCGTGCCGGTCAGCAAGGGCGGCAATGCGCCGACAATCTCCGGCAGGCTGGAATGGATGCCGATTTCTTCCTCAGCCTCTCGCAGCGCCGCCGTCACCGCGTCTTCGCCTGCTTCAAGTCGGCCACCGGGGAAGGCCACCTGCCCCGCATGCGCCTTCAAATCCGCCGAGCGCAGAGTCAGCAACACCGTTGGTTCCGGGTGCAGCACCAGCGGCACGAGCACCGCCGCCGGCCTCATGCGCCCACCGGCGCGCGCGGCGCGTTCCACATCTTCCCGCGATGCCGGGCGATCCACGCGTAGCCTCAAGGGGTCAGCGATGCGCGCCTGTAATGCGGTAACGGTCAGCGGAAAAGCCAGCGCCGCGCTCACGCTTCCGGCAGATCCAGAATGGGCGCTTCATCTATGGGGAAGAACATCCCCTCACTCCAAACGCCAAGCACCTGGCGGCCATTCAATGTCTCGGGCTGCGCCAAGGCCACCAATTCGTAGAATACCGCGCGATTGATCCGCGCCTCCAGCCCTGGGCGGACAGTGATATAGGGGCGTGGTTCGCGGCTCACGGGGTCAAGATGCACGCGGATCGGGTGTTCCGCATCTGCGGTCACCATTTCATCCAGATTGGTGCGGAAGCTCAGGCATTGGCGCGGTGCGCCATCGCCACAATCACAATCGCGCCAGAACAATTCAACGGCGATGAAGGGCGCGTCCTCAACGTCAATCCGGCCACGCTCCACTGGGGTTTCCAGGATATAGGACCCATCAGCAGCGCGTTTCAGTACCGAACCAAACAGGCAGACCATTTCCTTCCGGGCAATCGGGCTGCCGCGATAATACCAGGTCCCGTCGCGCGCGATTCGGATGGAAAGATCGCCGACATCGTGGGGCCGGCGGGGTGCGCGCGTTTCCATCACATTGTCATGCGCGTGATTTTGCCCTTTTGCCGCATCCTGGAACGCCATAATCTCTGCCTGACCCTTGCCGAGGGAGCCCTTGCCACCCAACCTGATTGAAAGGCGGGCGCAGTCCCAACACCGATTTGTGTAATATAGGGAGCCTGTCCCGCATGCGTGAAGGTGCTGAAGCCCAGGAAGCGACATTCCTGGTGCAGGAAGTTGAAAAACTGGGCCAAAAGCTTGCCGGGGTGCGGTCCGCCATCGGTGCAGCCATCTATGGCCAGGGCGATGTGGTCGAACAAAGCCTGATCGGGCTGCTATCCGGCGGGCATGTGCTGCTGGTGGGGGTGCCGGGCCTCGGCAAGACCAGGCTCGTGGAAACCTTGGGTAAGGTGATGGGGCTGGATGCGAGGCGGGTGCAATTCACGCCCGATCTGATGCCGGCCGATATCCTGGGCAGTGAGGTCCTGGAAGACCAGGCCGATGGCCGGCGCGGCTTTCGCTTCCTCAAAGGCCCGATCTTCTGCCAATTGCTGATGGCTGATGAAATCAACCGCGCCTCGCCCCGCACGCAATCAGCCCTTTTGCAGGCCATGCAGGAACAGCGCGTCGCGATTGCCGGGGAAATGCACCCTTTGCCGCGGCCCTTTCACGTGCTGGCGACCCAAAACCCGATTGAGCAGGAAGGCACCTACCCCCTGCCAGAGGCGCAGCTGGACCGCTTTCTGCTGGAAATCGCCATTAGCTACCCGAATGAGGCCGCCGAACGCGCCATGCTGCTGGCGACCACCGGCATGCCGGAAGCCCCCCCGCCTCAGGCACTCACCGCCGATGATTTGATGGCTGCGCAAGCCTTGATCCGCCGCATGCCGGTGGGCGAGAAGGTGCTGGAAGCGATCCTGCGCCTGGTGCGCGGCGCCCGGCCCGAAACCACTAGCCTGCCGATTGTGCGTGATAGCCTCGCCTGGGGTCCCGGCCCGCGTGCCGCGCAGGCGCTGATGCTGGCCAGCCGCGCCCGCGCCGTGCTGGGTGGGCGGCTATCCCCGTCTTTGGACGACGTGCTGGCTTTGGCGGAGCCCGTGCTGCGGCACCGCATGGCGCTCAATTTCGCCGCGCGGGCGGAAGGCGCCAAGCTGGCCGATGTAATCGCCGCGCTGAGGGCCGATCTTGGCTGAGGCAGCCCAGAACGCGTTGACCGCACGGGCCGAGGCACTTGGCGTCCGCCTGCCGCCTTTGGTGGTGAAGGCCGAACGCATCGCAGCGACGGTGATGCAAGGGGTGCATGGCCGGCGCCGCTCCGGTCAGGGCGACGAGTTTTGGCAATTCCGCCCCTATCTGCCGGGTGATGCGGCATCGCGGGTGGATTGGCGGCAATCGGCGCGGTCGGATCGCGTTTTCATCCGCGAGACCGAATGGGAAGCCGCACAAACCGTCGCCCTTTGGTCCGCCCGCGGCCCGGGCATGGTCTGGCGCAGCCGGGATGCGCTGCCCACCAAGCAGGAACGCGCCGAATTGCTGTTGCTGGCGCTGGCCGCGCTGCTGCTACGGGGCGGGGAACGGCTGCGCGCTTTCGGTGCCCCGCGCGCCTTTATCGGGCGTGCGGCGCTTGCCCCCCTGGCCGGTTTTCTGCCGGAACAGGCGGTGATGCCCGCCGATCTCTGCCTGCCACGCCATGCGCGCGCCCTGTTGTTCAGTGATTTCCTGGCCCCGCTTGAAGAAACCCGCGCGCAGCTTGCGGCGCTTGCTGCGCAGGGGTTGCGCGGGCATGTGCTGCAAATCCTCGACCCCGCCGAGGAAACCCTGCCCTTTGCCGGGCATATCCGCTTTGAAGACCCCGCGGGCGGCGCGCCCGCCCCCATCCCGCGCATCGAAGCCTTGCGCGGCGCCTATCAGGCGGCGCTGGCGCGGCATCGCGAAGGGCTGGCGGCGCTGGCGCTGCCGCTCGGTTTCAGCTTCGCCACCCATCGCACCGATCAGCCGCCGGAGCTCGCCTTGCTCGCGCTGTTTCAGCGGCTGGAGGGGAGCTGATGTTGACGCTCGGCCCCATTGGCTTCGCCGACCCTTGGCTATTGCTGGCGCTGCCGGCGCTGCAGGTGCTGTGGTGGCTGTTGAGGGTCACGCCGCCTGCGCCCAAGCGCCAGATCTTCCCGCCCACGGGGATTTTGCGCGAATTGCAGCCCGCCGAGGCCACGCCGGCACGCACCCCCTGGTGGCTGTTATTGTTGCGGCTGATGGTGGCGGGTTTGATCATTCTGGGCCTCGCGCGGCCCATCTGGCAGCCCAGCGCCGGCACCGGCCAATCCGGCCCGCTTTTGCTGGTGCTGGATGATGGCTGGGCCGCCACCCCTGATTGGGCGCGGCGCATGGCAAGCGCCCAGCGCATCCTGGAAGCCACGAAGCGTGAGGCCCGCCCTGTCGCGCTGCTGACCACTGCGCCGCTTCAGGGGGAGGCCGATCCGCTGAGCTTCCTGCCCGCCGAGGAAGCCGCCGCGCGCCTGGCCGTGCTGCGCCCGAAGCCCTGGGTGCCGGATCGCGCCGCCGCGCTGGCTTCCGTCATGGCGTTGCGGGCTGGAAACCCGGGCAGCTTTGAAAGCCTGTTTCTGTTCGATGGGCTGGATCATGGCGCGGGCCAGGATGCCCAGGCGTTTCTGGCAGCACTGGCCGCTGCCGGGCCGCTCACACTGATGCAGGCACCAGCCGAACCAAGGCGCGTGCTCGCGCCGCCTATTTTGGAGGGTGATCGGCTGCGGTTGAAATTAGTGCAGGCCCCAGTGGCGCTACCGGGGCAGGTTGCGATCCTGGCGCGCGGCGGGGATGGGGCAAGCCTCGCGCGGGTGGATTTGGCTCTAGCACCGGGGGCGGGCAGTGCCGAAGCCACGCTGCAACTCCCAAGTGAAATCCGCAACCAGGTGGTGCGGCTGGAATTGGAACCGGAAGCCGGCGCAGCAGGGGTTTTCCTGCTGGATGAAAGCTTCCGTCGCCGCCCGGTCGGCCTTGCCGCCGCTGACGATACCGGGGCGGATGCGCCGCTGATCGGCCCGCTTTTCTATCTGCTGCGGGCACTTGATCCCTTCGCAGAATTGCGTCGCGGCACGCCGGAAGCGCTGCTGGCGCGCCGGCTTTCCGTGCTGATCCTAGCGGATCGCGAATTGGCGGACCCGAAGGAACGCGAAGCGCTCGATGCCTGGGTGCGCCAGGGCGGCACATTGATCCGCTTCGCCGGGCCTCGGCTGGCGGCCAAGCCGGATACGCTGCTGCCCGTGCCTCTGCGGGCCGGAGAGCGCCAATTGGGCGGCATGCTCACTTGGGAAAAGCCGCAAACCTTGGCCCCCTTCCCCGATCACTCGCCCTTTGCCGGGCTGATCCCGCCCGCTGAGGTCACGGTGGAACGGCAAGTGCTGGCCGAGCCATCGCCCCGATTGGCGGAGCGTAGCTGGGCAAGGCTGGCCGATGGCACGCCCTTGGTGACGGCGGAGGCCCGCGGCGCCGGGCGGATTGTGCTGTTTCATGTGACGGCGCAGGCGGCATGGTCAAACCTGCCGCTTTCCGGGCTATTCGTGGATATGCTGCGCCGGCTGGTTTCGCTTTCCGCTGGCGTCGCGGCGGGCGAGCCGGATCAGCCCCTGGCGCCGCTCGAAACCCTTGATGGTTTTGGCCGGCTTGGCGCGCCGCCCGCCGGTGCCGCACCGATTGCTGCCCGCGCACTGGATGAGGCCCGCGCATCCCCGCGCCACCCGCCCGGCTGGTATGGCCCAGCTGGCGCGGCCGGGGAGGCTGCCCATCGCCGCGCGCTTAATCTCTCATCCCATCTGCCGGCGCCGCAATTGATCGGCGCGCCCCCGGCTTCCGCCCGACTGGAGACGCTGGGCGGTGAGGCAGCCGAACGTGATCTGGGCCCATGGCTCTTGGCCGCTGCCTTTGCGCTGTTTCTGTTGGAGTTGATCGCGGCCCTTGGCCTGCGCGGACTGTGGCGGCCACGGCCTTTCGCGCTGCCTGTGGTGTTGCTACTGGCACTAGTGCCGTTGCAGGCATTCGCGCAAGCGGCGGATGGCAGCGCGGCGCTGGCGACACGGCTTGCCTATATCCAGACCGGGAATGCGGCGGTGGATGAAACCTCCCTTAGCGGGCTCGCGGGGCTGTCTGATTTCGTCAATCGTCACACGGCGGCAGCGCTGGCGGAGCCGCATGGTGTGACGGCGGGGCAGGATGATCTTTCATTCTACCCGCTGCTGTATTGGCCGATCCTGCCCGATGCGCCGGCACCAAGTGCCACAGCGGTGGCAGCGCTGAATGAGTTCATGCGCCAGGGCGGCATTATCCTGATGGATACGCGCGATCAGGGCTCCGGTGAGGGCATGTCACCAGGGGCGCGCGCGGCGCTCAGGCGCGTGACGCGGGATTTGGCCATACCGCCGCTGATCCCGGTGCCGGAAGACCATGTGCTGAACCGCGCCTTTTACTTGCTGAATGAATTGCCGGGGCGCTTTGTTGGCGGGCAGGTTTGGGTGGCGCGCGATCAGGACCGCGCCAATGACAGTGTGAGCCCGGTGATCCTGGGCGGGCACGATTGGGCAGCGGCCTGGGCGATGGACCGCGTTGGCCAGCACCCGCATGCGACGATCCCCGGCGGGGTGCGGCAGCGTTTGCTGGCCTATCGTTTCGGAACCAATCTGGTCATGTATGCACTGACCGGCAACTACAAGGGCGATCAGGTGCATGTGCCGGCGATATTGGAGCGGTTGGGGAATTGAACATTTTCAAGCCAAGTGGCTTCACTTGGCGGCTCAGAAAATGCGATCAAACAAAATGGCGCGGCGGTTATGCGTGCCGCACCCCGGCTCCTCACCTAATCGGCGGCGCGTACATCAGCCCGCCACGCGTCCACAAATCATTCAAGCCACGCGGCAGGCCGATCGGCGAGCCCTTGCCGAGGTTACGTTCGAAGATTTCGCCGTAATTGCCGACCGCTTTGATGGCGTTATAGGCCCAGCGCCGATCGATCCCCATCAGCGGCCCGTGATCACCCGAAACGCCGAGCAAGCGGCGAATGGCGGGATTGGGGCTATTAAGCATCTGATCCACATTGGCTTGGGTGACGCCCAATTCCTCGGCCTCGATCAACGCAAAAACCGTCCAACGCACGATATCGAAGAATTGGTCATCGCCATGCCGCACCGCCGGCGCCAAGGGTTCCTTTGAAATGATATCGGGCAGCACGACATGTTCGGCTGGGTTGCGGAGCGCGCTGCGAATGCCGGCCAATTGCGACGCATCGGTGGAATAGGCATCGCAGCGGCCATTGTTATAGGCGTTGCGCGTTTCCTCATTCTGTTCGAACACCAGGGGCTGAATGCGCGTATTCGTGCTGCGCGCCCAATCGGCCAGGTTCAATTCATTGGTGGTGCCGGCAGTAACGCAAATCGTGGCCCCCGCCAGATCAGCGGCACGCTTGGCGCCCGTGGCAACCCGCACCATGAAGCCCTGCCCATCATAGAAATTGACGGCGGTAAAATTGAGCCCATTGGCGGTATCGCGCGTATGGGACCAGGTGGTGGTGCGTGATAGCAGATCAACCTGCCCGGATTGCAAAGCGGGCAGGCGCGCTTGGGAAGACAGCACCACCCAGCGCACCTTATTCGCATCACCCAGAATGGCGGCGGCCACCGCGCGGCAGGTATCGGCATCAAGCCCGCGATTGACGCCTTGGCTATCAATCACGCCAAAGCCCGGCGCGCCCGGATGCGCGCCGCAAACCAACGCATCGCGCGCGCGGATGGCGGCAACGGTTGGGCCTTGTTGCACAGGTTGCGCGAAGGCCGGCAGCGCGGCGAGCAGCCCGGCAGCAATCTGGAATTTGGCTTTCATAGGTGATGCTCCAAAATTGTTTATTTTGACGCAGGCACAGGCTTGCTGAGGCGCTGCCACAGGGCAACACCCCACAGCACAGCAAGCGCCAGCAATAGCCGCTGCGTATCGGGCAGCAGATGCAAGAAGGCCGCCGCCAAGCCGGCAAGCCCCATCGCCCAGCGCAGGATGACGCCCATGGGCCGCAGCAAATACCCAGCATAGGATGCGGTTATCAACGTCAGCGCCGCGACCTGAATGAGCGTGGCCGTCGCGATATCGAGTAAGCTGCCACGCAGCATGATACCTGGATCATAGACGAAGGCAAAGCCCACGGTGAAGCCGGCAATGCCAAAGCGCGAGGCATGCACACTCGCAATGGTCGGGCTTGCCTTGGCGATGGCCGCTGCCGCGAAGGCAGCAGCGGCCACTGGCGGTGTCGCATCCGCAATCACAGCGAAATAGAAGACAAACAGATGCGCCTGCAAAACATCAATGCCGAGCGGCCGGCCAAGTTCCAGCATCTGCGGCACACCAATCGCCGCCGCAATGATATAAGAAGGCGTGGTCGGAATGCCGAGGCCAAGCACCAGCACGGTGATACATAGCAGCACCAGCAATAGCGCCAGATTGCCCGCCGAGAGATCCTTGATGATACCACCAAAGGCCACCACCATACCCGTCGCAGTCAGTGCCGACACCACTATACCAGCGCCCGCGATGGAAACCGCAAGCGGCGCCATGGTGAAGCCCGCATCCGCAAAACTATCCAGAATGCGCCGCCAGCCCATGCGCGTGCGTGCGCGCAGGAGCGACACGCCAATCATCGCCAAGGTGGAGCAGAAAGCGGCGTAATTGCCGCTCCAGCGTTCGGTCATCAGATAGACCAGCAAGCCAATCGGCAGCACTAGATGCGCGTCCTGCAGCACTTCGCGCCAGGCGGGGATATCCTTGAGCGCCATGGGCGCGATGCCGAGTTTTTTCGCTTCAAAATGCACGGCAGCGAGAATGGCGAAGTAATACATCACCGCGCCAATCGCGGCGGCCACCAGAATATCTCCGTAAGGGATATTGGTGATCTCGGCCATCACAAAGGCGGCCGCACCCATCACCGGCGGCATCAAGGCGCCGCCCACGGAAGCGGCACTTTCAATGCCGGCAGCGACTGCCGGACGATAGCCCACACGCATCATCAGCGGAATGGTCATGGCCCCGGTGGTGATGACATTGGACACCGAAGACCCGCTCATGGTGCCGAAAAGTCCTGAGGTTATAACAGCAACCTTGGCCGGTCCGCCGGTATAACGCCCGGCCACGGCGGCACCCAGATTGGAAAACAACCGCCCCGTGCCACTACCCTGCATGAAGGCGCCGAACAGGATGAAGACCGCGATGGTGGTCGCGACAATGCCGGTCAGCGGGCCATAAACCCCACCTGCGGTCGGCACCAACCAGACAGCTTCAATAATCTCATTCAATTTGAAATTGCGCGTGTTCAAAATGCCCGGCAGATGATGGCCGATGAACATGTACAGCAGGCAGCCCGCCACCATCCAGGCAAGGCCCGGCTCCACCGCGCGGCGGATCGCTTCCAGCATCGTCACCATGCAGACAATGCCGAGTGTGAGCATCAGCGGCGTGAAGAGGTCCACATATTCCATACGGTCGTTCACCGCGCCGGCATTCACGAAAACCCATAAATGCGGCGCGGCAGCGGCTAAAGCCCAAAGCCAGTCAAACAGGCTTGGCCGTTGCTTGGGCGAGTGCTTCTGAAACGCCGGGTAAAGCAGGAAAAGCGGCGGCGTGAAGACCAGCAGATGGAGGCTCCGCATTTCGATCGGCTCCGGAAAACCAAAGCCGCCGAAATAAAGATGCAGTGCCGCCCATCCCGCCATCCAAAGCGTGATGGCGCTTTTCAACCACCCATCAAGCGCGCGCATGGCGTGCCTACCTTATAGCCAGCGCGGCAGCTTCATCACGCAGGCAGATTGATGCCAGCTTCGCGGAAGGCGCGCACTGCGCCAGCCGCCAGGGGCACGCCGCGATATTGCACGGATTTCGCCGGGTCCCAGGCGCCCATGCTGGCATGAATGGAAATCAGCCTTTGCCCCCGGTTGCGGATCAGCGTGCGCGTGATCTTGAAGGTCACATCATCTGATACGCTTTCATGCACCAGAATCACGCTATCCATCATGGTTACCGGCACATCGCCGGTCGTAAGCGCGGGATAGGTCGCACCCGGCAGGATGCCCTGCGCATAGGCGTATTGGCTTTGCAGGTGGTCACGCACATCCTGCGGGAAGGCGACCATATGCCCGCCGCGGCGGCCTTGCGCAATTTCGGTGAAAATCGCCGCCGGGCGCGCAAGTGCGGCGTAGAGGTAATCCACCTGGCCATCATTATAAGCCGCTGCGATATCCGCGTAGGAACCATTCAAATAGCGCCCGCCTTCCGCCCTAATCTTGTCCGGGCTGGTGCCGAGGAATTTCAAAATGCGCTGCAGCGTCATTTCATCCGTGCTGCTGCGCTGAGGTGCGGCGATTTTCAGGCCTCGCTGCGTCAGGATGGCGCGCATATCCTCAGGCCCCGCGCCCTTATGGCGCAGGAAGTGATGTTCCGTTGGCGAATAGCCGGTGCCAAGGCAGCGGAGCTTGTCGTGCTTGGCGTTATAGGGCTCGATCCCCTGCACGGCGGAGGCGGAGAAAGCATCAATCCCCCAGCCGATCTGGGATTGGCCATTATTGATGCGCGTTGAATTGGCAAGGCCCCCGCCGGGCACGACGCGGATTTGCAGATCAGGGTTTTCTTCCCGGATCAGGGAGGAAAGCCCCGCCGCCATGGTGTACCAGCCCCCGCCGAGAGACCCCGCAACCCATTCCAGCGTGGTTTGCGCAGACGCGGTGCGAATGAAGGGGGCGGCAAGCCCGGCGCCCAGCAAAATGCGACGCGTTGTTTGAAGGCCCATGATTTATTTCTCCCTGTTTTAAGGCGCAAACAGGCCGTTTCCGGCCTACCGGTTGAAGGCTCGCATGGGGGTGCGGGGCAAGGCAAGCGCTGATAGCGGCCTGCGAGCGATCCTTTTGGTCTGATTTCCTGGATTTGGTGCGATTCAATGCTTGCGATTCCCGCGGAAAACGCCCAAAAGACCCTGAAGGAAGAGGAGGATGGCAGCGTTCCGTAAAAGGAGGCCTCTGGCCATGACCATAGCAGCAGTTCTGCGGCAGAAAGGTAATGCCGCCATTTCGGTAACACCCGAAACCCCAGTCGTAGAAATCGCCCGCATCATGGCGGCGCGGCGCATTGGCGCCGTGTTGATCGTGAATGCCTCCGGTCAGGTTGCCGGGATTTTGAGCGAACGTGACATCGTGAAATCAGTCGCTGATCGGCGCAATGGCGCGCGCTGCCTGGCGGCTGAGGAAATCATGACCCGCGAGGTGATCATGATCGGCCCCGATACGCCCGTGGAAGCGGCGCTCGAGATCATGGATCAGGGCTATTTCCGCCATTTGCCGGTCTGCGACGCGGACGGCACCCTGCTTGGCATTGTCAGCATCCGCGACCTGGTTAAGTTCCGGTTTGCCAAGCAGGAACATGATGTGGAAGCGCTAAAGGCATATGTAACGCGGAGTTTTATGCACTAACAAGCTTCTGCCCTGAAGCGCCGTGTCGGCGCGGTGATTTCGGCCTGCGCCGCCACCACCTGCAATTCCCGCGCACCGGCGGCGAGCGTCTGGCTCAGCAGGCCGAAAACACTCGACGCAGCCGCTTCCAAAGCCGGCGCTGTCGTACCACTTTGCAGGCGATGAAACAGGAAAAGCGCGGCAATCGCATCCCCCGCGCCATTCACCGACAAGGGCAGCATGGGCGTGCGTAGCCGCCAGAAGCCGCCGCCTTCAGCCGCCAGCAATTCAATCTCACGCGCCCCGGTCGCTTCGGTGCGGAGCGAGGTCAGCAGCACAATCCTGGGCCCCTTGGCTTGCAGCGCGCTAATGGTAGCCTTGGCGGCCTCAAGGCTCGTGATGGTCTGGCCGGTCAGCCATTCCAATTCGAATTGGTTGGGGGTCGCGATATCGGCCGCCGGCAGCGCCTGGTCGCGCAGGAATTCTGGAATGCCGGGGCGCACAAAAACGCCCCGCCCGGTATCGCCAATCACCGGATCGCAGCACCAAAGCGCCTCGGGATTGGCCGCCTTGACCTTGAGCGCCGCATCACGCACCGCCGCCCCGATCTCGGCCGAGCCCAAATAGCCCGACAGCACGGCATCGCAGCGGGGCAGCACGCCCCGTTCTTCAATCCCGGTGACGCATTCATCGATCAGATCGGCGCCAAAAACCTGGCCGCGCCAGGCGCCATAGCCGGTATGGTTGGAGAATTGCACCGTATGCACCCCCCAAACCTCGGCCCCCAGGCGTTGGAGGGGGAAGATGGCGCTGGCATTACCGACATGGCCATAGGCGACCCAGGATTGGATGGAGAGGATATTGAGGCTCACTTGCGCCATACCTTAAGCGATTCTGGGGAGAAACCTCTGGCCCCTGGCGCGGCCCCGGTCAATCGCTGGCTTGCGCGGGCAGGGCGGATCCCGTATAGACCCAGATCATAAGCTAGCCGGTCCGTATCGGCGGCCCCGTTCCTGTGAGCATGCGCCATGAAGTCCGATATCCATCCCGATTATCATGAGATCAACATCATCATGACCGACGGATCCGAGTACAAGACCCGTTCCTGCTACGGCAAGCCGGGCGATACCATTCGCTTGGACATCGACCCGAAGTCGCACCCGGCCTGGACCGGGCAGCAGCGCATCATTGATACGGGCGGTCAGATCGCGAAGTTCAACAAGCGCTTCGCCGGCATTGGTGCGCGCAAGTAAGACTGAGCGGCGCCGAGCCGTCAGTATCGGCCCTTGTTCTTAAGTTGGATTTTTGGCCCGCAGCCCTTGATCGGCGCGCAGGGTATTTCCACTTCAGCTCTACTGGGTGCGCCATTCGGGCCCCTGGTGCGGATCGGTCCTCTGCCGCCCAGATGGGGGCAGTTCAGAATCAGTTCGCCGGCCTCAACGGACCTTGCTTTTCGAAGGAGTGTCCCTGCTATGAACGCTATCGATTTCTCCCCCCTGTTCCGCACCGCCATTGGCTTTGATCGTCTGGCGCGGTTGATGGATACAGCCCGGACAGGCGCCGATGCCCGGGGTCACCCGCCCTACAATATCGAAAAGACCAGCGATGACAGCTATGTGCTTACCATGGCGGTGGCTGGTTTTGCCGAGGCTGATTTGGACATCACCGCCCATCAGAACACGCTGATGGTAGTGGCGCGCGCCCAGGCTGCGCCGGACGAAACCCGCCGCTTCCTGCATCGCGGCATTGCCGGCCGCGGTTTTGAGCGCTGCTTCGTGCTGGCCGATCACATTGTGGTTAGCGGTGCCAAGCTTGAAAACGGCTTGCTGCATATCGCGCTGCGCCATGAAGCGCCGGAAGCGCTGAAGCCGCGTCAGATTCCGGTGCAGGGCAGTCGCCCGGCAGCCCTGCCGGAAGCGGCGCCTCAGGCGGCGTGATTCTAACCCTGCCCCGCCCGGCAACGGGCGGGGCCTCACCCCTTCCGAAAAAACGCCTCCGCCGCCGCACGCTGCGCATCCCGAGCACCTATCGCTGCCTCGACCCGGCTGATTTCGGCCTGTAAAGCCTCGATATATTCCCGGAGTTGCGCCACATCCCAGCCGTCAAACACCATGGGCTGGAAGCGCAGCGCGCGCCGGGGTCTTTCTTCTTCCTCGATCGGGGCCATTTGGTTGTCCTTCCGCGGGCGGGTTTTGACCCTGGCCGCGCCTCTCTTTATAGGAAATGCAATACGGCGGGGGTTTCTCTCGCCCGCTCGCCCCTTGAGGTTATGCCATGAACCAGCCCTTGATGCCCAAGGCCACCGCCGTGTGGCTGATTGAAAAGACCGCGCTTACCTTTGACCAGATCGCCGAGTTTGTGGGCATGCACCCGCTTGAAATCCAGGCCATTGCGGATGGAGAGGTTGCGCAGGGCATCCTCGGCTATGACCCGATCGCCAATGGTCAATTGACGCGCGAAGAAATCCAGCACTGTGAAGCGGATAGCGAAGCGCGGCTGAATATTGTCCGCCCGGTCAGCCATTTGCCGAAATCCAAATCCAAAGGCGGGCGCTATACGCCCGTTTCCAAGCGCAGCGACCGCCCGGATGCGATTGCCTGGCTGCTCCGCAATTTCCCGCAAGTGCCGGAAGCAGCCATTGCGAAGCTGCTTGGCACCACCAAGGAAACCATCGCCAAGGTGCGCGACAAGACCCATTGGAACAGCGCGAATATCAAGCCGCGCGATCCCGTGATTCTGGGCCTTTGCACGCAGGGCGAGCTTAACGCCGCGGTGGGAACACTCGCGGCACTTGAAGCGCAAAAGGAAGAAGGCGCGGCGGCTTAAAGCGTGTTGCGTTCACATGTGTTCACGGCACCCGCTCTACCCCGTTGTTTTTCGAGCATCTTCACACGTTCAGATTTTCCATCTGAACGTGATCTGTTCTAATCCGCAACGGGAATTTAATGCGGCTTTGCTGAACGCAATCGCTCCATCTCCTCTTTCAGGCGCAGCTTCTCACGCTTTAATCGGGCGAGGGTCTCAGCATCGGGCCTTGGTCGGTGGTCTTCCTCAAAAATCTGCGCCTCAAGCGCGGCGTGACGGGTATTGAGGGAAGCGATCCGGGCATCCAAGCGCATACCAAGGCATCCTTTGCTGTGATGCCGCCCGGGCGGTTGGCCCTGTCCCGGGCAGCCAGGACATGCTACTCCGACCCATGCTTAAAAAGCATCAAGAGATTTCACCTGGCCCCGCGATGATCGCTGACCGAGAAGCCCTGCTCCGCCGCCTGCATGAACTACGAACCGAGCATCGGGATTTGGATACCGTCATCGCGCGGCTTGATGCCGGGCCGGTGGATCAATTGCAGCTGCAGCGGCTGAAAAAGCGCAAGCTGAGGCTGAAGGACGAAATCGCCTGGCTCGATAGCCAGCTTTTGCCCGATATCATTGCCTGAAAGGGGCTGGATATGGCCGAATTTCCGCTTGTGGGCGTGATCATGGGTAGCCGTTCGGATTGGGAAACACTACGCCATACGGCGGAAACGCTTGAAAAACTGGGCATTCCCCATGAAACCCGCATTGTCTCCGCCCATCGCACGCCCGAACGCCTATTTGATTATGCCAGACAGGCGGCGGGGCGGGGGCTTCGCGTTATCATCGCTGGCGCCGGGGGTGCCGCGCATCTGCCAGGGATGGCCGCTTCCATGACGCATCTGCCGGTGCTGGGCGTGCCGGTGCAAAGCGCGGCTCTCGCCGGGGTGGATAGCCTGCTGGCCATTGTGCAAATGCCAGCCGGGGTGCCGGTCGGCACACTGGCTATCGGGCGGGCGGGGGCGGTGAATGCCGCTTTGCTCGCGGCCTCGATCCTCGCTTTGCAAGATGCGGCGCTGGCAGAGCGCCTGATCGCCTGGCGCTCGGCGCAGACCGAGAGTGTACCGGAGAGCCCGGTATGACCCCTCTGCCGCCCGGCGCCATGCTAGGCATTCTGGGCGGTGGGCAGCTTGGGCGCATGTCCGCCATGGCGGCGGCGCGGCTTGGCTATCGCTGCCACATCTACGCTTCCGGCGCGGATGAGCCCGGCATGCAGGTGGCTGCCGCGCGCACGGTCGCGGCCTATGAAGATCATGACGCCTTGGCGCGCTTCGCCGCCCAGGTCGATGTTGTCACCTTCGAATTCGAAAATGTCCCGGCTGCGACACTGGAAATCCTCGCGCGGCGCGTGCCCTGCCGGCCTGGGGAAAAGGCACTCGCGATTTGTCAGGATCGCTTGCAGGAAAAGGCGTTTCTGGGGCGGATCGGCGTGCCCGTCGCTCCCTGGCGCGCGGTACGCTCGGAAGCCGAATTGCAAACGGCAGTCGCCGAAATCGGGCTGCCTTCGGTCCTGAAAACGACCCGCCTTGGCTATGATGGCCGCGGCCAGGCGGTGCTGCGCCACCCGGATGATCTGGCCGCTGCCTGGGCAAGGCTGGCGCCGCGCCCGCTGATCCTGGAAGGCTTTGTGCCTTTCACGCTGGAGCTTTCCGCCATTGCGGCGCGCGGCGCGGATGGGGCGCTCGCGGTGTTTGACGCGACTGAAAACGCCCATAGTCATCATATCCTGGACATCAGTTATGCGCCAGCGCGTGTGGCGCCTGAGATCGCCGCCGCCGCGCGGGACCATGTCGCCGCCGTGGCGCGCGGGCTCGATCTGGTCGGGCTTGTGGCGCTGGAGATGTTCCTGCTGCCCGATGGTCATCTCATCGGCAATGAAATCGCGCCGCGCCCGCATAATTCCGGGCACTGGACCATGGATGCCTGCACCGCTTCCCAGTTTGAGCAGCATATCCGCGCCGTGGTCGGGCTGCCGCTTGGCGTGCCTGATCGTCACCATGATGCGGTGATGCGCAATCTGATCGGGCCAGAGGGCATGGCCGACTGGCCGGGGCTGCACGGGCAAAAGGGCATCGCGCCGCATCTTTATGGCAAGGCGGAGGCGCGGCCGGGGCGCAAGATGGGCCATGCCAATCGGCTTTTGCCGCTGGGCGCGCTGGCTGGCCTGGAGGATGCGGTCGCTCTTGGCCCGCTGGCGGCCATTGCGGTGCAAAAAACATGAGTGGCGATACGCTATGGTCTTCTTTCGTTGAGAAACTGCCGCTAGAGTGCATGGCGTGAAGTTTCGCCCAACCCCGCTTTGCATCCTGCCTGCCGCCGCCCTGACACTCGGGCTTGTTGCGGCACTTCCAGCACGCGCCCAATTCGTCGAAGGGCCTTACATCGCCGGCGCGATTGGCATGAATTATCTGGATGACGCCAAATTCCGCCTGGATCGTCGGCTCAATCAGGGCATGACGGGGCTCGGCCAGCCCCATGGCGGGCAGCTTGGCTTTGATTATGGCGGCGTTGGTCTGCTCAGCCTTGGCTGGGGCCTCAGCAATGGTATCCGGCTGGAAATCGAAGGCAGCTACCGCAGAAATGAGGTGGGTAGCGCCAATGGCGCTGCGGGCCTCGCTGGCCCGGGCGGGCATAGCGGGCGGCAGGATAGCTATGGGCTGATGGGCAATATGCTGGTGGATCTGGTGCGAATCGGCCCCTTCCTTCCCTATGTCGGGATCGGCGCCGGCTATCTTGTCACCAGCTTCAATGACCAAACCGGACGGCCCGGCGATCGCAGCCTCCGGCTCCGTGCGGATGATACGGGCGGCGCCTTCGCGGTGCAGGGCATTGCCGGCATTGGCTTCACGATTGACCAGGTGCCGGGCCTGACGCTCACTGCCGAATATCGTTACCTTGAAAGCCTGGGGCCTAGCATTCCCGTGCGCTATGTGAATGCTACGGGTGCCACGGTGCTGTCGGGCAAGGCGGATACGGAAAGCCGCAACCAATCCTTCCTTGTTGGCCTGCGTTATGCCTTCAATGCGCCGGCTGCCGCGCCCGCCGCTGTGGCGGCGCCCGTCGCGGCGCGGAGCTTTCTGGTATTCTTTGACTGGAACCGCGCTGATCTGACCGCGCGTGCCCGCCAGATCATCGGCGAAGCCGCCGAAGCCGCGCGCGCCCAACCCACGCGGATTGAATTGGCGGGACACGCGGATCGCACCGGAACGCCGCAATATAATCTGGCATTGTCGCGCCGCCGCGCCGACACGGTGGCGGAAGAACTCGTCAGGCGCGGCGTTGCGCGGCAGGACATTACCATCACCGCCCTTGGTGAGACGCAGCCGCTGGTCGCGACCGCCGATGGCGTGCGCGAACCGCAAAACCGGCGCGTTGAAATTATCCTGAAATAAGCACTGATTGTGGCGCGGCGCTTCGCCACTGGCGCAGCAGCATCGCAACCGCGACTGTCAGCCCGCCCAGCGTACCAATGACGCCCGCCGCATTCAGCGCGAATTCCTGCCCGAGAGCCGCCGGCACAGGCCCTGCCATAGCATAACCGAGCGCGCCGAGCGCCACACCCAAGGCCGCGCCACCTAAAACCTGCGCGCGATAGGAATCCGTCAGCAGCCGTATCGCCGCCGCCGGGCACACCAGCATCGCCACCACCAGAATGCTGCCCACCGCTTCAAAAGCCGCCACCGCCGCTGCCGCCACCATCAAATTCAGCGCCAAATCTAAACCGCGTGCGGGCAGGCCAATTGCGGCCGCGTAATCGGGGTCAAAACAGAGCAAATGCAAGGGCCGCCACAGCAGCGCGACAAGTCCAGCTAGTACAAGAGCAACCGTTGCCAATAAGAAGATTTGGCGCGGCAGGGAAGCCAGCGCTGCTGGATCAAACAAGGATGCAAAACCCTGCGCTTCCAGCCACACCAGGCTTTCCAATTGGCCGAAGAGCACGCAATCCAGATCAAGATCAACGCTGCGCGCGCCGGTCGCTTCAATCAGCATTAGGCCAAGCGCGAAGAAGCTAGTGAAGACCGCGCCCGTTGCCGCGCCTGCTTCCAATTTGGCGACACGTCGCACCAGGCTGATCACAAATACCGCCGCCAGTGCCGCCGCGAGCGCGCCCAGCAACATCGGCAAGCCCGCCCGCGCGCCGGTGATTGCAAAGCCCGCAATAATGCCCGGCAGCACCGCATGAGAGAGCGCATCCCCAAGCAAACTATCGCGCCGGAGCAAGAGAAAAGACCCAAGCAAACCGCACAAACCGCAAGCGAGAATTGCCGCCAGCAAGGCCGGCAGATCAAGCCTGAGGAAATCTACCACTGTCACGTTTTTGGTCCTAAAGCGTGCGGTGAAGCAGGCAGTGATGAAGGCTCTGCCAATAACCGAGTTGCCATTTCCGCCGGCAGGCCATGCTCCACCAAATCCGCCAAGCGATCTGCGCCCGCGATATCCGTGGCCCCAAGGCCAAGCAGATGAATTTCGACCGCGCGATGCGCGCGCACCGCTCGCCGCGCGGCAGCGGCACCGCGCGGTGTCAGATGAATTTCTCCATCCGCCCGCGCCACCAAGCCGCGCAGCCCAAGCCATAATGCAAGACGCGATGCGTGGCCTTCAGACCAGCCGCGCGCGGCGGCCAGCGCAGCAATCGGTGTCCAGCGATCGCCCGCCGTGCCGGGGCCGGCGCCAGCGGCCTCCTGAGCTTCCCAGGCGGCGCGCAAGAAATGGCTTTCGGTCGCGGCAATGCGTCGGCGTGTACGGCGCCAGGCTTCAGGCAGCACGCCACGCTCTGGCGCCAGCAGCAAAGCCAAGGCGAAGAAAATCGCACCCGCCAAGACCACTGCCGCGCCCGTTGGCCATTCCGGTTCAAAGGCGGAAGCCGCCGCGCCCAAAGCGCCGGATAAGGCGCCGAGCAGCGCCGAGACTAGCAACAGCACCGGCAGCCGGTGCGTGAGCAAGCGCGCCGTTACCGCCGGCAGAATGAGCAAGGCCACCACCAGCACCAGCCCCACCGCCTGCAAGCCTGCCACGGCAACAATCACAATCAGCGCCAGCAGCATCAGATCGGTGCGGGCGACCGAGAGCCCCATGACTCGCGCGTAATCGGGATCGAAGCAGGCTGCGCGCAGCCGCTGAAACAAGGCCAAGCAAATCAGCACGGAAAATGCCGCAATGCCGCCAGCCCAAAGCGTATCCTCCGCGCGCATCGCTGCCGCCTGACCCAGGATGAATTTGCCAAGCCCCGCCTGCGCCGCTTGCGGCATGGTCTGCACATAGGACAGCAGTGCGACACCCAGCGCGTAGCAACTGGAGAGCACAATGGCGATGGCGGCGTCTTCGCGAATGCGTCGCCTGAGCGTGAGTGCCTGCACCGCCAGCACACCCAATACACCCGCGACCAGAGCGCCCACCAGCAAGGGCGGCAGCGCGCGCGGATTGCCGCCGAAGCTCGCGACCAGCATCGCTACCAGCACCACACCTGGCAGCGCGGCATGACCCACCGCATCAGCCGTCAACGCGCGTCCGCGCAGCAGCGCAAAAGCGCCGACCGTGCCGCAGGCCAGCCCGAGCAAGGCGCAACCCAGCAGAACAACCAGCGTGTTATAGCCAAGCGTCACCCGAGCCCGCCTTCCGCTAACGCGTGTTCTAGCACATTGAGCCGCCCACCATAGGCGCGCGCAATTGAGTCCGGTGTGAAGGCGGATTTCACAGGACCGGCGGCGACCGCGCGGCCATTCAGCAGCAGCACCTGATCGAAATAGGTTGGTACGGTTGAAAGATCATGATGAACGGCAATCACGGTCCGCCCCGTTGCCACCACGCGGCGCAGCACGGCAATGATTGCCTGTTCCGTCGCCGCATCAACCGCGGCGAAGGGTTCATCCATCAGATAAAGGTCAGCATCCTGCGCCAGCGCACGCGCCAGAAACACGCGCTGCTGCTGCCCGCCCGACAGCCGCCCGATTTGCCGATCCGCCAACTCTGCCAAGCCCACCTGATCCAGGGCCGCGCGCGCAGCGTCCCGTTCCGCTTTCGGCACGCGCCCCCACCAGCGCATGCGCGGGTAGCGCGACATGCAGACGACATCGAGTACGGTTGCCGGAAAATCCCAATCCACCGAGGCACGCTGCGGCAAATACCCTACCCGGGTGCGCACCTCATCCAGCTTGCGGCCAAAGAAACGCGCCTCGCCGGCGATGCTCGGAATCAGGCCAAGAGCCGCGCTCAGCAGCGTGGATTTGCCCGCGCCGTTCGGCCCGACAATCGCCGTCAGCCCGGGCGCTGCCTGCCAGGTGATGCCCCAGAGCACCGTCTTGTCACCATAAGCGACCGTGAGATGCGTAATCGCGAGCGGTGCGGGTGCTGCGATAGTCATGCGGCACCAAGCCTGCCCAGCATGCCGCGCGCCGGCGCCTCCCCACCAAGCGCGCGGGCGATGGTGGTGAAGTTGTGATCCAGCATGCCCTGATAGGTGCCTTCATAGGTGCCGGGCTTGCCCATGGAGTCGGAAAACAGCGTGCCGCCTAAGGCCACGCGCTGCCCGCGCGCCCCGGCGCCTTCAATCAGCGCCCGGACGGCGCGATCCGGGACCGAGGTTTCGGCAAAGACCGCCGGGATGCGGCGTTCCACCAGGCTGCGCACAATTGCCTCGATCCGCGCGAGGTTCGCTTCCGATTCGGTGGAAAGCCCCTGGATACTGTCCACTTCCAGCCTGTATCGCGCGGAGAAATAGCCGAAGGCATCATGCGCGGTGACCAAGAGGCGCTGGCGCGGCGTGATGCTGCCCATCACCCGCTCGCCATATTCATGCAGGGCGGCAAGGCGGCTTCGCAGCGCGGCCACGTTGGCGGCGAAAACATTGGCTTGGTCGGGGATCAGCCGGGTGAGCCCGGCGGCGATGCTGCCCGCCGCTTCGGCCCATAAGACCGGGTCCATCCAGACATGCGGGTCGGCCGCGTCAGGGTATTCCGGATTGGCGCGGAGGCGCGCGCGCGGCAGGCTCTCCGCCACCATGACCACCGGCTTGCCATTGGCTTCGGCGCGGGACAGCACATCGCCCATGCGGCCTTCCAGCCGATGGCCATTCGCGAAGATGATATGGGCGGCCAGCAGCCGCGCCGTATCGGCCCGGGTCGGGCGAAACAAATGCGGGTCTACGCCTTCCCCGATCAGGGTTTCGGCGCGGATGATGCCTCCGCCGATCTCGCGCACCAGATCGCCCACCATGGCAACAGTTGACAGCGCGCGGGGCTGGGCGCGGTTCTGCGCCCGCGCCGTGATGGGCGTCAGCGCCAAAAGCCCAAGGCCCCGCCTGCCAATGGCTGAACACCTGTTCATTTCTGCATATATCCCTTGTTTTCAGTGGCTTATCAAATAACCGAACTTGGCGCTGCCGGCTTCTTAGTCAAGTCCTTGCGCGGCGATACCTTGCAGAATCCAACTTACCGAGGCCATGTTTAGTCCGAAACAGCGGCGATGATCCCATGCGGGGGCGTTTTCGGATTGGTGATGATTTGGTGGTTGAATTGGCCGAGACCTTTCGGCTGATGAGCGACCCGACGCGCCTGAAGATCATCCTGGCCTGCCGGGATGAACCGGCGGCAGTGAATGAAATGGCCGAGAAGCTGGGCCTTTCCGCATCGCTTGTCTCACACCATCTGCGTCTCTTGAGAGCAGCGCGTTTGTTGCAGGCGGATCGGCGCGGGCGGCAGGTGTTTTATGTGGTCGGCGATGAGCATATCCGGTCCATGCTGGCCGATATGGTTGACCACATCAGTGAGGAAGAAACCGCGGATGGGGAGGCTTGAGGTGGTGGAAAATGGTTTATGCCGCTTTTCCGCATCTCCACCCTTGTGCGGTGCGGGAGGCACCATTATGGTCCGGCCGAATTTGGAACTCCCGAGGCAGCAGCCTTCGCGGACCAAAGGTTAAAATCTTGAAACGGCGTGATTTTCACGACCGATGAGGGATGGGTTGATGAAGGTTTTGAAAGCAAAGCGCCTCGCATTTGGCGCAGGCCGGTTTTTCGCCGGTCTGGCCGCACTGGCAATGGGTTTGGTGCTGGCGCTGCCGGCCCTGGCAGAGGGCATGGTCGGTGCGCCGGCCGCTTGGGGGATGGGCTTGCAGCCCTCAGGCGGGGTGGTCAAGGAACGAATCGCGTCGCTAAACAGCCTGGTGTTCTTCATCATTGTTGCCATCACGATTTTCGTGCTGCTGCTACTAGCTTATTGCGTGTGGCGCTTCAGCGCCGAACGCAACCCGGTGCCTTCCAGCACCAGCCACCATACAGGACTGGAAATCGCCTGGACCGTCATTCCTGTGCTGATCCTGGTGGTAATTGCCATTCCGTCCTTTCGCTTGCTGTATTTCCAGGACCGCGCGATTGATGCGGATATGACGGTTATGGTGCAGGGGCGTCAGTGGTATTGGAATTACACCTATTCCGACCACGGCAACTTCACCTTTGACAGCTACCCGATCCAGGAAGCTGATCTGAAGCCGGGGCAGATTTTCAAGCTTGATGTGGATAATCAGCTTGTTATTCCTGTTGGCGCGAATATCCGCGTGCTGACCACAGGGCATGATGTCATCCATTCCTTCTTCGTGCCGGCGCTTGGCGTTCAGAAATACACCATTCCGGGCCGCACGCTGGAAACTTGGATGCGCGCTGATCGTCCCGGCATTTTCTACGGTCAGTGCAATCAGATTTGCGGCACGAATCACTGGTTCATGCCGATTGCCGTGCGCGCCCTGCCGCGCGCCGAATTCGATGCCTGGGTTGCTGATGCGCAGAAGCGCTTTGCCCAGGCTGATGGCAGCGCGCCGCAGATCGCCGCCGCGCCGGCTGCTCAGGAGCAACTTCAGATCGCGGAGGCCCGCCGGTAAGGCGCGGTTAAGAGAAAAAATATGGCAACCATTTCGCACGCCCATCACGACGATCATCACGATCACACGCCGGGCTTCGTGTCCCGTTGGTTTTTTTCGACGAACCACAAGGATATCGGCACACTCTACATCATCTTCTCGCTCGTGGCGGCGGTGGTGGGGATTGGCATTTCGCTGCTGATGCGCCTGGAACTCATGCATCCCGGCATGCAGATTTTCTCTGATGGTCAGATGTGGAATGCCTATATCTCGGCCCATGGCCTGATCATGGTATTTTTTGTGGTCATGCCCGCGCTGATCGGCGGTTTTGGCAATTGGTTCGTTCCAATCATGATCGGGGCGCCGGATATGGCCTTCCCGCGCATGAACAATATCTCCTTCTGGCTGCTGGTGCCGGCCTTCCTGCTGCTGGCAGCAAGCCTTTTCGTAGGCGAAGGTCCTGGCGCGGGGTGGACCATCTACCCGCCACTGTCGGACAGCACCTTCCATTCCAGCCCTTCAATGGATCTCGCGCTGTTCTCGCTGCACTTGGCGGGCGCTTCCTCCATCATGGGTGCGGCCAATTTCATCACCACCATTTTCAATATGCGCGCGCCTGGCATGACGCTGCATAAGATGCCGCTGTTTGTTTGGTCCATGCTGGTCACGGCCTTCCTGCTGCTGCTGGCGGTGCCGGTGCTGGCGGGCGCGATCACCATGCTCATCACGGACCGGAATTTCGGCACGGCCTTCTTCCGCCCCGAAGGCGGTGGTGACCCGGTGCTGTTCCAGCATCTGTTCTGGTTCTTCGGCCATCCGGAAGTCTACATCATGATCCTTCCGGGCTTCGGTATTATCAGCCATGTGATTTCCACCTTTAGCCGCAAGCCCGTGTTTGGCTACCTCGGCATGGCCTACGCCATGGTGGCAATTGGATTCGTCGGTTTCATTGTCTGGGCGCACCATATGTACACTTCCGGCATGGATGTGGACACGCGCGCCTACTTCATGGCGGCGACGATGGTGATTGCGGTACCGACAGGGGTGAAGATCTTCTCCTGGATCGCGACCATGTGGGGCGGCTCAATCCGGATGGATACGCCGATGCTGTTCGCCGTTGGTTTCATTTTCCTGTTCACCGTTGGTGGTGTAACGGGTGTGGTGCTGGCCAATGCGGGGATCGACCAGATCCTGCACAATACCTATTACGTTGTCGCGCATTTCCATTACGTGCTGTCACTTGGTGCAGTGTTTTCGATCTATGCCGGCTTCTATTACTGGATCGGCAAGATGTGCGGGCGGCAATATCCCGAGACGCTCGGCAAGATCCATTTCTGGATGACCTTCATCGGCGTGAACCTGACCTTCTTCCCGATGCATTTTTCGGGCAATCAGGGCATGCCGCGCCGCTATCCGGATTATCCTGAGGCTTTCTGGGGCTGGAATTATGTCGCTTCGATCGGTTCACTGATCTCGGTGGCGTCATTCCTGTTCTTCTTCTACATCGTATGGGTGACCATGCGCTCGGGCGCCAAGGCTGCGGCCAATCCCTGGGGCGAAGGTGCGACCACCTTGGAATGGCAAGTGGCGTCTCCGCCGCCCTTCCATACTTTTGAGGAAATTCCTCGGATGCGGTAAGTCCGCGACGTCTTGGGGTTACGATGAGCGATTCAGTCATCGAAAACGGCAAGGGGGGCGCGGCCCCCCTTCCTGTTTCCTACAATATCTCGGAAGTGCGCGATTGGGTCGCGCTGCTGAAGCCGCGCGTCATGTCGCTGGTGGTATTCAGCGCCGTCGCCGGGCTTTTGGTGGCCCCTGGGCATTTGAATCCGGTACTGGCTGCGATTGCCATTCTCTGCATTGCGGTGGCCGCGGGTGCTTCGGGTGCGATCAATATGTGGTATGACCGCGACATTGATGCGGTGATGCGCCGCACGGCGTGCCGGCCGATCCCCGCCGGGCGCATCGCGCCAGATGCCGCGCTTGCCTTTGGCATTTTGCTTGGCGTCGGCTCTGTCGTGGTGATGGCGTTTGCCACGAATTACCTGGCTGCTGGCTTGTTGGCGTTTTCCATCCTGTTCTATGTGGTGGTTTATACCATGTGGCTGAAGCGTCGTACCCCGCAGAACATCGTCATTGGCGGCGCGGCGGGCGCTTTCCCGCCGCTGATCGGCTGGGCCGCGGTAACCGGTGATATCACCCTGGTGCCGATCATGCTGTTCGCCATCATCTTCATCTGGACGCCGCCGCATTTCTGGGCGCTGTCGCTTTGGGCGCATGAGGATTACGCCAAGGCCGGCGTGCCGATGATGCCCGTGACCGCCGGGGCGCGCGAAACCCGCAAGCAGATTCTGTATTACACCCTGGCCCTGGCGCCGATTGGGATGGCGCCCTCGCTGATCGGCTTTTCCGGCACGGTCTATGGCGTGATTGCGGCTCTGCTTGGCCTCAATTTCATTCGCCAAGCGGTCGCCGTGCTGCGGGAGGCGCAGGATGGGGAGGGCCGCAGCCTTGCCGGCGACAAGGCCGCAAAGAAATGCTTCCGCTTTTCGCTGACCTATCTGTTTGCGCTTTTCGCTTTTTTGGCTGCTGAAAAGCTGATCCTGTCACCATGACACCGGAAGAACGCACGATTTTCGAAAAGCGTCGGCGCGGGCGCAATATCGCCCTGCTGCTGGTGCTGGTGGGGCTATCGGTACTGTTCTATTTCATCGGCATCGCGCGCTTACTTCGGACTTGAGCGGAGGCGGGGCGCTTCCCACATGACGGGCATGGATCAGACACAGCGCAAGGCAGAGCTCGCAAAGCGAAACAAGCGCACTGGGATTGCGGCAGCCGGGCTGGTGACCTTCATGGTCGGGCTTTCCTTTGCCACCGTGCCGCTTTACGATTTGTTCTGCCGTGTCACTGGCTTTGGCGGCACCACCCAGCGAAGCGCAGCTGCGCCCGGGGCGGCGGGGGATCGGCAGATCACCATCCGCTTCAATGCCACAACGCACCCGAATCTGCCCTGGCGCTTCATGCCCGAACAGACCAGCGTTACGCTGCGGCTTGGTGAAGAAGGTCTCGCCTTTTATTCCGCCACGAATCGGTCTGACACACCGGTCACGGGGGTTTCAACCTATAATGTGACGCCGGAGAAGGTCGGGCGCTATTTCCACAAGATTGCCTGCTTCTGCTTTGATGAACAAACCCTGACACCAAATGAGAAGGTAGATATGCCGGTCACCTTCTGGGTGGACCCGCGCGTCGCCGAAGACCCCAGCACGCGCGACATTACCACCATCACGCTGTCCTATAGCTTCTTCCGCACCATAGAAGATGCAAAAAAGGCCGGTGCGCTGGCTAATGCCGGGCCGCATATTGGGCGGGCTGGCACAAGGCAGAACTGAATGAAGCCTTAACCTGTTTTTCATTTCTGATGGGCTTGATTTCGGGGGCGGTTTCGGGATTGATGCGGGCGTCCGTTTCGGGCACTAAGCCCGTGACCGAGGAAGGCACCAGGACTGACAATGGGAAGTACATCTCACGCAGAGGCAACCACGGCGGAGGGCGATGCGCCGCCGCTGCATAAGCACCCTTATCATCTGGTTGATCCGTCACCCTGGCCATTGGTTGGCTCCTTTGCTGGTGGCGCCCTGGTGCTGGGCATTATTCTATGGGCGCATTACGGCAATCGCGCCGTGTTCTTCGTTGGTCTCGCTGGCATTCTGGCCACGATGTTCTTCTGGTGGCGAGATGTAGTTAAGGAAAGCCGTACACCGGGGCTGCATACGCCGGTGGTGCGCATTGGGCTTCGCTACGGCATGACCTTGTTCATCGCCTCTGAAGTCATGTTCTTCGTCGCCTTCTTCTGGTCCTATTTCCATTTCGCGCTATTCCCGGAACATGTCTCGGGCGCTGAGGTCGCGATCTGGCCACCCAAGGGCACGCTCACTTTCGATCCCTTCGATCTGCCCTTCCTGAACACCATGATCCTGCTGCTGTCGGGCTGCACGGTCACTTGGGCGCATCACGCGCTGCTGAACAATGACGGCAAGGGGCTGATCCGGGGGCTGACGCTTACTGTTTTGCTCGGCGTGATTTTCACCGCGTTGCAGGCCTGGGAATACAGCCTGGCGCCTTTCAAGTTTTATAATGGTGGCATTTATTCTTCGACCTTCTTCCTCGCCACCGGCTTTCATGGCTTTCATGTGATTGTCGGCACGACCTTCCTGTTTGTCTGCCTCATCCGCGCCACGCAGGGGCATTTTTCGCCGGAGCGTCATTTCGGCTTTGAAGCGGCCGCTTGGTATTGGCACTTCGTAGATGTGGTATGGCTTTTCCTCTTTGTCTGCATCTATTGGTGGGGTGTCGGAGAAATCGCGCATCACTGATCGACGCCGGGCCTTTCCGGCGTGCTGAAATCAGCATTGCTTGTCCGCTGTCTGCGATGCGGGCGCAACCATGTTTTTGCGGGGGTTTTGGATATCCGCCTAGCCTGCAGCGAATGCGGGCTTGAATTCACCGCGCATGACGCCGGCGATGGGCCGGCCGCGGCGAGCATTTTCCTCATTGGTGCCATTGCCGTTGAGTTGGCGCTTTGGGTGGATCGGCAGTTCGAGCCTGACCTTTGGGTGCATGCGCTGATCTGGCCCGTGCTGGTGCCGCCGCTTTCGCTGCTGGTGATGCGCTTTGCCAAGGCCATGCTGCTCGGCTTGCAATGGCGGCATGTTAGCACAAGCTAGACCAGCGATGATGTCGCGCCACCTGCTCTGGCCCGCCTTGGCGGGGCTGCCTGTTCTGCTCATTCTGCTCGGCCTCGGCACCTGGCAGGCGCAACGCCTCGCCTGGAAGAATGATATCCTGGCACGCATCGCGGCGGCTGAGGCCGCGCCGCCGGCCCCCTTCAGCGACCCGCCTGCGCCTTACGCCAAGCTTGAAGTGCTTGGGCGCTTTGATCATGCGCGCGAGGCGCTGCTCGGCGTTGAAATCCGCGCAAATCGGATGGGTGCGCGGCTGGTGGTGCCCTTCCTGCGCGATTCCCGCCCGCCCTTGCTGGTGGATCGCGGCTGGGTGCCGCTTGATGGGCTGGCCGGCCTGCCCCGCCCTGAGGGCCCGCAACGCATCACGGGCTATGTGCGCTTTGGCGAGCCTGCCGGGCGGTTCGCCGCGCAGGATGATGTCGCGGGGCGGCGCTTCTATCACTATGACCCTGCGGCGATTGGCGCGGCGCTTGGCGTGCCTGGGATGGCGCCCTATGGCTTGGTGCTGCTGGGCCAGGCGGGCAGCCTGCCAGAGCCCGCGCAGACCCTGCCGCGACCGCGCAACAATCACCTTGGCTATGCCATCACCTGGTATGGCTTGGCTGCTTCACTGGTTGGGGTTTTCCTGGCCTTTGTGTGGCTTCAGAGGAAGAAGGCCAGTGTGGCGGAGTGATTACCTTATGTTTGTTTCAAGCGTGAGCATATGAACCGCCCCGGGTAAGCCATCGGCTCCAAATTCCAAATAGGATGGAGCCGTTATGAGCAATGTCCGTCGTCAAATCATTTGAGACCGCTTTGCACGCTGTCTAACGGAGTATCTGGCTCATCTGGGTTTGAGGTTAAGCTGCGTTTTGGTGACGCATCAAGCGGCACCGCTTCGTGCTGGCGGTGCTGAGGGTTTGCTGGTGCTCGGCCATGCAAAAAGCCCACTGACGGTTGCCAATGGGTTTTGGGACGAGAGTGCGACATTGGTTGATGCGGGGACAGGATTTGAACCTGTGACCTTCAGGTTATGAGCCTGACGA
This sequence comes from Alphaproteobacteria bacterium, assembly GCA_016869715.1. Taxonomy (GTDB): domain Bacteria; phylum Pseudomonadota; class Alphaproteobacteria; order Acetobacterales; family Acetobacteraceae; genus Neoroseomonas. The sequence continues at coordinate 110,915 of VGDM01000008.1, forward strand.
GCTACCGGGCTGCTCCACCCCGCGTTGGGTGATGTTGTTTTGTATGATCCTGCATGGTGGCTCGGCGGCGACCGACTC
>VGDM01000009.1 GCA_016869715.1 Alphaproteobacteria bacterium
CGATCCGCGTCGTTTTACGCTGATTGCCTTTGGCGGTGCCGGGCCGGTACATGCCTGTGATTTGGCTCGACTATTGAAAATCGAGCGCGTGCTAGTACCGCTTGGCGCCGGGGTCGCTTCTGCGATTGGCTTTCTGGTGGCACCACCCGCGACCGATCTGGTGCGCAGCCTGGTCGGGCGGTTGGAACGGCTCGATTGGGCGAAGATCGCGGCTCTTTATGCGGAAATGGTTGCGGAAGCGCGCGGCCTGCTGATTGGCGCTGGCGCTGATCCGGCGGACATCATCTACAAGCCGGCGGCGGATATGCGCTATGTCGGCCAGGGGTTTGAAATCCCAGTACCGATGCCAAGCCTGACGCCCGGCCCGCAGGATATTGCGGCGATTGAGCAGAATTTCCTGGCGGCCTATCGCGAACGCTTTGGCCGCGCGCTCGATGGCCTGCCGACTGAAGCGCTGACCTGGCGGCTGGCCGCATCAGCGCCGAGCCGAGATATCGCCATGGAAGGCGCACAAAAATCCGAAGTCGGTGAGGCGAAGCGCGGCAGCAGGCGCGCGTTGTTTGAAGGCCACGGCTGGTGCGATTGCGCGGTCTATGACCGCTATCGGCTGGCCCCCGGTGCGGCTTTTACGGGGCCGGCCCTGGTGGAAGAACGCGAATCAACCTGCGTCATCCCGCCCGGCGCGCAGGTTTCCGTGGACAGGCATCACAATCTTGTCATTGAATTGAGCCAAAGCTGAAGGAGGCTGCCATGCATTCCATCCAACGCCGCCTGGTTCTGGCCGGCTTGCTTGCCGCGCCCACGCTTCGGACTGCTTCCGCGCAGGAGGTTTGGCCCGCGCGCCCGGTACAGATCATCAATCCCTGGCCCGCGGGTGGGTCATCAGACACCATGGCGCGGCTTTTCGCGCAGCGTTTCAGCCAGGCTTTCGGCCAGCAATTCGTGGTGGATAATCGCGCCGGCGCATCGGGCACGATTGGGCATGGTGTTGTCGCTCGTGTGCGGCCGGATGGTTATACGCTGCTGTTTGCGACGAACAGCACCTATGCCATCGTGCCCCATCTGATTGATCCCCTGCCCTATGATAATCGCGCGGGCTTTACCGGGATCAGCCTGGTGGGGCGCACACCGCAGGCGCTTTGCGTGCATCCTGGCGTGCCAGTGAACAATATCACGGAATTCCTGGCCTATGTACGCGCGCGGCCGGAACAGGTCTCCTTTTCCTCCGCCGGGATTGGCGCATCAAGCCATTTGGCGACAGAAATGCTGATGGCGATTGCGGGCTTGCGCATGCTGCATGTGCCCTATCGCGGTGGCGCGCCTTCCATGCAGGCGGTAGTGGCTGGCGAGACGCAAATGTCCTTCATTGATGCGGTATCTTCCCTGCCGCATCGCGCTGCCGGCACGCTGAAATTGCTGGCGGTGGGGACAGCGACGCGATCCTCGCTTTTGCCGGAATTGCCGACACTGGCGGAATCAGGCGTGGCTGGGTTTGATTCCTCGACCGACATGGCGCTGATGGGTCCGGCGGGCTTGCCGACCGTGGTGGTGGAAGGGCTGGCGGGTGCCGTGCGCGCGGCAGTGGATGATCCGGCCTTTCGCCAGCAGATGATCATGCAGGGGACGGAGCCGATTGGTTATGGCCCGGCGGAGTTTCAGGATTACTGGAAGCGGGAGATCGCCAAATGGGGTGAGGTGATCAAAAGCCGCGGCATTCGCGCGGCGGGGTGAGGACGCGACCTGCGGCAAAATGAGGATTTTAGTGCAAGAAATCGTTCTTGTTCTATTTTTGTTCTTGCCAAAACCCTAACCTCTTGGCATCTTTCCCCTTGCACCGAATCGAGGTTCCAGGGCCTTGTCGCGGGGCTCTGACGAATTTTCTGGTCACATAACCATAAGCTGTGGCAACTGTGGCGGAAATCGCGTTATGGTTGAAATCATCACGGGTTACTCTCCAGCATCAGGGGTGCAGCATGGACAAGGGAAAGGCGCTCGACGCAGCGCTCAACCAGATCGAAAGGGCCTTCGGCAAGGGCTCCATCATGCGCCTAGGCGCCAAACAATCCCAGCAGGGCGATATCGAGGTCGTGTCCTCAGGCTCGCTTGGGCTTGATCTGGCGCTTGGCATTGGCGGTCTACCGAAGGGGCGGATTGTTGAAATCTACGGGCCGGAATCCTCGGGCAAGACCACGCTTGCCTTGCATGTGATCGCGGAAGCGCAGAAGCGCAGCGGCACGTGTGCCTTTCTGGATGCGGAACACGCGCTCGATCCCGGCTATGCCAAGAAGCTTGGTGTGGATGTGGATAATTTGCTGATCAGCCAGCCCGATGCCGGCGAACAGGCGCTTGAGATCGCCGATACGCTGGTACGGTCGGGCGCGGTTGACGTGCTGGTGGTGGATTCTGTCGCAGCGCTCGTGCCGCGCGCGGAGTTGGAAGGCGAAATGGGCGATAGCCATGTCGGGCTGCATGCGCGGCTGATGTCGCAGGCGCTCCGCAAGCTCACGGGTTCGGTCGCCAAATCCAATACACTGCTGATTTTCCTGAACCAGATCCGCCTCAAGATCGGGGTGATGTTCGGTAATCCGGAAACCACCACGGGCGGCAATGCGCTGAAATTCTACGCCTCGGTCCGCATGGAAATACGCCGCATTGGCGCCATCAAGGAACGTGATGAGGTAACGGGCAATCATACCCGCGTGAAGGTGGTAAAGAACAAGATGGCGCCGCCCTTCCGAGAGGTTGAATTCGACATCATGTATGGCGAGGGCATCAGCAAACTTGGCGAATTGATTGATCTTGGCGTGAAGGCCAATATCGTCGAGAAATCGGGTGCCTGGTTCTCCTGCGATAGTCAGCGCATCGGCCAGGGGCGCGAAAACGCCAAGGGCTTCCTGCGCGACCATCCTGGAATGGCGGCGTCCATCGAACAGCGCATTCGCGGCCAGGCGGGCCTGCTGGCCGAGAAGATGCTCTCGGGCGATACATCAGAAGAAGAGGAAAAGGCGGCGGCGGAATAATCGCCGCCCGCCTATTCAATCCGCATAAGCGCCGGCGGCTTCAATTATGGGCCGCCAGCGATCCACTTCCCCAGCCACGAAGCGGCGATGGAAGGCGATGGAAGCGCGTTCATCCGAAGGCACATCGGTCAGCAGATCGGCAAAGCGCTGACGAAGCCTTTCTTCGCGTAAAGCCAGGCGCAGCGCGGCAGAGATCTGTTCCTGGATCGGCTCTGGCGTGCCGGCAGGCGCGTAAAGCCCGTGCCAGGTGGACATTGCGATGCTGGGGGAACCGCCCTCCGCCGTGGTCGGCACATTCGGCAGGCCAGCCAAACGTTCTGGGCTGCTCACGGCAAAGACCCTAACGCGATTATCGCGAATATAGGGCACAGTATTGGTTGCCTGATCGCATAGCACGTCAATCCGCCCGGCCATCAATTCAGCAATGGCGGGGGCCGTGCCGCGAAACACCACAGTCGTGGCGCGCGCGCCTGCCGCCTGCTGCACCAATAGCCCGCAAAGATTGGCGGCCGAGCCAATCCCGGCAGTCGCCAGATTGATCACATCCGCCTTCCGGTTCATTTCCGTCATCAGCTCCCGCAAATTGGCGACCGGAAAATCGGGCCTTGTGATCACCGTCATGGCGGCGTCAGAGACAATGCCAAGCGGCGCAAAGCTGCCCGGCACCTGATAAGGCAGGCGGCGGAACAGGGTGGCACTCGCCGCCATGCCGATATTGTTGATCATCAGCGTATAGCCATCCGGGCGGGACTGGGCTAGGCGCTGCGGCCCCACCACAGAACCGCCAATTGCCTCCACCACCACGGATTGGCCGATATGCTTGCCGAGATTATCGGCAATGATGCGCGTGATGGTATCGGTCGGCCCCCCGGCGGCACCGGCGGCGATGATGGTGATCGGGCGCGCGGGAAAGGCTTGGGCCTGGGCTGCGGGGGCGGCTAATACTCCTACCCCCAGGGCGAGGAATTGGCGGCGCTTCATGGTTTCCTCCTGGCTTGGCCTGGCCGGGTTTGCGCCCTGGCTTCGGCAGCGCTTATCCTGACAGGGGAAGGCTGGGGCGCGAAAGGGGGTGAGTTAGTGAATTCTCACCAAAGCCCCTGCTCAAGACAGTTTCCTTTTGCACAAGGCTCCGGTAGCTTGTCGCCAATGATTTAAGAATCCCACCTCCTGAGCGGGATGGGCTTTCCAACAGGGGGTACCCGCTTCATGGCGCCACTTTTGGCGTTCAGTCGGTTTATCGACTGGATCAATCAGAACATCGGTAAAATCTGCGATTGGCTTGTGCTGCTCGCCGTCCTGGTCAGTTCCGTCAATGCCATGATGCGTTATGGCTTCGACATGAGTTCCAATGCCTGGCTCGAAGCGCAATGGTATATGTATGCCGCCATCGTCATGCTTGGCGCCAGCTATACGCTGAAGCGCAATGAACATGTGAGGGTGGATATCCTGTACATGATGCTGTCGCGGCGCGGGCAGATCCTGCTGGATATCGCCGGCATCATCGCTTTCATGCTGCCGGCCTGCATCCTGCTCGGCTGGCTGTCCTGGCCCTTCTTCATGCAGTCTTTCTCAGTGAATGAATGGTCCAGCAATGCCGGCGGCTTGCTCCGCTGGCCGGTGAAATTCCTGATCCCGCTTGGCTTCGGCCTGTTAACGCTGCAGGGCATTTCTGAACTCATCAAGCGCGTGGCGGCGCTGAACGGCCATGACATCCCCGACCTTGAAGCCCATTACGAAAGACCGTTGCAATGATCCCGTTGGAGTGGATGCCGCCCCTGATGTTTGCGGGGCTGATTGTCTTTTTGATCATCGGCTTTCCGGTGGCGTTTTCGCTGGCGGCGGTGGGCTTGTTCTTCGGTATGATTTCCATGGCGCAGGGCTTCTTCACGCTGGACTTCCTGCAAGCCGTCCCTGGGCGCGTTTTTGGCAGTATCCTGGCCAATGATCTGCTGCTCGCCATTCCCTTCTTCACGCTCATGGGCGCGATATTAGAAAAATGCGGCCTCGCTGAGGATATGCTGGAAAGCATGGGCCAGCTTTTTGGCCCCATGAAGGGTGGGCTTGGCTATTCGGTGATTATTGTAGGCTTCATCCTGGGCGCCATTACCGGCACCGTCGCCGCGCAGGTGATTGCCATGGCGCTGATCACCATGCCGGTGATGATGCGCTACAATTACAATATCCGCTACGCGACAGGCGTCTTGGCGGCATCGGGCACCATCACCCAGCTTGTGCCGCCGTCATTGGTGCTGGTGGTGCTGGCTGACCAGCTTGGGCGTTCCGTCGGTGACATGTATCTCGGCGCCTGGGGGCCTTCTCTGCTGCAGATTGCAATTTTCGCCATCTATACGTGGTTCCTGACCATCATTCGCCCGCAGGATTTGCCGCCGGTGCCGCGCACACTGACGGGTAGGCCGTTGCTGATCAAATGCATGTGGGGCATCATCCCGGCTGGGGTGCTGATCTTCCTGGTGCTCGGCACCATCATGCTGGGGCTGGCAACGCCCACTGAAGCCGGCGCGCTGGGTACAGTTGGCGCCATCATTCTTTCCGTACTGCGCAATACCAAAATGTCGCGTGTCGATCAGATCGCCTATACGTTTGGGCTGGTGGCAACAGGCCTTTGCATCCTCTTCAGCTTTACTGCTGGCATGAAGACCCTGCCCTTCCGGCTCAGCTTCTCGGCGCTTTTTGCCTCGATCATCTGGCTATGTTGGCGCGCCTGGCAGGATAAGCCGCTGCATGATTTGATTGTGGAGGGCATGCGCTCCACCATGCGCATCACCGCCATGGTGGCCTTCATCGTGGTGGGGGCCACCTGCTTTTCCATCGTCTTTGCCGGGGTGGATGGAAATCTTTGGGTGGAACATGGGCTGAGTAGCCTGCCGGGCGGCGTTTGGGGCTTCCTGATCGCGGTAAATCTGCTGGTCTTCTTCCTGGCCTTCTTCCTCGATTTCTTCGAAATCGCCTTTATCATCGTGCCCATGCTGGCCCCGGTGGCGCAGAAGCTATTGACCCCGGTGGTTGGTGCGGATGCGGCGCTGATCTGGTTCGGCGTAATGCTTTGCGTGAATATGCAAACCAGCTTCATGCACCCGCCCTTCGGCTTTGCGCTGTTTTACCTCCGTAGCGTCATTCCAAAGACCATCAGCAGCGCGGATATCTATTGGGGCGCCATTCCCTGGGTGGGCTTGCAGCTCATCATGGTCGCCATTGTCATCTTCATGCCGATCACCGTTACCTTCTTCCTGGATAAGCCGCATGGTATTGACCCCAATACCATCAGGATTGAGGTCGCGCCGCCCCCGGATGAGGATGACCTACCGCCGCCAAGCTTCGGCCCGCCAAGGTAAATCCTGGCCCAACCCTAGAGGCAAACCCCATGGCGCATCGCCATGGGGTTTTTCTTTGTCTGCAACGCGCATAAAAAACCGGTCAGATGCTGTCACCTGACCGGCTCTGAAAAAACCAGCTACGCGTCTGGATCAGATGCGGTTGGCCGCCGACATCCTGTGCATGAAGCCGTCAAACGTGGCCTCCGCAACACGGAACCAGGCGACGGTATCCGGACGGAACGCCTTCATGCTGTCGAGCAGCTTCTTGAACATGGCATTCTGCGCGGCGACTTCATCATAATATTTCCAGCACTCATCATAACAGGCTTGCAGAACAGGTGTCGAGAAGGGCTTCAGCTGCGTACCGCCAGCAAGCAGACGCTTCATGGCCTGCGGGTTCAGCGAGTCATATTTCGGCACCATGGATGCGGTGACGATACCTGCCGCAGCTTCAATCATAGCCTGATAGCTCTTGGGAATGGAATTCCAGGCCCGTTCATTGATGAAGAGCGTGCCGCAAGACGCGCCTTCCCACCAGCCGGGGTAATGATAGAAGCGCGCGACCTTATTGAAGCCGAGCTTTTCATCATCATAGGGTCCGACCCATTCGGCGCCATCAATCGTGCCGCGTTCCAGCGCCGGGTAGATATCACCCGCGCCGATCTGTTGTGGCACAACGCCAAGGCGGCGCAGGATATTACCGGCAAAGCCACCGACGCGGAATTTCAGGCCGCGCAAATCCTCAACCGTATTGATTTCCTTGCGGAACCAGCCGCCCATCTGGCAGGCCGTGCCGCCAAAGGAGAAGGACCGGACGCCAAGCGGGCGGTAGAATTCCTGGATCAATTCATGGCCACCACCATTGCGGAGCCAGGCATAATATTGCCGTTGATTGAGGCTGAAGGGCAGGCCCGTCTCAAAAACGAAGCAGGGATCCTTGCCGAAATGGTAATAGGCCGCGTCCTGCCCCATCTCAACCGTACCGTTTTGCACCGCGTCATAAACTTGCAAGGCAGGCACGATTTCACCCGCAGCGAAGATGCGGAGCTGGAACTTGCCATCCGACATTTCATTGATGATTTTGGCTAAAAGCTCTGTCCCCCCAAACAGCGTATCGAGCGACTTCGGAAAGGCCGAGGTATGGCGCCAACGGACTTCCGGCATGGTCTGCGCGATGGCGGGGCTCGCCAATACGGTGGCGGCGACGGCGGTAGAGCCGAAGCCGGCCTTTTTGATGAAGTTACGACGTTCCACTTCGGGAAACTCCCCTGTTGTGTGGTTGATGAGGTCTGCCAGCACCCTTATGGCGGGGCTTGGAAATTTCATTTATAATACGGCAGTCGGCGCTAGAAAAGCCGAATCTGCGGCCGAGACCACCCTTAATGGCCAGGTTTTACGCCAGTCGGCATGGTGGATAGCCGATCCACCAGCGCAATCCCAATCGCCGAGAGGATAAAGATGGTGTGGATGATGGTCTGCCACATGATCCCCGTCTCGGTGAAGGCGGCTTGGGGCGAACCCAGATTCCCGGCCTCAATAAAGGTCCGCAGCAAATGGATTGAGGATATGCCGACAATCGCCATGGCCAGCTTGATCTTCAGCACGCTGGCATTAACATGACTTAGCCATTCTGGCTGATCCGGGTGGCCGTCCAGGTTCAGGCGCGACACAAAAGTCTCAAATCCGCCAACAATCACCATGACCAGCAGATTGGCTATCATGACCACATCAATCAGGCCAAGGACAATGAGCATGATCTGCTGTTCGGAAAAGGTCGAGGCGTCCACGACCAGATGGATCAATTCCTTGAGGAATTTATAGACATAGACGCATTGCGCCACGATAAGCCCGAGATAGAGCGGCAATTGCAGCCAGCGCGACCCGAAGATCAGGGCGGCTATGGGGCGGAGCGGCTTCAATTCATCAGGCTGGGCCATGGGAATCCTCGGCTTGGTGGCACGGCGCCGACGACATAGAGCGGTTTAGCCGAATTGTCAGCAGGGTAACCCCTGGTCCAGGCAGCGTTAACCCGGCAAGATGCCAACATGAAACACTGGCCCGCCGCTCTTGGCGCCACCATGCTGATGCAATTGGTTGCCTCCTTCATGGGTCAGAGCTTGCCGGTGATCGCCCCCCTGATCATGGCAAGCACGGGGCTGGCGCCGGAACGTGTGGGAAATCTCTCATCGCTGACGGCACTCGCGACCGTGCTGTATCTGATGATTGGCGTCATATTCCTGGTGCGGATGGGGCCGGTGCGGATGCTGCAATTGGGCACGGCCATGGCGGTGACGGCGCTATTGGTGGCAAGCCTCGGTCAGGCCTGGGCTATATTCCTTGCGGCCTTCATGCTGGGACTTGGCTATGGGCCAACGCCGCCGGCGGGCAGCCGCATGCTGGCGGCAACCGCGCCGCTGGCGCATCGTTCGCTGATCTTTTCCATCAAACAGGCCGGCGCGCCAGCCGGAGGCGCCTTGGCCGGGCTGATCGCGGCTCCCGTCGCCCTCGCCTATGGCTGGCCGGCGGCGTTGATGCTGGCCTTTGGTGTTGGCGTTGCCGCTATCCTGGTGATCCAGCCGCTCCGCCCGGCTTTCGATGCGGAGCGCAATCGCGCGCAGCGGCTTCGCTTGTCCGACATATTCTCGCCGCGCGCCATCAGCGCGCCCTTAGCAAGCTTCAAGCAAAACACAGCGCTGAAGCGTGTCACGGCGCAGTCGGTTTCCTTCGCCATTTGCCAGGGCTGCCTGTTTTCCTTCACCGTCACGTGGCTGGTCGAAAAGCGTGGCTTTGATCTGGTGCTGGCGGGCAGCGTTTTCGCCGGCATGCAATTCGCTGGCGTGGTGGCGCGCATTCTGCTGGGCTGGTTGGCGGACCGCACCGGCAACGCACTCGCCAGTCTGGTGGCGCAGGGTTTTGTCGCGGGCGGCGCCATCCTTGCCTTGGCGCTGCTGCCAGCTGATGCCGGCTTCTGGCCGCTCGCGCTGATTTGCACAGTAATAGGCTTTTTCGGTGCGTCCTGGAACGGGATTTCATTGGCCGAGGTCGCGCGGCTTGCGCCACCCGGCAAGGTCGCAGATGCGACCGCGGGTTCGACGATCTTCGTCTTTCTCGGCTATGTCGCGGGGCCTTCGATTTTTGCGACGCTGGTCAGCTTCACCGGAAGCTGGACCTTGCCGCAAATCCTGATGGCAGCCCAGCTTCTGCTAGTCTCAGCGCTGGTCGGATTGGGGCTCAGGACACCCAGGCAGGGGGGCGCTTTTCCCTGAAGGCGGCGATGCCCTCTCGCGCCTCATCGCCCGAGGCGCAACGCGCGAAGGCAAGCGCACCAGCTTCCGCATAGCCATCCGGCGAAAGCGGACCAAGGGCTGCGATCAGCTTCTTGGTCTCGGCCAGCGCACGCGGCGCGCCCTGCCGGCAATCCACGATCACCGCTGCCACCGCTGCTTCCAAAGCCGACGCATCGGCAACCATCTGATGCACCAAGCCAATGCGCGCCGCCTCGGTCGCATCGATGGCATTGCCTTGCAGCACCATGCGCGCGGCATTGCTGCGGCCCATGCGGCGCACCATCCAGGGCAGGATTTGCGCCGGCACCAGGCCGCGCTTGGCTTCCGGCGCGGCAAAGCGCGCATCAGCCGTGGCAATCGCGATATCAGCAGCGCAAACCCAACCAAGCCCACCGGCATGGGCCGCGCCTTGCACAGCTGCAATCACCACCTGCGGCAGGTTGCAGAGCCGCACGAAGCGTTGCCCGGTCGCGTGATTGCGTTGCTGCGCGACAGCCAATCGTTCCGCCTCCGTGCCCTGCGAACCCACTTCCGTCAAATCAAGTCCAGCACAGAAATGCCCGCCAGCACCTGAGAAAATCACAATGCGGGCGGAGGTATCTTTCTCCAACGCATCAAGCGCCGCATCCAGGGCAACCCCCATCGCGGCTGACACGGCATTGCGCCGATGCGGCCGATTGAGGCTAAGGCGCACCACTGGCCCTTCCCGTGTGAGCAGAACGGGATTTTCAGTCTCAGACATGTGATGCACCTTCGCTTTGTTACGAATTCGGCCCGCGTTCCATGGAATAGGGCTGCCAACGCTTGAGGCTTGTACCCGTCAGCACTGTTGGATTGACGCAAGACAGCGGCCAACGGCCGGAAAGCACGAGTGAAATATTCTGCCCCACGCGGCGCTTACGCGCCGGGTCAAACCGCGCCGAGGCCGAGGCATTATGCGGCGACAGGATCACATTTTGCATCTTGTGCAGGGGATTATCCGGCTTGGTCGGCTCAATTTCAAACACATCAATGCCAGCGCCCGCGATCCAGCCCTTTCGCAGCGCCTTGATCAGCCCGGCCTCTTCCACCGTCGGCCCCCGGCCTGTGGTGACAAACACCGCGGTCTTCTTCATCTGCTTGAAGTGCTTTTCCTTGAAGAAGCCGCGTGTTTCGGGGGTATCCGGCAAATGCATGGAAAGAAAGTCTGAGGTGGCAAGCAGATCGGAAAGGCTAGCAGGTTCCACGCCAAGCGCTGACATGGTCAGTTCTTCCACGAAGGGATCGAAGGCCTTCATATGCAGGCCAAAGGCGCGGGCGCGATGCGCGGTCGCGCGGGCCACACGTCCAAAGCCGATGAAGCCCATGGTCTGGCCCATCAGGCGCGGGATTTGCAGCAATTGCGGGCGGCCTTCACCCCAACGGCCTTCACGCACCATGCGGTCCTGTTCAATGCAGCGCCGATGGGTTGCCAACAACAGCATCATGGCGTGATCGGCCACTTCTTCAATGAAGGTATCCGGGCAATTCGTGACCGGAATGCCCTGCGCGGTCGCGGCAGCCACATCCACATAATCAACACCAACAGAACCAAGCGCGATGATGCGGCACTTCTTCAGCGCCTTGATCATCTTGGCGGTGAATTGCATACCCTTGGCATAGACCGCGTCCGCCTGCCCTGCCTTGGCGATGAAATCCTTCTCAGTCGGTTGGCATTCGATGATCTCCGCCCCCATGCCATCAAGCGCCTCAAGCTCATAATCATAGCCGCCGCCGGAGGTGGTGAAGGACGCCGCCGCGGGCGTCAGGATGGTAAATTTAGCCATGTGATCGGTCCTTTTCAGATCATTCCTTAACCGCACCGGTCAGGGAGGAAACGTAGTAATCCACGAAGAAGGAATAGAAGATCGCAACCGGCAGTGACCCCAGCAAGGCACCCGCCATCAGCGCACCCCATTGATAGACATCGCCTGTGACCAATTCGGTCAGGATCGCGACGGGAACGGTTTTGTTCTCGCTCGATTGGATGAAAGCGAGCGCATAGATGAATTCATTCCAGGACAAGGTGAAGGAGAAAATGCCCGCGCTGATCAGCCCCGGCACGGCGAGTGGCAGGGTGATCCGCCTCAGGATTTGCAGCCGCGTGGCGCCATCAATCAAAGCGCACTCCTCAAGCTCATAGGGAATGGATTTGAAATAGCCAATCAGGAGCCAGGTGCAAAAGGGCACCAGGAAGGTCGGATAAACCAGGATCAGCGCGAAGGGCGTATCAAATAACCCAAGCTGAAACACCATGGTCGCCAGCGGAATGAACAGGATGGAGGGCGGCACCAGATAGGCGAGATAGATCGCAAGCCCGACATATTGGCTGCCGGTGAAGCGCAAGCGCTGAATGGCATAGGCAGCGAGTGTGGAACTGACGAGTGAGAGAATGGTCGCACCAACTGCCACCATCATTGTGGTCATCAGCCATCTTGGATAGGCCGTATTGAAAAGCAGCAGCCTGATGTGATCGAGCGTCGGGGAGCTGATCCAGAAGGGGTTATGCGTCTTGTAGTCGTAAAGCTCCGCATTCGGTTTGAAGGAGGTGATGGTCATCCAATAAAACGGAAACAGCAGGATGATCAGAAAGCAGGCGAGCGGCAGATAGATGGTGACCATCCGCCGCGCCTTGCTGTCCCAGGCCATGGCTTCGGTTGGCGGGGCAGCGCTGGACTGGGTTTCTACTCCTTGCCTTGTGGCGCTCATGGCATTTTGCTCCCGGCGTCAATCATTGCTTTCACCCTGCTGCCATTTGCGGCGTGCCAGAGCGAAATAGCTGAACAAGGTTGCGAAAACGAGGAAGGGAATCATAGAAACCGCAATCGCCGCACCCTCGCCCAATTGCCCTGCCGGAATGCCGCGCTGGAAGGCAAGCGTTGCCAGCAAATGCGTGGAATTCACCGGCCCGCCGCGCGTGATGGCATAGACCAACTGGAAATCCGTGAAGGTGAAGATGATGCTGAAGGTCATGACAATAGCCAAGATTGGCAGCAGCATCGGGAAGGTGATGTAGCGAAAGCGCTGCCAGGCGGTGGAGCCATCCAGCAGCGCGGCTTCATAAAGCGATGGCGAAATGGTCTGCAAACCCGCGAGCAGCGAAATCGCAACAAAGGGAATGCCGCGCCAGATATTGGCGGCAATCAGCGACCAGCGCGCGGGCCAGGCGGTATTGATGAAATCAACATTGGTGTCGCGCAGACCAAGCTCGATCAGCATCCAGGAAATGACAGAAAATTGCGGATTATAGATCCACCAAAAGGCCACCGCTGTCAGCACCGTCGGCACGATCCAGGGCAGCAGAATGATGGCGCGTAGCAGTGATTTGAACGGCAAGTGATTATTCAACAGCAGCGCCAACCAGAGCCCAAGCGCGAATTTCCCAATGGTGGCAACACCTGTATAAAACACGCTAAAGAATACTGCGTTCCAGAAAATCGGGTCTTCGATCATGAATTCAAAGTTTTCGAGCCCGACCCAGCGTCCGCTCCGCCCGATGGTGGTATCGGTGAACGCCAACCAGATGCCAAGCCCCAGCGGATAGGTCAGGAATACTGCCAGCAGGCCAACCGCCGGCAGCAGGCAGAGAATGATCAGAAAGGGCTTCCAATCGAGTAGCCTGGTCAGCCAGTTCTGCTCGATCTTCGGCCTGACCCATCCTGTAGTGCTGCTGGACATTCAAGAGGCTCCGGGAGGGGGCGGCCTTTGCATGGAAGGCCGCCCTTGTTCGGTTTACGCGCGACGGAAGATGCGGCGCGACCGCCGTTCGGCCTCACGCATCGCCGCGTCCGGCGTCGCCTGACCAGCAGCAACTGAGGCGAACATCTGCACCAGCACATATTCCGCATTGGCCTGGCCAGAGGCTTCCGAAATCGGACCCTTATAGCCATTCCAGAATTGGCTATTCATGCCATCACGGAAGATCGTGACCTTCGGATCGCTGGTCCAAACCGAGGCAGCCCGATAGGCGTTCAGCGGATGCGCCCAATAGCCAAGATTGGCATTGAGCCATGGCTCATATTGTTCCACTTCCATCATGAAAGCTACGAAGGCCTTCGCCGCATTGGGGAAGCGGCTGTGGCGGAAGACCATGGCATTCAGGATCAGGGGCGCATTGGGCCAGCTATTCGCCTGACCAAGCGGCATGACGCTATGTTCCGAATCATCGGCAATGGCGCGCGTCGCCGGATCATTCTTCAGCGCAAAGTAAAGCGATACGCCATTTTGCGTGAGCCAGCAGGTATTCGCCGCATAGGCCTGATTATTGCTGATATCGCCCCAAGCAATCGTGCCGCCATCAACAAAGGTCGGGTAGAGTTCCCGGAGGTAATTCAGCGCTGCCAGGGTTTGCGGGCTATTGACCGAAACCGCGCCACTTTCATCGATGATGGAAGCGCCATGGCTCCACATGAGCCAATTGGCGAAGCCATTTCCATCACCGATTGCATTGCCGAGCGCGAAACCAGCCGGCTTATTGATACGGCGCAGGCGCCGGCAGAGTTCAAGAAAGCTCGTCAGATCATTGGGCGGTGATTGGAAGCCCACCTCATTCACGGCGGATTTACGCCAGATCAGCGGGCCAGAAGTGCCGCCCATAGGCAGGCCAATCCAATTATTGGTGCCGTGCCGTTTGCCAAGTTTCTCACCGCCGAACATCCAGCCGCCGAATTTCTTACCAAGATATTCGGCAATATCCGAAAGTTCAATCAGCTTATCGGCATAGATATGGGGTGAATCACCAAAGCCGATGATGCAATCCGGGCCCGCGCCAGTATTGGCGGTGACAGCGGTTTGCTGGTTGATGTCTTCCCAACCCACGAAATCCACGCGCACCTGCACGCCGGTTTGCTGGGTGAAGCGCGCGGCATTTGCACGGAACACTTCTTCATCGGGTGCCACGAAGCGGACCGGACGCAGGATGCGCAAGGTTGCGCCGTTTTCGATCGGCAGGCGCGGCGCCGCAACGCTAGCATCGCCGCGTACCCGATTTTGCGCCAGTGCCTCGCCGCCGGCAGCAAGTGCCGCCATGCCGACACCGGCACCAAGAATGCTGCGTCTTGTGATGATATTGGCCATTTCTTCACTCCTTGATGTTTGGTTGAAAGGTGACTAAATCCTCTGCCCGCTTGCCTTGTCGAAAATATGCGCAAGGGAAAGTTCGGGAGAAACTGCCAGCGCATCACCACGATGAGACGCGATCCTCTCACGGAATGCACCCATGATGGTAATGTCACCCACCCGCAGGATCACCTGCGTCTCGGAACCCGTGGGCTCCACCACCTGAATGGTGGTCTTGATGCCATCGGGATCAAGGCGCAGATGCTCAGGCCGAATGCCATAAATCACTTCCGCCCCTTCGCGATTGGCATAGGCGGTTGGTAGTGGCCAGCTTGTGCCGCCACCATCAATGAAGCTGCCATCCTTAATCCGCCCGGCAAGCAGGTTCATCGCCGGTGATCCGATGAAGCCCGCGACGAAAAGATTGGCTGGCCGGTCATAGAGTTCCAAGGGCGCGCCGGCCTGTTCGATCCGGCCATGGTTCATGACCACAATCTTATCCGCCATGGTCATGGCTTCGATCTGGTCATGGGTCACGTAAACCGTGGTGACCTTCAGGCGCTGATGCAATTCCTTGATCTCGGCCCGCATCTGCACGCGCAGCTTCGCATCAAGGTTGGAAAGCGGTTCATCAAACAGAAAGACTTGCGGGTTGCGTACAATGGCGCGCCCCATGGCAACACGTTGGCGCTGACCGCCGGAAAGCTGGCGCGGATAGCGGTGCAGCAATTGCTCCAACCCCAAAATCCGCGCGGCCTTCTGCACCTCCTGGTCCATTACCTCCGTGGGCGCGCCGGCCAGTTTCATGGAAAAGGCCATGTTCTGATAGACGGTCATATGCGGATAAAGCGCGTAATTCTGGAACACCATCGCAATATCGCGGTCCTTGGGCGGCACCTTGTTCACCACCCTATCGCCGATCGCGATCTCACCACCCGTGATATTCTCAAGCCCCGCCAACATGCGGAGCAGCGTGGATTTGCCACAACCGGAAGGTCCAACGAGAACAACGAATTGCCCGTCTTCAATATCCACGCTCACGCCATGCAATACCTGCGTGGAACCGAAGGCCTTGCGTACTTCGCGAATTTCTACTGTCGCCATATACCCTAATCCTTCCCGACCCACGGCTCCCCGTTGCTATTGGCGTGAGATTTCCGTCTCCTTGGAGGTGATGAATTCCAGCAGCGCCGGCGTGCCATTCTTTGTCTGCTCAATGCCGCGCTTGATGGCCGGGATGATATCCGCGACCTGTTCCACCCTTTCGCCATAACCGCCAAAGGCGCGCGCCATCGCGGCATAGTCGCCCGAAATATCGGTGGAGCGATATTTCTCCGTGCTGATCGGCATGACCTTCAATTCGATCGCCATGGAGAAGTTATTGAGCAGGATTGACAAGATCGGGATACGTTCACGCACCGCCGTTTCGAAATCCATACCCGTAAAGCCAATCGCCGCATCGCCCCAGACATTGATACAAAGCTTATCCGGTGCGGCAAGCTTCGCGCCCATGGCCAGCCCAAGGCCATAGCCAAGCTGCGTCGTCTTGCCCCAGCCGAGATAAGTCAAAGGCTTGCGACTGACCCAGAAGGGCGAGAGCTGATCGCGCGGGCTGCCAGCATCATGGGTAATGATGGTATTGTCCACATCCACCGTTCGCCACACATCGCGCAACACGCGATAGGGGTTGAGCGGCGAGGCACCGCTATCCGTCTTATGCGCCCAGGCTGCCAGCCATTCCTTATTGAGCCCTGCAATTTCCTTCGCCACGGCCGTGGGGCTGCGCGGCTTTTTGATGCGCGAAGCTAGATCGGCAATCAGCCCACCCATCGTCAAGCCAGCATCGCCGACGAGGCCGATGTCAATCGGCAGATCCTTGCCTAGATGGTCAGGATCAAGCGTCGCGTGAATGACCTTCTTGCCGCTTGGCATTTTCACACCGAAATTGGTTTCCGTAAAGGAACATCCAATACCGAGGATCACATCGGCATTATCCAGGAAATGCCGCACGCCACGCCGCATCGCGAGGCCACCTGAACCCAAGGCCAGCGGATGATCTTCCGGAAAGGCTGATTTTCCGCCAAGGCTGGTGGTAACAGGTGCCGCCAACATCTCCGCCAAGGCCTGCAATTGCGGCCAGGCGCGCGCCCAATGCACGCCAGTGCCGGCATAAATCACCGGGCGCTTCGCCTTGGCCAGCATCGCCGCCGCGCGTTCCAGATCAACCGGGTCAGGGCCATACCGTGTGGCCGCCACCGGGTGATAGGCGAGCGGTTCCGGCACTTCCTCACTCCACATATCGGTCGGGATTTCGACCAACACGGGGCCGCCACGGCCGTTGCGCAACCGTGCGAAGGCGCGGCGAAGGATATTCGGCACCTCAGCCGCGCTCATGATGGGTTCGGCGGATTTGGTAATGCCGCGCATCTGTAAGGAAGAATTGAAGTTGGGATCAATATGCGCAATGCGGCGCGGATAGCCCATGGGCAGCACCAAAACCGGCACGCTTTCGCCATAGCATTGCGCAACCCCGCCATAGGCATTCTCGGCACCCGGCCCATGCTGCATGCAAAAGGCACCAATGGTGCGCCCCGATGTCACGCGCGAAATCGCATCCGCCATATGCAGGCCGATTCTCTCCTGCCGGACCATGATGGGGCGGATATCCGCATCGGCGGCATATTCAATCAGATAATTGACCGGATAGCCGGTGAGGATCTGAATGCCCTCACGCTTCATGATTTCCGCGATGGCCGCGCCGAGTTTCATGACTTTCCCTACCCTGGCGCCAGGCGCCGTTTCATCCCTTGGCACGCTGTCGGTGCCTCAGGGGGAAGCCTAGGCGTGCTTTGCACCCGGATGCAATAAGGCAATGGCCTTGCGCCCCTAAGCCCGACCCGGCAGGCTTGCCCCTGCCCTTTTGAAGGATCGCCTATGCCCATCCCCGCCTTGTTTCAGGGCAGAGTCGCCCTGCCGGTGATTGCCGCGCCCATGTTCCTGGTCTCTGGCCCCGATCTGGTGGTGGAAACCTGCAAGGCGGGCGTAGTAGGGAGTTTCCCGGCGCTCAATCAGCGCAGCACGGAAGGCTATGGCGAATGGCTGGCAGAAATCCGGGAGAGGACCGGCAATGCCGCGGCACCTTTCGGGGTCAATCTGATCGTGCATCGGTCCAATACCAGGCTGGATGCCGATTTGGCAGAAACCGTGCGCCAGTGCGTGCCCTTCGTGATCACCTCACTCGGCGCCGTGTCGGAAGTGGTGGATGCCATCCATGGCTATGGCGGGTTGGTGTTTCATGACGTGATCAATCTGCGCCATGCGCAGAAGGCGGCAGAAGCTGGCGTTGATGGGCTGATTGCAGTATGCACCGGAGCGGGCGGGCATGCCGGCACCTATAACCCCTTCGCCTTTGTGCAGGAGATCCGGCAATTCTATCAGGGCACCATCATCCTATCAGGTGCCATGTCCAACGGGGCGCATGTGGTCGCGGCGCGCGCGGCTGGGGCGGATTTTGCGTATTTGGGCACGCGTTTCATCGCGACAACGGAAAGCCGCGCGCCAGAGGATTACAAGCAGATGATTCTGGCCGCAACGGCGAAGGATATTGTTTATACCAATGCCATCAGCGGGGTGAATGGCAATTTCCTGCGCGCATCATTGGAAGCCGCGGGGCTCGATCCGGCGAATTTGCCCGAATTCAACAGGGAACTTCATCTGGGCAGCAGCGAAAAGCGTGCCTGGAAGAATATTTGGTCGGCGGGCCAGGGGGTGGGCGCTATTCATGATGTGCCGAGCACGGCTGGATTGGTGGCGCGGCTGCAACGGGAATATGCGGCGGCGGTTGCTGGGTTGAACAGGGGCTTCGCCGCCTGATTCAAATTGTTGCGGACCGTAGCCAATCCGCCCTCAAACGCCGGCGCGCGCCTCCGCGCGCTTGGCTTCGCCGCATAAGCGGCGTCGCCAATTCGGGCTCGCGCCCGCCTTTGGCGGGCGTGTGGCACTCAGCCAGGCCAACAATGACCCTATTTCCGCAATTCCATCTGTATTGGCCCTTCCCGCTCACCATGAGCGAATTGGTCCACCATGGCATTTCCGGTATCGCCAAGTTTCGCGGCCTCGCCGGTCCAGACGATGCGGCCCTTATGTATCATGGCGGCGTCGTCGCCGATGCGGCGCGCGCTTGGCATGTCATGCGTGATGGAAACCGCCGTGGCACCCAGCCGATGCACCACATCCACAATCAGCCCATCAATCACTGCGCCCATGATGGGATCAAGCCCGGTTGTCGGTTCATCGAAGAAAATGATCTCAGGCTCGGCCGCAATGGCGCGCGCGAGGGCGACGCGTTTCTGCATACCGCCTGAAAGTTCAGACGGCGAAAGATCACCCACCGATGCGGCAAGGCCCACTTGCGCCAAGACCTCGGCCGCCTTGTCGCGGGCGCGGGCGCGGGCGATGCGCTTTTGCGCCAGTAGCTTGAAGCAGACATTCTCCCAGACCGGCAGGCTATCGAACAGGGCGCCATTCTGAAACAGCATGCCGATACGGTCATTTAGTGCCTCACGCTCGTGCCGCGGCAGCGCCAAAACATCCCGTCCATCAATTTCAATGCCACCGGCATCGGGTTCAATCAACCCCAGGATGCATTTGATTGTGACGGATTTGCCGGAACCCGATCCCCCCAGAATGACCATGCCATGCCCTGCGCGGATATCGAGGTCCACGCCATCCAGCACCTGCTTCGGGCCAAAAGCCTTTGAGAGCCCACGCAGGCGGATTTTCGGCACCGCGCCACTCATCGCGCGAAAAACATTTCGGTGATAATGTAATCCAGCGCCAGAATGAGGATGGAAGATATCACCACCGCCGAAGTTGCCGCCGCCCCAACGCCCTGCGCGCCGCCCTTGCTGTTGTAGCCGCACCAGCAGCCCGTCAACGCAATCACAAAGCCAAAGACCGAAGCCTTCACGAGGCCGGAGACCACATCCATGGTCTGCGTGAAATCAAGCGTGGCCCGCAAATACCCGGCCGAGCTGAAGTCAAGCTTCGCCGTGCCGATCAGCCAGCCGCCCATCACCCCAAGCGTATCGGCAATCAGAACCAGGAAGGGCAAGGCGATGGCGGCGGCCAAAAGCCTTGGCGCCACCAAGTACTTCATCGGGTTGGTGGAAAGCGTGGTCAGCGCGTCAATCTGATCCGTCACGCGCATGGTGCCGATTTCAGCGGCAAAGGCAGCACCAATGCGCCCGGCCACCATCAGCCCGGCAATCACCGGACCCAATTCGCGCGTGATGGAAAGCACCACAACATTCGCGACCGCTCCTTCCGCATTAAAGCGCGCGAAACCCGTATAGGTTTGCAGCGCCAGCACCATGCCGGTGAAAATCGCCGTCAGCGCCACGACAGGCAGCGAGAAATAACCGATTTCTACCACATGGCGCAGAAACAGTCGGCCATAAAAGGGCGGGCGCAGCAGATGCGAAATACCCTCAAGCGCGAACAGCACCACGGCACCAATGCGCTGCAACGCCCCCAGCACGGCGCGGCCAAGGGTGGCGACGGGATCGAGGATTGCAGCCAAGCTCAGCCCGCCCCGTAATCGCGACGGTAGCGGTCGCCGAGCGAGGTCAGGATCTCATAGCCAATCGTGCCAGCTTGCGCTGCCAGATCATCCGGCGATGGCGCAGCACCGCCGATCAGCGTGACGCGATCCCCTAACGCCAGACCCGGCGTTTCCGTCACATCCAGCGTGATCAAATCCATGGAAACGCGCCCCACCATCGGCAGAATCATGCCGCGATAGGCCGCGACACCTCGCCCAGATAGGCTTCTCAGGTAGCCGTCCGCGTAGCCAACCGCAATGGTTGCGATCCGGCTGGGGCGCGCCGCCACGAAGGAAGCGCCGTATCCAACGCTGGCACCGGCCGGGATATCGCGGATTTGCAGAATGGGCGCTTCCAGCCGGATCGCCGGCCGCATCGGATTGGGTGCGCCTGGAGTCGGGTTGATGCCGTAGAGCGCGCAGCCTGGCCGGGCAAGGTCTGAGGCGTAATCCGCGCCCAAAAACAGGCCGGACGAATTGGCAAATGACCGCTTGAGCCTGGGCAGCACCGCACAGGCGCGGGCAAAACGCGCGGCCTGTTCGGCATTCAAGGGATGATCCGGTTCATCCGCGCAGGCCAAATGCGACATGACATACAGCAGATCGAGCCCCGCCAGCAGCGCATGATCGGCGGCTAGCCCCGCCTGTTCGCCCACATCCAGCCCAAGTCGCGCCATGCCTGTATCCAGATGCAGTAGCGCCTGACGCGCCCGGCCCGCGCTACGTCCCGCAGCCGCATGGGCAAGCACATCGCCAAGGCTGTTCAACACCGGGACTAGCGCAGCGCCCTCATCCGCGCCGGGCGCGAAGCCATCCAGCACGGCAATCATTGGCCCGGCGCCAAGGGCCGCGCGCAGCGCCATGCCTTCTGACAAATGCGCAACAAAGAAATGCCGGCAGCCTGCGGCAACCAGGGCAGGCGCGACGCGCGCCGCACCAAGCCCATAGGCATTGGCCTTCACTACCCCCGCGACAGCACCCGGTGAAGCATGTTCGGCCAGCGCGCGCCAATTAGCGGCAATGGCCGTAAGGTCAATATGCAAAACCGCGGTCGGGTCCATCATGCGGATGCTGGATCAGCCCGCAAAACCATCATCATGCTGCGTATCCAAATCCCCGAAACGCGTGAATTCTGCTTCGAAAAACAATTTGATGGTGCCGGTTGGGCCATGGCGCTGCTTGGCGATGATCAGCTCCGCCTTGTTATGCGCCATTTCCATATCCTTCTGCCATTTATCTACCGCACCTTGGAACTTTTCGGCATTGTCGAAGGAAAGCTCCTTGGGCGCGCGCTGCATCAAATAATATTCATCGCGATAGACGAACATGACCACATCGGCATCCTGTTCGATCGAACCTGATTCACGCAAATCCGAAAGCTGCGGGCGCTTGTCTTCGCGGCTTTCCACGGCGCGCGACAACTGCGACAGCGCAATCACCGGCACCGATAATTCCTTTGCGAGTGCCTTCAGCCCCTGCGTGATCACGCTGATTTCGAGTACACGGCTTTCCGGCCGCGTGCCCGCTGCCGGGCGCATCAGCTGCAAATAGTCAACCACAATCAGGTCAAGCCCCTTGCTGCGCTGCAAGCGCCGGCAGCGTGTGCGTAGCGCCGAGATGCTGATCGCCGGCGTGTCATCAATATGCAAGGGCAGTGATGCCAATTCGCGGCTGACTTCCAGAAACCGGTCAAAATCACGCTGGCTGATTTCCCCACGCCGGATGCGATCCCCCGAAATGCGTGATTCCTCGGCGAGCAAGCGCGTCGCCAATTGATCCGCGCTCATTTCGAGCGAAAACAACGCAACGCCACCCTTAGGCACCGCATTCGGGTCTGCTTCCTGCGCGGTACGCAGCACGGATTTCGCCGCGCCAAAGGCGATTTTGGTCGCAAGTGCCGTTTTGCCCATGCCAGGCCGGCCCGCGATGATGAGCAGATCGGATGGGTGCAGCCCGCCGGTCTTGTTGTCTAAATCGCGCAGGCCCGTGGGCAAGCCGGAAACCCCGCCCGGCGTGGTGAAGGCCTTTTCCGCCTGATGCACAGCCAGCGTCAACGCACGCTCAAAAGTCAGGAAGCCGCCTTTCCCCGCGCCGTCTTCCTTGGCCAATTCAAAGAGTGATTGTTCGGCGGCTTCCAACTGCGCCTTGGCGTCCAACTCGGCTTCCGCACCAAAGGCCCGGTTCACCACCACTTCGCCCAAATCCACTAATTGGCGGCGGAGCCAGGCATCATAAATCACCTGTCCATATTCACCGGCATTGATGACACCGACCATGGCCGAGAGAAGCTGCGCCAAATAGGCCGGGCCGCCGACCTCATCCAACAGGCCGGAATGTTCAAACTCCGCGCGCAAGGTCACCGCATCGGCAAGCTGGCCCGCTTCCACGCGGCGCTTGATGGCCTGGAAAATCCGCCCATGCACCGCATCGGCGAAGTGTTCCGGCGCCAGATATTCGCCAACACGTTCAAACGCCTTGTTATTGGCCAAAAGCGCGCCCAGCAGCGCCTGTTCGGCGGCCAGATTGGATGGCGGAACACGCTGCGACAGGCCGAGCAAACCGGGCCCAGGGGTGCCGCCGGGCGAGGGGTCAAAATTATTCATGCGCTTGTATAGCCCAGCGCGGAGGAGTCGGCGCCTGGGGATAGTGGGGATTGCAAGGAAAAGCTGCGCGCTATTCCGCCGCGCCGCGAAGCCCATCCCACCAGGGGCAGGCGCCAGGCATAAGGGTGTGATTGCCGGGCAGCACCTGCACCGGCGCCCTTTCGCCGCGCGCTGCCGCAGCCATGCGCATATCTCGCCCCTTGGCGACCGCTTCCGCCCCGGCCCAATGCCGATCATGGCCCCATAGGCTTGGCCCGCCATCCATACGCTCGGCCTGCCAAGAGCTAGGGTTTATATGCCGCCCACCCCAGCCATATTCGACCAGAAAGCCCCCCGGCGTGCGCGCATAAAAACTCGTCATCCAATCATTGGTGTGGCGGCCAAGCGTGGTACCGATGCGGCCTTCCTCAGACAGCGCAATGTCATAGCCCTGCCCGACATCATCTAGGCTGAGGCATCCCATCATGAGGTGATGCAAGGATGCCTTGCCCGTTTCAATCAGCGCCAGCGAATGATGCCGGCCATTCACATGCATGAAATAGGCGCGGAAGGGATTTTCTACCCAATCCGAAAGCCCAAAGCCGAGCACTTCCCGATAGAAGGGCAGCACATCTTCAATGCGCGGCACATTCAAGACAGCATGGCCCATGCCAAGCGGCCCAGTGCGAAAGCCCGAAATGGCGCGACCGGGAATGAAAGGCCGGTCGGTCACTTCCGGCCCATGAAACAGCTCCACCCGATTGCCGAGCGGATCGGTGGTGACAATCACTTCCGCCACTCGCCGCCGCGCGGCCAAGGCGGCACTGCCGGCTGCGACGCGATGCCCCGCCGCTTCCAGGCGGGCGGCCATGGCTTGCAATGCCGCCGCATCCGCCACTTCCCAGCCAAAGGCGCCGAGGCCATCATGCGCATCAGCGCTGATGATCACGCGCTGGCGCCGATCATCCATGCGGAAGGCGATTTCGGTCGCGGATTTTTCGGCGAGCATCAGCCCAAGCAGGCGCGGCCCGAAGCCGGCCCAATCATCCAATTGGCTGGCGCGCAGTTCCAGATAGCCCAAGGTGGTAATGGCCATGGCGCAATCCCCTTGCTTGCGGCCATGATGGCGCCAAAGCCGCCTAAAGGCCAAGGGAGGAAATCATGCTGCGTTGGGTCATGGTCTTTTTTGCATTTTTTTCAGCCTGGGTATTGCCGTTGCGCAGCAATGGGCACCGGATAGGCCAGTCACCATCCTGAACCCCTATACCGCCGGCAGCACGACCGACCAATTGGCCCGCGCACTCGCAGCCGGCATGGCGCCGCGGCTTGGTCAGCCCGTGGTGTTCGTCAATCGCGACAGTGCTGCTGGCGGCGTTGGTACTGCGCAAGCGGCACGCGCCACACCCGATAGGCATTACCTGCTTTTCGCCCAGGCAGTGGTTTTCTCCGTCCTGCCCGCGCGCGGCGAAATCGGCTTCACCGCCGCATCTTTTGTACCGGTCTGCCAAAGCTTCGAAAATGCCATGGCGATTGCGGTGCGCCCGGAAAGTCGCTTCAGTTTACTGACTGATGTTATCGCTGCCGCCCGCACACGGTCCGGTGCCATCACCTATGGGCATCAGGGCATTGCCTCGGTCCCGCACCTGGCCGCGATAGAATTGGCGGAGGTTGCCGGCATACAGGTGCAGGAAGTGCCCTATCGCGGAGAGCCTGCGCTGGTCACGGATTTGCGCGCCGGGCGCGTGGATTTCGCAGTGCTGGTCATGCGATCGCTCGCCGCCGGGGGCTTTCGTACGCTTGGCGTCTTTGCACCGGAACGCCACCCGCTGCTGCCGGATGCACCAACGGTGATGGAGCAAGGCTTTGCCGTGGCACCCACCAGCTTTGGCGGGCTTTCTGCCCCTGCTAAAACGCTAGCCGCCAAAATTGCGCGGCTGGAGGCCGCCTGCCTGGAAGCAGCACGCGAAGAAGCCTATCGCCACGTCGCCACGCGCATGTTTCAACCAATGCGGCCCGAAGCCGATGCGGCGAGCCTTGCCACAAGGCTCGCAAGCGATGTTGCCGATAAGCGCCGGCTGCTTAGCCTGATCAATGAGGCGCGATAGCCGGGGCGGATCAGTCTACCTTCACCCCCGCCGCGCGGGCCTTTTCCATCATATAGCCGCGCGCCCATTGCATATCTTCAAGCGACCCAAAGGCATTGGTGTAGTGGCCCTTGAAGCCGCGCGCTTCGATCAGGCGGAACATATCGCCGAAATCGAAATCACCCTGGCCGGGCACCAGATGTTCCTCATGCCCATTGCGCCAGCAATCCGCGAGCCGCACTTCGCGCACGCGGTGCATCGGAATGCCCGTCACCCAGGAAGCGACGCCATCAGGCATCAGATGCGCGTGATTGGCGGTGAAGGAAAGCGCGAAGGCGGGCGAATGGATGGCATCGTGATAATAGCGCCATTCTTCCTGCGTATGCGCCAGGTAATGCACCTCTGCCGTTGGGGGCTCCACATTCAGGTTCTCCAGCAACAACAGCGCGCCATGCTTTTCGGCGTGCTGCACCATGCGCTGCAGGCGATCCCGCCCCGCTTCCATGCGCATCGGCAAATCAGCGGTGAAGTGATAACCGGCATGCACCACGATCCATTCCGCTGCAAGCTTTGGCGCCACTTCAATATAGGCGCGCAAATAGGCATCCACGGCTTCCGACAGGAAGGGGGAATATTCCGCAACATTCACGGCAGAGAGTGTGTGCAGCGCAATCGTCACGCCATTGGCCCGGGCTGAGGCAACAATGGCGCGGCAGCGCCTGTCATCGAACATGGTCACCTTATTCTCACCCGTGTCCAACTGGATATCTATGTGACGCACCTGGTTGCGCGCCGCCCATTCAATGGCGCCTTCCAGCTTCAACTTGCGCCCAACATCCACCCCAATCCGGTCAATCAACGCCATGGCATGCCTCCTGTTTTGGGCATGGTTTACAGGCTTCCGGCAGGGTGGCAAGCTTCCTTTAAAGCAAGCGGGAGCACCCTTGGCGCACCCGCAATCCCCGGGGGAAGTCACGCAATGATGATGCTTGATCGTCGCGGCATTTTGGCGCTCGGCGCCTGGGCCGCCGCCACCAGCAAGGCCTTTGCCCAAGGCCCAATGCCGGAACATGAGCGTGTGCTTTATGAGGCCGCACGGCGCGAAGGCGAAATCACCTGGTATTCCGGCCAATACAGCGCCGAGGCTTCGGAAGCCGCTGGCCGCGTTTTCAATGAACGCTACCCGGGGGTGCGCTGCAATGTAGTGCGCAGTACCTCACAAGTGGCATTTCAACGCCTATCTCAGGATTTGCGTGCCGGGGTAGCACAATGTGATGTGCTTTCTTCTACCAATGGCGGGCATTATGCTCAGTTGAAGCGCCAGAACCGCCTGATGCAATTCCGGCCGAAAAATGCCGATGGATTGCTGACGCCCCTACGGATTGCGGACCCAGATAATTTCTATCAATCCACCTTCCTTGGCATTTTTCTGCTGGCGCATAATACGCGGCTAGTATCCGAAGCCGATGCACCCAAATTCTGGAAGGACATTCTTGACCCCAAATGGAAGGACAAGCTCGCGGTCGGGCATCCGGGCTTCAGTGGTGCGATTGGCCTTTGGGCGATGGAGATGCGTCGGCTCTATAGCTGGGATTACTTCAAGCAGCTTGAGCGCAATAAACCGCAAATTGGGCGTTCTTCCATCGACCCTATCACCACCATGAATGCCGGCGAACGCGGCGTTGGTGTTGCAGTGTCTTCTGCCTCCACGCTGTTGAGCATATCCCGCGGTAATCCGCTCAAGCTGATTTATCCCGAAGAAGGCGTGCTGGCCGCACTTTCGCCTTCCGCCATTATCCGCAATGCGCCCCATCCAAACGCGGCGAAGTTGTTCATGGAATTCCAGACAGGCGTTGGGCTTTCAAACGCTATCAGGCTACTATTCAATGAAAGCATCCGCCCGGATGTGCCGCCACCGGAAGGTTCGCGCCCGCTTGATCAGGTAAAGATGCTGGCTCCTTCGATTGAAGATGCGGAAAAGGGCGTACCGGAAGTGCGTGACGCCTGGCGCGATACCTTCGGCGTCTGACGCTACCCATGGCTGAAGGCGCTGAGTTGGCTACGGCGCCGCGCGCAGGCTTGCGCGCACGGCTTGCCATGCTGGAACCAGTCACGCTGCTTTGGCTCGTGCTGGTTGCGGGCTTGATTTTTCTGGTGGCCGCCCCGTTGCTCAAAATGCTGCTGATCAGCTTTGAGGAACAGGACACCGGCGACTTCACGCTAATGAATTACGCCACGGCCTATGGCCGGCAGCGCTATCTGGATGCCTTGCGCAATTCGCTGCTTTTGGGGCTTTTGAGCGCCGCCATTTCCACCATCATCGCCGTACCCATGGCCTGGGCGGTTTCGCGGACAGATATGCCGGGCAAGGGTTTCACTTGGGCCATGGTTTTGGCTGCGTTTGTAATGCCGCCCTATCTTGGCGCCATTGGCTGGATTTTACTGGCCGGCCCCAATGCGGGATGGATAAACCAGGTCTGGCGCGCCGTGACGGGCGCCCAGGAACCGCTGATCAATGTCTATACATTCGGCGGACTTGCCTTTGTGATTGCGCTGCATTCCTTCCCGCTGGTCTTCATTTTCGTCAAATCAGCGCTGGATCTCATTTCCTCGGAAATGGAGGATGCGGCGAATATCATGGGGGCCGGGACCTGGACCACCATGCGCAAGGTGACACTTCCCTTGGTTTGGCCTTCCATTCTGGGCGGCTTCATTCTGATTTTTCTTGAAACCATTGCACTTTTCGGTACGCCGGCCATCATCGGCATCCCGGCGCGCATCAATGTGGTGACAATACAGCTTTGGCAGTTTTTTGAAGACCCGGTGCGTGTGGAAGTGGCTGCCGCCTACGCCATTCCGCTACTCCTGATCACAGTTGCGCTGATTGGTGTGCAAAAGCTGCTGCTCTCGCGCAAGGGCTTTGTCTCCCAGACGGGAAAGGGCAGCGAAAGGCGGCAGCTCAAGCTTGGCCCTTGGCGTTGGGTGCTGTTTGCCTGGTGTTTTGGGGTGGCACTGCTCGCGGTGCTGAAACCCTTGCTCGTGCTGTTGCAGGCATCCTTCGCCAAGGCATGGGGGCGCGGATTTTCGCTTGATAACCTTACGTTGCGCAATTATCGGATGCTGCTTTTTGAACATGATATGGCGCTGCAATCGGCCTGGAATACCATTTGGTTTTCCGCGGCTTCCGCCGGGCTGGCGCTCATCCTGGCGTTGCTTGTGGCCTATATTGTTGTGCGTCGCCTGATCCGTTTTGCTGATGGCTTGGCCTTTCTTGCCATGGCGCCTTTCGTCATTCCCGGTATTGTCATGGCGATCGGCTTCTACGCTGCTTATGCAGGACCGCCGCTGATGCTGTATGGCAGCGCGCTTCTGATCATCCTGGCCTTCACCGCGCGCTTCCTTCCGATTGCCTATGCCAATGCGCAAGCCTCCATCCGTGCGGTGCATCCGGAAATGGAAGAAGCCGCGCGCATCCTTGGTTGTGGGCGCCTGCAAACCATCCGCCGCATCACGGCGCCTTTACTGAAAACATCCTTGCTCGGTGGCTGGCTGATTGTCTTCATCGTCGCTTCGCGGGAATTGTCAGCCGCGATCTTCCTGGTCGGCCCGCGTACGCGCACCATGTCTGTTTTGCTCTATGACCTAAGCGAGCAGGGTAATTTCGAATTGGTCTCCGCCTTTGGCGGCATATTATTGGTAATCACCATGGTCTTTGTCGGTATCGGCATGAAGCTTGTCGGCCGCGATTTCATGCTTCGGAGGGATTGAAATGCCGCGCCTGACCCTTTCCGGCCTGACCAAGGCCTATGGCAAGACCACCGTCGTGGATGCCATTGATCTGACCTTGGAGGAAGGCGAATTCCTGTCACTGCTCGGCCCATCCGGCTGTGGCAAGACAACAACGCTGCGGATGATCGCCGGTTTCGTTGAGCCCAATGCAGGCACCATTGCGGTGGATGGCAAAGTGCTTTCCGCACCAGGCGCAGTGCTGCCGCCCGAACGCCGCGGCATGTCCATGATTTTTCAATCCTACGCCATCTGGCCAAATATGACGGTGGCCGAGAATGTCGGCTTCGGCCTGGCACTCCGCAAATTGCCGAGTGACGAGGTCAAGCGCCGCGTGGCTGAGATTCTGGATGTGGTGAAAATGGGCCATCTGGCAGCCCGCTATCCGGCCGAGCTTTCCGGGGGTCAGCAGCAACGCGTGGCACTGGCCCGCGCCATTGTGGTGAAGCCCGCCGTGCTGCTGCTGGATGAACCGCTTTCCAACCTGGATGCCAATTTGCGCGAGGAAATGCGTTTCGAAATCCGCCGCCTGCATGATGAATTCCGCATAACTACCGTCTATGTCACGCATGATCAGGCGGAAGCCATGGCAACATCGGACCGTATCGCCGTGATGAATGCCGGCAAAATAGAACAGGTTGATGCGCCGCATCTGCTTTATACCAAGCCGCGCACCCGTTTTGTCGCGGGCTTTATTGGGCGCACCAATTTATTAGAAGCACGCGTCGAAGGAAGCGCCTTGCTGCTTGGTGGCCTATCGCTCGGCCCAGCCGCAGCGGTAGGCATTGCGCCGGATGTTTCGGGCGAGGTTCTGCTTTCGCTTCGCCCACAAGCGATGAGCCTGCACCTTTCGGAACCGACACAGGACACCCATGTGCTGGTCATGCCCGTTGAATTGCTGGAACGCACTTATCTTGGTGAATCCTGGGATTATGTGCTGCGTCCGGGAGGTGCGGCACTGCGCTTGCGCGCCGCGGCGCCGCCCCTTAACGCCTATTCGGTCGGCACCAAACTTTGGCTACGGATAGACTCACAGCAGATCGCGGTGGTGCGGTAGCCTTCAGTGCAAGGGCAGGCTGATCGGCGCAATCTCATCGCCGCTGCGGCCGCGATAATCCCGCCCAACTGAATCACGCAGCATCTTGGCTTGGCTTTCGGCCAGAATGCCGGCAGCGTCCGCTACATTCAGCTTTTTCGGTTTGCCATCTGCGTAAATCGTTTCGCCCCCCACCAGCACGCGCTTCACGGCGCGGTCAGCGGCGTGAAAGACCAATGCACGCAAGGGGTCACGCGGCGGCGCCATCAGCGGATGCGCCAAATCCACCAGCACCACATCCGCCGATGCACCTTGATGCAAACGCCCAAGATCAGGCCGGCCAAGCGCGGCAGCGCCGCCAATCGTTGCCGCGTGGAAAACACTGCCTGTATCAGCGGCAGCGACATCGCGGCAGGCATTACGCGCCAGGATGATAGCAAGCCGCATTTCCTCAATCAGATTGTGCGGCGCGCAATCCGTACCAAAACCAAGATTGACACCGCGCGCGCGATACTTACCGAAATGGCGCAAATGCTCGCCATACCGTGCGAAGGGTGATGGGCAATGCGCAACCGTCGCACCTGTATCAGCAATCAGCCCGACATCCTTGGCGGTATGCCAGCCGACCGAGATGTGTTCATCCACAAAAATCGCATGGCCCAGAATGCTGCGCGGCGTCAGCAGCCCGATATTCGCAGCCCATTGAATGGGGGTGATGCCATGGCGGCGAATAATCTCCCGCACTTCGACAATGGATTGCGCGATATGGGTGGTGAAGGGTCGGCCTGTTTCGGCAGCATAGGCGATGCTTTCGCGTAACATCTCCTCTTCCACCGTGTCAATCTGCGCGGGGAAGACGATGCCGGTCAGGCGGCCGGAGGCTTCGGCCTCGGCGTCCTTCATAAATTGTTTGGCGGCATCGAATTGCCGCCGCGCGTCTTCGCATTTCCACATCCAGGTCACGGTTTGCGGTGCTTCCATACCCCAACGCGCCGCAGCATAGCCCGCACCGGCCCAACCGCGCAGGCCGCTTTCCGCCATGATGGAAAGCCAGGACGGAAAGGGCGGCGACAAATCCACCACACTCGTCACGCCAGACGACATCAACTCAGCATATGCCAAACGCATCGCCGCAGCCTGACCTTGCTGGTCCAGGCGAAAGGCTTGCAGGCGCTCGAACAGGCCAGTCATCTGCTGTTCCGGCACGCCATGATCTTCGCGTACGCCACGCCCGGCGGGTTCAGTTGTCGGGTGGGTATGGATATTGATCAACCCAGGTATGAGCAGCAATTTGCTGCCATCGATCACTTCGGCGCCGGCAGGCGGCGGAGTATTCGGATCATGTGGCGTCACAGCAGCGATGCGCCCATCGGCAAGCAGCACATCTCTGCACTGCCCATAGACATGCCGCCCTGCTGCGGCATCCCATTCGGCGGTCCAGGCAGCGTTGCGGATCAGGGTGGACATGGGCATGGCGGCCTCCTGGCTTGCGGCAAACATCGAATACCGCAAGCCAAGCGCGAAGCGCGCCGCCTTTCAAGCGAAAAGAGGGAGTGCTTCAGGCTTCCGCAAAGGCGGGCGCGGCGCGGGCAATGCCGCCATAGGCATCCAGCATCCTCTCCCGCCACGCATAAACCGCGTCATCCTTTGCCAGCAGCGGGAAGGCACTGACGCAGCGCGCCCATTGGAAGCCACCAAAGACGATCATATCCGCATAGCCCGGCGCATCACCATGCAGAAAGGGCGCGGCGCGCAGCGCAATCCGCAGGGGCATCAGACTGTCGCGAAAACCCTTCACGCGTTCCGCGCGATCCGCCGTCACGGCTTCAAGCGTCATGCCAAAGCGCTTTTCACGATCCGGGACAAAATACGCCACGTCTTCCGGCGCCAGATGCTGCGGAATGTCTGAGACCACCAGCCGAGCAATCCCGGCGTGCAATATTGCATCACCCCAGGCATTGATGAAGCGCGCCAAGTCCCGCCCGCCGGTACCGCCAAACAGCGAAGGCCGATCCGGGTATGTATCTTCTAGATATTTCGCAATCACCCAGGAATCAAGGATCGCGCGGCCATTATGAAGCATCACCGGCACTTTTTGCGACCCATGCGCGCCAATCGCGGTTTTTTCGGCGAAGCGCCAGGGAATGGTCTCAAAGGCCAGGCCCTTATGCGCCAGCGCCAGATGGCTCCGCCAGCAATAGGGGCTGAAGCGCCGCGCCGGATCGGCACCGCAGAGTTCGTAAAGCTGAAAGGCCATCGCGCAATCTCCTTTCCCGCATTATGCTATACGCGGGAGGGAAAGGCCACGGCATGAAGACCCCTTTGCTGCTTGCGCTCGATCAGGGCACAACCTCTACGCGCACCATTGCTTTTGGGGCGGACCTGGCGCCGCGCGCGACCGCGCAGATGGAATTGCCGCAGCATTTTCCGGCCCCAGGCTGGGTGGAACATGAGCCCGAGGATATCTGGCAGGGCGCCATCACAACCATACGCCAGGCCCTGGAAAAAGCCGGCGGAATTGCCGGTGATGTGGCCGGCATTAGCATTACCAATCAACGCGAAACCACGCTGCTTTGGGATCGCACCACGGGCCGCTGCCTGCATCGCGCCATTGTTTGGCAGGACCGCCGCACGGCGGATGCCTGCACAAAACTCCGCGCTGAGGGGCATGAGGCGTTGCTAACAGAACGCACCGGCCTGCTGGCCGATCCCTATTTCTCGGCCACCAAGCTCGCCTGGATGTTGGACAATATCGCGGGCGCGCGGGCAGCGGCGGAACGCGGCGCGCTCGCTTTCGGCACGGTGGATTGCTTTCTGCTCTCGCGCCTGACGGGCAGGCGGGTACATGCAACCGATGCCACCAATGCCGCGCGCACCATGTTGTTCGATATCCGCCGCGGCATTTGGGATGCGGATTTGCTGCGGCTGTTTCGCATCCCGGAAGCCATCCTGCCAGAAGTGCGTGATTGTGCTGGGGATTTCGGCGCGACGGAACCCGCTTTGCTCGGTGCCGCCATTCCCATTCGCGGCATGGCGGGCGACCAACAGGCTGCCACTATCGGGCAGGGCTGCTTCGCGCCAGGCATGGTGAAATCCACCTATGGCACGGGGTGTTTCGCGCTGCTCAATACCGGTGAGGCGCCGGTTGCGTCGCGCAATCGGCTGCTGACGACCATCGCCTATCAATTGCAAGGCAAGCGGCATTACGCACTCGAAGGTGCCATTTTTGTTGCCGGTGCTGCGGTGCAATGGCTGCGTGATGGCTTGGGCATCATCAGGCATGCGAGGGAGGCCGGGGTTCTGGCCGCGCAAGCCGATCCCGCGCAGCGCGTGGTGCTGGTGCCGGCCTTTGCCGGGCTTGGCGCGCCGCATTGGGATGCCAGGGCGCAAGCTGCGATTTTTGGCATAACACGCGGCGCCGGTCGTGCCGAGCTTTGCCGTGCTGCCCTTGAAAGTGTCGCGTTTCAAACACGCGATCTGATCGAAGCCATGCATGCGGATTGGCAGGGCGCGCGTGAAACCGTGCTCCGCGTTGATGGCGGCATGGTTACTTCCGATTGGACCATGCAATTCCTTGCGGACCAGTTGGGCGCCCCGGTGGACCGCCCGACAGTGCTGGAAACCACCGCACTCGGTGCGGCCTATCTTGCCGGCATGCAGGCCGGGCTTTGCGCACCGCCAGGTGCGGCGGGGGCTACGCATTGGCGCCTGGAACGGCGTTTCATACCACAAATGAACCGTGCCGAAGCGGATGGTCATTATGCACTTTGGCGTGATGCGCTTCGCCGCACTCTTTCGGAACAACCCGCATGATTTACGATAATCTTGGCGTGCCGCGCATCATCAATGCCTATGGTACCAATACGCGGCTTTCCGGCGGACTGATGGCGCCCGAGGTGCTGGCCGCCATGGTAGAAGCCGCACGTGCCACGGTTGAAATGCATCATTTGCAAGCCGCTGCCAGCCGAGACATCGCCAAGGCCACGGGCGCGGAAGCAGGCATTGTCACCTCTGGCGCTTCTGCCGCTGTGTTGCTGGGGGCAGCCGCCTGCATGGCGCGACTTGATCCGGGCGCGATGAACCGCCTGCCCGATACGCGCGGCATGCCGGATGAATTTATCACCATCCGCAGCCAGCGCAATATGTATGATCGTGCGCTGCGCGTCGCGGGCGGACGCATCATTGAAATCGGCATTCCGGACCGCGTTTCCGGCCCCGGCGTGCGCGATGCCGCGCCTTGGGAAATCGCTGATGCCATCACGGATCGTACGGCAGCAATCCATTACCTCGCTGGTGCGAATAGTGAGCCACCCTTGCCCGATGTGGTGCGCGTGGCGCGTGAACGGCATATCCCCGTATTGGTGGATGCGGCAGCGCAATTGCCGCCCGCCGATAACCTGAAGCGCTTCATCACTGAAGGCGCCGATCTAGTGTGTTTTTCCGGTGGCAAGGCTTTGGGCGGGCCGCAATCTTCCGGCATTCTCGCCGGGCGGCGCGATCTGGTTTCTTCAGCGCTGGCACAGATGCTTGATCTTGATATGCCGGAAGCGGAGTTCATCGCTCCGCCGGAATTCGCGCCCCTCGCGCAAATGCGCGGCCTGCCGCATCACGGCATTGGACGTTCTTGCAAAATTGGCAAGGAAGAAATCATTGGCCTGATCATGGCCTTGCGATATTTTGTTGCGGAAGACCCGGCTGAGCGTAGCGCGCGCTGGCAAGCGCGGCTGGAAGCGGTGCTGGCAGCGGCCGGGCACCCGGACGCATTGCGTCTTGTCCCTGATGGCGCCAAGCCTGGCCTGCCCATTTTGGAATGGTGCTTGCCCGATGCTACCGCCGCGCACGCCGCAGATGCGCGGCTGCGCGCCCAACGCCCCGCCATTCACCTCGATGCCGGGCGCTTCAACCAGGGCTTGCTTGCCATCAACCCGATTGCCTTTGACGATAGTGACGCGGCTATACTCGGCGCCGCGATCAAGGGGTGCATGGCGTGAGTGATCTGTTTCTTGTCGGCAATGGCGCGGGTTTTTCTGGTGACCGCGTGGATGCGCCCATTCCTGTGATGCGCAGCCTGATTAAGCGCGGCCTGCCGGCAGCGATGTTCTTTGAATGCCTTGGCGAACGCACCGTGGCGCTTGCGCAGCTTGAACGCCGGCGTGATCCCCAAGCGGGCTATGAACCGATGCTGGAACGCCTACTCGAGCCAATCCTCGCGGATGCGGCGCGCGCGGGTATCCCGATCCTCGGCAATTTCGGTGCGGCCAATCCGCTTGCTGCCGCGCGTGCCATTGCGCGGTTGGCGAAACAGCTTGGCCTGCCGGGCCTTCGCATCGGGCTT
This sequence comes from Alphaproteobacteria bacterium, assembly GCA_016869715.1. Taxonomy (GTDB): domain Bacteria; phylum Pseudomonadota; class Alphaproteobacteria; order Acetobacterales; family Acetobacteraceae; genus Neoroseomonas. Next base: position 35,144 of record VGDM01000009.1, read on the forward strand.
GTCACCGGCGATGATGTTTCCGCCAGCATCAATCTGGACAGCATGGCCGTGCATGAAGCCGATACAGGGCTTGATATGTCTTCCTGGAAGCTCGTTTCCGCCAATGCCTATATCGGTGCGGCGCCCTTGGCAGAAGCACTCGCCGCCGGTGCGCAAATTGTAGTGGCAGGGCGCACCTCGGACCCTGCACTCGCTATTGCGCCGCTCATGCATCATTTCGGCTGGGCCGAGGATGATTGGCATGCACTCGCAGTCGGCGCCGCGACCGGGCATTTGCTAGAATGCGGCAGCCAGGTCACGGGCGGCGTGTTTTGGGACCCGGGGTTCAAGGATATTCCAGACCCCGCGAATATCGGCTTTCCCATCGCGGAAGTTGGGCGCCATTTGTCGTTGCTGATCACTAAGCCGGAAGACACTGGCGGCATTGTTGATCTGCGCACCGTCAAGGAACAGCTTTTGTATGAGGTGCATGATCCTGCGCGCTACATTACGCCCGATGTGACCTTGGATATCACCGCCGCGCATCTGAACATGGCGGGCAAGGATCGCGTGGCGGTGCATGGCCTGCGCGGCAACCCGCGCCCTGATCTGCTGAAAGTCACTGCCTGTTATGAGGGTTCATGGCTCGGTGAGGGTGAAATCAGCGTCGCCGGCCCCAATGCGCTCGCCCGCGCCAAGGCGACCGCGGATGTGCTGCTGGAACGCGTCAAGCGCCGCGGCCTTGCGCGCCGCGCACGGGCTGATCTAATCGGTGTTGTTTCCGTGCATGATTCGGATGATGGCGCGCTGTGGCGTGGGTATGACGGGCCAGCACCGCAAGATATCCGCATTCGCCTGGCGGTTGAGGCCACGACGCGTGATGATGCAGATCAGGCATCGCGTGAGGCCCTCGCTTTGCTCTGCTGCGGCACCGCCGGCACTTCAGGCGCGCGTTGGCGCGTCACACCACGCATCCTAACACGGAGCTTCCTGGTCCCGCGCGATCAGGTGCCGACCGAAAAGCGCGTGCTGCCGGCGCGGGAGTGGAATTGATGAGCAATACCACTACAATCACCCTGCATGACATCGCCCATAGCCGCGCAGGCGATAAAGGCAATCGCGTCAACCTTTCCCTCATGCCCTATGATCCGGCACATTATGATCTGCTCGCCGAACAGGTCACGGAGGAGAGGGTGCTGGCGCTGTTTCTTCATCGCGGCGCCACCGTTTGCACGCGTTACGATTTGCCGCTGCTGCACGCCTTCAATTTCGTGATCGATGATGTGCTGGAAGGCGGCGTGAATGGCAGCCTCAATCTTGACGGCCATGGCAAGAGCCATTCCTTCCGGCTGCTAGCCATGACCATTGAAGTGCCGCGCAACAGGCTCAACCGCCCTTGACGCCCTCTGTATTCACATAAAGAGCATACAAGGATTGCGCCGCGGCCATGAATAGCCGGTTGCGATAGCGCCCACCGAAGCAGACATTGGCGCAGCGTTCCGGCAGATGGATATGGCCAATGGGTGCGCCGGTATTGTTATAGACGCGCACGCCATCGAACTCGGCCGTCATGCCCCAACCGCACCAGAGATTACCATCCACATCCACGCGGAAGCCATCCGGCGTTTCACCCGGCTCACAGGCCACGAAAACCCGGCGCTTGCGCAAGCTTTTGCCACTCGTCACCACATCATAGGCGAGGATATTACGCGGATCGGCGCGGCTTTCGATAACGTACAAAATCTTTTCATCCGGGCTGAAGGCCAGGCCATTCGGATGGTTCACATCATCGACCACCAGCGTGATTTCCCCGCTTTGGCCATCAATGCGATAGACATTGGTATGCGGCAATTCGGGTGTGGCGCGTTCGCCTTCATAATTCGCCATTAGGCCGAAGGGCGGGTCGGTGAACCAGATGGACCCATCGGATTTCACGACCACATCATTCGGGCTGTTCAGCCGCTTGCCCTTGTAGCTATCGGCCAGCACCGTGATCGCGCCATCATATTCAAAGCGCACCACGCGGCGGCCGAAATGCTCGCAGGCAATCACGCGGCCCTGCCGGTCCCGCGTATGGCCATTGGCGTGATTGGCGGGCTTGCGCCAGGCGCTGACCGCGCCGCTTTCCTCTTCCCATTTCAGCACCCGATTGTTTGGAATATCGGACCATAAAAGGCAGCGCGCGTCACCAAGCCAGACCGGCCCCTCACCCCAGCGCGTGCCATGATACAGCTGCTCAACGGCCGAAAGCGCCAGGTGATATTTCTTGAAGGATGCATCCAGAGCCACAATTGATGGGTCTGGATAGCGCAGGCTTTGCTGCCAGCTTGGGTCTTGGTTCATGGCGTTTCTCCCTGGGCCATGACGCGAGCATGGACCAAGCGCCGCAAAAGGCCAATCAGGCGCGCAGCAGCACGCGTCGGCGGAGCCGCACCGCCCCTGCCGGCATGGCGGCGAATATGTCCTTCTCGGCTTCGATCAGACAAAGCCCGGCCCAGCGCGCGGGGCAAATGGCGCGGCCCACCTTTTCCCAAGCCGAGCCAGCGCGCATCAGCGGCGTGAAGGGCGGTACGTAAAGCGCGGCATCACGGCGTTCCACACGAAACATCTGCGCCTGCAACAGCCTTGTGATCTGGGGGGGCGAATAAGGCCGGCCATGGCCGAAAGGCGTATGGTCAAACTGCGCCCAAATGCCACGCCGATTGGGTGCCACCACCAGCAGTCGCCCATCATCGCGCAGCAGGCGCCAACATTCGCGCAGCAAGCGCCCGGCATTCTCAGCCGCTTCCAGCCCATGCACCAGCAGGATGCGATCAAAGCTCAAATCCGGGAAAGGCAGCGCGTCTTCTTCCGCCAGTACGGCGGATGAAACCCCAGCATGGGCAAAGCGCGCCGGGCCGAGTTGCGCCGGCGCCAGCGCAATGCAACGCGCCGCTTCTTCGCGCCACACGGACAAATAGGGCTCCGCATGGCCAATCCCCAGCACATCCAGCCCAGCAAGGCGCGGCCACAGCGTCGCCAGGCGCCGACGCAGCAGGCGCGCGGTCAGCCCGCCCGCGGGGGCGGCGTAGAACTCGGCCAGGCCATGGATTTCCTCGCGCATACGGGTAGATATAGGCGCTTCCGGGGCCGCATGGGATGGCCCCCTGACAAGGTAGCCCCATGGCACTGACCGCGACCCCGATCCCCTGCCTTTCCGATAATTACGCCTGGCTGCTCCGCACCGCGGATGGCCGCCTTGCGGTCTGCGACCCGGCAGAGGATGCGCCCGTGGCCGCGGTGATCGAAGCCATGGGCAGCAAGCTTGATTTGATCCTGCTGACGCATCACCACGGCGATCACGTGGCCGGCGTGCCAGGGCTGGTGGCGCGTTATGGCGCCAAGGTTATCGGCGCGGCGGCCGATAGGCATCGCCTGCCGCCACTCGATCAGGCGGTGTCACCCGGCAATCATGTGGATGTGCTGGGCAGCACGGCGGCAGTGCTGGCGAGTGATGGCCACACACGCGGCCATATCGCCTTCCACATCGCCGATTCGCATATTTTGTTATGTGGGGACACGTTGTTTTCGCTCGGCTGCGGGCGCCTGCTGGAAGGCACGGCAGAGCAGATGTTCGCCTCACTCGCCGCGCTTGCTGCCCTGCCGGGGGAAACGCTGGTGTGCTGCGGGCATGAATATACCGAAAGCAATGCGCGCTTTGCCACCACGGTGGAACCCGACAATGCCACGCTCAAGGTCCGCATCGCGGAAGCCCATGCGCAGCGCGCCGCCGGCAAGCCGACGCTGCCCAGCACCATCGCTTCCGAACGCGCCGCCAATCCTTTCATGCGTGCGCCGGATATCGCCACACTTGCCCGCATCCGTGCCGGCAAGGACAGCTTTCGTTAATCCGTCAGAAGGAAACGCTCCATGAAACTGCATTACTCCCCAGCCAGCCCCTACGTGCGGAAAGTCATGGTCTGCGCCATCGCCCGCGGCATTGGCGGGCTTTTGGAAAAGATCTCGACCAATCCACATCAATCGCCGGCCAATCTGCTGGCCGATAATCCGCTTTCCAAGGTGCCCGCCTTGGTCACCAAGGATGGCATGGCGATTTATGACAGCCCGGTGATTTGCGAATACCTGGACACGATCGGCGGCGCCGCGCCGCTTTTCCCGCCAACCGGCAGCGCGCCGCGCCTCAAAGCCATGATCCGGCAAGCAACCGCCGATGGCATTCTGGATGCCGCTGTGGGCCGGCGCCTGCAGATGGGCCAGCCGCAGGATGATGGCCGCAAGGCGTTTGACGCGCGCCAAAAGGCCGCTGTTGAACGCGCTTTGGCCGTGCTGGAGAGGGACCCGCCGCGCGGGCTTGGCGATATCGGCGCCATCAGCATTGCCTGCGCGCTTGGCTACCTCGATTTCCGCTTTGCCACTGAACCCTGGCGCGATGCCTGCCCGAAGCTCGCCGCCTGGTTTGACGAGGTCTCGAAGCTCGCCCCACTCGCTGAAACCGTTCCGGTCGGCTGAACCATGATTGACCTGCGTGATCCGGGTGTGACCGCCGCGCAGGTCATTGCTGCGCTTGGTTTGGCCCCGCACCCGGAGGGCGGCCATTACCGCGAAATCTGGCGCGATGCGCCGGAAGGTGGCGGGCGCGGTGCCGGCACGGCGATCTATTTCCTGCTCGCTGGCGATGAATTCAGCCATTGGCATAGCGTGGATGCCGCCGAAGCCTGGCATTGGTATGCGGGCGGGCCGCTGGCGCTAAGCCTTTCCCCGGATGGCCATGATGCGGAAGCGCTGCGTCTCGGCCCCGATCTTTCGCGCCATCAGCGCCCCTTTGCGCTGGTGCCGAAGGGCTGGTGGCAAAGTGCCGTGTCGCTTGGCCGCTGGAGTCTGGTGGGCTGCACCGTTAGCCCTGCCTTTGATTTCGCCGGCTTTGAATTGGCGCCGCCCGGTTGGCGCCCCACCCCGCGAGGAAAATCATGAGCACCAGCCTGGCCTGGGATGAACGCTACCAGAATGGAGGCTTTGAGTTTGGCGAGGCGCCGAACCTTTATTTGCAATCCCAGGCGCATCGGCTGCACCCCGGCATGCGCGCGCTGGCAGTTGGCGATGGCGAAGGCCGCAATGGCGTCTGGCTGGCCCGTCAGGGTTTAGCGGTAACCTCGCTTGATTGGTCGGGCGTGGGCCTGGCCAAGGCAGCCTCCCTCGCCCGGAAGCGCGGCGTGGTGCTGAACACCATCACGGCAGATGCCGCCGCCTGGGATTGGCCATGCGCCGGTTTTGACCTGATTGCTTGGATTTATCTGCATCTGCCACCCGAAGATCGCGCGAAGGCCACCGCCGGCGCCATAGCAGCGCTCGCCCCCGGTGGCTTGCTGGTGCTGGAATGTTTCACGCCCGCCCAGGAGGGCCGCCGTAGTGGTGGGCCGAAGCTGCGCGACTTGCTCTGGAGTCGCGCCATTGTCGAGGAATGCTTCGCGGGGCTTGAGGTGTTGGAATTGCTCGAAGGCACCGTGTTCCTGGATGAAGGCCCACGCCATCAGGGCCATGCCGAGGTCGTGCGTGCCCTGTTAAGGAAGGTATAGGCGCTCACGCTAGGTTGTCCCGACAAGGGCTGAAGGTTACAAAGGGAATCGTGCACGCCGCGCCGCTCATCACCCCGTCGCTTCTCGCCGCCGATTTCGCCAAACTCGGTGAGGAAGTGCGTGCAGTGACCGCAGCAAGCGCCGATTGGCTGCATTTGGATATCATGGATGGGCATTTCGTTCCGAATATCTCCTTCGGGCCGGGGCTTATCAAAGCGCTCCGTCGCCACACCACCATCCCCTTTGATGTGCATCTGATGATCGCCCCGGTTGACGCCTATTTGCAGGCTTTCGCCGATGCCGGGGCGGATCTGATTTCGCTGCATCCCGAAGCGGGGGCGCATTTGCATCGCTCACTGCAAACCATTCGGGGCCTCGGCAAAAAGGCCGGCGTGGTGCTGAACCCGGCCACACCCATCGCGGCCATCGAACATGTGATGGATCTTTGCGATCTTATCCTGGTCATGTCGGTCAATCCCGGCTTTGGCGGGCAGAGCTTCCTGGAAAGCCAATTGCCGAAAATCGAAAAGCTGCGCCGGCTGATCGAAGCCTCGGGCCGCGATATCCGCTTGCAGGTGGATGGCGGCGTCACGGCCAAAACCGCGCCGCTTTGCGTGAATGCCGGCGCGGATGTGCTGGTGGCGGGAACCGCCGTATTCGGTGCGCCGGATTACGCCGCGGCGATCAAGGCTTTGCGCGGGGGTGCAGCATGATCAACCTGCTGCGCGGCGCAAGACAAAAACTGGCACGTCTCCGCCCCGTGCGGGTGCCCGATGCCCCTGCCCGCCCCTTCCGTGATCTGTGGCCCGGCGATGCCGCGCGCGGCGCGCGGCTGCTGCGCGGAGAAGCCGATTTCGCCGGCACCATCCGCCCCATGCGCCTACTCGCCGAAGGGGGTGAGCCCTGGGGTGGCAAGGGTGCCTCCCCTACCTGGCGCGCCTCGGCGCTTGGTTTCGCCTGGATGCGCGATTTGCGCGCGCTTGGCACCGATGCCGCGCGGCTCCGCGCCCGTGCACTCACAGCCGATTGGCTGCAAAGCGGCTGGGAAGAAGATATTGCCGATGCGGCAGAGGTGTTCGGCGCGCGCATTTCCGCATGGCTTGGCCATTGGGATTTCTTCGCTGCGACCGCCGAGGATGTCTTCCGTCGCCAGGTAATGCAGCGCCTCGCGCAGGATGCGCGCGATCTGGTCGGCGCGCTGCCGGCGGAAGAAGAACACCGCGGCGCGCTGGTGGCGCTGAAGGGTGCGCTTGCCGCCGCCGTTGCACTGGAAGAAGAGGCCTATCTGCAACGCGCCATTCGCTTCCTGCCTGCCGAGATTGAGCGTCAATTCCTGCCCGATGGCGGGCACGTGGAACGCTCCCCCGCGCAGCAACTCGCGGCGCTGCAAGACCTGATTGAAATCCGCAATCTGCTGCATGGTGTTGGCGTGGAAGCGCCGCCACATTTGCTGGCGGCACTCGACCGCGCGGCGCCGGCTTTGCGTTTATTCCGCCATGGCGATGGCGGCTTGGCGCTGTTCAATGGCGCGCGGGAAGAAAACTCGGCGCTGCTTGATCTGGTGCTGACGCAAGGCCAGGCGCGCGGGCGCGGCGCGCTGGAATTGCCGGAAACCGGCTTTCAGCGCCTGCAAGCCGGGCGCAGCGTCATCATAATGGATGCCGGGCCGCCGCCACGCGGGCGCGCGGGCGCTACTGGCCTCGGTGGCTTGCCGAGCGGCGCGGATCGCTTCGCCCATGCCGGCACGCTTTCCTTTGAAATGTCGGTCGGGCGTGATCGGCTGATCGTCAATTGCGGCGCGGCCCCAGCCGGTGAGGAAGGCTGGCGCGATGCGCTGCGCGCCACCGCCGCCCATTCAACGCTCGTGCTGTCCGACACCAATTCAAGTGAGCTCCGCCCCGAGGGCCTTGGCCGCAAGCCTGAGACCATTGAAGTGGAGCGTCAGGAAGCAACCGGCGCGCAATGGCTGGAAGCAAGCCATGATGGCTGGCGCGGCCCCTTTGGCGCGGTGCATCGCCGGCGGCTTTACTTGGCCGAATCAGGCGATGATTTGCGCGGTGAGGATGTGCTGGAATTGCCGCCCGATGCGCCGGTGCCGATTTTCGTCGCGCGCTTTCATCTGCACCCCGCGGTGACGGCGAATCTGTTGCAGGATGAAAGCGCGGTACTGCTGCGGCTCGCTTCCGGTGCGGGCTGGAAGCTGCGCGCGAAGGGCGCGCGTGTTGCTTTGGAAGACAGCATCTATCTGGGTGGTGAGGCGCGGCGCAGCCTGCAAATCGTGCTCTACGCGGAAGACAATGAGGTTTCGCTGCAATGGGCAATCACGCGTGTAAGCCTGCCCGGCACAGCACCCATCCCAAGCGCGTGAGCACGCAAAGCGCCCCATGAAAATCTGTTTTGTCGCGAATGTGGATTTCGCCATGCGGCATTTCATTTTGCCGGTGATGCGCGGCGCGCGCGCGCGTGGGCATGAGGTTGTCGGGCTTTGCGCCGAAGGCCCCTTGCTTGAGTTTCCCCGCGCTGAGGGGTTTCGCATTGAAGCCATTCCCATGGCGCGCAGCATGAACCCGCTGGCACAGTGGCGCGCCTATACGGAGGTGCGTGATTTCCTGAAGCGCGAAGGGTGCGATCTGGTGCATGCGCATATGCCGATCAGTGGCTTGATCGGGCGCGCGGCGGCGCGGGCAGCTGGCGTGCCGCGCATTGCCTATACCTGCCATGGTTTTCTGTTCAATCAGCCAGGCCCTGGGTGGCGCCGCACCTTGGCGCTGGAATTGGAATGCGCTGCCGGGCGCATCACGGATATCTATCTGACTGTCAGCGCGGAAGAGGCAGAAGATGCGCGCAGGCTTGGTATTCACCCGCATGCAACGGCCATTTTGAATGGGCGCGATCCGGCGCAATTTCATCCCGATGCTGATGCGCGCCTTAGTTTACGCGCCGAATTGGGCGCTGATCCCGATGATTGTGTGATCATCGCGGTCTCCCGGCTGGTGCGCCACAAGGGCTATCCAGAATTGCTGCGCGCCATGGAGGCAACGCCCGAAAATGCGCGGCTTTGGGTGGTGGGCGAACGGCTAGCCTCCGACCACGGCCAGGATATGGAACCGCATTTCGCCCGCGCGGCCGCAGCGCTCGGCCCCCGGCTGCAAAGACTTGGCTATCGGCATGATGTGGCGCGGTTGCTGGCGGCGGCGGATATTTTCTGCCTACCCTCGCATTTTGAGGGCCTGCCCATGAGCGTGATTGAAGCCATGCTGACCGGCCTGCCCGTGGTGGCGACCGATATCCGCGGCCCACGCGAACAGGTGGTGGCAGGCGAAACAGGCCTGTTGGTGCCGCCCGCCACCATCCCGCCCCTGGCCGAAGCGCTGTCCCGGCTTGCGAGCGACCCAGCACTACGCACCCATCTGGGTGAGGCCGGGCGCGCCCGCGCGTTGGAACGATTTGATGAGGCGAAGATTATCGCGCGTACGTTGGATTTGTTGGGGTTGTAGGCGCTTCACTCCGCCGTGGCGCCGGCGTCCCTGACAATCTCGGCCCAAATCGGCATTTCTGCCTGCACAAAGCGGCCAAATTCTTCTGGGCCTTCGCTCGGTAGCGCTTGTAGCCCTTCATGCGCGAAACGCGCCTGCACGGACTGTTACGCCAATACGGCGCGGAGGGCGCTGAACATCCGGTCCCGGATTGGGTTCGGCAGGCGTGCTGCGGTCCACACGCCCCACCAGCCAGTGATGTGAAGCGCGGGCAGCCCCGCCGCTTCGCTGCCCGGCACATCGGGAATGACCGGCGATGGCAAACGCGTGCTGAGTGACAGCGCCTTCAACGTGCCGGCGCGGATTTGCGGTAGTGCCACAGGCGGTGTGCCAACCAGGATTTGTACATCCCCAGCCAGCACGGCTTGCAGCGAAGGCGCACCACCTTGGAAGGGCACATGAGTAATGTCCTGCCCCGTCACTTTCGCAAGCTTGGCGCCCACCAGATGGCTTGGCGTGCCGATGCCAGGTGTTGCGTAATTCCTACGCCCCGGTTGCGCGCGCATCCGCGCCGCGAGCTCCACCAGGTTATTGATGCCGGTATCAGCGCGCACGGCGATGATCAGCGGCAGGTCACTCACGCGCGTGATCGGCGTGAAATCATTGATGGGATGAAAGGGCAGGCGGCGATACATGGCCGGGTTCACCGCATGGGTGAAATTGCCGCCGAGAAGTTCGTGTAGCCATCCGGCTCGCTCCGCGCGACATGTTCGGCAGCGATATTGGAACCGGCGCCAGGGCGGTTATCCACGATGATGGTGGCGCCGCCCAACTCGCGCGCCAAAGGATCGCTCAGCGTGCGTGCAGGGAAGTGGCCGGAGCCGCCGGGCGGAAAGCCAACCACAAGCCTGATAGGCCGACCTGCGGGCCAGACAGCGCCGGATTGCGCGGCGGCGTGCTGGGATGGGGCGAAGACGAACGGCGCGGCAAGGAGGGTTCGGCGGTGAAGCATTCTTGCTCTCCCGGTGCTGGTCTTGGTAGGTTTTTGGGGCTGGACCGGGACCAAAACTGACAGGCCGGCGCGGCGCGATCAATCAGGGACCCTACCGCCTTTTAAGGCATTGCGGCATCGTGGCAGAGTTGCAATGATGAAAAAATCACCGGGAAGGATCTCTAATAAAGCGTTGTTTTCGCCTACCCCTCCTGTTTTTTTCGATGGCCACATTGTCAGCTTGCGCTACCGCCACAAGTGGAACCGACCACACCTTATTGGTAGAGTCCGATTCCGTCAGCGCAACTTGCCTCTTGCGTCGCGGGGGCACAAATATCGCGTCCGTTAATCCCACCCCTGGATCCATGCGCACCAGCAAATCACGCAACGACATTACGGTGAGTTGTGAAAAGGCAAATCATGAGCCGACCAGTAGCACCGTCACCGCCGGCTTCCAGGCAATGACTCTGGGCAATGTGTTGATTTGCGGTGTCATCGGGCTGGCTGCTGACCTCGCTTCCGGTGCGGCGATTACCTACCCAGAATCGGTCAAGGTGGTGCCCCGGCCACAACGCTTCCCGAGTGGAGCCGCGCGCGATGCGTCTTTTGAGGGGCGGCTTGTCGATACCCGTGCTAATTTTGCAAGGCGCATCGAAAGTGCGCAAGGCGCCTGTGGTGGTGCTACGGATCAAAGCTGCTTGCAACGCATTCGCAAATTACGTTATCAGGAACAGGAAGAAATCGGCGTATGGAAGAACGGCGCGCATCCAATCCGACTGGAACCTGAGGGCGGGAAGTACCTCATGGGGGTACCCGCTTCGCCCCCATGACCGGCCAAAGGTCGAGCTTCCGCTGAACATTTTGCAGGATTGGGGGTGATTAATGGTCCAGAAATTTCCGATGCTCCGGCCCATCCGCCAATTCCTGCTGCTCAGCTTCTTGGCGCTTCTCTCCGGCTGAGCCACTGTAACGACCGGGACAGAGCATGCAATGCTCATTCAGACCGAACCTGCTGGCGCTGCCTGCATCTTGCAGAGAAATGAGTCGATTTTCGGCGCCGTCAATCCAACCCCGGCTTCAGTACGAAACGGCAAATCGCATCATGATATTCGTGTGCAATGTGAAAGGGCAAATTACCAAGCGACCAGCAGGCTCGTCACCGCTAGCTTTCAAGCCATGACCGCGGGCAATCTTTTGATCGGTGCGATCATTGGCCTCGCGGCGGATCTAGCCTCTGGGGCAGCGACAATCTATCCAAAAGGCATCACGGTAGTTCTTTGGCCTGGTAGCTTTTCGAGCCCCGAGGAGCAAAACGCTTTTTACGAGGCAAGGCGCACGGAAGCCATGGCGGATTTCGTGCAGCGTTACGAAAAAGCGCGCAAGGCCTGCGGACGGCGGATGGATCAGAACTGCCAACAGCGCTTGACTGACTTGCAAACAGGCTATCGGCAAGAGAATTGCGCTTGCTGATCCAAAGGCGCCGCCAGACGCCTATCAGTTAATTGCGCGCAACCGGAATCAAAGAATAAGTTCAGCCTCTCATCATCCCGCCTACCCCACCCCCAACCGCTTCCAAACCCCATCCGCATGCGCGATCAGCCGATCACCCGCCGTCAACTGCCCGCGCACGAAAACGATGGAACGCGTGACACGCATCACCTCAGCTTCCGCCACCAGGAAATCTCCCTGCTTGGCGCCGGAGATGAAATGCACATTCAACTGCACCGTCACATTGGGGCCGCGATCCGCTGCTTCCCACACCGTATGGCCAAGGGTTTGATCCAAGAAGGTAGAAATCATGCCGCCATGGACAATACCGTGGATATTGCTGTGCTTTTCTTCGACCAGCAGGCCATGCAGGCGCCGCCCATCCACGGTTTTCTGCCAAAAAGGGCCGACCAGGGCGGGGAAGCCATCCTCATGCCAGACGAAATCCGTCCAGCCATCGGCGGCGGGGTCATAGGGTGTTTTCGCGTTCATGGGGGCGGGTGTAACGCAAAGCGGGCCGCGGGTGAAATGCCGGCCCTCGTCAAGCTTGGCACAAAGAGTTAGGCTTTCCAGATGCAGCTTTTCCATTCCGCCGGCTCGCCCTATGCCCGCATCGCCCGCATGGCGGTTCTGGAACTTGGCCTTGAAGGCCGCATTGCCTTTACCGAAACCACCTTGCGCGATCCGGCTTCCTCCCTGTTGCCGCATAACCCGGTGGGGCGCGTGCCATCACTCGTGCTGGCAGATGGCACCACCATCACGGAAACGACGCCCATTCTGATGGTGCTGGATAGTTTCGTGGCACCAGAAAAACGCCTTTTGGGTGATGGCGCCGATGGCTGGAAGCGGCTTGCCGCCTATGGCCGTGTGCTTGGCATGCTTGATGGTATCGCGGTCTGGAACCGCGAATTGCGCCGGCCTGTCCATGAAAGATCACCGGGCGTGATTGTTTTGGAAGAAACCCGCGCCGCGCGCATTGCGGCCGCGCTGCAGGATGATGTTGCACAGGGTGTTTATGCAGTGCCTGATGCTGGCTTCCTCACGCTACTCGCCGTGCTTGGCTATTGCGAAAGGCGTCATCGTGTTTGGGCTTGGCGCGATGGCGTGCCCAACCTCGCGGCCTGGTTTGATCGCGTGTCAGGCCGTGCTTCCTTCGCCGCCACCATGCCGCCCGTGAGCGGCATCTGACATGCTTCCCCCAGCGCCGCGCCATAATGGCGGCCCGACCTTGGATGAGGAGCAAGATGTCAATGCCTCCTGGCGCGCCTGGCATTGGCGCCGCGCCCATAAGCGCGCCTGGAAAATCCCTCCGCGGGAGATTGCGCTAAGGCGCCTCGCGCGCGCTGAGGAATTGGGCATCACCTACAAGGAATATACGCTCGAAATTCTGGAACGCGGCAAGTATCTTTAGTGTAATTGCCAATACCGCTCACGGTGAGGCATTCAGGAGCCTCGGCTCTCCCATCTTGAACCAGGCCTTGGAAATCTCCCCGTCTCCGACCTCATAGAGTGCAATCACGTCAACCTCGCCAGGGCCTTCCGGGAATGTCCGCGTTAAAACCTCCCGATCAATGACAAGGTTACCCAAGCATAATCGCGTGATCAGGCGCCCGTGCGAATTCGGTTCGCGAAAACGCATCAGATGCTGCTCCCGGACCTCTGCAACTCCCTTGGCCAAAGGCTGGTCCGAAAAGCCGTAATAGCAGCAATCCTCGGCCCACCAACGCATAAAGGCATCAACATCTCGCGCGTTACAGACTTCAAGTTGTTGCTGCACACAGTGCGCTGGGTGGGTGGACTGGTTGTCTTCCATGTTACTTTCCTTTGTTCAGATCATAACATTGTCCACGACGAAAGGACGCGGCGATCAGCCCGGCACCAGCACCGCTTCCAGCGTCATCAGCACGGGATTATCGCCAGGCGTCAGCACGCCCGCGCTCAAACGCCCGGTCAAATCCACCATCGCCACATCAAGCCGCGTGGCACCCGGGCGAATCACACCATCGCGGATCAGCATTTCGGTCGCGAAATTATCCACCAGCGGCGCATTGGCATAACGCGCGCCGATGATGCTGCCGACACCGCCATGCAGCCGCGCGGAAGCAAAGCCGGCTCTCGCCGCCGCCGTTTCAAATGCCGCGGTAACATCCTGATTGGGGCAAAGCCGGATCGCGATGCCATTGGCGCTGGTAGCATTTGGCGGCGAGGTCGCAACAGGGGTGAAAAGGTTGAAGCCCGTTTCGGCATCCTGGCGTGCTTCAAACCGCGCGCCTGAAATCAGCACACCCTGCGCGCGGATTGGAGCGGCGATGTTGGTTTCTTCAGGCAGCATATGGCCACCGCCGGCGCGGCCATCGGCTTCGGTCCAGAAGCCATGGCAGTGAAAGAAGGGCGCGCCATCGCGAAAGCCGACCGTGATGGACGCCACATCAAGCCGCGTGGCGCCCGCGGGGCGGAAAGTGTCGCTGTAATAGGCAGCATGGGATAGGTCAGGCGCCAGCGCCGGGATCACATAAGCGAATGGCGCAAGCGCGCCGCCCGAGAGCGTGAGGCACCCACCTTCTGCTCCATGCGCACGGGCCAAATCATGCAAAGCAGTAAGCAAGCTGGCGCCGCGCGGCAATCCCACATCCACAGCCTGCGCGCGCACCGGATGGGCGATGATGCGCTCGGGCCCGGCAGGCCCCGGTTGCTGGATATGGCGCATGGTCTTTCTGCCCCCCTGGTCGTCGCCGCCCAGTCTCGAGGGGTTTCAATGCAGCGTAAACACCCCATTGGCATAACGAAGCTCCGCCGGGCGCGTCAGCGCGGCCGAGGCAATGCGGACCAAATGCAAAGGCCCGTCAATTTCGCGCCGCCAAAAGGCGAGGAAGCGGTCCAATTCCGGGAAATCGGGCGCCCGATCCAGCTTCTGCCAAATGAAGCTCTCCAGCACATGCGGGTGATCGGGCAGATGATAGAGCAATTCGGCCGTAGTCAGCCGCCAATCCGGAATTCGCACCACGTTTGCGAAGCCCTGAAGTTTAAGGCTCATTTTCCTTGCTCCTATGCTGTCACAAGCGATCCTGCCCGGTGCTGTCACAAGCGATCCTGCCCGGCTTGCCGCCGAGGGGGCATTAAGCTTGCCATGACAACCCGGGAATTTTTCAAGAAAAATGTTTGATATGAATGTATTAGCACTTGCATGCTTCGAGCGCTGCCAACCGCTTGACGTGCCGCGCCGGCCAGACTACATAATTGGCACTCCTTTGGGGTCAGTGCTAACGGCCGGGGCGCCTTCGGTGACCGACCAGTCTTCCCAGAGTGAGGCATCATCAACCCGAGGCTCAGAAGAGGACCTTATGAAATTTCGTCCCCTGCATGACCGCGTTCTGGTTCGCCGCGTAAATGCGGAAGAAAAGACCGCCGGTGGTATCATCATCCCCGACACCGCGAAGGAGAAGCCCCAGGAGGGTGAAGTCGTCGCCGTGGGCGCCGGCACTTTGAACGAAAAGGGCGATCTTCGTCCGCTCGATGTCAAGGCTGGCGACCGCATCCTGTTCGGTAAGTGGTCCGGCACCGAAGTGAAGCTGAATGGCGAGGAACTCCTGATCATGAAGGAATCCGACGTCATGGGCATTCTCGCTGCCTGATCGCCGAATTTCCAATCAGAACCTGAAAAGGACACGCAAACATGGCTGCTAAGGACGTTAAGTTCGGCGCCCACGCACGGGAGCGTATGCTCCGCGGTGTGGATATCCTGGCCGACGCTGTAAAAGTGACCCTCGGGCCCAAGGGCCGCAATGTCGTCATCGACAAGAGCTTCGGCGCGCCCCGCATCACCAAAGACGGTGTGACGGTTGCGAAGGAAATCGAACTCGCTGACAAGTTCGAAAACATGGGCGCGCAGATGGTGCGCGAAGTTGCTTCCAAGACCAATGATACGGCGGGCGACGGCACGACCACCGCGACCGTGCTGGCCCAGGCCATTGTGCGCGAAGGCGCCAAGGCTGTTGCCGCCGGCATGAACCCGATGGATCTGAAGCGCGGCATCGACAAGGCCGTGACCAAGATTGTCGAGGAATTGGAAGCCAAGACAAAGAAGATCACGACCTCCGCCGAAGTTGCGCAGGTTGGCACGCTTTCCGCCAATGGCGAATCCGAGATCGGCGAAATGATTGCCCAGGCCATGGAGAAGGTCGGCAATGAAGGCGTGATCACGGTTGAAGAAGCGAAGTCCATCCAGACCGAACTTGATGTCGTTGAAGGCATGCAGTTCGACCGCGGCTATGTCTCCCCGTATTTCATCACGAATGCGGAAAAGATGGTCGCGGAAATGGAAAATCCGTACATCCTGATCTTCGAAAAGAAGCTGTCCCAGCTTCAGCCGATGCTGCCACTGCTTGAAGCGGTTGTGCAGTCTGGCCGTCCGCTTGTCATCGTGGCGGAAGATGTGGAAGGCGAAGCGCTAGCGACCCTCGTCGTCAACAAGTTGCGCGGTGGCCTGAAGATCGCAGCCGTAAAAGCACCTGGCTTCGGTGATCGTCGCAAGGCGATGCTGGAAGACATTGCGATCCTGACCGGCGGTGAAGTGATCAGCGAAGACCTTGGCATCAAGCTTGAAAGCGTGACGCTCGCGCAGCTTGGCCGGGCCAAGACCGTGCGGATCGAGAAGGAAAACACAACCATCGTTGATGGCGCTGGCGCGAAGGACCAGATCACTGGCCGTTGCGAGCAGATCAAGGCTCAGATCGAGGAAACCACCTCGGACTATGACCGAGAAAAGCTGCAGGAACGCCTAGCGAAGCTCGCCGGTGGTGTTGCCGTGATCCGCGTTGGTGGCTCGACCGAAGTGGAAGTGAAGGAGCGCAAGGACCGCGTTGATGACGCGCTGCATGCGACCCGCGCTGCCGTGCAGGAAGGCATCGTGCCTGGTGGTGGCGTGGCCCTGCTGCGCGCTTCCACGAACCTTGATGGCCTCAAGGGTGCTAATAGCGATGAGCAGGTGGGGATTGAAATCATCCGCCGTGCCATCCAGTCGCCCTTGAAGCAGATCGCCGAGAATGCCGGCAAGGACGGCGCGGTGATCGCCGGTGAAGTGCTGCGTACCGATGCCTATGCGCATGGCTATGACGCGCAAAAGGACGAGTACAAGAATCTTGTTGCAGCCGGCATCATTGACCCTACCAAGGTTGTGCGCACCGCGCTGCAGGATGCGGCTTCTGTCGCGTCCCTGCTGATCACTACCGAAGCCATGGTGGCCGAGCGTCCGGAGCCGAAGGGCGCGCCGGTCGGTGGCCCGCCCGGGGGCGGAATGGGCGGGATGGATTTCTGATCCATTGCGCATTGCGCAAGCATGATGGGGCGGTCCTGCGGGACCGCCCTTTTTTGTGGTGGGGTTTCGCCTAAAATATTGGCATTGGACTGTTATTTAAGCTGGTTTCCCTTGTAGACTTTGCTTGAGGCTAGCCTTCCCGGACTCCCTCTTTGGCATGGAAGTTGCGAAAGACACTCGTCGGCTGAAGGATGCAACGCTCACGATGGCTACCCAGAGTTCGGCCTCTCAGCAATTGCTGCTGAACGGCATTGTTCATAGCTACGGCGCCGCGCGCGCCGTTGATGAAGTGACGGTTGAAGTGAAGGCGGGCGAATTGGTGGCCCTGCTTGGTCCTTCCGGCTGCGGCAAGACGACCTTGCTCCGTATTGTCGCTGGTTTCATCCGACAGGCTTCCGGCCAGGTTGTCATTGGTGATCGCGCCGTGGATGATCTGCCGCCCAACTTGCGTGAAGTCGGCATTGTGTTCCAGAACTATGCGCTGTTTCCGCACATGACGGTCGCTGAGAATATCGCCTATGGCCTGGTGGCGCGCGGCGCGGGCAAGGCCGAACAACGCGCGCGCGTGTCGGAAATGCTCGCCACCGTGCGCATGGCAGGCTTTGCCGATCGCAAGCCGCGGCAATTGTCAGGCGGGCAGCAGCAGCGCATCGCGCTCGCCCGCGCGCTTGCGGTGCAGCCGCGCATTCTGTTGCTGGATGAACCCTTCGCGGCGCTCGATAAGAATCTACGGCTAGATATGCAAATTGAGATTAAGCGGTTGCAGCGCCAATTCGGCTTGACCGCCATTTTGGTCACGCATGATCAGGAAGAAGCCATGTCCATCGCCGATCGCATCGCGGTGATGAATCAAGGCAGGATCGAACAATTGGGCACGCCGGTTGCGATCTATGACGAACCCGCGACCCCCTTCGTCAATAGCTTCATCGGATCATCCAATATCCTTGATGGTATCGTCACTGATGCCGGGATCAGGCTTTCGGTTGGCGCTTTGCTCCCCTGCCAAACGCCCAACCTGCCACAGGGCAAGCCCGTTCAGGTTTCCATTCGGCCGGAGCAATTGATGCTGGTGCGTGACGCCGCACAGGATCGCATTCCGGTGACGCTGACACTCAGCCTGCCGATTGGTGGGCATTTCATCCATGATGTCGCGGCGGCGGATGGCAGCACGCTTAAAATCGCAACCGCGCGGCATCCGGGTGATGCTTCCACCCTGCCGGGCATATGGCATTGCGCGCTGACGCCGGAAGCGCGGCCTTCGATCTTTCCCCAATCCAACCCGTAACCCTTCAGGAGAATTCCCATGGTTTCCAGACGTCGTTTTCTTGCCGGCATGGCCGGTGTGCTTGCCGCGCCCAGCATTGCGCGTGCCTCCGGTTCCATGACGGCGGCCATCTATCCTGGCACCTGGGATGAGGCCTATCGCGAAGTTGTCGCCCCCCTGTTGCGTCAGCGCTATAATGTGAGCGTTGCCTTTGAACCACTATTCGCGGTGGATCAGGTTGCGAAGGTGCGCGCCGCGCGCGGTGTCGCCCCTTTTGATTGCTTCGTTCTGGACCCCGGCCCGGCGGCAGCGGCGCGTCAGGCGGGGCTGTTTGAGCCGATTGACCCGCGCATGATCACCAATGTCAGCAAGCTGCCCGATGGCATGCTGATGGCGGATGCGGCGACGGTGAATGTGCAAGTGGTCGGCATATGCTACAACCCGAAGAGATTCCCGGAACCTCCGAAAAGCTGGGCGGATTTGTTCCGCTCACCCTATGTGGATCGCCTCGGCCTCACGGGGTTTCAGACCACTTTCGGCACCGTATCGCTCATTGAAATGGCGAAGGTTTTTGGCGGTTCCATCACCAATGTCGAACCGATCTTTGCCAAGCTGAAAGAGGTGCTGCCGAAGGTTGCCGCAGTATCCACGCCGGCCGCCTTGCCGGGCCTGTTCCAGCAAGGCCAGATTGACATCATGTATACCAACACAAATAACGCGGCGACGCTGAAGGGCCGCGGCGTTGACATTGCCTTTGTCGCGCCGAGTGAAGGCGCTGTTACCTTTGCAACAACACTGCATATCGTAAAGGGTGCTGAGAACAAGGCCAATGCGCATCGCTATATTGACGTAGCGATTTCGGCCGATGCGCAAAGCAAGCTACAATTGGCGCCCTTCAACATGATCCCGGTGAACAAGGATGTGCAGCTGACACCCAACCTGGATATCAAATCACTCGATGAATTGTCCAAGATGGTCACGCATGATTGGAATGTGATCAATCCGCGCCGCGCCGGTTGGATTGATCGCTTCAACCGCGAAATCACGAAGTAATTTCATGCGCCCAGCAGCGGTGGATTGGCGCTTGGCCGCGCCTTTGGGGATTGTCTACCTCGCGCTTTTTGCGGCACCGCTGCTGTTGTTGCTTGGCATATCGCTCCATGCGGATCAGGATTTGCAGCAATGGGGCTTGGATAACTGGTCCAAATTCTGGGGCGATGCCTTCTACCGCGGCGTTGTCTGGGATACGCTTAGGCTGGGCGCGGCGGCGGTGCTGGCGACGTCCCTTTTCGCTTGGCCGCTCGCGGTATTCTTCTGCAATGCCAGCCCCCGCACGCAGAAGATCCTGATTTTCATCATTCTGCTGCCGTTGCTGACATCGGTCGTTATTCGCACCTTCGCATGGATCGTGATCCTGGCGCGGGAAGGGCTGGTCAATCAGATGGTGCTGGCGCTTGGCCTTAGCGCCACACCGCTCAGGATATTGCAGACGGAAACGGGGCTTATCCTGGCGCTGATGCAAATCGAAATGCCACTGATGCTGCTGCCCTTGATTTCCGTCATGCGCGGGCTTGATCCAAATCTGCCCGATGCGTCACGTGCGCTTGGGGCAGGCATGTGGCGGAGCTTTTTTCGCGTCATCCTGCCGCTCAGCCTGCCAGGTTGGATCGCTGGCGCCACCTTGGTTTTTGCTTCCGCCTGCACGGCCTTCATTTCGCAATCCGTCATTGGCGGGGCGCGGCTTGTCTATCTGCCATCGCTGATCTGGCAGCAGGCCATGGTGGTTTATGATTGGCCCTTCGCTGCCGTTTGTTCTGTGACGCTGCTGGCGACCGTGCTGGCCGGCATCATGATGCTGAATTGGCTTGGCCGCTATGCAAGGACCGATTAAATGAGGCAACGTCGCACCTTTGCCGACCAAAGCTTTTCCTATGTCTTTGGGGGGCTTACTTTGCTTGGCCTGCTGATCCTGGTTGGCCCGGTATTGATTGTGCTGATTACGAGTTTCACCACCTCGGCATCCTTGCGGTTTCCGCCGCCAGAAATGTCGCTGAGGTGGTATCAGGCGCTGTTTGACACAACGCGGTCTGCGCATATCCATCGCGCTGCCGGCAATTCGCTTTGGGTGGCTGGCATGGCAACGCTCGGGGCCACAATGCTGGCCGTGCTCGCGGCCCTTGCCATTGGGCGGTCGCGTCGGCCAGCGGCACGCGCCTTGGAAGCAAGCTTTCTGTCACCGTTGATCCTGCCCTCGCTCGCTTATGGGCTCGCGACCTTGATGTTTTTTTCGTTGCTTGGGCTACGCCCATCGCTCACGCATTTGATCGGGGGGCATTTGGTGGTGATTGCGCCTTTTGTGTTCCGCACCACCTTGGCGACCGTCACGCAATTGGAACCGGCGCTTTTGGAAAGCTCCGCCAGCTTGGGGGCAGGGCACTTCATGACCTTCCGGCGCATTACGCTTCCCCTGATTGCGCCAGGCATTTTCGCTGGCGCCTTCCTCGCCTTCGTGGCCTCCATGGATAATGTGCCGGTCTCGCTTTTCCTCTCCAGCGCGCGGACGGATATGCTGCCCATCCGGATGTGGGGCATGATGGAAAGCACGCTGGATGTGCGCGTTGCTGCCGTATCTGGCGTGCTTATTCTGGCGATATTGGTGCTGATGTTCGTGATGGATCGGCTGACCGGGCTGACGCGCCGGATGAGTCTCTAGTCTCGAACTACCGCAACAACACCCCATGCTGCCGCAAGAACCCGAGCAAGGGCAGCAAGGGCAGGCCAAGAATGGCCGGCTGATCGCCCTCGATCCTGTCAAATAACTGCGCGCCATGGCCTTCCAGCCGATAGGCGCCGACAGACGAAAGCAAAGCCTCGCCCTCGGCAGCCAGATAGGCCTCCAGAAACGCATCCGAAAAATCGCGCATGGTCAGGCGCGGCTTCGCCACATGCTGCCAGATGCGCTGCCCGCCACGATGGCAAACGAGCGCCGTCACCAATTCATGCCGCCGCCCGCGCAGGCGCTGCAAATGCGTGCGTGCGGCAGCCATATCGGGTGGCTTGTCGTACCAGGCGCCATCACAGACCAGCAATTGATCCGCGCCGATCACTAGCGCATCAGGCGCGGACCGTGCCGCGCGTTCCGCCTTGGCATCGGCCAGGATCAGCGCGGCCTCATCCGGCGAAATCCCCTCGGCTTGCGCCGCTTCCTTGATGGCGGCCTCATCCACGCCGGCGATGCGGGTTTCGAACCGCAGCCCAGCGCCTTCCAGCACGGCACGCCGCGCCTTGGATGCCGATGCAAGAATAACGACCGGTGTTGCGGCCTGGATCACTGCCGCGCTTCGGGCCTAAGACCGAGTGCCGCTTCCTCACCGGCTGCCGCCGCCAGATAGGCGGCATAGGCTTTGGCATCACGCAAATCCTCGGTCATGCCAAGCCGCGTCATGACAGCCTTGACGGCAGAGGAGCGCAATGCCGCCGTGAAGGCAGCCTCCAGCCTTTGGCGCTCAGCTGACGGCATATTGGGCGGGCCAATCAGGCCGAAGGGCGCGGTTTCGGTCAGCCCATAGCCAAGTTGAACCAGCGTCGGCACGTCGGGCCAGCGGGGATTGCGCTGGGGCGACCAAAGCGTCAGCCAGCGCGCATCGCCCTGATCCACCGCCATGTGCAGCCGCACGCCGCCCGCCATGACGTCCAAATCACCCGCCATCAGCGCTTCCACGCCATCTGCCGCGCCGCGGAAGGGCAGATGCACTGCCTGGATGTTTTCCTTCACCATCAGCCGCGACATGGTGACGTGCCCAACCGAACCCACGCCAATACTGCCGAAGGAAAGCTGGCCGGGCTTCTGACGCGCCTCGGCGACAAAATCACGCCAGCCGCCAGGGAAGCGATCCGCCTTGGCAATCACGCCATAGGTGCCGCCGGCCAAACACATGATCGGCGTGGCATCGCGCCCCATGGTGAAATCCACCCCGCGCTCTACCAGGGCGCGTAGCGTCACGACCGGGAACAGCATCACCACGGACCCATCGGGTGGCGCGCTGCGCAATTGGGTCAAAAGCCTGAGCCCGGTGCGGCTTGCCTTATTTTCCAGGCGGATTTCCTGGCCCAAAGCCTTGCTCGCGGATTTTGCAAGCGCGCGCATCAGTTGATCCGTCGCCCCGCCTTCCGCGAACGGGATCAAAAGCGTCACGCCACCTTTCTGCGCCAGCGCCAGATTTGGCGTGGCCAGCAGCCCAGCGCTTGCCAGAAACAGCCGACGCTTCATGGCATCTCGCTTGCCAACCGCGCGAGCGCGGCGCGATAGGTTGTGTCAAACAGCGCATCCAGGCCAGGGTTCACGCCCTTAAGCCCCGTCGCGACGCGCCCCGCCCAGCCAACATATTCGATGCGGCGCGCATGGTTCCATTTCGCCGGCGGACTATCGGCGATGGAACGCAAATTCGCGATTTTGTCAGCAAGTTTCAATTGCTTGGCCGCTTCGCTATGCTTTGGCGCCTGGCTGATCTGCAAGGCCTTCCTGATTTCCTTGGGCTTTTCCTTATCATCGGTTGCTTCCGCCACCAAGCTTGCAATGACTGTGCCGAAAACCGCCACCAGATCAGCATCCGTGGTTTCGGTATCTTCCACCGTGTCATGCAGCAGCCCGGCCAGGATGGCTTCCTCTGGCGCGCCATGTTCTGCCAGGATCGCGGCAACCTCGATCACATGGTTCACATAGGGCTCGGCAGCCGCACCTTTCCGCACCTGCCCGGCATGGGCGCGGGCGGCGAAAAGCGTGGCGCGCAGGATTTGCGCGGAGAAATTGGCCTCCATGGAGATTTTTCTAGCGCCCCTGGGCAGAATCGGAAAGGGGATGCAAGCGCTGGCAAAGCCTGATACAGCACCCCCATGCCGAGAGAAACCGTGACGCGCCGCGCCTTGATCGCGGCCAGCCCTTTGCTTGCATCCCCCGCCTTGGCGCAGGCACCCTTTCCCAATCGCCCGATCCGCCTGGTTGTGGGCTTCACCCCTGGCGGGGCGACCGATATTTCCGCTCGCGCCGTTGCGCCCAAAATGTCGGAAGTGCTGGGCCAACCGGTGATTGTGGAAAACCGCCCAGGCGCGGGCAGTAACCTTGCCACTGAAATCGTCGCGCGCAGCCCTACCGATGGCTATACCATCCTGCTGGCAACGCTCGGCGCACTCGTGATCAGCCCCATGGTGATGCGCCTGCCGATAGACCCGGCGCGCGACCTGGTGCCGATCTCCATCGCCGTTGACCTGTTCAATATCCTGACCGTGCCGGCAGAACGCCCCTGGCGCACGGCCGCCGATATCATTGCCGCCGCCAAGGTGCGGCCCGGAGAGCTTTCCTGGGGCCATAGCGGTATCGGCAGCGCGCCCCAATTGGCCGGCTTGCTCTTTGCCAAAATGGCCGGGATTGAAACGATTGAGGTCTCCTATCGCGGCGGGGGCTTGGTCGCGACGGATTTGATTTCGGGCCGGCTGGATTACGGCTTCCCGACATCGCCTTCCGTCATGGCGCATATCGAAAGCGGCAAGCTGAGGGGGCTTGCGGTGCCAACCCTGCAACGTTCCCGCCTGCTGCCGAATATCCCAACAGTCGCGGAAACCGGCCTGCCCGGCTTCAATGTGCCGTCCTGGTATGCGGTGGTGGCGCCGCGCGGCACGCCGGAGCCCGCCGTGCAACGTCTGGCCCAGGCCATGCGCATTGCGCTGGAAGACAAGGACGTGGTCGGCATCCTGAACCGCAATGGTCTGGAGGCGATGCCCTCCACGCCCGCGGAATTCGCTGCCGCCTGGGCCGCCGAGCGCACCAAATGGGAACCGATCATTCGCGAAAGCGGCATCAAGATCGAATAGCGGCGCGGGGGTTAAGGACCTATAAGGCGGCAGAAAGGAATTTTTGCCCGTGAACGCCATGCCCCCCGATTCCGCCGAGGCCCTGCAAGACGCCGCGCGCGCCGCGCGTGCCGCCACCACTGTACTCGCCTCGGCGCCGCGCGCGATCAAGGATCAGGCGCTGCTGCTGGCGGCGGCGGCGCTGCGAGAGCGTCAAGCCGAGATCATCGCCGCCAATGCGGAAGACATTGCCGCAGCGCCTGGGTTGTCGCCAGCCTTTCGGGATCGGCTGCTGCTCAATGCCGCGCGCATTGAAGCCATGGCCAAGGGGCTTGAGGAAGTGGCCGCGCTGCCTGATCCGGTGGGCCGTATGCTTGCAGAATGGCAGCGCCCGAATGGGCTGCGCTTGCAGCGCGTGGCGCAGCCGCTTGGCGTGATTGGCATGATTTTCGAAAGCCGGCCCAATGTCACTGCCGATGCCGCCGCGCTTTGCCTCAAATCCGGCAATGCGGTCATCTTGCGCGGCGGGTCTGAAAGCTTGCGGAGCGCCACCGCCATTCACGCCTGCATGGTGCAAGGGCTGAAGCTGGCGGGCTTGCCTGAAGCCGCGGTGCAAGTGGCGCCGAGTGCGGATCGCGCCTTTGTTGGTGCCATGCTGCGCGCATCCGGCCTGATTGACCTGATCATTCCGCGTGGCGGCAAGGGGTTGGTGACGCGCGTTTTGGAAGAAGCGCGCGTGCCCGTTCTCGCGCATGCGGAAGGGCTGTGCCACACTTACATCCATGCCGACGCGGATCACGCCATGGCCCGCGCTATACTCGCCAATGCCAAGATGCGCCGCACCGGTGTTTGTGGTGCCACTGAAACCCTGCTGATTGATGCCGCCATTGCGCCCGCGCTCCTGCCGGCACTGATTGCCGATTTGCGCGCCCTTGGTTGCGATTTCCGCGCCGATGACGCAGCGCGCGCCATTGTGCCGGGCCTTACCGCCGCCACTGGCGAGGATTATGCCACCGAATGGCTGGATGCGATCCTATCGGTGAAGGTGGTCGCGGGCGTTGACGCAGCCCTTGCCCATATCCGCCGCTTCGGCAGTGAGCATACGGAAGCGATCATCACTGAAGATGCCAGGGCAGCGCAGCAATTCCTGGATGGCATTTCCTCGGCTGTCGGGCTTTGGAATGCGTCCACGCAATTCTGCGATGGCGCCGAATTTGGCTTTGGCGCCGAGATCGGCATCGCCACTGGCCGGCTGCATGCGCGCGGTCCTGTGGGGCTCGAGCAACTCTGCACCTATCGCTACAAGATTTTCGGCACGGGGCAGGTCAGGCCGTGATGCTGCGGCACGTCTTTGCCGCGCTGCTGATCGTCTTGGCGCTGGCGCCCGCCGCGCGTACTGGCGGCTCAGGTCTGGACTGCGCGATATGAAGGCTTGGTTTAGGCGCAGGATGTGGTGGTACGTTTCCGTTGAGGCGGACGTTTCGCCGAAGCGGCGACCTCTGCTATCGTAAACGTTAGATTTGTTGGTGATCAGGAAAGACCGGAAGCATGCCCGATACCGCCCCGCTCCAAAGCACAAGCAATCTGCTTTCCGTCGAATATTTTGATGTGCTGATTGTGGGCGCCGGCATTTCCGGCATTGGCGCTGCCTATCACCTTACCACGCAATGTCCGGACAAAAGCCTTGTGGTGCTGGAGAATGAGGAAAGCTTCGGCGGCACCTGGTGGACGCATAAATATCCCGGCATTCGCTCGGATAGCGACCTGCATACTTTCGGCTATCGCTTCAAGCCCTGGCGCGGCGCGCCGATTGCGACCGCCGAGGAAATCCTGAGTTACATGGGCGAAGTGATCGCGGAAAATGATTTGGCGCGGCATATCCGCTATCGTCACCATATCACCCACGCATCCTGGGATAGTCAGAATAGGCTTTGGACCCTGGAGGTTCTGGACAAGGCCACTGGCCTGCCGCGCCGCTTCACCGGCAAGTTTCTTTACATGTGCCAGGGCTATTATCGCCACCGGCAGGGCTATATGCCGGAATGGCCGAATATGGCGGCCTATCAGGGACAGCTGGTGCATTCCGAGGAATGGCCAGAGGGCCTTGACTACACCGATAAGCAAGTTTTGGTGATTGGGTCAGGGGCGAGCGCCGCGACCATTATTCCAGCCATGGCGGCCAAGGCCGCGCATGTTGTGATGCTGCAGCGATCGCCCACTTTTTTCCGCGTGGGCCGCAACGCAATTGAAATTGCGGAGGAATTGCGCACGCTTGGCGTTTCGGAAGATTGGATTCACGAAATCACGCGCCGCAAAATCTTGTTCGAGCAGGATAAGTTTGCGAAAATGTCCTTCTCCCAGCCGGACAAGGTGAAGGAAGCGCTCTTGGATGGCATTCGCGGCATTGTCGGGCAGGATTACGATATCGCGACCCATTTCACGCCGCGCTATCGCCCCTGGCGGCAACGCGTGGCCTTTGTGCCCGATGGCGATCTGTTCCACGGCATCGCCCAGGGCACGGCGAGCGTTATCACAGATGAGATTGAGCGCTTCTCCGAGAGGGGCGTTGTGACCAAATCCGGTCAGGAATTGGTAGCGGATATCATTGTCGCGGCAACGGGCTTTCACCTGAATGTGCTTGGCGATATCGCCTTTGAGATTGATGGCAAGCCGCTCGATTTTCATGAGACCGTGACCTATCGCGGCATGATGTTCACCGGCATTCCCAATATGGTTTGGGTCTTTGGCTATTTCCGCGCTTCCTGGACGCTGCGCGCTGATCTGGTGGGCGATTTTGTCTGCAAATTGCTGAAGCATATGGATGCCACAGGTAAGCAGCAGGTGGAAGTGGCGCTGCGGCCAGAAGACCATAACATGCCGATCAAGCCCTGGATTGATCCGGAAAACTTCAATCCGGGCTATCTGATGCGCGGGTTGCATTTGTTGCCGCAGCGCGGGGACAAGCCCGAATGGATGCATAATCAGGATTATTGGGCGGAGAAGGATGAATTCCCCAAAATTGACCTGAACGATGCGGCCTTTGTCTATAAGTAGCCGCCCGCCACGCTATGGCGGGGCTATGCATTTCGGCCTTTTGATCCTGCCATGACGCCTTCCCGTTTCGGCGATAATCGCCGGCGCCGCATCGGCCTTTTGGGCGGGTCCTTCAACCCGGCCCATGCCGGGCATCGCCATGTCGCGCACCAGGCGCTCCGCGCGCTTCGGTTGGATCAGGTTTGGCTTCTGGTCTCGCCGGGCAATCCCTTGAAGCCGCTTGTGGGGATGGCGCCTCTGCACGAACGTTTGGCGAGCGCGCGGCGCATTGCCGATGGCAGGCAAGTGATCGCGACCGATTTCGAAAGGGCGCTCGATACGCGCTTCACCGCTGATACGCTGGCGAAACTGCGGCAGCGCTTTCCGCACGCGGATTTCGTATTTCTGATTGGCGCGGATAATCTGGTGCAATTACCGCGCTGGAAAGCCTGGCGTCGCATCGCCACTTCTACCCCATTGGCGGTGTTACCGCGTCCCGGCTGGACAAGGCGCGCGCTTCGCGGTGCGGCGGCTTCGGTGCGGCGCCGCCAGCGTTGCCGGCCCGGGGCGTTGCTTGCCGGCACCAAGCGGGCTACGACACCGGCGAGATGGTGTTTCGTCCCTGCGCGGGAAAACGCTGCTTCGGCCACCGCGATCAGGGCGGCAGGGTTACACCCGTGATATATCGAGCAAGAGGAGGCGGCCATAGCCCGCAAGCCCACCCCGGCTGAAGAAAGCCCAAAGCGGCGCGTCGCCACCGCGCCAAAACCCAAAGCCAAGAGCAGCGCAAAGCCGAAACTCGCTGCTGCGTCCAAGGCGAAGGCCGCGCCGAAAGCCGAGGCTGCCAAGCCAGCCCCAAAGCGCGCTGGTGCGAAAGCATCCGCCGCGAAGCCTGCGGCCAAGGGCAGCAAGGCTGCGCCGAAGGCGAAAGCCGCGATCGCCAAAACACCGACAGCACCGCGCCCAGGGCGCACCAAACGCCGCACGAAAATTGCGCCGGATCGGCTGGAATTGCTTGTGGATGCCGCGCGCAAAAGCCTGGAAGACGACAAGGCCGAAAACATCGTCGTCTTGGATGTGGCGGGCCGCGCCGATTACACGGATCGCCTGATTATCGCGACCGGCCAGGTGGAGCGCCAATTGCAAGCCATGGCAGCGCATTTGGATGAGGCGCTTGGCAAGGCCGGGCTGCATCTCCGGCGCGATGCCGTCCAGGCCTCGCCGGATTGGGTGCTGATTGATGCGGGCGATCTGGTGATCCATCTGTTCCGCCCCGATGCGCGAGAGCTCTATCGGCTGGAACGCATGTGGGGTCCGGAAAGCCCCGCGCAGACGGAGCAGGCAGACGCTGCGCGCGGTTAGGATCATTGCCGTCGGGCGGATCAAATCGGGGCCAGAGGCAGCGCTTTACGCCCATTACGCAGCGCGGCTGCGCCCGGCGCCCGAATTGGTCGAAATCCCCGAAGCGCGCGGCAGCGCTGGCGAAATCCGCCGGCGAGAGGGTGCGGCGATCCTCGCCGCCATGCCTGATGCTGCGGTGCCGGTGGCCCTGGACCTTGGCGGCGCCACACCGGATACTGAGGGTCTAGCCGCGCTGCTGACGCGCTGGGATGAAGCCAGGCGCGCGGTGTGTTTCATGATTGGTGGTGCGGAAGGGCTGGATCAGGCCGTGCAGGCGCGAGCGGAATACCGGCTCTCACTCGGCCCGCTCACCTGGCCGCATTTCCTGGTGCGCGGGATGCTGGCGGAACAGCTCTACCGGGTGCAGGCGATCAGGACAGGCCATCCCTATCACCGGACTTGGCGGCCATGATGCGTAGAGCCGTGTCCGCAAAAGATGGGGCCTCTCGCGGCCGCCGAAGGCGGACGAGCGCCCGAACGGGCGCCGCCGCCCCTGCGGCGAAGCCAAGCGCGCGGAGGCGCGCGCCGGCGTCTGAGGGCAGATCGTTCACGATCCGCGACAGAGGAAACAAGTCAAAGCAAGAAGCGGATGGCGCCAAATGGGCGATCCACCAAAAATACTTGCATAAACGATACGTCAGAAAATCTCGGTGATGCCCGCTTCGCCGTCGTGCTGGCGCGCGATGCCACGCCCGCCTGTGGTGCCTTTCTTTATGCCGTCACCAGTCAGGAGATCTATTGCCGCCGCGGTTACCAATCGCCACCGCCGCTGCGGCGCCATGCGCGTTTCTGCGCTGATAGCGCTTCGGCGAAAGCAGCCGGCTTTCGCCTCTGCAAGCGCGGCGACCCGCGGGGTGATCGCGCGCGTCTGCAAGCGGGAGCCGCGCGCGCCGCCTGCGCCATGATTGAAGCAGCCGAGGCTATTCCATCCCTCTCCAGCCTTACCGCGCGCGCCGACTATGCGCCGCATTACTTCCATAGAATATTTCGAGACATAACGGGCGTCACGCCGCGTTCCTATGCGGAAGGCGTGCGCGGGCAGCGCCTGTCAGCAGCACTCGCCGAAGGCACATGTGTGACGGAAGCGGTCGCGGGTGCAGGCTTCGACAGCAGAAGCCGCGTTTATGAGAACACCGCGCGGCATTTGGGCATACGCCCTGGCAGCGCGCGGCGTGGCGGCGCGGGTGAGGTTATTTGCATCGCCTGGGCAGAAAGCGCCTTTGGTCCCTTGCCGCTTGGTGCGACGGATCAGGGTGTATGCTTCATCGGTTTTGGTGAGGCGCGTGACGCGCTGGAAGGCGATTTGCGCGCGCGCTTCCCGAAGGCACGGATTAAAGCAGCGTCAGCGGATATCAGCGATTTCGCCAAACGCGCCATTGCCTTCGTCGCCGAACCACGCGCTGCCTTGGATTTGCCCCTGGATTTGCGCGGCACGATTTTCCAGCGCCGCGTTTGGGAAGCGTTGCGCGGCATTCCGTTTGGCAGCACCACGACCTATGGCGCACTCGCCGCCGCGATGGGGGAGCCGAAAGCAACGCGCGCCGTGGCGCGGGCTTGTGCGCAAAATCCTGTCTCGCTTGCGGTGCCCTGTCATCGTGTGCTGGGCAAGGATGGCGATATTACGGGCTATCGTTGGGGGGTGGGGCGCAAACGCGCCTTGCTGGCGGGCGAGAAGAAACGGGGGAGATAAGTCTTCCCCCCCCCCCCCCCCCCCCCCCCCCCCCCCCCCCTCGGCCCGCGGGGGAGATCAGTTCTCCCCCCCCCCCCCCCCGCCCCTTCACTGCGGCTGAATGCCGGCAGCGCGCGCCACGGTCGCCCAGCGATCCACCTCGGCCCGCACGAGCCGGGCGAGCGATTCCGGCCCCTGCTGATCCGCCGCCGCAGGGATGGAGCCCAGATCCTCAATGCGCTTGCGGATGGCAGGATCATTCAAGGCAGCGCGCAGCGCCTCATCCAGCTTTTGCACCACGGGGGCTGGCGTGCCGCGCGGGGCAAAAATCGCGTTCCAGCCTTGGAAGATGTAATCGGGCACCCCGGCCTCTGCCGCAGATGGCACGCCCGGCGCATTCGGGTTGCGCGTGGTCGCCGCCGCCAGCAGCCCGCGCATGGTGCCGGATTGGATTTGCGGCACGGCGGCGGGGGCAAGCAGGCAGGCGCTATCCACCTGCTGCGCCACCACATCATTGAGCGCCGGGCCTTCACCGCGATAGGGGATTTCATTCATCTGCGCCTTGGTCAGATGTGCAAATAGCGAACAGGCCAGATGATTGGTAGAACCGATCCCGGCATGACCATTGGAAACCTGGCTCGGATTGGCGCGGACCCGGGCCAGGAATTCCTGCATGCTCTGCGCCGGAAAGCCATTGCGCACCACGAAAAACAGCGGCGTGCCGGCGATCAGCCCAATCGGCTGCAATTCGCGAGGATCATATTGGATGGACCGGTAGATCGAGGGTGCAGCGGAATGGCTGCCAAGACTGCCGACCGTCAGCGTATAACCATCGGGGGCGGCTTGCGCGCCGCGCGCTCCGCCAATCGTGCCGCCAGCGCCCGAGACATTTTCCACTGTCACGCGCTGATTAAGTGTTTTCATCATGTGATCGGCCACGATGCGTGCGAGCACATCCGTCGCCCCGCCGGGGGCGAAGACCACAATCATGTTGATGGTGCGATTGGGGAAATCCTGCGCGGTGGCAGGCTGGGCCAGGCCCAGAAATAACGCGGCCAGGGCCGTGACGATGCGTTTCATGATGCTTCCTCCCATTGGGCTTTGTCGGCGGGTTTGTCCCGTTCTGCGTCTGAGTGATGGAAGCTTCCCCAGGGGCTTGCCGTCAAGGCGCCACCCCTTGCGCCGCTGCCGCTGCCGTTTCAGGGTCTCGCCCAAGACGATCCAAGGAGGACCCCATGCTGCCGCCGCGCGAGAAAATGAACATCTGCTTTGCCCATGTCGCCTATCGCTTTGCCGATCGCTTCGCGCTGCGGCGCACGGGGGTTGAGTTCTTCGAAGTGCGTAACCGCGATGATCTGGATGCGCGGATTGGCAGTGCCGATGTGCTGGTCTGTTCCGGGTTATGGCGGAATGATTTACCCAAGCTTTCGCCGCGCTTGCGCTTTGTGCAATCCGCCAGCGCCGGGACGGATCAATATGACCGCGATGTGATGCGCGCGGCGGGCATCAGGCTGGCCAGCGCACAGGGCTGTAATGCCAATGCGGTCAGCGAACACGCGATTGCGCTAATGCTGGGCATTCTCCGCCGCGTGCCGGAAGCGCGGGACAATCAGGCCAAGCGCTTCTGGCGCGGCATGATGGGCGATTTCGCGAAGCGCGAGGATGAAGCGGGCGGCAAGACCGTGATTGTGGTCGGCACTGGGCGCATCGGCGGGCGGATTGCGCGACTCTGCAAGGCGCTTGATATGCGGGTGATTGGCGTGCGCCGCGATGCCTCGGCTGGGGCGAATGGCGCCGATGAGGTACATTCCTTCCGGAACCTGCCAGCACTTTTGCCGCGTGCGGATTTTGTGGTGCTGGCCTGCCCGCTCACGGATGAAACGCGCGGGCTGATCGGTGCTGCGGCGCTGACGGCAATGAAGCCCACTGCGCATTTGGTGAATGTCGCGCGCGGGCGCGTCGTGGATGAGCCCGCGCTGATCGCCGCCTTGCAGGCCGGGTGCATTGCGGGTGCTGCCCTAGATGTGACGGTGGATGAACCGCTGCCGGAAGCAAGTCCGCTTTGGACCATACCCAATGTGCTGGTTACGCCGCATACGGGCGGAGAGACGCATAAATACGAAGACAATGTGCTAGATATGATGATGGAAAATCTGAACCGGCAATGGCGGGGCGAGACCGCTTTGTTCAACCAGATTGTTTGAGGTGCCTGATGTCCAGCCGTGAAGGCGCGCTTGCCCGCGCAGCGACCTATTTCGATGATGGGAGCTACAAGAGATTGCTGACCGATCTTGTCGCCATTCCCTCCACCGCACAGGAACCAGGCCATGAGGCGGATTTGCACCTCTACCTGGAAGGCGCGATTGGACCCTGGTTGGAGAGGCTCGGCTTTGCCGTCACCGTCCACCCCAATCCGCTGGAAGGTTTCGGCCCCATCCTGACCGCCACGCGGATTGAGGATGCGGCAAAACCGACCGTGCTGCTTTATGGCCATGGTGACACGGTGCGCGGCCTGGATGACCAATGGCGCCCGGGGCTCAAGCCTTGGGAATTATACGAAGAAGATGGCCGTTGGTATGGGCGGGGTTCGGCCGACAATAAGGGCCAGCACGCGCTCAATATCGCAGCGCTTGAAGCGGTGCTGGCGGAACGCGGCGGCAAGCTTGGTTTCAATGTGAAGATTCTCTTGGAAATGGCGGAAGAACGCGGCTCTCGCGGCTTACGCGAATTTGTGGCAGCCCATCGCGATATGCTGGCTGCCGATGTGCTGATCGCCTCAGACGGGCCGCGCGTGGAACCCGGAGTGCCAACAATCGCCACCGGCACGCGAGGCATTTTCCAGTTTGACCTGGTGCTGAAGCTTCGCCCCGGAGGCGTGCATTCCGGCCATTGGGGCGGGCTGACGACGGACCCTGCCATTCGGCTCAGCCACGCGATTGGCGCGATTATTGATGCGCGCGGCAAAATCCTGGTGCGTGATTGGCTGCCGCAAAATGGCGTGCCGGCGGAAGTGCGCAGGGTGCTGGATGGCTGCCCGGTCGGTGGTGGCGAAGGCGCTGCCACCATTGATGCAGATTGGGGCGAACCCGGCCTCACGCCCGCTGAGAAAATCTATGGCTGGAACAGCTTCATTGTGCTGGCCATGCTCTCCGGCAAGCCGGATGCGCCGGTGAATGCGGTCGCACCCGATGCGCGCGCCACCTGCCATATTCGCTACACGGTGGATACTGATCCGAACACCTTTGAGGCGTCGCTTCATCGGCATCTCAATGAACAGGGTTTTAGCGATATCGTGATCGAAAATGCCGGCGTGCGCATGGCGGGATCCCGGACGCCGCCCAATCACCCTTGGGTGCGCTGGGCCCAGGACAGCATGCAGAAAACGCTGGGCAAGCGGGTGCAGATCATCCCTAATTCCTCGGGCGGGCTGCCGGGCGATGTATTTGTGGACCATATCAGCGTGCCGCTGGTGTGGGTGCCGCATTCCTATAATGGCTGCAAACAGCACGGGCCGGATGAGCATTTCCTGATCGCCCCGGCACGAGAGGGCATTTTGGCCTTCACCGGCATGTGGTGGGATTTGGGACAGGGCGCGACACCCTGATCGCTGTTACCTTTCTTCACCCGCGGACTGCGCTGTCGCAATGCGGCTGTTACAGAAGGGGCGCATAAAGTGGCCACGGCATCATGCCGTTAGCAGGAGTTTGATATGCATTCCAAAACTTCCCGAACCCTGGTGCTGGCTTCTGTCTTCGCCCTTGGCGCAGCAGGCCTGGCAAGCGCCCAACCCGGCCCTGGCCCGCAAGGTGCCACGCCATATCAGATGCACCAGATGCAGCATGGCCAGCGTACCGATGGCATGATGGGCTTTGCCGCTGGTGAGGCTTTCGCCCGCGCCGACGCCAATAATGACGGCAAGGTGACGCGCGACGAAGCCAATGCGTGGCTGGCCGCGCGCTTTGCCGAAATTGACGTCAATAAGGATGGCGGCCTGACAATTGAAGAAATCCGCGCCTTCTACGCGGCCCGCCGTGGCGAAGGCCGTGGCCCACCTGACGGGATGCGGGAACGCATGGAAAGCAATCAGGCGGCGCGCTTCCGCTTCATTGATGCGGATTTGGATGGCAAGATCTCGCTGCCCGAACTCCGCGTCATGGCGGATGCCATGTTCCGGTCCATGGATGCCGACAGCGATGGCGCGCTCACACGGGTTGAGGTGCAACGCCGTGGCCGCCGGGGCGATGGGCCGCGCCAGCAAGCGCCTGAGCAGCCCGCGCCGAGGTAAGCTCCAGCTAAGGGGTAAACCCCAGAGACATGCGCGAGCCAAGTGTCTCGCTTGGCTCGCGCCAAGGCTTGCCTGTCGGTTCCGCAGAAACCTCCTGCAATGCCCAACACCCAGCACGTATTTCCGGATTAAGTCATTTTGTTTTGGTCGGCGTTTTGCTAGATATCGTCGCTATGCAGTTTCTTTCGAAGCCATGCCTTGCCTTGATTCTGGCCTTGGCGCCCGTTGGGTTTCGCCCGGCCGGGGCGGTGGAGGCTGTGTATCAGGTCACGCAAACCGGCATCCCGGTAGTGGAAATCACCGCGCAATTCGAAACGCGCCCCGATGGCTATTGGATGCGCTCGGTCAGCCGTGCCGTTGGTATTGGCCGGCTTTTCGCCGCGCATGAAATTCGATCAGAAGCGGAAGGTGTCTGGCGCGCGGAAGGCGTGGCCCCGCAGCGTTTCCAGGCAGAGGGCAATTGGCGCGGCGATGCCAGACGCACGGTCATGCTCTACCGCGAAGGCGTGCCCCTGCCGCTGGAATTGGAACCGCCAGAGGGCGCCACCAATGAACCCGTGCCCCTAACGGCGCGGCGCGGTGCGATCGATGGGCTGTCAGCTTTTGCATTGATGTCGCGCACGGTCTCGCAAACCGACCGGTGCGATCTTACAGGGCCGATTTTTGATGGCAGGCGACGGCTGGATTGGTCATCTCGTACCATCGGTTCTGTGCGCATCACCCATTCGGGAAAGGAAATCGAGTCCCTCCAATGTGGTTTGGAAAGTCGGCTCGTGGCGGGGGTGCGCCATGGCGATGACCGCGCCCGCGCCACGCAGCCTCGCGCGGCCATGGCCTGGCTTGCAAAGGTGGACCCGCGCCTGCCGCCTATCCCGATCCGGGTAGAGTTCCCGAGCACAATTTTCGGTAGCATGCGCATGGAATTGCAGCGCATAAAATAAGGGTTCAGCCCAGAAGGCTGCGCAGCCCCGCGATATCCGGCGCAATGGGCGCATCACCCGACATGCTTTGCGGTCCATAGCCCCAGCCGGCGAAAATCGCGCGCACGCCAGCGCCCCGCGCGGCCAGCATGTCATTGGCGTGATCACCAATCATCACGGCCTGTTCAGGCGCTGCACCCGCCGCAATGAGCGTCGCGCGCAAATGCCCTCCATGTGGTTTGCGCATGGGGAAGCTATCGCCCCCGCCAAGCGCGCTGAAATGGCGATCAAGCCCAAGGCCCGAGAGCAAGACCCGCGCCGCTGCCTCCGGCTTATTGGTGCAGACCGCCAAGCGCCAGCCGGCATCGCCCAGGGCGCTCAGCAATTCAGGGATGCCAGCAAAGGGCCGCGTCAGCAGGGCGGCATTGGCTTCGTAATCCACCGTGAAATGGTCGAAGCTCTCCTCATCCAGCGCGATGCCGCGCGCGGCATGGGCGCGTTCCAACAAAACGCGCGCGCCATCCCCGATCATCCCGACAACCTCAGCCCGCGCAAAGCCGGGCACACGGCGGCGCGCCATCAGCCGATCCAGCGCGGCATGGAGATCGGGCGCGCTATCCACCAGCGTGCCATCCAAATCAAAAACGGCGCAGCGCGGCGACCGATCAGGCATCGGAAGGCGGCACCCAGGGGATGCGCGCAATATCGATCCCTTCTTCGCGAAGAGCCTCAGCCTCATCTTCGCTCGCTTCGCCGAAAATGCCGCGGGCTTCGGCTTCGCCGTGATGGATCTTGCGCGCTTCCTCGGCGAAATCGGCGCCGACATAGTCGCAATTCTTTTCGATCTCGGTCCGCATGTGCCGCAACATGGCGCGCAGTTCCGCCGGCATGGCAGCCAGCGCTGCGGCGGGCAGCGCAGGTGGCGCGGGCGACGGTGCTGGCTGTTCAACAACGGGCGCTGGCAGCGCTTCGGGCTTGGCGTTGCGCGCCGGGCGACCCTTTCTCGGGATGGCCGGCGCCATCAGGCGTTTCGCCACCTTGGCTGGGCCGCAATGCGGGCATTCCACAACCCCCATCGCCGCCAGCTTGTCGAAAGCCGCGCTATCCTTGAACCAGCCATCGAATTCATGCGCCTGATCGCAGCGCAATTCGTAGCGGATCATGCCCTGATCACCCTGTCGTTACCGGTGTTTGTCGTCATAACGTAACTTGGCACTCCAAGACGCCGAGTGCCAGGGGGCAGCGCTCTCAATATTCATAATCAAAGGCAATCCCAACCCGATCCCCAGCCAGGCTATTGCAGCCGCCGCGCCGCCAGCCTTTCCAGCATCGCGGGGTTGGTGCGCGTTGTACCCGCCATACTTGGCCGCGCGAAATCCGCAAGCGGCCCTGGCGCGATGCGCTAGGTGATGTCCATGGTCTTGGTGTCGTGATCCACCACGGCTTCACGCGACACAACACTCGCCAAGGGATGGACCGCGCGGCGGAGTTCACGCAGCAGCGCTTCCTCGGCAGCGATATATCAGCCGGGCGGGCCGGGGGTGAGGATCAGCGAGACTGCCAGGGGCTTGGCGGCATCGGCCTCGGGCGGGGCAGCGCCGCGCCGGTTCACATCCTCACCGGAGATTTTAATCCGCGCCGCGCCCCCCCAGAAGCCTTCGGCGCGGAGCGCTTCGTCCAACCGGGGCAGATCGGCCCGCGCGCGCGCGAGCAGCCCATAGCCATCAGTGGGCGCGGTTTCGGCGAGTTTTATCAATTGCGAAACGGCCCCTATGGCAGAAACCAAGGCCCGGTCGTCATCCTGGGTGATTTCAACACGATATGGGATGGCGGGCGGTTCTTGCGCTGCCAGCGGGTTGGCCAAGATGAGGCAGGTGCATAAAAGCAGCCAAGGCAACCACCTTTGGTTGGTGGCGGTCCTGTCCGGGGAAGGGTAGGAAGGACGGATCATGACCGATGAATTTCACGCTACCCTAACTTCCTGGCGGAGGCACCTGCACGCCCATCCTGGCCTGACCCTGGAAGAAGGGCCGACCGCCGCCTTTGTTGTGCAGAAGCTGCGCGAGATGGGCATTACCGAGATCGCCGAGCATGTCGGCGGCCATGGCGTGGTGGCAACGATCCGCCGCGGCGGGGGCAATCGGTCCGTAGGGTTGCGCGGCGATATGGATGCGCTGCCCATTCAGGAACAGGAGGATGACCTGCCCTGGAAATCCACCGTGCCCGGCGTGATGCATGCCTGCGGGCATGATGGTCACACCACGGCGCTATTGGGTGCCGCTCGGCTGCTGCTGGAAGATATAAGCTGGACCGGCGCGGTGCATCTGGTGTTTCAGCCGGCAGAAGAAGGCGGCGGCGGCGCGCGGGCAATGATCGCCGATGGGCTTTTCACACGCTTTCCGATGGACCGGATTTTCGGCTGGCATAATTGGCCGGGCCTGGCTGCAGGCACCATCGCCATTCATGACCGCGCTGTGATGGCCGCCGGCGCACGGATTGAATTGATTTTCGATGGCCATGCCGGCCATGCCGCGCTGCCGCATCTGACGCGCGACCCTCTGCTCGCCGCAGGCCATGCCATCGTCGCGGCGCAATCCATCGTCGCGCGCAATGTGGACCCGCTGATGGGCGGCGTGGTCAGCCTGACCGTGATTGAAGGTGGTGAGGCGCAAAACCAGGTGCCGCGCCGCGTTGCGATCAGGGGCACGATCCGCTGGCTACATGAAGAAGCGGGCGATGCCATCAAGGAAGGCTTGCAGCGCGTCACCGATGGCGTGGCGGCAACCTGCGGTGTGAAGGGCACGCTGATCATCAGCCCTGGCCTTGGTGTCACGGCAAATTCCCCGGCGGAACGCGATTTGGCGGCGACGGCGGCGGCAAGCGTCACCGAAACGCGCCGCGATATGCGCCCCGCCATGACAGGCGAGGATTTCGCCTGGTTCCTCAAGGAAGTGCCAGGCGCCTTCGTTTGGATCGGCAATGGCCCCGCCGAGGAAGGGCGCGATTTGCACAATGCGCGCTATGATTTCAACGACGTGATTTTACCGGTGGCGTCGCGGTATCTGACGGAAGTGGCGAAGCGGGCGCTGGCGGGCGGCTGAGCCGCCCGCCCTTCGCACTCATCGCGCAAACCCCGGCTGCTTTTCGACAAAGCGGTTGGGCTTCAAGAAGATGGAAAGAAACAACGCGCCTTCCGGGGCGCGGGCCACATGCGTATTGCCCGCGGGGCGCCAGACGAATTCGCCCGGCCCGCAGCGCCCTTCCTCATCTTCCAGATAGCCTTCCATGACATAGGTCTGTTCAATATCCGTATGTTCATGCAGCGGCACTTCAGCACCGGGGGCCATGCGGAACAGGATGGTGGACATGCCGCGCGCCTCATCCCGGCACAGCAGTTTCATTTCAATCCCCGGAAATTCCGTGGCCTGCCACGCTATTTGATCCGGCTTCAGGTAGTGGGAGGCAAGCTTCGGATCGCCCAACTGGCTTTGAATGCGCTGTTTGGTGGCTTCATCAATCATGGTGTCTTTCTCCCGTTTTATGTCAGGCAAAACGCGCCTTGAGCCATGCGCCGCCCTGCCGCGCCGCGCGATCTGCTGCCACCACATGGCCAAGGGCGCGGAGGAAGCCGTGGATGGTGCCGGGGAAAACTTCCTCGGTCACGGCAACCCCTGCGGCGCGGAGTTTATTTGCAAATAGCCTGTTTTCATCGGCCAGAACGTCAAGCTCCGCGATATGCACCAGTACCGGCGGCAGGCCGTGCAGATCGGCGCGCATGGGGGACGCGAAGGGCGTCACGCGATCCGCTTCCTTCGGCGCATAGCAGCGCCAGTAGAAATCCATCTTCTCCCGCGTGAGGAAATGCCCGGTCGCGAAAGCATCATAGCTTGGCGTTGCCATGGCACTATCCATGACACCGTAATTGATGAGCAGGCCGCGCAGCTTCAGCGCGGGATCGGTCTCCCGCAACAATAGCGCTGTGCCGGCGGCAAGATTGCCACCGGCGGAATCACCACCCAACACAATCCGGCTGGTATCCAAACCCCATTCCGCGCCGCGCTTGGCAACCCAGCGCGTGACGGCGGCGCATTCTTCGAGCGCCTGCGGAAAAACTGCCTCAGGGCTCAGCGCATAATCCACGCCGATCACGGTGCAGCCGGATGCGGCAGCATATTCGCGCATCAGCCGATCATGCGTATCCACACTGCCCCAAACCCAACCGCCACCATGCAGATAGACCAAAACGGGATGCCCCGTGCCCGCCGTTGGGCGATGGAAGCGGCAGAGAATCCGCCGCCCGCGCAATGCCAACCAGCGATCCTCGCTTTCCGCCATCACCGCGCCACCCTTGGCCAGTGGCAGGCTGAGGCCGTCATTCAATTCCCGCGAATTATCCAGCGGCAATTCCAGCTTCACCGGGGGCTGCGCTGCGGCGCGCGCCTCCATCATTTCGGTGAACCGCAGCATTTCGAGGTCCCAATTCTCGCGGGCCATGGTGTTTCCTCATTTTTTGCCGGAAAGGATTTCGGCAGACGCATACTGGAGACCCTGGCGCGCGATAGGGCAAGCCCGGTTTCAGCCCGCCTGCACTTCCGCAATCAAAATCCTGAGCCTCTGCGCCGCCGCCATGCCCTTGCACGCCTGACGCCAGCAGCCTTCCGTGACACGTTGATGCACAGCCAAAGCATCATCGGCCGAGGTCACACTGACAATCCCCTGCGCCCAGGTGGGATGCGCATCCGCCGGGAAGGGATTGCTCTTGACAAAACCGCGCTCGCGGTTGCGGAAAATCATTGCCTGATTGATCGGCTCCGGTTCCGGCAAAAGCCCGATCTGCACGCCAAGCGGCGCCTGTTCCATTTGATTGGCAAGGTTTTCGGCCTCGGTCAACGCTGCGGCACGGGCTTCGGCCCGGCTGCGCTCCGCCAGGGGCAGGCCAGCGCAAATGCCATCGGTCAAAAACCGGCGAATGGCGGCTTCCGATAGCATGGCGATAATTCTGGGCCGGCGCTGTTCCAGGACCAGGCGGCGCTGGGCGAGCAGGATCAGGCATTGATCCACGGCGCTATTCGGCACCATATTCGCCGCTTCCTGCGAAAGTCTGCGCAGGATCTGCAGAAAACCCTCACTGGCCAGCGCAAGGCTGAAGGCGCCGGCAAGCTGCAATTGGCGATCGGCTTCTTCCTGAATATGGCGCTCGCGCTCAAGGAAGGAGGCCACGCGGGAAAAGTAATCCACCCCGATGCCGAGCAGCGCGAGGGGCGAGAGTTGCAACATCTCCGCCAGCCGCCGGACCGTATCCAGCTTGATGACCTCGCCCTTTTCATAGCGATAACGCGCGGTGCGGGAGATGCCAAGGCGCGCCGCGATTTCATCCGCCTTCAGCCCCGATTCCAGGCGATAGGTGCGAAGCTGTTGGCCGATTTCATCGAACCGCATGAAATGGCGCCTATGCTCTGGCCCTGGCCCGGCCAGAAACAAACCGCAGTAAAGCGCGAAAAATCTAAAAATCAAACGGGGCGGCGCTTTTTCGGCGCCAGCGGTCAAAATTGAGGGGGCTTCCACAGGTCAGGGAAGCCTTCTTTCAAGCCGAGATTGTGGCTTAGGTATCGGGCGCCACCGGATGCGCCGCCAGGGTTTCCAACGCCTTCACCAGGCCGGAATGGTCCAAATCCGCCCCACCCGCTGCAGCCACCGCGGCGAAAAGCTGCTGAGTGGAGGCTGTATTGGGGAGTGCGACGCCCAATTCGCGCCCCGCTTGCAGGGCCAGGTTCAAATCCTTCTGGTGCAGGCGGATGCGGAAGCCGGGCGCGAAGGTGCGCTTGATCATGCGTTCGCCATGCAGGTCCAGAATACGGGACGTAGCCAGCCCGCCCGTGATGGCCTGCCGCACCTTGGCCGGATCGGCGCCGGCCTTGGACGCAAAGGTCAGCGCCTCGGCCACCGCTTCGATGGTGAGTGCGACGATGATCTGATTGGCCACCTTGCAGGTCTGCCCCGCGCCAATGCCACCGACCAAGGTGATATTCTTGCCCATGGCTTCAAACAGCGGCTTGGCTCGCGCGAAGGCCGCGTCCGAGCCACCGACCATGATCGTCAGGCTCGCCTGCTTGGCGCCGACTTCGCCGCCCGAGACCGGGGCATCGAGGTAATCGCCACCCTTGGCCATGATTTTGGCCGCGAATTCCTTGGTGGCGGTCGGGCTGATAGACGACATGTCAATCACCAGCGTGCCGGGCTTGAGACCCTCGGCCACACCGCCCGCGCCAACCAGCACGGCTTCCACATCGGGGGTATCCGGCACCATCAGGATCACGGCTTCCGCCCCGGCGGTGGCGGTTTTGGCATCAGGCGCCACGGCGAAGGCCGCGCGATCCTCGGCGGTCAGGCTTTTGCGTTCGACCACGGTGATGGTATGGCCGGCGGTCTTCAAATGCCCGGCCATGGGGCGGCCCATGATGCCAAGGCCGATAAAGGCGATTTTCATTGTGTTTCAGTCCTTATAGGGGGCGAACCAGGAAAGCCCGGCGAGCGTCTCGCCGGTGGGGCGGTATTCGCAGCCGATCCAGCCGCGATAGCCCATTTCATCCAACTGGGCGAAGACAAAGGGCCAATTCACCTCACCCGTGCCTGGTTCATTGCGGCCTGGGGTATCGGCCACCTGCATATGGGCAATGTAGGGCAGCGCCGCGCGGGCACGGGGCACCAGATCGCCCTCGGTGATTTGCGCGTGATATAAGTCGAATTGCAGGCCGAGCCGGTCAGGCCCCACGGCTTCAATCACCTGGATGCCATTGGCGATGCCGGTCAGGGCATAGCCCGGCATGTCGCGCTGGTTGATCGGTTCAATGCAGCACTTCACCCCCTGGGCGATGGCGCGTTCGGCGGCCCAGGCAAGGTTGATGGCATAAAGGCAGGTCAGCGTGCCCTGCGCGACGCCGGGCGGCACCATGCCGGCCATGACATGCAGCCGCGGGCAGCCAAGCGCCCCGGCATAATCCAAGGCCCGCATGATACTGTCGCGAAACTCCTGCTCGCGGCCCGGGTGGCAAGCCATGCCGCGCTCCCCCTTCGCCCAATCGCCGGGCGGTGCATTGAACAGCACCTGTTGCAAGCCGTTATCCTTGAGCCGCGCGGCAATCTCGGCCGCCGGGTGCTCATAGGGGAATAGGAACTCCACCCCCTTGAAGCCCGCCTTCGCGGCCAGGGCGAAGCGGTCCAGAAACGGGGCTTCATTGAACATCAAGGAAAGATTGGCGGCAAAGCGCGGCATGAGCGAGGTTCTCTCGAACGGATGGCGGCGAAACTAAAGCAGTTTCGCGGCTGGGGAAATCTCCCCCCAAAAAGCCTCTTTCCGGCCGGAGCCGGCGCCCCTATAGGCCATAGCAGAGCTTTAACCAAAAACAGGAGAACGGGATGCGAAAGCTGTTATGGGCGAGTGCATTGGCCTGCGGGCTGGCGCTTGGCGGTGCGAATGCGGATGCGCGATCGGTGCGCTGGGCGGCTTCGGGCGATCCGAATACGCTTGACCCGCATAGCCAGAACCTTGGTACGGTAACCATGGTGCTATATCAAATTTATGACACGCTAGTCAGCCGCACCCAGGAACTGGGCCTCGCACCTGGCCTCGCCACGCGCTGGGAACAGCAGGAGCCCAATCGCTGGCGCTTCTGGCTACGCGATGGCGTGAAATTCCATGAGGGTGAGGCCTTTACCGCCGATGATGTGGTGTTCAGCGTCACGCGTGCTTTGGCGCCGACCTCCAATTACGGGATTTTCGTGGATACGGTGGAACGCGCCGTGCAGGTGGAACCGCTGGTGGTGGATATCATTACCAAGATCCCGGACCCGATCCTGCCCAATAAGATCACGTCCATCTTCATGATATCGCGGAGTTGGTCCGAAAAGCACAATGCCGCGCGGCCGCAAAACACGCGCCAACGGGAAGAAATGCACACGGTCCGCAACACAAATGGCACGGGTGCCTTCCGTTTGACGGCGCGGGAATCCGACGTGCGCACGACCATGGCGCGCAACAATGATTGGTGGGGCTGGCGCGAAGAAACCAGCCGGGAAGCGAATGTGACGGAAATCATCTTCCGTCCGATCGCGTCCGATGCGAC
This sequence comes from Alphaproteobacteria bacterium, assembly GCA_016869715.1. GTDB lineage: Bacteria > Pseudomonadota > Alphaproteobacteria > Acetobacterales > Acetobacteraceae > Neoroseomonas. Next base: position 78,507 of record VGDM01000009.1, read on the forward strand.
GCGCATCGCAGCGCTGCTGTCGGGCGAGATTGATTTCGTGCTCGATCCGCCCTTGCAGGATTTGAACCGCCTGCGTCAGGCGCAAAATATTCGCGTGCTGGAAGGCCCCGAAGTGCGCACCATCTTCCTGGCGATGGATGTGTTCCGCGATGAATTGCTTTATTCGGACGTGAAGGGCCGCAATCCGATGAAGGATTTGCGCGTACGTCAGGCGCTTTATCACGCAATTGATATTCAGGCGATCAACCGCACCACCATGCGGGGCCAATCCGTGGTGACGGGCACCTTCTTTCCGCCCCAGGTGAATGGTTATTTGAAGGAAGAAGATATGCGCCTGGCTTATGATCCGGCGCGCGCGCGGGCGCTTCTGACAGAAGCCGGCTACCCGAATGGCTTTGAAATCACGCTGGATTGCCCGAATAATCGCTACATCAATGATGAGCAAATTTGCCAGGCGATTGTCGCGATGTGGGCGCGGATTGGTGTGCGGGCAAAGTTGAATGCCATGCCGCTGGCGCCCTTCTTCGCCAAGATCCAGAAAGACGATACGTCCATCTATCTGCTGGGCTGGGGCGTACCGACGCTGGATGCGCTTTATTCCTTCCAATCCCTGGTCGCGACCCGCAATGGCGCACAGGGCGATGGGATCTGGAATCACGGGCGCTATTCCAACCCGCGCATGGATGCGCTGATTGAACGTATGAAGACGCAATCCGGCGCGCCGCGCGATGAGGCGATCCGGGAGGCGCTCAGGCTCTACCGCGAAGATGTGCCGCATATTCCGCTGCACCATCAGATGATCCCCTGGGCCATGCGGTCCAACCTGACCATTCCGCATATGGCCAATAACCCGCCCCTTTTCCGCTGGGCGCGGATGAACTGATCCCCTGGCGCGGCGGGTCTTCGGCCCGCCAAGCTTAGAGCCATTTTGCCAAGCCTGCGCTCGGCAGAATGGCTCCCGATTTTGTCTGATAGTATTTTCCGGATCGCCAAGTGCTTGCACTTGACTTGAAAATGCTTAGTGGAGTTCAGCCCCTTTGTTCGCCTTCATCATCTCCCGCATCTTGCAGGCGCTGCCTGTGATGCTGACGGTTGCGGTGATCTCCTTCGCCATGTTCGCCTATGTGGGCGATCCGGTGGCAATTATGCTCGGGCAGGATTTCACGGAGGCGCAGCGTCAGGCGCTGGTGAAGGATTTGGGTCTGGATCAACCCTTCTGGGTGCAATTCGCGACCTTTCTTAGCAATGCGGTGCAGGGCGAATTCGGGCTGTCCTATCGCCTGTCGCGGCCGGTGTCTGATCTTATTGCGGAACGCGCGCCGGCCACGCTGGAACTGGCCTTCACCGCTGCCTTTCTTGCGCTGCTGATTGGTGTGCCCTTGGGGGTCTATACTGGGCTCCATCGTAATTCCTGGCTGTCGCGGTTTTTTCTGACCTTCAGCCTGGTGGGCGTTTCCTTGCCCACCTTTCTGATCGGTATTTTGCTGATCCTGGTTTTTGCCGTTTGGCTTGGCGTGCTGCCTTCCTTCGGGCGTGGCGATACAGTGAAGCTAGGCTGGTGGTCCACGGGTTTCCTGACCTGGACAGGAATCAAGGCGCTGGTGCTGCCTTCCATCACGCTGGGGCTGTTCCAGCTCACGCTCATTATGCGGCTGGTGCGGGCCGAGATGCTGGAAGTGCTGCGCGCGGATTACATCAAATTCGCGCGCGCGCGCGGCCTGCCGAACCGCGTGGTGCATTTCGGCCACGCGCTCAAGAATACGCTGGTGCCGGTTATCACCATTGTCGGGCTGCAATTAGGAGCCATCATTGCCTTCGCCATTGTGACGGAGACCGTCTTCCAATGGCCCGGTATGGGCTTACTGTTCATCCAGTCCGTCAATCAGGCGGATATCCCGGTTATGGCGGCCTATCTGCTGCTGATCTCCGCACTTTTCGTCACCATCAACCTGATCGTTGACCTGCTTTATTACGCGGTGGACCCCAGGCTGCGCATTGGCCGCGGTCAGGGGGCGTATTGATAATGGCTGCAACGCTGCGACGCTTTTTCGACAGTGATCTATGGTGGTCCTTCGCCCGATCGCCCGTCACCATGCTTTCCGCTGTGGTGGCGCTGATCTGCATTCTGGGTGCGTTATTGGCACCCTGGCTTGCACCCCATAACCCGTTTGATCTTGCCTCCCTCAATCTGCTCGATGCCTTCAAGCCACCTTCCTGGACTGAGGAAGGTGAGCGCGCCTATCTGCTCGGCACCGATGATCAGGGGCGCGATGTGCTTTCCGCCATCATGTATGGCGCGCGGGTTTCGCTGTTGGTGGGGTTATCCGCGACCCTATTCGCGACCACGCTCGGGGTTACACTTGGGCTGCTGGCCGGGTATCTCGGAGGCAAGCTGGATGCGCTGCTGATGCGGATTTGCGATGTGCAGTTGACCTTTCCGTCCATCCTGGTCGCACTGCTGATTGATGGTGTGGTCCGCGCTGCCCTGCCGCGCGAAGTGCATGATCAGATTGCGCTGTTTGTGGTGATTTTCGCCATCGGCATCAGCGAATGGCCAAAATTCGCCCGCACCGTGCGCGGTTCCACCATGGTGGAACGCAACAAGGAATATGTGCAGGCCGCCCGCGTGATTGGCGTGGCACCACCGCGCATTATGCTCTCCCACGTACTGCCCAATGTGATGGGGCCGGTCTTGGTCATTGCCACGCTCAATCTTGGGTTGGCGATATTATCTGAGGCAACGCTTTCCTTCCTCGGCGTTGGTGTGCCGGCAACGCAACCATCCCTCGGCACACTGATCCGTATTGGCAATGATTTCCTGTTCAGTGGTGAATGGTGGATCACGATCTTCCCCGGCATTACGCTGATTGCCCTGGTGCTTTCCGTCAATCTTCTGGGCGATTGGCTACGCGACGCCCTCAATCCGAAGCTCCGCTAATGTCTGCTCAGAGCCCCTTACTCGAAGTGCGCCATTTGCGCGTGGAATTCCCAACGCGGCGCGGCACGCTGTTGGCGCTTGATGATGTGTCCTTCACCATTTCTGCAGGCGAAGTGCTGGGCGTGGTCGGTGAATCAGGCGCCGGCAAAACCATGACGGGTGCAGCCATTATCGGCTTGCTCGAACCGCCGGGGCGCATCGCAGCCGGTGAAATTTGCCTGGATGGCAAACGGATAGACAATCTCCGTTATGAGGATATGCGCCGCATTCGCGGCAAGCATATCGGCGCGATTTTCCAGGACCCGCTCACCACGCTCAATCCGCTCTATACGGTGGGCCAGCAATTGGCCGAGACCATGACAACCCATTCGCCAATCACCCCAGCCGAGGCCCGCAAACGCGCCATTGGCTGGCTTGACCTGGTGGGCATTCCGGCAGCGGCGCAGCGGATTGATTCCTACCCGCATGAATTCTCGGGGGGCATGCGCCAACGCGTGGTGATTGCACTCGCATTATGTGCCGAACCACGCCTGATTGTGGCGGATGAACCGACCACGGCCTTGGATGTTTCCATCCAGGCGCAGATTATCACGCTACTAAAGTCGCTTGCGCGCGAGAAAGGCACGGCGATGATGCTGGTGACGCATGATATGGGCGTCATTGCGGAAACCGCGGATCGGGTTGCGGTGATGTATGCCGGGCGCATCGCGGAGATTGGGCCGGTGCGCAATGTGGTGAAGCAGGCAAGCCATCCCTATACGGTGGGGCTGATGGGCTCCATCCCGCCTTTGGATCGGCGTGTTGAAAGGCTGGCGCAGATTGATGGCGCCATGCCGCGGCTTTCCGCCATCCCCAAAGGCTGCGCCTATAATCCGCGCTGCCCCAAGGCCTTCGCGCGCTGCAGCCAGGACCGGCCAGAACTGCTGCCAGCGGGTGCGACGCAGGCTGCCTGTTGGCTCTATGCGGGGGAGGTTGCGGGCAATGGCTGATACGCCCATGCTCGAGCTGCGCGATGCGGCGCGGTATTTCGACGTCTCCCGCCCTGCCTTGCAGCGGCTGATGGCGAATGAGGGCAAGCGCATTCTCCGCGCCGTGGATGGCATCAGCTTTGCCGTGCCGAAGGGCACTACCCTGTCGCTCGTGGGTGAATCAGGCTGCGGCAAATCCACTGTCGCGCGGCTTGCGGTTGGGCTCTACCGCCCAAGCGGCGGTCGGGTGATGTTTGACGGGCGCGACCTTGCCGAAGCCCGCGCTGCATCCGAACAGCGCCGGCGGATGCAAATGATTTTCCAGGACCCCTATGCCTCGCTCAATCCGCGCTGGCGTGTCAGGGATATCATCGCCGAGCCCATTCGCGCCTTTGGTCTGCTGCCCAATCGTGCGGCGCAAGAAGCGCGCGTTGTGGAATTGCTGACGCAGGTGGGCCTCTCCCCTCTGGATGGCAATAAGTTCCCGCATGAATTCTCCGGCGGGCAGCGTCAGCGCATTTCAATCGCGCGCGCGCTTTCTTCCAATCCGGAATTTCTGGTCTGCGATGAACCGACATCCGCGCTGGATGTTTCAGTGCAGGCGCAAATCCTGAACCTGATGAAGGAATTGCAGTCCCGCATGGGGCTGACCTATTTGTTCATCAGCCATAACCTGGCCGTGGTGCGGCAGGTGAGTGACCGAATTGGTGTCATGTATCTGGGCCGAATTGCGGAATTCGCACCGGCGGAAAGCCTGTTTCGCCGCCCGCGCCATCCCTATACGCGCGCGCTGATGGAAGCGATCCCGGACCTTGATATGACCGGGCGGACACGCATTCCGGTGGGTGGCGAAGTGCCAAGCCCGATCACGCCGCCCTCAGGCTGCGCCTTTCATCCGCGCTGCCCGCTCGCAGGGCCGCGCTGTAAGGCGGAACACCCGGAATTGAAGCCGGCGGGTGACGCCATGGTTGCCTGCCATGCGATCGAAGAGGGACGCGACGCGGCCTGACTTTTACAGCCAGCGCGGTTCTGGTACCGCTATCGCCAAGCACCCCTTGAGCCCCGCCGCGCGAAATTGGGCAGAGATTTGACCGGCCAAATTCCACGGCAGGATCAGGAGCACTTCCGGCGCCATCGCCAATAGCGCTTCAGGCGAGACAATCCGGATGGCGCTACCCTGCAAAACCCGGTTTTGCTTCGCCGGGTTGCGATCTGCGACCGCGATGAAATCCGCGGATGTGGCTCCCGCGGCATTCAGGAAAGTATTGCCCTTGGCTTCCGCACCATAGGCGCCAAGCTTCAGCCCATCAGTGTGGCATTGCGCGAGTCACGCCCTGAAAGCCGCCAGCACCGCGGCGACGCGCGCATTAAAACCCTGATAAAAGGCGCCATCCGCAATGCCGCGCGCGGCTTCCGCGGCCCGCATCGCGATCACGCCTGGCATATCCGCACGAGTTCAATCGGCGGTCGCGAAATAGCGGAGACTGCGGCCATGGGTCGCGAGTTCTTCCACATCAAAGACGCGCAGGCCCTGCGCGCGGAGCAGATGCTCAATGGCGTAAAGCGACCAATAGGCGTAATGTTCGTGATAGATGGTATCGAATTGCACGCTATCCACGAAGGCCAGCAGATGCGGCGCTTCGATGGTGACAACGCCGCGCGGCCCGGCCAACTGCGCGAGGCCCGCGGCGAAATCCTTCACACCCGGCACATGTGCCGGTCCGTTATTGACAATTACGAGACCCGCATGGCCGCGCCGGCCCACAATATCCCGCGCTGCATCCCGCCCGAAGAAGCACACCTTGGTCGGCACGCCGGCAGCGACGGCACTGGCGGCGACATTCGCCGCCGGTTCGACACCGAGGCAGGGGATGCCGGCAGCGACGAAATTCCGCAGCAGATTACCGTCATTGCTGGCGATCTCGACCACAAAACTTTGCGCGCCAAGCGAAAGATGCTCACGCATCGCCGCAGCATAGCGCGCGGCGTGATCAAGCCAGCTCTCCGAAAAGGAGGAGAAATAGGCGTAATCAGTGAGGGTCGCCTCGTCCTCCACCACATGATCCAATTGCACCCTGCGGCACGTGCCGCAGACCACTTCCGCCAAAGGATAACGCGTCAAAGTTGGGGAACCCGGCAGCGGGATCACCGTGATCACGAAAAATCAACGCTAATTACAGGGTTGATCAGAGGTTCCCTAGTAACCCCGCGCCACCCCTTCCCGCCTGGGGTCGGAGGCGCCAATCAGCCCGCCATTGGTCACGCGGATCACTTGGAGGCCCGAAATCATTTCCCGGATGGTTGCCTCATGCCCGCGCGCCCGCAGCGCCGGCGCCAGGCCAGCCGCCGGCGTGCCTTGTTCCAGCTCCACCGGCCCGCCCATGCTGCCAATATGGGGTAGCGCCACGGCTTCCTCCGGCGACAGCCCCCAATCGAGCAAGCCAACCAGCGTCTTCGCCACATAGCCAATGATGCGCGGCCCGCCTGGAGAACCCACCACGGCATGCAGCGCGCCCGCGCCATCCTCAACAATGGATGGCGCCATGGAAGATCGCGGCCTTTTGCCTGCCTCCACCTGATTGGCGATGGGCCGGCCATTGGCTTCGGGTGCGAAGCTGAAATCGGTAAGTTGGTTGTTCAACAAAAAGCCACGCACCATGATGCGCGCACCGAACAACGCTTCAATCGTGGTGGTCATGGAAAGCGCATTGCCCGCACCATCCACAATGGCGATATGGCTGGTACCGGCTTCATAATCCTGGGTTTGCGGCGCGAGCGATGTTTCCCGCCAGGAAGGATTGCCGGCGCGCACATTTTGCATCGCACGATCACGATCCAGCAATTGCGCGCGCGCGGTCAGATAGGTGCGGTCTGTCAGCCCCTGCACCGGCACGGGCACGAAATCCGCATCCGCCAAAAATAGATTGCGATCTGCGAAAGCAAGCCGCCCGGCCTCCGCCAGCAAATGCGCCGCATCCACGCTGCGCGGATCAAGCCGCTTCATATCGAAATGTTCGAGCAACCCAAGGATTTGCGCGACCGCGATACCGCCGGATGATGGCGGCGGAAAGCCACAGACCCGAAAACCGCGATAGGGTGTGCAAATGGCGCTCCGGTGCCTTGGCTGGTAGCGTGAGAGGTCGTCCAGCACCATGACGCCCGGATTGGTCGGGTGGTTGTGGATGGCGGCGATGATATCCGCGGCAATCGGGCCCCTTTGCAACGCCGCCGCGCCATCGCGGGCGACTGCGCGGAGCGTTTCGGCCAGGGCAGGATTGCGGAGCAGATGGCCCGACGGCAGCGCCTGGCCATCCGGGGTGAAGAAATAGGCGCCAGCCATGGGGTCTCGGCGCAGCAGCAGCATATCGGCGGCGATTGCGCGGTTGAGGCGCGCACTGACAGGAAAGCCTTCCTCGGCGAGGCGAATGGCCGGTTCGATCAGCCGTGCCCAGGGCAGCTTGCCATGGGCGCGATGCGCCGCTTCCAAAACCGGCAGCGCGCCCGGCACGCCAACCGCGCGCCCGCTGGCCATGGCTTCCAGGAAGGGCATGGGCCGACCATCACGGAGGAACAGGCCAGGTGTCGCGGCAGCCGGCGCCGCTTCCCGCCCATCCCAGGCTTCCATCCTGGCATCAGCGGCGCGGCGGAACATGATGAAGGCGCCACCGCCAATGCCGGAGGATTGCGGCTCCACGAGGGTCAGCACCGCCTGCACCGCCACTGCGGCATCCAAAGCGCTGCCGCCATCCCGCAAGACGCCAAGCCCGGCTTCGACGGCCAGTGGATGGCCAGCCGCGACCATTTGGCGCTCAGCCGGTTGCGCGGCGGCAAGGAGGGGGGTGAGGAGGAGGGCGAGGAGAAAGAGGAAACGGGTCATGGCGTGGGCCTGCTGGTTTGGGGCAGGATAACGCAATGCCCCGCCAAACCCCAGACATGACCGCGATCCTATTGCTGCGCCGTGCTGGCAATGACAGGCTTCCCAGCAGACGCGCTTTGGAATTGGAGAAATCGTATGCGAAAATATTTCTCGGCTGTGACCCGCAAATTCACGCCTCTGGCGCTATTGGTTTTGGCGCTTGGTCTTTCGGCCTGCGCCAGTGGGGCCAAGCCCGACGCCATGCTCGCCCCGAATACGGCGCATACCACCATTTCACCGAATTCCAATCTGCGCGAGGCTGTCGGGATCGGGCAGGTTTCCGGTGGGCGCGAAACTAACCCACTTTTGATGTCTGACGTTTCAAGCAGCGATTTCGCTGAAGCGCTGCGCCTCAGCCTTGCAGCACGTACCATGCTAGCCATCCGAGATGAACGCTTCAGGCTTGAGGCATCCATGATCAATCTTCAGCAGCCCATGATGGGGATTGATATGACGGTCACGTCCAAGGCTCGCTATCGCCTGACAAGGCTTGCTGACAACGCCATCGTATTTGAACGGGAGATAACAGCACCCTTCACGGCGGCCTTCAGTTCGTCTCTCTTAGGCGTGGAACGATTGAAATTGGCCAATGAGGGTTCAATCCGTGAAAATATTTCCCAGTTCATGGCGGCCTTAATTGCGGCAGAAGCGGAAAACCCGGCAGCCTTTGGGCGCGCGAGCCGGCCTAGAACATCCTGATTGGATAGGCGGGCGGGCCAGTGCGGAGCCCTTGCGTCACGCCATGCCCCGCCAACCCCCACCCACCCATCGCCTGCCGCGCGGCCGGCGCGCCTATGCCGCCGGTCAGGATGCGGAAGCCCTCGCCGCCGCCGCGCTGACTGCCGAGGGTTGGCTTATCCTTGGCCAAAGGGTGCGCACTGAAGCGGGAGAGATTGACCTGATCGCCGAACGCTAAGGCTTGCTCGCCTTTATTGAGGTCAAGGCGCGGCCTTCGCTCGCGGAAGCTGCCTTCGCCCTTGGCCCACGCCAACGCGCCCGTCTGGTCGCGGCGGCTGAGGCCTGGCTTGCCGAACACCCCAACCACGCCAGCGCCGGCATGCGCTTTGATGTCATGCTGGTCGCTGCCGATGGCTCCATCCGGCGCATCGCCGATGCCTTCCGGGTGGAAACACCCTAATCAGGCTTCTCCGCCATCATCAGGTAATTCACGCCCGTATCGCGGGTGATCCGCCAGGCGCCCGACAACCCCATTTCCATCCCGGCCACATCCCCAACCCGCAACCCTGCCCCGCGCAGCCCCGCGCCAAGCTCAGCTGGGGTGACAAACATGCGCCAATCATGCGTGCCCACCGGCAGCAGCCGCAGCAGGTATTCGGCGCCAAGTTTTGCCATCAGGAAGGATCGCGGCGTGCGGTTCAGCGTGGACAGAAACACCATCCCCCCAGGCCGGGCGGCGCGCGCCAAGGCGGCCAGGAAGGCCGCGCGTTCCGTCACATGTTCAATCACTTCCAGGCAAACCACGGCGTCAAAGGCGCAATCTGCCGCGGCCAAATCCTCCGGCCCGCCCTGACGATAGTCAATCGCAAGCCCGCCAGCCTCGGCATGGGCGCGGCCGGCGGCCAAAGTCTCCGGCGCCGCATCCATCCCTGTTACCTTGGCACCCAGCCGCGCCAGCGCCTCAGACGCCAAGCCCGCCCCGCAGCCCACATCCAGCACCCTGAGCCCCGCAAGCGCGGCCCCGCCGGGTTTGCGGCCATGGGCGCGGGTGAGCCTTTCGGCAATCCAGCCGATACGGACCGGATTCATCCGATGCAGCGGCTTCATGGGGCCATTCGGGTCCCACCAACGCACCGCGAGGGCGTCGAATTTGGCGATTTCCGCCTGTAGCGCCGTTGCTTCCGCCAAAATGCTGCCCTTTCTTGCGCTGAAACTTCGGGGTGGGTTGCGTGTCCCCCGCCCCCCCGGTATCTGTCCCGGCCCGCGCGCCGGTGCAACCGCCGGTCCTTCCTTTTTCGCCCTGCTCAGGGAAAATCGCCTTCTATGGCTCGAATTGTCATGAAATTCGGCGGCACGTCAGTCGCTGATCTGTATCGTATCCGCAATGTCGCCGCCCGCGTGAAACGCGATGTGGAGGCCGGCCATCAGGTCGCTGTCGTGGTCTCCGCCATGTCGGGTGTGACCAATCAGCTGGTGAAATGGTGCCAGGACCTCTCGGCGCTGCATGATGCCCGTGAATATGACACGGTGGTTGCGACTGGGGAGCAAGTGACCACGGGCCTGACCGCCATTGCGCTGCAGGCGATTGGCGTTGATGCGCGGTCCTGGCAGGGCTGGCAGGTGCCGATCATCACCGACCAGGCGCATGGCAAGGCACGGGTTGACCACATTGATGGCGCGGCGCTGATTGAACGCATGGAACAAGGCCAGGTGCCGGTGGTGGCGGGGTTTCAGGGCATTGACCCGAAACGCAACCGCATCACGACACTTGGCCGCGGCGGGTCTGATCTTTCCGCGGTGGCCATCGCCGCCGCCGTCAAGGCAGATCGTTGCGATATCTACACCGATGTGGATGGCATCTATACGACCGACCCGCGGATTGTGCCGCGCGCGCGGAAGCTTGAGCGGATTTCCTATGAGGAAATGCTTGAACTCGCTTCCGTTGGCGCCAAGGTCTTGCAGACGCGGTCGGTTGAACTTGCGATGAAACAGCGTGTGCGCGTGCAGGTCTTGTCGAGCTTTGAAGACAAGCCAGGCTCGCTTGTGGTTGATGAGGATGAAATCGTGGAACAGCCCGTCGTTTCCGGCATCGCCTATTCGCGCGATGACGCCAAGATAACGCTCCGTCGCGTGCCGGACCGCCCCGGTGTGGCCGCCGCCGTTTTTGGCGCGCTCGCCAAAGCCAACGTGAATGTGGACATGATTGTCCAGAATATCGGTGCCGATGGCAGCACGGATATGACCTTTACCATCGGCAAGGTTGATCTGGCGCGCGCGCAGGATGTGCTGGCGAAGGCTGAGGCCGATCTTGGCTATGAAGCGCTGCTGGCTGACCCGGATGTGACCAAGATCAGCGTGGTGGGGATTGGGATGCGGAGCCATGCCGGGGTGGCCACCACCATGTTCAAGGCTCTGGCGGAAAAGGGCATCAATATCCAAGTGATTTCCACCAGCGAAATTAAGGTGAGTGTGCTGGTCAGCGCCGATTATACCGAACTCGCCGTGCGCGCCCTGCACTCCGCTTACGAGCTGGATGCGCCGGCATGAGTGATGACATGATCAAGGCCCTGGCGCAGCTTGATCGGCTGATGGGGCGTGGCGCGGCGTTTCTGGGCGCGCCCCATGCCATGATGGGTGGCGCCATGTCCTGGGTCAGCGAAAGGCATTTGGTCTCCGCCCTTTCCAATGCGGGCGCCTTTGGCGTGATTGCCTGCGGGGCGATGGAACCGCCGCGCCTGGCGGAAGAAATCTCCGGCACGCAGGCGCTGACGAGCAAACCCTTCGGCGTCAATCTGATCACCATGCACCCAAGGCTGGATCAGCTGGTAGATACCTGCCTGGCAGCCAAGGTTTCGCACATTGTTTTCGCCGGCGGCATCCCACCCAGTACCGCAATTAAGAAGGCGAAGGATGGCAGGGCGAAGGTGGTGTGTTTCGCGCCCGCACTCGCGCTGGCCAAGCGCCTGATCCGCGCCGGGGCGGATGCTTTGGTGATTGAGGGTAGCGAAGCGGGCGGGCATATCGGGCCGGTGTCGCTGACCGTTTTGGCACAGGAAATCCTGCCCCATATTTGCGACGTGCCGGTCTTTGTGGCCGGCGGCATCGGGCGGGGTGAGGCGATCCTCTCCTATCTGGAAATGGGCGCTGCCGGCGTGCAGCTTGGCACGCGCTTTGTCTGCGCGCGGGAATCCATCGCGCATGCCAATTTCAAGCAGGCCTTCATTCGCGGCAATGCGCGTGATGCCATGCCGACCGTGCAGTTGGATGAGAACTTCCCGGTGATCCCGGTGCGTGCGTTGCAGAATGAAGGCACCAAGCGCTTTCTGGAACATCAGGCCGAGACCATTCGCCGCTTCAAATCGGGCGAACTGACGAAGGAAGCCGCGCAGCTTGACATCGAACATTTCTGGGCCGGTGCACTCAGGCGCGCCGTGATTGATGGCGATGTCGAAAATGGCTCGCTCATGGCCGGGCAATCGGTTGGCATGGTCACGCAGGAACAAAGCGCTGCCGAGATCATCGCCGAATTGCGTGATCAGGCCGCGCAAGCGATCATGACGCGTTCTGCCGTCGCTGCCGCGTGACCCTTTGGAAAGCCCATGAAGCGCTCTGCCCGCACTGAAAACTCGCCCCAGGAAGCCGCCCGCGTAGGTGAAGAACTGCGTGAGGCGCGGATTGCGCTTGGCATCAGTGTTGAAGATGCGGCGATCCAGCTGCGCATCAACAGGCGCTATCTAATGGCGCTGGAGGAAGGGCGGGTAAAAGACCTGCCCGGCGCTGCTTATGCCGTTGGCTTTGTGCGGTCCTATGCCACCGCGCTCGGGCTTGATGCGGATGATGCGGTGCGACGCTTTCGCGATGTCTCCGGCACCGCGACGGCGAAGCAGGGTGATCTGGTTTTCCCGGAACCCGTGCCCCGGCGCGGCATCCCGACCGGCGTGCTGGCAGCGCTTGGCCTGGCGTTCGCCATGGGTGGCTATGTCGCCTGGTACCAATGGAGCGGCCAGGGAGAGCGCGTGGTGGATACCGTGCCGCCGCTCCCCCCCCGCCTAGAACGCGCCGCTGAAGCTACTGCCGGACGAGACGCACCTGCCCCGCCGGTGGCAGAGCCGCCAGCGCCGCCGCCGGCGCCGGTGGCGGCCCCCCTGCCGCCGCCACCCCCTCGCATAGACCCGGACCGGCCGCGCATTGTGATCCGCGCCAAGGGCGAGAGCTGGGTGCAAATCCGCGATAATCCCGGCAATCGGGTGCTGACAGATCGCGTACTGCGTGCTGGCGACAGTGTCGAAATTCCCAATCGCCCCGGCATTGTGCTGACGACCGGCAAGGCCGAGAACCTGGATATCCTGCTGGATGGGCAGGAGGTTGACCCCTTCGGTAGCCCCGGCGTGCGACGGAATATCGCGCTGGAACCTGACCGGCTGCGTTCGCCGCCTGCCCCGGCGCCGACCCCCGCTGCTACCCCCGCGCCGCGCCCGGCCCCGGCGACGCCCCCGCCGCCAACCCCGCCTCGGCCTTGAGATGTTTCAAGGCTTTCGGCGCGGCGAAAGCCCCGGCATAGTCACCAGCGAAAACCAGCCTTTGGGGTCCGCCGCATGTCCTATCGTCCCTACCAGAAGATCGAGCGCCGCAAATCCCGCCTGATCCATGTCGGGCGCGTGCCGGTGGGGGGCGATTCGCCGATCTCGGTCCAGACCATGACCAATACGCCGACCGAAGACGCGGCGGCGACCATTGAGCAAATCCGCCGTAGCGAATTGGCCGGGGTTGATATTGTGCGCGTGTCTTGCCCGACCGAGGAAGCAACCGCTGCGCTGGCCGAGATTGTGCACGAAGTGAATGTGCCAATTGTGGCCGACATCCATTTCCACTACCGCCGCGCCATTGAAGCCGCGCGGGCGGGGGCAGCGTGCCTGCGCATCAATCCCGGCAATATCGGGTCCAAGGAACGCGTGAAGGAAGTGATCAAGGCAGCGCGCGATCACGGCTGTTCGATCCGCATCGGCGTGAATGCCGGCAGTCTTGAGAAGCATTTGCTCGAAAAATATGGCGAACCCAACCCGGAAGCGCTGGTGGAAAGCGCGCTGTGGCATGCTGACCACCTGCTGCAAGAAGATTTCCACGAATTCAAGATCAGCGTGAAGGCATCGGATGTGTTTCTGGCCGTTGCTGCCTATCAGCAATTAGCGGAAGCCTGCGATCACCCCCTGCACATCGGCATCACGGAAGCGGGCGGCAAACGCACCGGCACGGTGAAATCCGCGATTGGCCTTGGGTCCCTGCTTTGGGCCGGCATTGGCGATACCTTGCGCGTTTCGCTTTCCGCCGAGCCGGAGGAAGAGGTTGCGGTCGGTTGGGAATTGCTGAAATCGCTGCATCTGCGCCATCGCGGGGTGAAGGTGATTTCCTGCCCAAGCTGCGCGCGGCAGGGTTTTGATGTGATCCGCACCGTGGAAAAGCTGGAGGAACGCTTGGCGCATATTGCCGAGCCCATCAGCCTTTCCATCATTGGCTGCGTGGTGAATGGCCCCGGTGAGGCACTGATGACCGATATCGGCCTCACGGGCGGCGGCGCTGGTACGCATATGGTCTATAGCGCCGGCAAGACCGACCACACGATCCGGTCTGAGGAAATGGTGGACCATATTGTCGGCCTGGTCGAAGCCCGCGCGGCGGCGCTGCGGGTGGCGAATGCAGCGGAGTAGCACAACATGCATGCCGCTTTTCTGCGCCACCGGGATACGCTGGCGGCCTTGTGCCGCCAGCATGGCGTGGCGCGGCTTGATGTTTTCGACTTGGCAGCGCGCGGTGTGGATTTCGACCCTGAGCCTAGCGTTGTGGATTTGCTCGTGGAATTCACGCCTTCGACGCCGCGCCGGCTGGCAGCCTTACTCGATTTTGAGGCCGAGGTCGGGAAGGCTTTAGCGCGGCCGTTTGAGGTAGTGGATCGTCGCGCCATTGAGGAAAGTGAGAATTACATCCGGCGGCGGCGCATCCTGGCGGAAGCGGAAGCGCTTTTCGTGGCATGAGCATGACGCCAGCGGAAAGAGACGCGGCGTTGCTTCTGGATATGCTGACCTGGGCGGGCCACGCGGCTGATTTATTGGAAAACATGGATGAGGTCGCCTTCCGCGCGAGCGAGCTGCATCAGGCGGCGGTGACACGCTGCGTCGCGGTGGTCGGTGAGGCAGCGGGGCGGCTTTCGCTGACGCTACAGGATCAGTACCCGCATATACCTGGACACTCAATCATTCCCAAATATCGAGTAGGTCGGCCGTGATTGTGGGCTACGGCACTTCCGATTTTATCGCGAATTGGCCTAAGGATCCGTATTTTTGCATTTTTGTGTATTAGTTTTGGAAAGCGTGTTGCATCGATAAGCCTTAGCGCTTTAAGGAAGATCATGCGGTGTCGTCATGCAATGTCCATTTTTTCTTTCTTTGTGTTTTTTTTCTTGGACCCATCACGCATTTTTTATCATTATTATTTTTTGGTGTTACTGAGTTTAATGTGCTTTTCCTTGGAACATTATTTTAGTCCACATATTATACCTCCAATCCACGGTCTATCGCGGATTTCGGGCGTGTCGCGTAGTATTTTTTGGTTCAAAAGGCGATTGTGGCTAGCTATTATTTTTGATTTGACGAGTGGTTTGCGAGCCATGGGCGCGCCGCGGTTGGCTAGGTGGTTATAAACGCACCTAATGCCACATGGAGGGTATCAGCGATAGAAAGTGACTTGGAGCAGTTATCTCATCTTTTTCCTGGGGGCCTTCTGGTCGGCCAACCTTCTAGGAGTATTTTACTAAGCCGCGGTGAAACAACGAGGAGACGAATGATGTCAGGCAGCATCTATGGAGGCTACACGCTTAACTACATCAGGTCGATGGCTCCAGCGGCGGCAAGAGCGGGTTATCGGCATGCGCAAAAAACTCATCCATCATTATGCCGGCGTTGCGCTGGATCTTCTGTGGCAGGTGACGCAGAAGGAATTGCCGCGCCTTGCCGCCCGCATTGGACCGCTCGTCCCGCCGAATAGCGCCCGCTAGCATTCCCAACTTGCCGTTCAACGTCAGACAGGATACCGACCCGGAATGTCCAGCCAATTACAGCCCGCCCGGGGCACCCGTGACCTGATCGGTGAAGAATTCCGCCGCCACCATGCGGTGGCCAAAGCCGCGCGGCGCATTTCCGCACTTTACGGTTTTGAGGAATGGGCCACACCCATTTTCGAAGATACGCGCGTCTTTGCCCGTGGCCTTGGCGATACCTCGGATGTTGTGTCCAAAGAAATGTACAGCTTCACCGATCGTGGTGGGGAAAGCCTGACGCTGCGCCCGGAAATGACCGCGGGGGTTTGCCGTGCGCTCGTCTCGAACGGCCTCACGCAATCCAACCTGCCGCGCAAGGTTTTTTATGCCGGGCCGATGTTTCGTTATGAACGCCCGCAAAAGGGGCGCTATCGGCAATTCCACCAGATCGGCATTGAAATCCTGGGCGCCGCAGAACCGCTGGCGGATGCTGAGGCGATTGCCTGCGGCTGGCATATCCAGCAGGAACTCGGCATCGCGGAAGGGACGGTGCTGGAAATCAATACCCTCGGCGATGCGCCATCGCGTGATGCCTATCGCGCCGCACTTATCGCCTATTTCAGCGCCCATCGCGATGCGCTGAGCCATGACAGCCGCGTGAGGCTTGAAAAAAACCCCCTGCGCATCCTGGATTCCAAGGATGAGACGGACCGCGCCATTGTTGCCGGCGCGCCGCTGATTGGTGACCATCTCACCCCCGAAGCGGCGGCGTTCTACACCACGGTCAAGAAGCACCTGACGCGCTTTGGCGTGCCGTTTCGCGAAAACCCGCGCATTGTGCGGGGGCTCGATTACTACAGCCACACTGCTTTTGAATTCGTGACGGATCGGCTCGGCGCGCAGGGTACGGTGATGGCAGGCGGGCGCTACAACTGGCTCGTTGAGGAAATGGGTGGCCCACCCACGCCTTCCGTCGGTTGGGCCGCGGGGATCGAGAGGCTTGCGATGCTGCTGCCGCAAAGCCCTGCCGCGCCGCGCCCCGTCGCGGTGATCCCGGTTGGTGATGATTCGGAAGGCCCAGCACTCGATATGCTGGGCGCTTTGCACCGCGCCGGCATCACGGCCGAGATCGCTTATCGCGGCAATCTGAGGCGCCGGATGGAGCGCGCCAATCGCATCAATGCGCGCGCCGCCGTGATTTTGGGCAAGGCCGAGATCGCCGCCGGCGTCGCGCAGTTGCGAGATCTGGATGCCGGCACGCAGGAAAGCGTCGCAGTCGCGGATATCCCCGCCCGGCTGAAATGAGCCTGCCGTCTCGCCTTGATCGGTTGCTGTCGCGGGCGGAGGAGCTGCGCCATATGCTCTCCACCGCGCCGGGGGCGGATATCGGCGCGCTCAGCAAGGAATTAGCGGAGCTTGAGCCGCTGGTCGAGAAATACGCTGAATATCGCGCGGCGCAACGCGCCCGCGATGACGCCCAGGCGATGCTCACCGATCCTGAAATGCGCGAATTGGCAGAAGCGGAATGGCACACGCAAAAGGAACGTGTGCCTGCGTTGGAACATGAAATCCGCATCATGCTGCTGCCGCGCGACACAGCGGATGAACGAAGCGCCATTTTAGAAATCCGGCCTGCCGCCGGAGGTAATGAGGCTGGGCTTTTCGCCGCTGAATTGTTCCGCGCCTATCAGCGCTATGCCGAAGGACGCGGCTGGCCTTTTGAAGTGCTGGATTACGACGAAAACGAATTGGGCGGCATCAAGGGGGCGACGGCGGAAATTGCAGGGCGCGGGGTTTTCGCGCGTTTCAAATATGAAAGCGGTGTGCATCGCGTGCAGCGCGTGCCAACCACCGAGACCCAGGGGCGCATCCATACGTCTACGATCACGGTCGCTGTATTGCCGGAAGCCGAAGAAGTGGATGTGCAGATCGAAGACAAGGATTTGCGCATTGACACCTATCGTGCGTCCGGCGCTGGTGGGCAGCATGTGAACAAGACGGATAGCGCCGTGCGCATCACGCATATGCCAAGCGGGATTGTAGTCGCGATGCAGGAAGAAAAAAGCCAGCACAAGAACCGCGCCAAGGCGATGAAGGTGCTGCGCGCCAGGCTTTACGAACAGCAGCGCAGTGCGGCTGATCAGGCCCGCGCGGCAGATCGTCGCAGCCAAGTTGGCACCGGTGATCGGTCTGAACGCATCCGCACCTATAATTTTCCGCAAGGCCGCGTGACGGATCACCGCATCGGCCTCACGCTGCATAAGATTGACCGCGTGATGCTAGGCGATTTCGACGATATTTTTGACGCGCTGATTGCCGAGAATCAGGCGGCGCGGCTCGCGGCGGAAGCGGCGTGACGGATACGCCCTGCGCCGATCCTGCCGGTACGATTGGGTTTTTTCTCTGTCAGGCCGTCCAAAGGCTGCGCGGGGCGGCGATTGAAGCACCCCGGCTGGAAGCGCGCCGGTTGCTCGCGCATGTGCTGGGCACAACGGAAGAGGCGCTGCTGCGTGACCCGCGCGCGGCGGTGCCTGCCGATAAGGCCGCGCATTTCGTGGCACTGCTGGCACGCCGTGTAGCGCATGAGCCCTTCGCCTATCTGACCAGGCGCGTCGGGTTCTGGACGCTTGATCTGGAAGTCTCCCCCGCCACGCTCATTCCCCGCGCCGATAGCGAAAGCTTGATCGAGGCCGCTTTGGAAGCCAGCCCGGATAAGGGCGCAGCGCTGCGCGTGCTCGATCTCGGCACCGGGACCGGGGCCTTGCTGCTGGCGGTGCTGGCTGAACTGCCCGCCGCGCAGGGAATTGGCCTTGACCTGAAGCCCGCAGCGGCGGCCTCGGCAGCACGCAATGCAGCGCGGCTTGGCTTGGCGGGTCGGGCGCGCTTCCTCGCGGGGGATTGGGCGGCGGCGCTTACCGGGCAGTTTGATCTGGTGTTGTGCAACCCGCCTTATATCGAAAGCGCGGCCATCACAGGGCTGATGCCAGAAGTGGCGCGGCATGAACCAGCCTCGGCGCTTGATGGCGGGACGGATGGCTTGGCGGCCTATCGGCACATCATCGCCGATCTGCCGCGGCTTTTGGCGCCGCGCGGTGTGGCGGTGCTGGAATTGGGGGCGGGCCAGCAGGCAGCGGTGCAAGCCTTGGGCAGGGCAGCCGGCCTCACTCCTGAAGCCTGCCGCGCAGACCTTGGCGGGGTGCCGCGTGCACTTGTGCTGCGGGCCACGTGATTTAGCCCTTGGCGCGGCGGGGCCAAGGCGCTAGAAGACCCTTGCGGTGAGGCGAGGAAGTTCGATTCCCCTCCCTGATCCCGAAAGGCGGTTGTTTAACTCGATCCTCTCGGCGCCGTTTGGATGCAACAGACTCGGAATTCAGGACGTATCCCAGGGTCTTGGCCCGCTACGCGCCAGAAATGCCGAATGCGGAACAGCGAAACGCAATACAGATGAACATGAAGCGCATGCGCGGCCGGGGTGGTCACCGTCATAATGGGGGCGGTCAGTTCCGTCATAGTGGCGGGGGTGGCGGCCAGGGTGGCGGTCAGCCGCTCAATCGCAACCACGTTTTTGATTCGAACGGGCCGGATTTGCGGCTGCGCGGTACGGCGCAACAGCTTTCCGAAAAATACCTACAGCTTGGGCGCGATGCAACCAGCGGCGGGGATCGCGTCATGGCGGAAGGATATTTCCAGCATGCGGAGCATTACTTCCGCATCCTGAACGCCATGAACCAGGCCGCGGTGCAGCATCAGCAGCAATATCAGCAGCGCCGCTATTCGCAGCAGGACGGCCCGGAAGGGCCAGAGGGCGGCGAAGGCGGCGTCCAGCCGGAATATCGCGGCGAAGCGCAGACAATCACGCCTGATTTGAATGAAAGCGGTGCAGAGGTGGTTGCCCCTACGCGGCCCGCGCCGGCGCCCGAACCCGCCTAAAACGCCACTGCCTTGCCGCCCGGCGCGCGGCGCCGGGTTCTGGGGAAAAGATCATGCCCGTGAACCCCGCCGATGGCGCCGTACTCGGCGCACTTTATGGCACGGATGCCATGCGCGCTGCCTTTGGCGAAGATGCCTGTTTGCAGAAAATGCTGGATGTGGAAGCCGCCCTTGCGCGCGCACAAGCGAGGCTTGGGATAATCCCGGCCGAGGCCGCAGCAACCATCACGCGCGTCGCGCGCGCCGCAGCGTTGGACCGCACCGCGCTTGCTACGGCGACGCGCAACACGGGCTACCCTGTAGTCGGCCTGGTCAATCAGCTTTCCAAACTGGCCGAGGACGATGCTGGACGCTGGACCCATTGGGGCGCCACCACGCAAGACATCATGGATAGCGCCCTTGTGCTGCAAATCCGCGATGGCCTCACGTTGATTGAAGCGGATTTGCGCGCGACCATTGCGGGTTTCGCCGCGCAGGCCGCTCAGCATCGCGCTACCGTGATGGCGGGGCGGACGCATCTGCAACACGCTTTGCCGGTGACCTTTGGCTATAAGGTCGCGGTTTGGGTCAATCCGCTAATCACGGCTTTGGAACGTTTACGCGAATTACGCCCGCGCGTGCTGCAGCTTGGCTTTGGGGGTGCTGCTGGCACGCTTGCCTCACTCGGTGATCAGGGCCTGCCGGTGGCGCGCGAATTGGCGCGGGAGCTTGACCTGATCGAAGCCGATATCCCCTGGCATGTGGCGCGCGATGGGGTTGCGGAAGTCGCCTGCTGGCTTGGCGTGCTGTGTGGCAGCCTTTCGAAAATCGGCACGGATGTGATGCTGCTTATGCAAACGGAATTGGCGGAAGTCGCCGAACCCCATGTGCCGAAGCGCGGCGGGTCTTCCACCATGCCGCAAAAGCGCAACCCGATCGCTTGCGAATATATCCTGGCGCAAGCGCGCGGCGTGCATGCGCTGGTGCCGCAAATACTCGCTGCCATGGCGCATGATCTGGAACGCGGTACCGGGCCTTGGCAGGCGGAAGCACTCGCCCTGCCGCAAGCCTTCCTGCTGACCCATGGCGCGGTGGCGCAGGCGCGATTTTTGTCTGAGGGCCTGCAAGTGGATGCGGCGCGCATGCGCGCCAATCTGGACGCAACCCATGGCATGATCATGGGTGAGGCAGTGATGATGCGCCTTGCCCCCATTTTGGGCCGGGGTGAGGCGCATCATGAGGTGAATGACGCCTGCGATACGGTGCGCGCCGAGGGCATTACGCTGGCCGCGGCCCTATCGCGCATCCCGGCCATTGCAGCGCGGCTTGATGCGGCGGCGGTGGAAGCCATGACGGACCCGAGCAGTTACCTTGGCAGCGCCCATGCCTTCACGGATCGCGTGGTGGCGCGGGCAAGGGAAGTGATGGCCGTAAAGTAGCCCCTTGGGGCAGGGGCTGCTATAGCAGCGACTCTTTTCGTGTGTTGCCCAAGGCTGCTTGGGCCAAAGGATGACTGACCCATGGCTCGTCGCCGCCAACTCTATGAAGGTAAAGCAAAAATCCTGTTCGAGGGGCCGGAACCCGGCACGCTGGTGCAGTATTTCAAGGATGACGCCACCGCCTTCAATGCCAAGAAGAAGGGCACCATCACCGGCAAGGGCGTGCTGAACAACCGCATCAGCGAATACCTAATGATGCGCCTGACCGAGATCGGCATCCCGACGCATTTCATCCGCCGGCTCAATATGCGGGAGCAATTGATCCGGGAGGTGGAGATCATCCCGCTTGAGGTGGTGGTGCGCAATGTCGCCGCCGGTTCGCTAGCGCAGCGTTTGGGTATTCCTGAAGGCCAGCGCCTGCCGCGGTCCATCATTGAATACTACTTCAAGAATGATGAGTTGAACGACCCGATGGTGGCGGAAGAACATATCACCTGCTTCGGCTGGGCTTCAACGCATGATCTGGATGACATGATTGCGCTGACCTTGCGCATCAATGATTTCCTGACGGGGCTTTTGCTTGGCGTCGGCATTACGCTCGTGGATTTCAAGCTGGAATTCGGCCGGCTTTGGGAAAATGAGGAAATGCGCATCGTCCTGGCCGATGAGATCAGCCCGGATAATTGCCGGCTTTGGGATGCCAAAACCGGCGAGAAAATGGACAAGGACCGCTTCCGCCGCGACCTCGGCAAGGTTGAGGAAGGCTATCAGGAAGTGGCCCGACGGCTTGGTATCCTGCCCGAAGCCGGCGTGCGCGACATGAAGGGGCCGGAGGCAATACAATGAGCACATCCGATCGTCGCAGGGCGCAGGCGAAGCCGTTCACCGGTGACGTGAATCTGATGCGCCAAACAAAACCCCTCACCAGGAGAGGCGATATGCAAAACCGGTGGTTGGTATTGATATGAAGGCGCGCGTTTATGTAATGCCCAAGGCGGGCGTTTTGGACCCTCAGGGCAAGGCCATTGGTCATGCTTTGGAGGGCCTCGGTTTTGGTGGCGTGCATGATGTGCGCGCTGGCAAGGTGATTGAACTTGACTTGGCTGTGGCCGATCCGGCGCAGGCAAAACAGATCGCCGAGGATATGGCGCGCAAGCTGCTTGCCAATACGGTGATCGAAAGCTTCCGGGTGGAGATCGTCTGAGGTGATCAAGGCCAGCCTGATCGCAACGCTTGTATTGACCGTGCTGATTGCCATGGGGCTTCGCTGGCGCGAACAACGCGTGCCGGTGGTCAAGCGCGGTAATATGGTGGCGCGCGGGAAGCGAACGATCAATCGCTGGGTGACGGCGGCGGCCTTGGCAGCGCTGCTGACAATGATATTCATGGGCGGGCTGCATTGGCTCCGCCTGATCAGGACCTGAAGGCCATGAAGGCAGCCATCATTGTATTCCCTGGCACGAATCGAGAGCGGGATATGCGCCTTGCACTCAAGCGCGCCTCGGGCCGCGAGCCGGCAATGTTGTTTCATCGCGAAGCGGCGCTTCCCCAAGGGCTTGATCTGGTGGTGCTGCCAGGCGGCTTTTCCTATGGCGATTATCTGCGCTGCGGGGCCATGGCGGCGCAATCGCCCATCATGCGCGCGCTGAAGGATTTTGCGGTTGGCGGCGGGCATGTGCTTGGGGTCTGCAACGGCTTTCAGATCATGATTGAAGCCGGGCTTTTGCCGGGCGGCTTGCTGCGCAATGCGACGCTGCGCTTTCTGTCCATGGATTGCCGCTTGCGGGTGGAACGCGCGGGCACGGCCTTCACCGCGCATTGGCAGCGGGGCGATTGCTTCCGCGCGCCCATGGCGCATGGTGATGGCAATTACTTCGCCGATAATGCGACGCTTGATCGGCTGGAAGGCGAAGGGCTGGTGGCCTTTCGGTATGTCGATGAAGCCGGTCAGGCGACGGATGCCGCCAATCGCAATGGCAGCGCGCGCAATATCGCAGGTATTTTCTCACCCAATCTCCGAGTCTGCGGCCTGATGCCGCATCCGGAAGATCTGGTGGATCCGCTGATGGGCGGCGAGGATGGGCTGCCCATGTTCCAAAGCCTGGCTGAGCGGCTTGTGGCCGTTTAGGCTTCGACCTGCTTCGTCGCGCGCCGCAGGGCCGCGCAAAGGCGTGAGAAGCTCAGCCAGAAAGAATCATGTTCTGGCGCGGGTTCCGGATGCTGCCCAAAGGCGGGCTAGCCGCGCCGCAATAGCGGCAGGCGCGCTTCAAACCGCCCACGCATGTTTTCCAGAAAGGCCGAGCTGGAGGCCATGTAAGGCTCCAGCATTGCGGCGGCCAATTCGAGTTCAACGCGCGCATTGCCTTCGGTCGTGAAGCGCTTCAGCGCGCGGCTGTCTTCGGCCAGGACGAGATGGATGCGATGCAAACCCTGCAAATGCGCCGCAACACGCTGGCGGCATTCGCGGGCGCTATCATCGGATCCGGTGCTTGTTGGTTCCATTGAGGACCTCCCAATAAAAGCATAGGTCGGATGCCTTAAATTTCCGTCAAATTGCAGCTGAGAAATCTCAAGGGCGCAAAATGGGCGGTTTCGTTAACAGAATGACCGCGGGCAGGCGCAGCGCGGTCAAATCCGCGGCGCTATCCACATCGCGCTTGGGCGGCAGCAGCGCCACGCGATGGTGGCGGAAATTGGCCAAGTTATCGACCAGCGCGTGGCGGCTGGACCAGCGCACATCTGCAAAAGGTTTGTGCGGGCGCCTTGGGCCAAAGCCGACCAGCCAATAGCCACCATCCAGCGCCGGGCCGAACACCGCATCGGCGCGGCCTAATGCGCGAAACCCAGCGGCGATATCGGCCGCGCCAAGCCCCGGAATATCGCTGCCGATCAGGATGGCGCGCGGGAAGGGGGCAAGTGCCTTCTCCATCCGCCGCCCCAAATCGCCGGAAACCTGAGCGATCCGCGGCGTGCCGGGCGGCGCAAGCTTCGCCCAATCAGCGCGCGCCCCGCGCGGCGTGATGGCCAGTACCGTGCGCCAGCGCCGGTCACGCGCAATCGGCCAGGCAGTCGCTGCCAGCATGGCGCGGTAGAAGCGCAAGGCACCACGCGCGCCGATACCTGCGGCCAGGCGTCGCTTCACCGCGCCAAGCCGTGGCGCGCGGGCAAAGATGATGACAACGGGGCGGCGCATGACCCGAAGAAAGCCGATCAGCCCCGGCGCGCATAGACCTGCGCTATGCGTTCGGGCGTAACCCCGACGAACCACAGCGACAGGCAAAACAGGTTGCGCGCCGAGCGCGCATACCAGCCATCGCGCTGCCATTTCTCGGCCGAGGTGATGAATTCCACCGGCAGCGCCCGAAGCCGCTTGCGACCAATGCGGCGGATCAGCGCGACATCTTCCATCAATGGCACGGGCTCATAACCGCCAAGCGCCTGATAGAAATCACGCGCGATCAGCAGACCCTGATCGCCATAGGGCAGGCCGAGCCAATGGCAGCGCCAGGCAACCATGGCTTCCAGGCGCCGTGCCTCGGGCGCGGCATCATCCAGCGCGAAGCGGAAATGGGCGGCCTTGGTCATATTCTCTTGCAGCGCAATGAAGCCCGCCACGGCATCCTGCCAGCCTGGGCCGGGGCGCGTATCGGCATGCAGCGCCAGCAGCCAGGGCTGGGTTGCCGCTTCAGCCGCCGCGCGAAGTTGCGGGCCGCGACCACGGGGCGCGCTGATCACGCCTGCGCCAGCGGCTTCGGCGAGTTCCATCGTCCCATCGCTGCTGCCGCCATCGGCGATGATGATTTCCGCCACCTGCCCGCGCAATACCGCAAGCGTTGCCGGCAGGCTGGCGGCGGCGTTCAGCGCGGGGATGATGGCGGAGACGGACAGAACAGACATTTGTTCTTAATTTGTTCTTGACCTGTCATGCCGGGTTAGGCATTGTGGGGGCAATTGGAAAGGGAAGCGTTTCATGCGTAATGGTATCCCCAACCTGACGTCCAGCGATAGCGGCACCGCCTGCTTCGCCATGCCATCGCTGGCGCGCAAGGGGCGCGGCGCAGTCTCCAACCCCGCGGTGCGCTTCGAACCTGCCCGGCGGGAGGCTTTTGATGATGGCTGGGCGACGCTTGAGCAATGCTTCGCCGGATTGCCGCCCTTGCCCACCAGCCTGATCGAGGATCGTGCGAAATCCGCGCTCAGCTACAATGAAAGCCCTGATCTGGGGTTTGATCGGTCCATCAACCCCTATCGCGGCTGTGAGCATGGATGCATCTACTGCTATGCGCGGCCATCGCATGTCTATTTGGGCTTCTCGCCGGGGCTCGATTTCGAAACGCGGCTTATGTTTAAGCCCGAAATTGCGGCGTTGCTTGAGAAGGAGCTGCGCAAGCCTGGCTATCAGCCTCGCCCGATTACGCTTGGCG
This sequence comes from Alphaproteobacteria bacterium, assembly GCA_016869715.1. Lineage (GTDB taxonomy): Bacteria > Pseudomonadota > Alphaproteobacteria > Acetobacterales > Acetobacteraceae > Neoroseomonas. Next base: position 103,809 of record VGDM01000009.1, read on the forward strand.
CCAATACGGACCCCTATCAGCCGGTGGAGCGTCAATTGGGGCTCACGCGGGCAGTTTTGGACGTGCTGGACCGTTTCAGCCACCCTGTGACCATCGTCACGAAATCCGCCGGTGTTTTGCGTGATGTGGATGTTCTGCAGCGGCTCGCCGCGCGCAATCTGGTGCGGGTCTGCCTTTCGGTCACCACGCTCGATCCAGCTTTGGCGCGCATCATGGAACCGCGCGCTGCCACTCCGGCGCGGCGCTTGCAGGCAATTCGGGAATTAACGGCAGCGGGCGTGCCCACCGCTATCCTGGCCGCGCCGATGATCCCGGCGGTAAATGACATAGAATTGGAAAAGCTGCTGGAACAGGGCGCCGCGGCGGGCGCGACCAGCGCGGGCTACGTACTGCTGCGCCTGCCCTTGGAAATCAAACAGCTATTCGAAGAATGGTTGGCGCGGCATATGCCGGATCGCGCGGCGCGGGTGCTGTCGCTGATCCGCCAAACGCGCGGTGGCGCGCTGTATGACAGCCGCTTCGGCAAGCGCCAGACCGGCAGTGGGACCTATGCGGAATTGCTCGCGCGGCGCTTTGCGGTGGCGATGCGTCGGCTTGGGCTCGAAAAATGCGGTGGTGGGACGGGCGCACTGGATTTCGCGCGCTTTGCCGTACCAGGGGCGCAGATGTCGCTGTTTTAGAGAGGCGCCTCCCCTGCCCTGCTGGACGGGCAGGGGCTTTTCCGGGCAAGGAAGGCGCGCGCTTTTCAACCCGGAGGGAAACGCCTTGGCCTCGCCCGATTTGCAAGCCTCTCTCCGCCAGCATCAGGCCGCCAATCTGGATGCCGCCATTGCGGGCTATCGCGCCTTCCTGCAGCAGCAGCCCGACCATGCCGAGGCTCATCGGCTGCTCGGCCTCGCGCTGTTTGCGCGTGGTGAGGTAGCGCCGGCGCGTGCGGCTTTGGAACATGCCGTGAGCCTCGCGCCCGCCAATGCCGCGCTGCTGAATGATCTTGGCAATGCGCGCCGCGCTGCCGGTGAAAAGGCTGCGGCGATTGAAGCTTTTATTGCTGCCATCGCTGCCCATCCAGCCCTTGCCTTGCCCATT
>VGDM01000010.1 GCA_016869715.1 Alphaproteobacteria bacterium
AGCCAAATCAAGCTCAACCTGACGTAAAATCTTCAGACAATCCTCATCCGAATAGCGCTTCCGAGCCATCCAAAACACTCCCCTATGACACAACAATAGTGCCTCAACTTTAGGGGGATAAGACACGCCCTTGCGAAGCTGCCCGAATGGTGCAGCTTTGCTTGGCTTGTTCCGCTTAGGGCGAATGATGAAGTGAAAGCCTGGGCTCTGTTCCTCTGCCCAAGTCAGGAAGAGGCCTCACCATATTTAGATGGAATATTTCCTACTGCGGAAGAAGCCCTAGTGGCCATTAAAAAAAGGCGCCGTCTGTTCGGCGCCGAAGCCTGTGAGACCAAATCAGTGGTTTGAGCCACGTAAGATTTCTGGCTCATCTTCATGGTTCTTAGGGGGGTACGACGGGCCAGAAATCCGCCCTTACTCAGCGGACCAATTAGGCTAAATCGGCACTGGCCGGAGACAGCCGTAACTCTTCAAGCACCCGCCTGAGTTCGGGTTTCGGGGCAAAACACATACTTCGATACGTATGCAGGAAGGGCAGCATCAGGATCAGTGATAGGCGCGGCATCTTCATCTTAGGGTTCCTCGCTAAAGGAAGGGCAGCTTAGCACCTGCTACGCAAGCGGGTGCATCATGGGGTTTTATGCCCCGAAACCTCCGCCCCCGCATCCCGGTTGAGTGCGGTGAGCATGGGAATGGACATAAGCGTGACCATGGCCGCCACCAGAAAACCAGTGGAGAAATCCGCCAAGGCAAGCGTATTACGGCCAGCGATCAGGCGCGATGCTTCCAGCGTCGTGGTGGCCAGCACCACGCCAAGCGCGGGCGATAATTGTTGCAAAGTGCTGTAGAAGCTGGTCGCGGCTGAGAGTTTGTCCGGCGGCACATCGGCAAAAACAAGCGTATTCAGCGAGGTGAATTGCAGGCTGCGGAAAAGACCCCCGCAAGCAAGCAGCAGGAAAATCGCCGCCGCCGGCCAGGCGGGATTCGGCAGGGCCAGCAGCGCGATACCGGCTGATGCCAAAGCGCCATTGATCAGCAGCGCATTACGAAAACCAAAACGCTTGAGCAGCGGGCGCACCAGCGGCTTCATGGTGAAGGCGCCAAGCGCGGTCGCGAAGGAAATCAGCCCGCTTTCGGAAGCCGACATACCAAAGCCGATTTGCAGCACGACCGGCACCAGGAACGGCACCGCGCCAGCACCCACGCGAAACAGGCTGCCGAAAAGCGCCGGCTGGCGAAAGGTGGGAATCTTCAGCAGTGCGATATCAATCGCCGGTCGCGGCGCACGGCGGCAATGGAAATAGGCCGCAACGCCAATCAACAATCCCGCGCATAGCGCAACCCAAGGCCACGGTTCCGCCACCACATGCCGGCCTACGGTTTCAAGCCCAAACATGCCAAGCGCCAAGGCAAACCCAACCAGGGCAAGGCCCAGCACATCCGGCCTGCCCGGATTGCCTGGTGGCATGGCAGGGATTCTCCATGCCACCAGCAAAAAGCCGATCACGCCGATCGGCACATTGATCCAGAACACCGCGCGCCAGCCAAAAAGATCGGTCAATATGCCGCCAAGTGGCGGGCCGCTGACCGGCCCGAGCAATGCCGGCATGGTCAACCAGGCCATGGCGGAAAGCAGTTCTTCCTTGCGCACGCCGCGCAGCAATAAAAGCCGCCCAACAGGAAACATCATCGCGCCCCCTGCACCTTGCAGGATGCGAAAGGCGATCAGTTCTTCCAAGCCTCGTGCCTGGCCAGAAAGCGCTGAGGCGACAATGAACACAATAATGGCCAGCATGAAAACCCGCTTGGCTCCGAAGCGATCCGCAATCCAGGCCGAGAACGGAATAAACACCGTCAGCGCCACCAGATAGGATGTGATGGCCGCGCCCAGCCGCGCCGGGTCTTCGCCCATATCGCGCGCCATGCTGGGCAGCGCGGTGGCAACCACAGCACTATCAAGATTCTGCATGAGCAGCGCAGAGGCAACAATCAACGCAATGACGCGATGATTGGCATGGGCGGTGGGTTGATCCATCTCGCGTAGCTTCAGGGGCGCAGGATGACGCGGCCCGCGCTGCGCCTTGCGGAAACTTCGGCCATTGCTTCACGAAACTGCTCAAGCGGATAGGCCTCGTGGATTTCGGGCTTCAAGGCGCCTTGCTGCCACCAGACCGTCAATTGATCCCAAAGCGCGCGCGCGGCGGGTGCATAATCCCGCCGGCCATCACCCGGAGACCACCCGACATAAGTGCCCCAATTCACGCCAATCACGCCGATATTCTTGAGCAGCAGGATATTGGTTTGCAGCGTTGGAATGCCGCCGCCCGCAAACCCCACCACCACAAGATTACCTCCATCCGCGAGGCAGCGCAGGCTTTCATCAAAGGCAGGACCGCCAATCGTATCCACGAGGCAATCCACGCCGCGCCCGCCGGTCGCGGCACGCACCGCATCGCGAAAAGGTGCTGCACTATCCAGCACCACATCCGCGCCACAGGCGCGCAGCAGCCCGTGCTTCGCCGCACCCGCGCGCGCAATCACCTTCGCGCCGCAAGCCTTGGCGATTTCAACAGCCGCAAGGCCAACACCGCCCGCCGCGCCATGCACCAAGACCCAATCACCAGATTTGATCCGGCCACGCCAAAGCAAAGCCGTGCCCGCGGTTGGGTAGGAAATCGGGAAGCCAATGGCGGGCTCCAAAGGCAAGCCATCAGGAATGGCGATGGTGTGGATGTCATCGGCGATGGCTTCCTCCGCCATGCCGCCCCAATCCACTACGGCGAAAACGCGCGAGCCGGGCGGCGGTGCATCCGCATCCGGTGCTACTTCCAAGACGGTGCCAACAATCTCGGTCCCCGGCGTGAAGGGCAAAGGCGGCTTACGCTGATACTTGCCAGCCACGACCAATTGCGTGGCGAAGGAAACCCCCGCCGCCGCAACCTTGATCCGGACGCTACGTACGCGGAGCGCCGGGCGCGGCACATCCTTGATTTCAAGATCTGAGAAATCCCGCCAGCTTTCACAAATGATCGCGCGCATTACGCGGCCTCATCCTGCATGATCATATCAGCACCTTTTTCGCCAATCATGATGGTCGGCACATTGGTATTGCCGGTGGTGAGTGTCGGCATGATCGAGGCATCAATCACCCGCATCCCTGCAATCCCGCGCAACCGAAGCCGGCTATCCACCACACTCGCGGGGTCTTCACCCATCCGGCAGGTGCCAACCGGGTGATAGATAGTGGTGCCGTATTGCCGCGCGAAGGCGAGCAATTCGTCATCGCTCTGTACTGCTGACCCCGGTAGTAATTCCCGCACGCTATAGGGCGTGATGGCAGCCTGTGCGAAAATATACCGCACCATGCGCAGCCCGCGCGCGAGCAATTCCTGATCACTGCGTGCCGAGAGGTAATTTGGTCGGATGGCGGGTTTTTCAAACGGATCAGCAGATTTCGCCATGACCGTGCCGCGACTATCAGGCTTCACCGGGCAAATCGCGCAGGTCATGCCGGGTTCCTTCTCAAGCACGCCGAACTGACCCAGCGCATAGCTCGCCGGTGTGAACAGCAATTGCAGATCGGGGCTGGCCAGCCCTTCACGTGACCGCGCGAAAACCTGGGCCGTGGTCACGCCAAAAGTCAGTGCGCCGTTGCCAATCATGAGAAACCGCGCCACCTGTTCCACCAGGCGCAAGCCGCGCGCCAATTGATTGGTGCTGATGCTATCCTTCACGCGATGCTGTACGCGCGTGACGTAATGATCCTGCAAATTGGCGCCCACCTGGGGCATATCCTGCACAACCTCAATGCCGAGCGCACGCAAGTGCTCGGCGGGGCCAATGCCGGAGATTTGCAGCACATGCGGTGAATTCACTGCACCACCTGACAGGATGACTTCGCGCCGCGCGCGGATTTGCTTGAGCGCGCCACTCTGGCGGAACTCCGCCCCCACGCAGCGCTTGCCGTTAAACAATAGCCGCGTGACCTGGGCTTCGGTTTCCACCTGTACCTTGTCACCTGCCTGCGCCAGATAAGTGCGCGCGGTGGAACCGCGCCAGCGGCCAATGCGCGTCATTTGCGAATAGCCCACCCCTTCCTGTTCAACGCCATTCAAATCCTGGCGCAAGGGATGGCCCGCCTGCTGCGCTGCCTCAATAAACCGATGCGTCAGCGGCAGGATGGTGCGGTAATCTTCCACCTGCAAAGGCCCATCCTGGCCGCGCACGGCAGGGTCGCCGCCATTGCGATAGGTTTCGCTGCGACGAAACAGCGGCAGCACTTCCTCATAACTCCAGCCACGGCAGCCCATTTGCGCCCAAAGATCAAAATCGGCGGGATTGCCGCGCACATAAAGCATGCCGTTGATGGAAGAAGTGCCGCCCAAGGTGCGCCCACGCGGCCAGCGGATTTCGCGGTTATGGGCACCTGCTTCGGCTTCCGTCGTGTAGCCCCAATTCACCAGCTTTTGATTCTGCATCAGCTTCAGCATGCCGGCGGGGATGTGAATCCAAGAGTGCCGATCCTTCGGCCCGGCTTCCAACAAGGTCACGCGCCGCCCGGCCATGCCCAGCCGGCTTGCCACCACACAGCCGGCAGAGCCGGCGCCAATCACCAGATAATCCGTTTCCATCTCAGCCGCCTTCAATCCAGTTTGATGCGCGCATCACGCACCAGCTTGCCCCAGCGATCATATTCCGCGCGGACAAAACGCGCATAATCTTCCGGGCTATCGGCCACGGGTTCCGCACCCAAAGCATCAAAACGCGCGCGGGTTTCTGGGTGGCGCGCGGCGGCGGCAACCGCCTGTTGCAAACGCGCGATGATGGCGGGCGGTGTGCGCGCTGGCGCCCAAATGCCGTACCAGGTGGCAATCTCATAGCCAGCTACGCCGGCTTCGGCGATGGTCGGCAAATCCGGGAAGGGCGCGATGCGGTTTTTCGTGGTCACACCCAAAGCACGCAAGCGGCCATCACGCACCGCGCCCGCGCTGGCGGGGACAGAATCAAACATCGCCTGCACAGTGCCGGCGATCAAATCCTGCCCGGCCGGGCCACTGCCGCGATAAGGTACATGCACCAGATCGGTTCCAGTCATCAACTTGAACAATTCCCCTGCCAGATGCGGCGCACCGCCTTGAGACGATGACGCATAAGCAATCCGTCCCGGATTGGCGCGCGCATAGGCGATGAATTCGGCGACACTGCGCACTGGCAGCGCTGGGTTCACCACCAGCCAAAGCGGCACGGCAGCGATATTTGTCACCGGCGCGAAATCCCCCAGCACATCAATCGGCATATTGGGTGTCAGATGCGGCACAATCACATGGGCCGAGGCATTGACCAGAAAGGTGCTGCCATCCGGTGCCGCGCGTGCGGCCTGTTCTGACCCGATCAGCCCATTGGCGCCGGCGCGATTTTCCACCACGAAAGGCTGACCCAGCGGGCCTTGCACGGCTTGGGCAATGATGCGGCCCATAATGTCGGTGGGCCCACCAGGCGGATAAGGCAAAATGAAGCGCACCGGGCGGCTTGGCCATTCCGGCACCTGCGCCCGCGCGGCAAGCGGCAATAAGGCACCGGCAATCGCGGCGCGGCGAGTAATCTTCATGGCTGGCCCCTTCCCTTATTCAGCTTTGCCGTCAGGATAGGCATGATTTGGCGCTAGAGGAAACGCGATGAATGAAGCGATGCGGCCCTATAAGGGGCTTCGGGTGCTGGATGCCGGCCAAGGCATCGCCGGGCCCTATTGCGGCATGATGCTGGCCGCCTGCGGCGCTGATGTCATCAAGCTTGAACCACCCGAAGGCGATTGGTCGCGCGGGCTTGGCACGGCGAAGGATACGGTTTCGGTCATGACGGTGTGTTTCAATCGCGGCAAACGTTCCGTGGTGCTGGATTTGAAAACGGAAGAAGGCAAGCGCGCTGCGGCTGCCTTGGCTGCACAAGCCGATGTACTGATTGAAGCCTTCCGCCCCGGCGTGGCGGCACGCATTGGCCTTGGGCCGGCAAACGCCAAGCCGGATGCGGTCTGTCTTTCCATCTCCGGCTTCGGGCAAAGCGGGCCTTATGCGGAACGGCCGTGCACGGATTCGGTCGCGCAAGCCTTTTCCGGCTTTGTCAGCTTGAATGAGGGTGCGGATGGTGTGCCGCATAAGGCCGGCGCCTTTATCGCTGATATGGCGACGGGGATCTATGCCTTCTCAGCCGTACAAGTCGCCCTTGCCGCGCGCGCGCAGGATACCACGCCACGCCAGCGCGTGATTGATATGTCGCTGATGGCCGCGACATCCAATCTGTTGACGCATCAAATCGGCGAATGGGGCGTACAGGGCAAATCAGCCGCGCCACCGAATGCGCCGGCGGGGGCCTATCGCGCGGCGGATGGCGGTTGGGTGATGATTACGCTGGTGCGTGAAGCGGAATGGCCGAAGCTTTGCGGCGCCTTGGGCCTGGCTGATATCGCAGCTGATCCGCGTTTCTTGAATTTCGATCTGCGTTGGCAGAATAGGGAAGCGCTTTACGCCATTATTCGAACGGCGTTCCTGAAAAAACCCGTCGCAGAATGGGTGACGATCTTGCAGGGTGAAAGACTGCTCGCGGATCGCGTGAATACGCCGCTTGATTGGCTGACGAATGAACATGTGGTGGCCTATGGCGCAGCGGCGCGTATTCCGCAGCCGCAATTGGGCGCGGTGCCACTGCCGATTCTGCCGGGGCTTGGCCATTGGATGGCGGAAGCCCCGGCGCTTGGTCAGCACACGGCGGATGTGCTGGCCGAATTAGGGTAACGCGCGCCCCTTCTCAATTATGCGGGAGTCTTAGCCCCGGCTCATCCCACTGCATCGCCACCAACTTCCCTGTGTTGGACAGCGTAATATAAGCCGTGCGCATATCCGGCCCGCCAAAGCAGATATTGGTCGGCATGCGTTCGGGCATTTTCACGGTGCGTAGAATCTCGCCCGAAGGTGACACGGTGGTGATTTCGCCCGCCACCAGCGTCGCCACAATGATATTGCCCGAAGCACCGATCGCGATGCTGTCCAGGCGCCGATAGCCGGGGAATTGGCACAGCACGCGCCCGCCGGCGCTTGATGGCCAGGGCTCCTTCTTCAGCTTGCCAGGCGCTTCAATATCCCAGGCCCAAAGCCGGCCGGTTTCGGTCTCAGCCACATAAAGCACCTTGCCATCCGGGCTGATGCCAATGCCATTGGCGCCGCCGAACACGGGGAAGGCCGCTTCCTCAACGCGCGATCCATCTTCTGATGCCCAATAGGCGCCGCCATGGTCGCGATCCCGCGCGCGCACCTTGCCGAGGTCAGAGAACCAAAATCCGCCCTTGCCATCGAACATCAAATCATTCGGGCCGCGTAAAGGGCGCCCATCACATACGCGGATCAGCGCTTCAACCTTGCCGGTGGTACCATCAATCTTTTCAATCCGCCCGCCCGAATAATCCGGTGACTGACCGCTCGGGCGCAAAATCCCGGGTTCCTCGTGCCAGGTGAAGCCGCCATTATTGCAGACGTAAAAACTGCCATTCGGCCCAGCGGCCAAGCCATTCGGCGCGCCTTCCACCATCGCGATCGTGGTTTTCGTCCCATTGGGCGCTACTTTGGTGATGCGCCGCGCCTCAATCTCCACCAGCGCCACGGACCCATCGGGCATGGCAACAGGGCCTTCGGGGAAGCGCAGCCCCTCGGCAATGATTTTCAGGTCAGGTGATGCAACATGCACGGCCATGGTTTCCTCCCGCATTGGTAGGCCCGATCATGGTCCCGTTTTGCCCGGCTGCGAAGCCTTGACGGCGGGCACCTCCGGGGGAAGCCTTCAACCCATGAAAACCGCCCCTGATCCCGTCACCCTCTCGGTCCTCGATAACCGTTTCCGCGCCATTGTGGAGGAAATGGGGGAGGCGATGCTGCGCACCGCCTATTCGCAAATCCTGAACTCGTCGCGCGATTTCTCCATTGCGCTATGCGATGCGGAAGCGCGGCTAGTGGCGCAGGCGGATCACATTCCGGTGCATGTCGGCGCCATGCCCTTCGCGGTGCAAGCGGTGCGCGATGCCTTTGGCAATAGCGTGCGCGAAGGCGACATCTATCTGTTGAACGACCCCTATCATGGCGGGTCGCATTTGCCGGATTTGACCGCCATTGTGCCGGTCTTTACCGAAGGGCGTTTGGTATTCTGGTCGGTGGTGCGCGCGCATCATACGGATATCGGTGGCGCCACCCATGGCGGCTATAATCCGGGTGCTACCGAGATTTGGCAGGAAGGCTTACGTGTACCGCCCATTCTTTTGGGCCAAGGGCGCCTGCCGCGCGAAGACCTTGTGCGAATGATCATCACCAATACGCGCCTCGCGCGTGATGTGCGTGGTGATCTGATGGCAATGATCGGCGCCGCGCATCTTGGTGAAAAGCGCCTGCTTTCGGTGCTGGCGCGTTATGGCGTGGATACCACCGTGGCAGCGGTGGATGCCATCTTGAAGCTTGCCGAAGCGCATACGCGGCGCATCATTTCCACCTGGGCCGATGGCACCTGGCTGGGCGAGGCGTTTTTGGATGATGATGGCTTTGGCGGCAAGGATATCGCCATTCGCGCGCGCGTCACGAAACAGGGCGATCATCTGATCGTGGACCTCACGGAAAGCGCGCCGCAGACACCTGGCTTCGTCAATTCATCGTATCCCAACATGGCGAGTGCGGTGCGCATGGCGCTTGCCTTTCTGCTCGATCCTGAAGTCGCGAAGAATGATGGCTGCTTCCGCCCGCTCACCATCAAGGCGCGCGAAGGCACGGTGGTTTGGGCCGCAGAAGGCGCACCGGTCACCATGTGCACGTCGCATTGCTCGAATGAGATTGTGGAGGCGGTGGTGAAAGCCCTCGCCAATGCCTGCCCGGATCGTGCGATGGGCGGCTGGGGCCGGCGTTTTCGTGTCGCGATCAAGGGGCGCGATCCGCGCAGGCCAGGGCGCTTTTTCGTCTGGCACATGTTCCATGCGCGGCCAGGTGGCGGCGCTTCCTCGAGTGGCGATGGCTGGTCCACGGCCGGCGAATGGCATTCCGCCGGTGGATTGAAGTTCGGCAGTGTGGAAATGGCGGAAGCGCGTTTCCCGCTGTATTTCGCGCGACATGAATTTCGCCCCGGCAGTGCGGGGGATGGCGCCTATCGCGGCGGGCTTGGCGGCGATTTGCTGCTGAAGCTCGAAACCGATGGCCCATCAGTGGCGAACACCGCCGGTGATGGCGTGCGTTACGGCGCGGCGGGGATGCTCGGCGGCAAGGATGGCGCACCACACCACTACCGGCTGGAACGCGCCGATGGCAGTGCGCGGGATTTGCGCACCAAGGAAGTCGGCATTCCGCTTTCGCCGGGGGATCAGCTGCATGTGCTCTCCGGCGGCGGCGGCGGTTGGGGACCACCAGGCAAACGTGATCCTGCGGCGCGCGCGGCTGATGCGGCGGAGGGTTTGGTATGACCTATCGTATCGGCGTCGATGTCGGCGGCACTTTCACCGATGTGGTCTGTGTCGCCGCGGATGGCACCACAACGCTCGCAAAGGCGGCCAGTACGCCGGCGGACCAATCGGAAGGCGTGGTTGCCGGGCTTGCGGTTCTCGCGGAAACGCTTGGCGTCACGCTGGCCGATCTGCTGCGCCAGACGGAACGCATCGTGCATGGCACCACGGTCGCAACCAATGCCTTGTTGGAACGCAAGGGGGCGAAGATTGCGATGCTCACCACGGAAGGGCATCGCGATGTGATTGAAATGCGGGAAGGTCTCAAGCCCGAACGCTACAATATGCGCCTGCCCGCCGCACCCGCGCTGGTGCCGCGCCGTTTGCGGCTTGCGGTACACGAAAGGCTGCGCCCGAATGGGCGGGTGGAAGTGCCGCTGGATCACGCTTCGCTTGACGCCGCGATTGCACAATTGCGCGCGGAAAAGGTTGAAGCGGTCGCGGTATGTTTCCTCCATTCCTGGCGCGATGCGCGGCATGAAAACGCGGCAGCCGAGGCTTTGCGCGCGGCCTTGCCTGGGGTTTTCATCACGACATCGGCAGAAGTTCTGCCGCAGATCAAGGAATTTGAGCGTTTCTCGACAGCAGCGGTGAATGCCTATGTGGGCCCCATTGTCGCACGCTACCTGGCGCGGCTGCGCGGGCGGGTGGAACAGGCGGGCTATGGCGGGCCGGTATTCGTTATCCTCTCCCATGGTGGCGTGGCGCCGGCGGAAGAAGCGGAGCGCTTGGCAGCAGGCACGGCGCTATCCGGCCCGGCGGGCGGTGTGGCGGCAGGTGTTGCCTTGGCGGAACGCGGCCTCGGGCAGGATCTGATCACTTTCGATGTTGGCGGCACCTCCACCGATATTGCGTTGATCCAGGAAGGCGATGCCGCACTTGGGCGAGGCCGCGATGTGGCTGGCGAACGCATCGCCCTCGAAAGCCTGGATATCGTGACCCTTGGCGCGGGTGGCGGTTCCATCGGCCATGTTGGCGCGGGCGGTACCTTACAGGTTGGCCCGCGCAGCGCTGGCGCCGTGCCGGGGCCGGCGGCCTATGGGCAGGGCGGCACGGAACCGACGGTGACGGATGCCAATCTGGTGCTGGGCTATCTGGATGCCGGAAATTTCCTGGGCGGCAAACGCGGGCTCGATATGGCAGCGGCGGAACGCGCTTTCGCGACACTCGGCGCCAGACTTGGGCTTGATGCCATGGCAGCGGCAGCGGGCGTGCATAGGCTGGCGAATATCCGCATGGCGGATGGGATTCGCGTGGCGACGGTCAGGCGCGGCGTTGATCCGCGCGATTTCTGCTTGCTGGCCTTTGGTGGCGCGGCGGGGCTGCATGCCAGCGCGGTGGCGCGGGAGTTAGGCATGCGGCGCGTGGCGGTGCCCTTCTTCGCCGCCGGGCTTTCCGCCTGGGGCATGCTGCATACGGATTTGCGGTACGAGATGGCGCGCAGCGAATTGAACACGGACGGCATGCCGGATGATGAGGCGCTGCGCGCCATTTGGGCCGCCTTGGAAAAGGAAGGTCGCGCGCGCGTCGCCCGTTGGTTTGGCGGCACGGTGGAAACACGCCGTGCTGCGGATATACGCTACGGCGAACAGGTTTTTGATATCGCCGTGCCGCTTGATCATGTCGCCTGGGAAGGGGCAGGGCTTGCTGATCGGCTGCGTGATGCTTTTCACGCGCGGCATGAGGCGCTGTTCACCTATGCACTACGGCAGGAAGAGGTGGTGCTGGTGAATGCCAGGCTGGCGGTGATTGGCCGCTTGCCGCCGATGCCGGCTCCCGCAGGCACGGCAGCGGGCGCCATGGTGACGCCGCGCGGTGCTCGGCGCATCATGCTGGAAGGCGGCGTGCCCGAGGTGCCGGTTTATGATTTCGCTGCACTTGGCGCGGATCAGCTGGTGGCGGGGCCAGCGATTGTGGAAAGCGATACCACGACCGTGCTGTTGCTGCCCGGTGATTCGGCACGGATGGATGCGCGCGGGTGGTTGGAGATGACGCTGCCGGAACAGGCCTAAGCGCACCTTCAGCGCAAGGGCACTGGCGGCGGCAAAGGCTGCGCCGGCGCGGCGGGTGCTTCGGGGGCCGGTGTCGCCGCCGTTTCCGGCTTGTCGGTGGCGATGTTTTCACCCTACCGCGCGGTCCATTGACCTGCGCTTTCCAATTGCCGGCCAGTCCAATTCATGGCGCGCCCAAAGGCCGAGCTGGTCTCCTCTGCCGCCTTCCCGAGCGCTGCACCGGCGCGTTCACCCAAGCTAGGTTCGGCAGGGGCTGCGGCTGGGGCGGTGACTTGTGGTGCGGGCACCGTGACGGCAGGTGCATCTCTGGCCGCCTGGGCACCAGGCGCAACCGGCACGGGCGGAGGCAGGCTTTGTGCCAGGCTGGCGCCGCCAAACCCAAACAGAAAGACGAAAATCAGATGATACACGCGCGCCGCTCCAGAGGATTTCCTTATCCCCGTCACCCTAGCACCAGCATCACCCAAAAGGGCAATGTCAGGATGGAAGCGATATGCTCGGTGGTGGTGATCGCGGCCATCAACTTCGCATCGCCACCCATGGCGCGCGCCATGACATAGGAAGTGGCCGCCGTTGGTAGCGCCATGAAAATCACCGCCGCCGCCAGCGGCAAGGGCGGCAGGTCAGCAAATGTTCCCAAACCATAGGTAATGGCCGGCATGCCCACCAGCTTCAGAACGCCCGTCAGCGCCTGGGTTGGCACGCGGTCAGTAAAACTCTCCCAGGATAGCGCCGCACCAACACATAACAGGCCAAGGGCCACTGAGGCGCGACCGAGCGTTTGAATGGTTGGCTTCACGCCGGGCGGAAAGCCGCCAAGGGCAGCGATGGTGAAGCCCAGGATGCAGGCGATGATCAGCGGGTTGAGGATCAATTGCCGCAGGATCGTGAGCGGTTTTGGTCGGCCCAAGCTGCCATCCATGGCGAAGGCAAGCGTGGTCATGCTTTGCACAAAGGGTACGATGATGCCGGTGGCAACGGCGCCAAAGCTGATGCCTTCGGCGCCGAAAATCGCACCCACAATCGCAAACCCCATCAGATTGTTGAAGCGAATCCCGCCCTGGAGGATAGACGTCATGGCCGCATGCCCATGCCCCATGGTGCGCGACAGCAGCACGGAAATCAGCGTGCCGGTGGCCAGCGCGCCCCAAATGGTGAAGGCCATGGCGCCGAGTGGCAGGCTTGCGGGATCAAGCGCGGCGAGGGCAGAAAGGATCAGGCTCGGCAGCAGCACCCAATAGATCAGCTTTTCCATGCCCGCCCAAACCGCATCTGTGGGCAGCAGAATGCGGCGCAGCAGCGCACCAAGGGCTAGTAGCGTAAAGGCCGGCACAAAGGCATCAAGCCAAAGGTTCATACGCGCTACTCAGCCTCTGCTGCCGGGGGCGGTCCAGGGGGGCGGATTGGGCGCGCGGGCCAGCACTTCCAGACAGGCCGATTCGGTCAGGCGCCGGGCGCCAAAGGCCCTGGCCGCTACATGGGCCAAAACCAAGCGCGACGCTTCGGCAAAGAACACCAAATCCAGCCGACAATCAGCTGCCTGATAAAGCCAGATCTCAGCTTCACCTTCACGCCGGCGCAAGGCGGGCTCGCCAAGGGCAGAGATCACGGCTTCGGGCTCTCGTCACTGCAAGGCGCTGGCCGCGGCGAGTGGGTTGGCACCCTGGCGGCGCGGAGCACTGGCGCTGCTGGGCGGCGGCGGCAAGGGCGCGGGGTGTTCAGTTTGCGGGGCGTCTGGCGCAGATGGCGGACCAAGCGCCGCCAAGCTTGCCCTTGTGTCTCGCAACGCCTGTTCCAGGCCAAGCCTTGCCCCCTCGGCATCGGATTTGCCCCAGGCGGGGGTGAGCAATAGCGCCGCCACGGCCAGCCCAGCGGCGCCAAGGTGAGTCGCCCGCGGCGCCATGCGGCGCTGCGCCGACGGGACTGCTGGCCTCGGCCTCTGGCGCACGCGGCGCCAGATCAGGAATCGCTTGACTCGACCATGCGCACCGGCGGCGCCACTGCCATCGGCGTGGCGGCAGGTGCTTCGGTGATCATTTCCATACGCCCAGTGAGCTGCCCGCCTTCTTCAACAGAAAGGCGGCGGCACCGCGCTACACCCAAAACTCGGCCCGTGGCACGGATGATGAGGCTGCCGGTTGCAGTCAAAGTACCGTCAAACACGCCAGCGATATCGGCATCTTCCACCTGAACCTCACCCTTGAAGACGCCGGAATGGCTGATGGCCAATTCCTGGCACTGCAAAAGCTGGCTTTCCATCGTGCCTTCAACGACGATGCGCTCAGCCTCCGTCACGCTGCCCTGGATGCTGATGCCCTTGCCCACCTGCAGGACGCGCTTTTCACCAGCCTCGGCCCGACCCGTCGGACGCCCTGCACCGCCGGCTGTAACTGGGCGTGCGGCAGGCGATGGGGCAATATTCGGTTTGGCCGACAAGGCCGCTGCGCTGGCTGCCGGCGGCACCAATGCCGCAGGCCGGAAGGGCGGCACCGCCAGATCGGGGTCGCGCGCTGTTGGCACGCTGCTGGGCTCCGGTGCTGGCGGAGTCGTGCCTTCATCCTTGCGGCGGAAAAGCGACATCTTGGCCCCCTTGATGATTCGCGTTACTGATCTGGTGAGCTAGCATATGACTCTGCCGCGCCACAACGGGCGAAAATAGGTTATCCCCCGTTTTCTGGTTATGCACTCGGAAATTTATCGAAGCCGGCCAAGCCGCGGATCAGCAACTGCGCCGCCGTCGCAATGCCAATGATCGGCAACAATAAATTCACCACCGGGGCTATCGCCATCAAAGCCACTACAATGCCAGGCGACCAACCCTGCCAGCGCAGCCGCTGCCAGGCGATGCGCGAATTCGCCAGGTTCATGCGCCTGAGCGCCACTTCCCGCAGCAGCCCCGCGCCAAGCCCATGGGCCGCAAGCAGCAAGGCCAGCAGCGCGCCAAAAACGGGGATGAAGAACAGCGGCAGCAGCAGCATTTGCAGCGCCAGTAATTTCACGCCGAACCAGGGCCCATGCTCCAACTGCGCCAGCGCCGAAGCACCCAAAGGCGCCGCTAGTCCCGGGTAATGCCGCCGTTCCTCCGCACCCGCGATGCTATCCGTGAACAGGGACGCAATACCAAGTGCCACGGGCAGAAATAGCCACCAGCCCAGGAACACCCCCGCCGCCGCGCCGCCCGCCTGGGTGATCCAGGAAAGCCATTCCGGCCCGCCCGACGGTGCCCAACCCGCCAGCCAGGCCGCCAAACCAATCAGCCCCGCCACCGCCAAAGCCGCCCCCAGCACGCTCAGGATGAGCGGTAGACGAAAGGCAGGGTCACCCAATTGGCGAAAGGCGAGGGAAAGCGCTTGCGGCATGGTGGACGCCACCCCCGCCCAAGGCTAATCCCGCCGCAACCTTTCCCCGGAGCGCCCGCCCATGACCCCCCCCAGCCTTGATATTCTTGGCATCGGCAATGCCATTGTGGATGTGCTGGCGCGTGCCGAGGACAGCTTCATCGCCGGATATGGCATGGCGAAGGGCGGCATGGCGCTGATTGGCAGCGACCAGGCGGAGGCAATTTACGCTGCCATGGGCCCAGGCATTGAAAGCAGCGGCGGGTCCGCGGCCAATACCTGCGCCGTCGCCGCAGGGCTTGGCGCCAAGGTCGGCTATCTGGGCAAGGTCGCGGATGATGGCCTCGGCCAGGTGTTCCGCCATGACATTACTGCCGCCGGGGTCGCTTTCCCCACACCCCCCTTGGCCGGCGGTGCCCCCACCGCGCGCTGCCTGATCCTGGTATCCCCCGATGGTCAGCGCACCATGAATACCTTTCTTGGCGCCTGCGTGACCTTTGGGGAAGCGGATCTGGACCCTGCCGCCATTGCCAGCGCGCGGATTGCCTATCTGGAGGGCTATCTTTTTGACCCACCCGCCGCCCAAGCTGCCTTCCGCGCCGCCGCGCGCATCGCCCATCAGGCCGGGCGGCAAGTGGCGATCACGCTATCCGACCCGTTCTGCGTGGGCCGCCACCGCGCTGCCTTCCGCGCCTTCATTCGCGAAGAAGCCGATATCGTCTTCGCCAATGAGGCCGAGATTTGCGCCCTTTATGAGACCGAGGATTTCGACAGGGCGGCTGAGGCGGTGCGCGCCGAAGTGGCCATTGCCGCGCTGACCCGCAGCGAAAAGGGCAGCCGCATCATCGCGGGCAGCGAGACCCATGAAATCCGCGCCGAACCGACCAGGCTGGTGGATAGCACGGGTGCGGGGGATGCCTATGCTGCCGGCTTCATGGCGGCGCTGACCCGCGGCCTGGCTTTGCCCGAATGCGGCCGCTGGGGCAGCATTGCGGCGGCCGAGGTGATTTCCCATTTCGGCGCGCGGCCTCAGGCCGATCTTGCAGCGCTGGTGGGCGCCAAGTCCGGCGGGGTGGCGGCGGCGCTTGGGTAGGCGCTGAAGTTTCACACGCTTTTCTCTGGCTTTTTTCGGCGCGACCCCCTATCTCCCCGCCATAACGATACGCCTGGATGGAAACCACCGCCCGCCCCCAAGCCCTGGGAGCCGGGTTGGTGGCGTTTTTGCCGGGCTCCTTCACCCCGATTTTCGATCTCTCAGGTGTTCCATGCAAATTCGTAACGTCGCCATTATCGCCCATGTTGACCACGGCAAGACCACGCTGGTGGACAAGCTGCTGAGCCAAGCCGGTGCCTTCCGCGCCAATCAGCAGGTTGCCGAACGCGCGCTTGACCGCAACGATCTGGAACGCGAACGGGGCATTACCATCCTCGCCAAATCCACCGCCGTGGAATGGAAGGGTGTGAAGATCAACATCGTGGACACGCCTGGCCACGCCGATTTCGGCGGTGAGGTGGAACGCATCCTGTCCATGGTGGATGGCGCGATTGTGCTATGCGATGCCGCTGAAGGCCCGCTGCCGCAGACCAAATTTGTGCTGACGAAGGCGCTCGCGCGCGGGCTGAAGCCGATTGTGGTCATCAATAAGGTGGACCGCCAGGATGCCCGCCCGGATGAGGTGCATAACGAAGTCTTCGACCTTTTCGCCGCCTTGGGTGCGAGCGATGAGCAGCTTGATTTCCACACCCTTTTCGCTTCCGGCCGGCAGGGCTGGGCGGATTTGGAACTGGAAGGGCCGCGCAAGGATTTGTCGCCGCTGTTTAATCTGATCCTGTCCCATGTGCCGGAGCCCAGAGTGGATCTGGAAAAGCCCTTCGCCATGAATGCCTCCATCCTGGAGAGCGACAATTTCCTGGGCCGCATCCTGACCGGTCGTGTAGAACAGGGTGTTGCACGGCTGAATATGCCGGTGCGCGTGCTGCGCCAGGATGGCACAGTGGTGGAAAGCGGGCGGCTCACGAAGCTCATGACCTTCTCGGGGCTTGAGCGTGTGCCGGTGGATGAGGTGCACGCGGGCGATATCATCGCCATTGCCGGGCTTTCGGATGCGACGATCCCCGATACCATCGCCTCCCCTGAAGTGACGGAACCGCTGCCCGCGCTGCCGGTGGACCCGCCGACACTCGCCATGACCTTCCGCATCAATGACGGGCCGCTTGGTGGGCGTGAGGGCAAGAAGGTCACATCGCGGCAGATTCGCGAAAGGTTGTTCAAGGAAACCGAAGGCAATGTGGCGATCAAGGTGAAGATCAGCGAAGAAGTTGATGCCTTTGAAGTGGCCGGCCGCGGTGAATTGCAGTTGGGTGTTCTGATCGAAACCATGCGGCGTGAGGGGTTTGAACTCACCATCGGGCGCCCGCGCGTGCTGACGCGCGATAATCCCGAAACTGGTGAGCGTGGGGAACCCTTCGAAGAAGCCTTGATTGACGTGGATGAAAGCTATTCCGGCGTGGTGGTGGAGAAGATGTCGCTCCGCAAGGGCCAGATGCAAGATATGCGGCCTTCGGGCGGCGGCAAGGTGCGGCTGACCTTCCATATCCCGTCTCGTGGCTTGATTGGCTATCATGGCGAATTCCTGACCGATACGCGCGGTACGGGCATGATGAACCGGCTATTCCTGGGCTATCGCCCCTGGGCGGGGCCGATTGAAGGCCGGCGCAATGGATCGTTGATTTCCAGTTCGGATGGGGAAGCCATTCAATACGCGCTGTTCTATTTGCAGGAACGCGGCACGCTGTTCGTTGATCCCGGCGTGAAGGTTTATGTCGGCATGATCCTGGGTGAGCATTCGCGCGACAATGATCTGGAAGTGAACCCGATCAAGGAAAAGAAGCTGACAAACATCCGCGCCGCCGGCAAGGATGAGGCGCTGCTGCTGATCCCACCGCGTAAAATGAGCCTGGAACAGGCGATTGCTTACATCGAAGATGATGAATTGGTTGAGGTGACGCCGGGTGCCATTCGGCTCCGCAAGCGCCACCTTGATCCGCATGAGCGCAAGCGCCATGCGCGTCGGGCGGAGAGCGAGGCGGCGTAGGGCTACGGTTTGTTTTCGCCAAGGTGCCTCAAATGGTTTTAAGGCATCTTGGATAATTTTTTGTCTGTTAGTGGCGTTGCAAATTCTTTCTACGCGACTGTTTTCAAATATATTACGCAATAAATTCTTTTTTCAAAAACGATATAGGTGTAATTACCTTAAATTCACAAACATCATAGCCTCCCGCTGTCCATGTTGTCAGGGCGGTCTTAAAAGTGAAATCTTTTTCGTTGGCCGCGCTTTCGTTGGTGGTTCTCACCGCTGCGTATGCGAGCCGTGCGCCGGCTCCGATGGCCGTGATGCAGAACGTAGATGACACGATGAGTTGTGAGGCCATACAAGCTGAGGTCAACGCAAACACAAAGCGGATTGGAGAGTTGGGATCCGAACAAGGCGCCAAGGTCGCGCAGAACGTCGCTGCGGGCGTTGCCGGCTCTTTCTTTATTCTGCCTCTTTTCCTGATGGATTTCCAAAACGCGGCCGGCAAGGAAGAAGCTGCACTAAAATCGCGCAATGACTATCTCGCGAGCCTAGCACGCCAAAGGTGCGCTCCACAGCCTACTGCTCAACCGGCTCGGGCGGTTCGCTCCTGAGGCCTAGCGCATCACGCGTGTCATAAGCGATTTTGGAGAATGGCAAGGGGCACCGCTACCTGGGCGCCCCTTCCCCAATCCGGTGCAACAACCGCCCACCATCGGCTAGGCCAATCACCACCAGAATCTCATCCGGGCGCGGGCCATCGCCCAGGCTGACCGTGATCGCGTCAAAATGCCCGCGCGACCAGACATCATCCTTATGGCCCAGCGGCAGATCAAGCGCGCTGCCAGGCCCGCCCATTTTTGCCGAGGATGGTATGATCGCCGTACCCCCACCAATCGCCTCTCGCAGGGGCCGGCCAAGGGCCGGGTGCAGGATGGCGGCGGCATGTTCCAATTCCCCCGCCGCGCCGACAATCGCGCCCTTGCCATAGGAAATAGCGGGGCCGCCCAATAGCTTCACCAATTCCGGCGCGACTTGGGCGGAAAGCTTGGGGCCAATCTCCACCAGGGGCGACAAATCCGCCTGATAACGCCCGGCATAGGGATTGCCGATCAGGATGAGCGCCGCGGCGCGAATGATGGGGCGCGGGGCGGTGCGCCCGGCCTCCGCAAAACTTTCCTCACGCAGGTAAACGAGCTTGCGGATATCGGGCATGGCGGTTCTCCCCTGCGGACTTCAGGCAAGAAGCCTCGCAGTTTTGGCCACGCCTAGGAAGCCAGCGCCACCCCCTGGCAGAAAGCCTCAGCACGTTGCATCCTGCGTAATCAGAGCCTTTCCGGTTCGCATCCGCTCCCCGGATACGCCCTAAAAGGTTTGTTTGCTCGCATTTTCCGAGTCGCCAAGTGAGTCGACTTGGCTTGAAAATGCTCACCAGCTCAGGGAATACCGCCATGGTCCATACTCCGAACCGTCCGCCGCCAGGTGCGCCGCCCGTGCACATCAACCTCTATTCCGATACGCAAACCCGCCCGACGCCGGCCATGAAGGAAGCCATGATGCGCGCTGAAGTGGGCGATGAGCAGCATGGCGATGACCCGACGGTGCATGAGCTTTGTGACCGCATGGCCGCACTGATGGGCAAGGAAGCGGCGATGTATTTGCCATCCGGCACCATGTGCAATGTCATCGCGATCCTGACGCATTGCCAAAAGGGTGATGAGGTGGTGGCGCATGAAACCAGCCACATCCTGCATAGCGAAGGCGGCACCCATGCCGCGCTGACCGGCGTGCAGATCATGCCGATGCGCGGGCCGAAGGGCATGTTCACTGCCGATGACCTCCGCGGCGCCATTCGACCCAAAACCCGCTACACCCCGCCGCAGCGCCTGCTGGAAGTGGAACAAACCGCCAATATCGGCGGTGGTGCGGTTTGGCCGCTGGAACAACTCAACGCTGTAGCCGCCGTCGCGCATGGCGAGGGCTGGGCGACGCATATGGATGGCGCGCGGCTGATGAATGCCTGTGTCGCTGCCGGTGTGGCGCCCAACGATATGGTCGCGTCCTATGACAGTGTCTGGCTGGATTTCACCAAGGGGCTGGGCGCGCCGCTGGGTGCTGTGCTTTGCGGCAGCCATGAATTCATTGGTCGCGCCTGGCGTTGGAAGCAGCGCCTGGGTGGGTCCATGCGCCAGGGCGGCATTTGCGCCGCCGCCTGCATCTATGCGCTGGATCACAACATTGATCGGCTGGCCGAAGACCACGCCAATGCCAAGGCGCTTGCTCGCGGCCTGGCGCAGATTGAAGGTGTCAAGGTGGAAGAACCGGAAACCAATCTGGTGTTTTTCGATATCAGCGGCACCGGCATGGATGTCGCCCGCTTGCAGGAAAAGCTGCAAATGCGCGGCATTGCGGTGAGCGGCCTGGGCGGGCGCGTGCGGGCATGTACGCATCTGGATGTGACCGCGCCGATGATTGATAAGGCCGTCACCGAAATCCGCGCCGCACTGAAGGCGGCTTGAATTTGCACTTGATCCGCCTGGGCCTGTAACCCAGGCAGATCAGCGCTAACCCTCAAAACGCAGCAGGGCCACGCGCTTGCCGAGTGCGAGCGCATCCAGTGTCATTTGCAGCGGTGTCAGATCGGCCTCGCTCTCACCACGTCGCAGCAATTCGGCGAAGCGGGCATAGAGCATTGGGTATTCCGCCCGCACCTCCTGCACCGTCACCTTGCCGTCAATCACCAGCGTCCCACCGCTATCGAGCAGCACCACGTCATGGCCGCAGCGCGTGATCATGTGCAGTTCACGCTGAGCCGGGCCGACATGACCCCAATTCGCCTGCAGCTCCAGCGGGCCGGCGCTGTCCAAGGCACCGAAGCGGATTTTGGCAGCAAGCGGGGCGGCGTGGTTCTCGGCGATATACAATTCCGCGCTCCGCACAAAAGGCGGTGGCGTGAATAGCCGGCTGATCACCGACAGCGCATTGATCGCCATGTCGAAAACGCCAAGCCCATCAGCCTGCCAAATCCAATCCTGATCGGGGTGGTAGACGCGAAAATCCTCATGCCAATCGACGCGTAGCCGGGCGAGGTGCTTATTGGCCAGAAATAGCCGTGCGGCTTCCACCGCGTGGTTGCATTGCGAATGCCAGGAGGCATAGACAACACGCCCGCAGCGTGCCGCCAATTCTACCAGCGCCTCGGCCTCGCCCATTGTTGCAGCGGGCGGCTTTTCCAATAGGACATGCTTGCCCGCGAGTAGCGCATCACGCGCATTGGCAAAGCGCGCGGCTGGTGGCGTGCAGATCGCGACCGCATCCAACGCGCAAGCAGCGAGCATGGCCTGATGATCATTATGGATGGGCAAACCGGCAATGGGTTCCCCACCGGCAAGATCAGCAAGGCCAGCCAGGGTGAAATTTGCATCGGCCAGGATTGTCGGCACATGCTGCTTACGCGCGATCTGCCCCAAGCCTACAATACCGATGCGCGTCGCCATAGCCGCCCCCTTCATCACACGCCCGTGATTTCCCTGCCGCCTTGGCCGTGTTGGGGCGCCTGGGCGAAGCTTATCCGAATTCAGGATGCCGCCCAGGGGCATGAGCGAGGTTTCAGACGCTGCTTTTGCTTGGTATGATGCACGAAGCCGAATGACCTGCGCATGATGCATCAGAACGAAGCCGGGCCGTGAAGCCTCCGCGCGCCATGCTGCGCAAGCGGCGGCTTTGGGCGTTCGCCGCTTGTGTTGGCGCGCTGTTGCTCGCGCCCTTCGCGTTGGATCGGCTATTTGCGCCCAATCTCACGCGCCTCCATAGCACGGGTGTCGAGGTGCAGGATCGTGACGGGCGCATCCTGTCTGTGCTGCCCGCACCGGGCGGCTTTTGGCGCTTGGCGACGCGGCCTGAGGATGTTTCGCCGATTCTGCTCGATCTGCTGATCGCGGCAGAGGATCGGCGCTTTTATGACCATGCCGGCGTTGATCCGCTGGCGCTAACCCGCGCGGCGGGGCAGCGGCTGCGCGCGGGGCGGGTGGTCTCGGGCGGGTCCACCATCACCATGCAGGCGGCGAGGTTGTTGGAACCGCGCCCGCGCGGGCTGCGTGCCAAGGCGATTGAAATCTTCCGCGCCTTTGAATTGGAAGCGCGTTTCAGCAAGCCGGAAATCCTGGGCATCTGGCTGACGCTTGCCCCGCAAACCGGCAATATCGAAGGCATACGTGCTGGCGCGCTGGCCTGGTTTGGCCGACCCGCTAGCCGGCTTGATGCAGCGGAAGCCGCCTTGCTGATTGCGCTCGCGCGCCGCCCAGTAGCGCTCAGCCCTGACCCCAACGCGGAAGAGGCGCGCGCCGCGCGGGATGATGTGCTGCGCCAGCGCGGGGCCGCGATGCTTTCCGCCGAGGATCAGGCGCTGGCGCCGGCCGCGCCCTTGCCCAATGCGCGGCTGCCCATGCCTGGCTTGGCGCCGCATCTCGCGCGGGAATTGGCGCGGCGCGGTGATACCCCCATCCGCAGCAGCCTGGATGCCGGGCTGCAACGCGCCAGCGAAAGATTGGCGCAGGAGGCGCTGGTGCGCCTGCCAGAACGCGCCAGCATTGCCCTGATCATCGCTGATCTGGCCACACGCGAGGCCCGCGCCTTGGTCGGTGGTGCCTTTGGCGCCGAAAGCCGCGCCGGGGCGCTTGATTTGACCCTCGCGATCCGCTCGCCCGGTTCTGCGCTCAAGCCTTTCCCGTATGCCATGGCCTTCGAACAGGGCTTGGTGCGGCCCGATACGCTGCTTTCCGATCTGCCGCGCCGCTTTGGCGCCTATGCATCAGAGAATTTCGATCGCGGTTTTGTGGGCCGCATCACAGCCGGCGAGGCTTTACGCCTTTCGCTCAACCTGCCCGCAGTCGCCTTATTGGATGGCATTGGGCCCGCGCGGTTTGCGGCATCGCACCGCTCAGCCGGGGCAGCGGCGGTGCTGCCGCGCGGGGTGGATGCGTCCCTGCCGCTGGCGCTCGGCGGTGCGGGGACAACGCTGCGTGACATGGTTGGGCTTTATGCGCTGCTCGGTGATGGCGGGCGGGCGGGCTACGCTTCACGCCTGGGCCGGCACCACAGGGCGCGCCGGTTTTAGAAGCACGCGCCGCCGCCGTGACCGGGCTTTTGGTGCAGGAATTTCCGGACGGCGGGCCGCGCGGCGTCGCGTGGAAGACCGGAACCTCCTGGGGTGGGCGGGATACATGGGCCTTTGGCTTTGATGGCCGGCATGTGGCCGGGGTCTGGGTGGGGCGGCCCGATGGCACGCCCATACCCGGCCTGACCGGGCGGGATGCGGCGCTGCCTATACTCGCGCGGGTTTTTGCGTTGTTGCCGGAAGCGCCGTTGGAACGCGCGCCAAGCCGCCCGGATGCGCCGATGGCGGCCCTGGGCAGCGATCCCTTGCGCCTGATCTTCCCCCCGCCCGGCGCGGTTCTGGCAGAAGGCGCGGGGCCGGTGGTGCTGCGCGTGGCGGGCGGGGGGCGGCCACTGATTTTTCTGGTGGATGGCGGGCCGCTCGCGCGGGATGCGGCGCGGCGCGAATTGGGCTGGACCCCGCCCGGCCCCGGCTTCTACCGCATTGCCGTGATGGATGCCGAAGGCGCGCTTGTTGCCGCCGATGTGCGGTTATCCGCCCCCGTCGCCCCGCGCGCGGAAGGCGCCCTTCTGCGCCTGACCCCCGCCGAGTGAATCAGGGGCTTGCGCGCAAGGGGCGCTCGCCCGACCATAATGGCAGAAAGACGGAGCAGAGCGTGGCACAGTTCAAAGGCACTGAAAGATACGTCGCAACCCGAGAGCTGGAGGTTGCGGTCAATGCCGCGGTGGCGTTGGAACGCCCACTGCTGATCAAGGGTGAACCCGGCACGGGCAAGACCGTACTGGCGCAGGAAATCGCCAAGGCACTCGGCTATCCGCTGATTGAATGGCACATCAAATCCACCACCAAGGCGCAGCAGGGCCTTTATGAATATGATGCCGTCAGCCGGCTGCGTGATGGCCAGCTTGGCGATCCGCGCGTGCATGACATTGCGAATTACATTCTGCGTGGCAAGCTGTGGGAAGCCTTTGAAGCCGACCACCCGGTGGTGCTGCTGATTGACGAAATTGACAAGGCCGATATCGAATTTCCGAACGATCTGTTGTTGGAGATCGATCGCATGGAATTCTATGTCTATGAGTTGCGGCGGACGGTGAAGGCGCGGCATCGCCCCGTGGTCATCATCACCTCCAACAATGAAAAGGAATTGCCGGACGCGTTTTTGCGCCGTTGCTTCTTCCATTACATCCGCTTCCCGGATCGGGAGACGATGGAGAGGATCGTGCAAACGCATTTCCCGAATATCCGCCAGGATTTGCTGCGGGTGGCTTTGACGGTGTTCTTTGATGTACGCGGCGTGAATGAATTGAAGAAGAAGCCCGCCACATCCGAATTACTGGATTGGCTGAAGCTGCTGATGATTGAAGACATGCCACCTGAGGCGCTGCGCAGCCAGGATGCTAAAACCGCCATTCCGCCGCTTTATGGCGCGCTGCTGAAGAACGAACAGGATGTGCATTTGTTTGAACGCCTGGCCTTCCTGACGCGGCGTCGTGGCGGCTAGGAAGGGCGATCATGTTCGTCACCGTCAATGGTGCCTGGATCTATTTGGATGTCGAAGGCGCCAGGCTAGTGCCAGACGGGACGCGCATGCGTGCAAAGCCGACGGTCGTGCTGCTGCATGGCGAGCCGGGCTTCGACCATTCCATCTATAACCCGGCCTTTTCCGCACTCGCGGACGCGGCGCAGTTGATCTATGTCGATCTGCGCGGCAGCGGCCGCAGCGGTGGCGACCATCCGCAGGAATGGAACCTCGCGCAATGGGGCGACGACGTGAAGGGGCTCTGCGACGTGCTCGGCATTAAGCGCCCCATCGTGCTCGGCACCTCCTTCGGCGGCTTCGTGGCGCAGGCCTACGCCACCCGCCATCCGGCACACCCCGCGGCGCTGGTGCTTGCAAGCACCGCGGCTAGGATCGGTTTCGACGTCGTGTTCGAGGCCTTTGAGCGGCTCGGCGGGACCGAGGCGCGGCAGGTGGCAGAAGCCTACTGGTGGAATCTTGGCGACGCCACGCGGGTCAGGTACTTTGCCGTCTGTCTGCCGCTCTATCGAGCGAAGCCGCCGCAGGACGACGCAATGCGCCAACGCGCCATTGTGCGCAATGCTCTCGCGATACACTTCAACGGGCCACGCAACGAGCATGGCCGGATGGATTTCCGCCCGCTGCTTCGCACCATCCGCTGCCCGTTGCTGGTCATGGCAGGCGACCGCGACCCTATCACGCCGATGGCGTTCAGTGAGGAGATGACCGCGCATCTGCCACCGCACCTCATTCGCTTCGAACGTTTCACGGGATGCGGGCACGGCGTGCAGGCGGACGACTCGGTGCGCGCCTTTGCTGTGCTGCGGGACTTCATCCGCGAGGTTCATGCGAGCAAGGTCGCCGTCAGCGGCGTGGTCGCCTAGGGAGACCGGCACGATGTTCGCGCCCTTCATCATTGCGCTGCGCGCTGCCGGTGTGCCGGCATCCATTACGGAATATCTGGCCCTGCTGCGCGCGTTGAAGGCTGGCGTGGCGGGTTTTGATGTGGAGGATTTCTACCATCTATCGCGCGCCACGCTGGTGAAGGATGAACGCCATCTGGACCGCTTCGACCGTGTTTTTGGCGAAATTTTCAAAGGGCTGGAATCACCGCCTGGTGAGCCTGTGGTGGAAATCCCCGCCGAATGGCTGCGCAAAATGGCCGAGAAATTCCTGACCGAGGAAGAACGTGCGCAAATCGAAGCGCTTGGCGGTTTTGACAAGCTGATGGAAACGCTGCGCCAAAGGCTCGCGGAACAAAAGGGCCGGCATCAGGGTGGGTCGAAATGGATCGGCACCGCCGGTACATCTCCCTTCGGTGCCTATGGCTATAATCCGGAAGGGGTTCGGATCGGGCAGGAGGAAAGCCGCAATCGCCGCGCGGCCAAGGTTTGGGACAAGCGCATCTACAAAGATTTAGATGAGGATGAGGCGCTGTCATCGCGCAACATGAAGGTGGCACTCCGCCGGCTGCGGCGCTTTGCGCGCACGGGGGCTGCGACCGAATTGGATATGCCAGGCACCATTGGCGCGACCGCACGCAATGGCGGGTCGCTTGATCTGCATATGGTGCCGGAACGGCGCAATGCGGTGAAGGTGCTGCTGCTGATGGATATTGGCGGTTCGATGGATGATCATATCCGCATCTGCCAGGAATTATTTTCTGCCGCACGCGTTGAATTCAAGCATTTGGAATTCTACTATTTCCACAATTGCCCCTATGAGAGGCTCTGGCGCGAGAATCGCCGGCGGAAGGAAACCGAAAAATCCACGCAGGAGGTCCTGCGCACCTATGGCCCAGATTGGCGGCTTGTTCTGGTGGGCGATGCCACCATGGGGCCTTATGAAATCTCTCAGCCAGGCGGTTCGGTTGAACATTGGAATGAGGAATCGGGCATGGCCTGGATGGGCCGCCTGACGCGGCATTTCCGCCGCGCGGCCTGGCTCAATCCCGTGGATCAACAGCATTGGCGCTATACCCATTCCATCGGCATGATGCAGGGGCTCATGGAAAACCGTATGCACCCGCTGACATTGGCAGGACTTGAATCCATGGCGCGGGAATTGGCGAAATGATGCCCGCGCCAAAATCAAATCAGCAAAAAGAAGGAAACGCTGTTTCATGGCCACAAAACCTCGTCTGCCACGCGGGCGGCAATTCTTTGCCAATCCGGGCCCAACCAATATCCCCGATTCCGTTTTGCATGCGGTGGCGCATGTCACGGTGGATTTCAATGATCCTGCCTTTATGCCGGTCTATGAAGCATGCGTCGCGGGGCTAAAGCGCGTTTTGAAGACCGAAAAGGAAATCTTCATGTATACCGGGTCGGGCCACGCCGCCTGGGAAGCCAGTCTCGTCAATCTATTCTCTCCAGGTGACAAGGTTGCCATCGTTGAAACCGGCTATTTTTCGCTAAGCTGGGCGCAGATGGCGAAGGATTTATCGCTGGAGGTTGAAACCATCGCTGCTGATTGGCGGCGGGGCCTTGAGTTCGCCACCCTGCGGGCTGCGCTGGCCGCGGATACGGCGCATAGCATCAAGGCGATTTGCGCTGTGCATAATGAAACTGCGACGGGTATGGTATTACCGCTCAAGCAGGTGCGTGCGGTGATGGATGAGGTCGGACATCCCGCGCTGCTGCTGAGCGATACCATCTCCTCGCTCGGATCGCTTGAATTTCGGATGGATGACTGGGGCATTGATGTCGCGGTCGGTGGCAGCCAGAAGGGGTTGATGCTGCCAACCGGCATGTCTTTCACCGGCGTTTCGGCCAAGGCGCTGGCAGCGCATAAGACATCGCGCTTGCCGAAATCCTATCTTTCCTGGACGAATATGCTGACGCGCAAGCATAAATCCTTCGTCGGTACGGTGCCGACCTCCCTGTTCTATGGCTTGCAGGAAAGCCTGCGTTTGCTGGAAGAAGAGGGCCTGGATGAGGTTTGCGCGCGGCATTCGCGCCTTGCCGAAGCAGTGCGGCGCTGCGTGCGCCATTGGTCAGGCAACGCTGGGCCGCAGCTTTTCTGCACCAATCCGGATCGCTATTCGGATAGCGTGACCGCAGTGATGATGCCCGAAGGCCATGATGCGGAAGCGGTGCGGCGTAGGGCGCTGCAAAGCTTTAATGTCTCGCTCGGTGGCGGGCTTGGGCCCTTGGGCGGCAAGGTATTCCGCATCGGCCATTTGGGCGATTTGAATGAACCGATGATCCTGGGCACGCTTTCCGTTGTGGAAATGGCGCTGAAGCTGAACGGCGTGCCGCATGCGCCGGGCGGTGTGGCGGCAGCGATGGAATATCTGGCGGAAGCCGCGCGCTAATCTGATCAAGGGCGCGCCATTGCGCGCGCCCTTGCTTGACTTGACCGGCGCTTGAAGGCGGCAGAGCAGGAGGAAGCAAAAAAATGTCCATCACTCAGCGCAGCGTCTATCGCCATGCCGATATGAAGCGCTTGTTCGATCCTGCATCCATCGCCGTGATTGGTGCCTCCCCGCGCGCAGGGTCTTTCGCGGATCGCACCATCAGCGCGCTGTCTGGCTATACGGGGCAGCTTTATTTGGTCAACAGCCGCTATGAGACGATTGGTGAGCGGCCTTGCTACCCTTCTGTCACCGCGCTGCCGGAAGTGCCCGATTGCTGCATTGTGGTCGCCGCCAAGGATGCGGTTGAAGAAATCGCCAGTGGTTGCGCCAAGGCCGGTGTCGGCGGCGTAATGATCTATGCCTCTGGCTTTTCCGAAACCGGACGGGCTGAGGATATCGCCGCGCAGCAGCGCCTGGCGGCGATTGGACGCGATGCGGGCATGCGCATTGTTGGGCCGAATTGCATCGGCATGTTGAACTTTGGCAGCAAGGCGGGTGTCACCTTTATGATCCCGCCGCCGATGGAAGCACCCCTGCCTCATGCAGTGGGCCTCGTCAGCCAATCCGGCGCGCTTGGTTTTTCCTTAGCTCAGGCGGTGATGCGTGGTGTGTCCGTGAGCCATTTACTCACTACCGGCAATTCTTCCGATATGGATGTGGCTGATTGCATTTCCTTCCTGGCAGATGATCCAGGCTGCCGCGCGATTGCCTGCGTGTTTGAAGGCATGCCGGACCCGATGCGCTTCATTGAGGCGGCGCGCATCGCCGATGCTGCCGACAAGCCGCTGATTGTCTTCAAGCTCGGCACTGGTGAACAAGGCGCGGCGGCGGCGATGTCACATACCGGGTCACTCGCGGGGTCCCAGGCCGCTTATCGCGCGGCCTTTGAACGCGCGGGCGCGATACTCGTGGATAATTTCGAAGCCATGGTGGAAACAGCTTCCTTCATGGCAAAAGCACCAAAGCCCAAGGCGCGCGGTGTGGCGGTGGTGGCGGTCTCGGGCGGGGCGGCCATTATGTCGGCCGATCGCGCGGAAGAACGCGGCATTCCGCTGCCGCAGCCAACCCCGCCGGTGCAGGCCATTTTGGAATCGCGCATTCCAGATTTCGGTTCCGCGCGCAATCCTTGCGATGTCACTGCGCAAGTCGCGAATGACCCGGAAAGCCTGACGGCCTGCGCTTCCGCCATGCTAGGTGAGGATCATTACGGCACACTGCTTTACGCACAAATCTATTCGACCGAGCTTTCGGCCAAGCGCCCTAGCGAATTAGCCGCCATTGCGGAAAAGCATGACAAACCGATTTGCGTGGTTTGGACAACGGAATGGCTGGAAGGCCATGGCTCCCATGAGGCGGAGCAAAATCCGCGTATCGGCCTGTTCCGGTCCATGGATCGATGCTTTGCCACACTTAATCATTGGCATAAGCGCGAAGAACGGCGCGGCGCCGGCCCGCGCCACTACCAACGGCTTGCACGCCCGGAAGCCGCGCAGGAAGCGGCAAGGTTCATCAAGGCCGCGCAGAACCACACGCTGACGGAACGCGAAGCGAAGCAGGTGCTGGCCGCTTATGGGGTGCCAGTGGTGCCAGAACGCCTGACCAATACGGAAGATGAAGCTCTTGCCGCGGCTAAGGCGCTAGGTTGGCCGGTCGCGATCAAGGTGGAAAGCCCGGATTTACCGCATAAGACGGAAGCGGGCGTGATCCGCCTGAAACTGAAGGATGAGGCTGAATTGCACGATGCCTTCCGCGGTGTCATGGCCAATGCCAAGCACCATGCGCCGCAGGCGCGCATCAATGGTGTGCTGGTGCAGCCCATGGCGAAGCCTGGCGTCGAAATCATGGTCGGTGCGCGGATTGACCCGCTGATGGGGCCGCTGGTGGTGGTCGGTTTGGGTGGTGTGCTGGTAGAATTGATGCGCGATTCAGCCTTAGCGTTGGCGCCAGTCACCAAGACGGAAGCGCGCGATTTGCTCAGCCGCCTGAAAGGCCGCGCGGCACTGGAAGGCTTTCGCGGTGCGCCGGCCGCCGATATGGATCGGCTTTCGGATATCATTGTGCGGCTCTCGGAATTTGCGGCCGACCAGCGCGATGTGATCGCTGAGCTTGATGTGAACCCCATCATCATCGCCGGCAACGACGCTGTCGCGGTGGATGCGCTGATTGTGAAAGCCTGAGGCCATCGTGACCAAACCGCTTTTCCTTCTTTGGACCGATGGCGCGGATGCCTATCGCAAGGAGATCGCCGACGCCGGGCTTGATCCGCGCATCCGGCTGGAGGTGCTGGCGCGCAGTGCCACGCCAAGTGCCGAACAATTGCAAGAAGCGGAGGCAATGCTGACTTGGGGGCCGCCCGCCGGCACGCTTACGCAAATGCCAAAGCTCCGCTGGGCGCAAGCACTAACTGCCGGTGTGGAACATTGGCTGGCGCGGGCAGATCTGCCGCCTGGACTGACGCTGACCTGCGCGCGGGGGACGCATCGCGTACAAATGCCGGAGAATATTCTGGGCGCGTTGTTTCACATCACCAAACCCTATGCGGCGATTGTGGGTGACAATGCGGCTGGCACCTGGACGCGGCGGGTTTCCTCAACGCTTGCAGGACAGACCCTTGGCATTCTGGGCCTTGGCGCCATCGGCCAGGAATTGGCGCGTAAGGCGACAGCCTTGGAAATGCGCGTCATCGGCACGCGCCGCGCAGGCGGCACCCTGCCACATGTGGACCGTGTCTATACGCCGGCAGAAACCGATGAAGTGCTGGCGCAATCCGATTTCGTGGTGCTGTTGCTGCCCGCCACACCCGAGACCGAGACTATCATCAATGCCGCGCGGCTCGCGTGCATGAAAAAGACCGCCTGGCTGCTCAATTTCGGCCGAGGCGCGCTGGTTGATGATGTGGCCTTGGTCGTCGCTGCCAAGGCCGGCACCATTGCGGGTGCGATCCTGGATGTGTTTCGCCAGGAACCCTTGCCCAAGGATGATCCCTTCTGGGGCACGGAAAACATCCTGGTGCTACCGCATATTGGAGGGCTGCATCTGGCGCGGGATTCCATGGTGGCAGCGCTGCTGGTGGAAAATCTGCGCCGTTTTTTGGATGGCGCGCCGCTCAAGGAAGTGGTGGACCGCAAGACAGGGTATTAGGTGCCATGACTTACCGGCCCTTTAATCTCAGCGGCAAGGTTGCGCTGATCACGGGAGGCAATTCCGGTATTGGGCTTGGTATGGCCCAAGCCCTTGCGGAGGCGGGCGCTGATATCGCCATTTGGGGCAGCAACGCCGCAAAAAACGCAGCCGCTTTGGAAAATCTGAAGCCGCTTGGCGTGCGGCTGCATGCGCTTACCTGCGATATTGGCGATGAAGCAGCGGTGGAAAACGCCTTCGCGGAAACCGTCGCACAACTCGGCCGTGTGGATGCGTGTTTCGCCAATGCCGGCACCTATGGCCACGCTGCGCGCTTCACGGCGTTGGAAACCACTGAATGGCAGCGCGTGATGCGCATCAATCTGGATGGCGCCTTTTTCACGCTGCGCGCCGCGGCGCGGCATATGGTGGAACGCGGGGGTGGCGGTTCTTTGGTCGCCACAGCCTCACTCGCCGCCATCGAAGGTGCGGCGCGCAATGCGCATTACGGCGCGACCAAGGGCGCGCTGGTCACGATGATCCGGGCGCTGGCCGTTGAGATGGCCCGGCATGGTATTCGCGCCAATGCCATCCTGCCCGGCTGGATCGAAACCGCCATGACCGCCGGCAATGTGGCGGATGAACGTTTCAGCAGCGCCGTGTTGCCCCGCATCCCAGCCCGGCGCTGGGGCCAACCAGCAGATTTCGGCGGTATCGCGGTTTATTTGGCAAGCGATGCTTCCGCCTATCATTCCGGCGATTGCCTGGTGATTGATGGCGGCTACTCGCTGTTTTGACCCACCCCCTCTGGACCCCAGCCCCCGGCTTGGCTAAGAACAGCGCCGCGTTGCCCCTGTGGCGGAACGGTAGACGCAGACGACTCAAAATCGTCCGCCCGTAAGGGCATGGGAGTTCGAGTCTCCCTGGGGGCATTCAAATTCAGCGCAAATTGTGGGGATGGGGATGTTGGGGCGACCAACGGGACTCGAACCCGTGACATCCAAGACCACAACCTGGCGCTCTACCAACTGAGCTATGGCCGCCGCCGACGGCGCTGAAATAGGCCCGCCCGCCCGGCGCCGTCAACCGCGTAGCCTTGGGTTGCGCGGCCCGCGCGCAAAATGACATGTTTAGGCCATGACCCAGACCGCGCCTGCCCGCCCTCTTGCCCTGCCGATTGCCCTGGTGATCGCTTGCGCAATTGCCGGCGCCATGCTCGCCATGGGGCTGCGCCAATCCTTCGGCCTGTTCCTGGCGCCCATGACCACCGA
The DNA here is from genome assembly GCA_016869715.1 of Alphaproteobacteria bacterium. Taxonomy (GTDB): domain Bacteria; phylum Pseudomonadota; class Alphaproteobacteria; order Acetobacterales; family Acetobacteraceae; genus Neoroseomonas. Next base: position 32,332 of record VGDM01000010.1, read on the forward strand.
ACACGGCTGGGCGGCGCGGGATTTCGCCTTTGCCATCGGGCTCCAGGTGCTGGTCAATGGCATCAGCCAGCCCTTCATGGGACAGCTTGCAGATCGCTTTGGTGGCCGGCGCGTGGTGATGGGCGGCGCGGTGCTATACTGCATCGCCATCCTCGGCATGGCGCTGTCCGAATCAGTCCTGCCCTTCACCTTTTTCGCGGGTTTGATTTTGGGCATGGCGATTTCAGCCGCCGGCATGCCGACCATTATCGCGAGCCTCACGCGCATGTTGCCGCCCGAGATGCGCGGGCGCGCGACCGGGCTTGGTACGGCAGGGTCCTCGGCGGGGCAGTTTCTGGTGGTGCCGCTGGCGGGCTTTGCCATTCAGGGCTTTGGCTGGCAGGGCGCGCTATTCGCCATGGCGATTGCGGCGCTGTTCATGATCCCGCTCGCGCTGCCATTGGCCGATAAGCAGCCGGCAGCGACACCTGGTGTCGCCGTGGATAATGAAACCGCGCGTTCCGCCATGGGCCGCGCCTTGCGTGACCCGAGCTTCTGGTACCTGTCTTCCGGCAATTTCGTTTGCGGGCTGCATGTGTCCTTCCTGACCGTACATCTGCCGGGCTTTGTGCATAGCTGTGGCCTGCCGCTTTATGTCGGCGCTGGCGCCATTTCGATGATCGGGCTGTTCAATATCGTCGGATCATTGGCTGCGGGCGAACTCTCACAACGCTGGAAGCGGCGCGAATTGCTGGTGGGGATTTTCACCGCGCGCGCGGTGCTGATGACGGTGTTTTTATTGTCCGAGAAAACCACGGCAACCGTGCTGATTTTCTCGGCCATGATGGGGCTGCTCTGGTTATCCACCGTGCCACCAAGTCTTGCGCTATGTGCGCGCAATTGGGGCTTGCGCTGGCTCGCGACCATTTTCGGCTTGGTCTTTGTTAGCCATCAGATTGGCGGCTTCACCGGCGCCTTCCTGGGCGGGATTATTTTTGACCGCACCGGGTCTTATGATCTGATGTGGGTGATCGGCGTTCTGGCCGCGGTCTTTGCCGCCGTGATCCATATGCCCATGCGTGACGGCCCGCGCACCCAGCCCGCCGCTGCCTGAATTCATTCGAAAGGGTTTTCCATGCGCCTTGCCCTGATCCATGCGCTGCGCCATTCGCCGCCGCCGACTGAAGCCGCCTTCGCGCGGCTTTGGCCCGGCCAGTCTCTCATGAATCTGTTGGATGACAGCCTTTCCGCCGATCTGGCGCGGGAAGGCAAGCTCACGCACCGCATGACGGAACGTTTTTTGACCCTGGCGCGTTATGCCGCCGGTACCGGGGCGGATGGCATCCTGTTCACCTGCTCCGCCTTCGGTCCCTGCATTGAAGCATGCGCGCAGGATTTGGCGCCGATGCCGGTGCTGAAGCCAAATGAGGCGATGATTGAGGAAGCGATCACCAAGGGCAAGCGCATCGGCCTGCTGGTGAGTTTCGCCGGCACCTTCCCGTCCATGATCCCGGAATTTCCGCCAGGGATTACCGTGGTGCCAAAACTGGCCGAGGGCGCCTTGGCTGCACTGGATGCGGGTGATTTGGCAACGCATGATCGGCTGGCCGCCGAAGCGGCGCGTGATTTGGCGGATTGTGATGCCATCGCCCTTGGTCAATTCAGCCTGGCGCGCACCAAGGCTTTGGTGGAGCAAGCCACCGGTAAACCCGTACTGACCACGCCGGATAGTGCGGTGTTGAAGTTGAAGCGTTTGCTGGGCGGGTAATCGCTAAGCAGGTCAGGTGTTATTCGCTGGCCTTGGATATTGCAAAACCAATACCTCACCACCCTCAGCGCCCGCGGTGATGTTCAGCGCCGCTTCATCTGCGCTCACGAATAGCGCGGCGAGGCGATCAAGAATCTTGCCCTTATGCAGAATGCTGCCGGCGGCGACGATCATGGACTGCCCCGCACCGGTGGTCGGGTCGGGCGCGGTGATATTTCCATTTGGCGGAATGCGCAGCATGAAAATCCCAAGCCCATCATCTTCGGCCAGCACGGTTTCTGATACGGCGTCACGCCGCGCGGAGAGCGCTTCAGTGTTGCTCGGCAGAATGGGATCGGCCAGCACATAGCGCTTCGGGCCTTTCACCATGCGGTCGCGGGCAGCCGGCAGGAAATGCGCGCCGGTACTGTCCGCACTGGCGCGGAGCGTGAAGTATTTCAGCCCGTCATCACCGGGCGTGATCGGCCCATACCCCGTACAGGCGCCGGCGAAATGAGCCATGATCGGCCCGACATCATGCCGGCCAATGCGCCCGCCACCATCCACCACCACCTGAAACTGATCCACAAAATGAAAATGCGGATGCACAATGGCATTCGGTTCCTGTTCCACCAAAAAGGCTTGCGGCTGCCTGATTTCACCCGGCGCGGGCGGGATGAAGACCTCGGCATTCATCACGTTCGGGTCAACGGAATTGGAGGATTTCGGCGATGGCGGCGGGCCAAAATAATCCGTCCGCCAAATCCGCCCACCGCCCGGCGCATTGCGCGCGAAACGTGTCGGGGCCGCCAGGGCCAGGGCATTTGCATAAATCATCCGCTGCCACTCCCGCTTTCTGCCAATCCTGCCCGGCCTGTTGCGAAGGCCAGCCAAAGGCCTTTATAGTCTAACATGCGAAATGCGCCACAAAGCAAGGCGCCATCATAGGGGGGAAAGCAAATGTGGGCATTCCGGGGCTATCGCCGTGTCTTTTTCGCGCTGTCAGCCTTGTTGCTGGGGTGGGCGGCGCCCCTGCCCGCAGCGCAAGCGCAGGAATGGCCCAATCGGCCGATCCGCATTCTGGTGGGCTTCCCACCCGGTCAGGCGACGGATGTGATTGCGCGGCTGCTGGCCGAACGGTTCACGGAAAATCCAGGCTGGTCCATGCTGATTGACAATCGCCCAGGCCAGGGCGGCAGCCTTGCCGCTGCGCAGGCCGCGCAATCCGCCCCCGATGGCCAAACACTACTGCTGAGCGCAACGGCGCCGCTGGCGACCAACCCAAACCTCTATGCCAATGTCGGCTATGACCCGCGGCGTGATTTCGCGCCAATCAGCCTGGTTGCCAATCTTCCCTTTGTGCTCTTCGTCAACACCAATGTCGCGGCGCGCAATGTCGCGGAGCTGATTGCGTTGGCCAAGGCGCGCCCGGGGCAATTGACTTACGCAACTTCGGGCAATGGCACGACGTCACATCTGATCACGATGATGTTCGCGCGTGCCGCCGGCAGGCTTGAATTGACGCATGTGCCCTATCGCGGAGGCGCGCCAGCGCTGACAGATCTGCTGGCCGGGCGCATTGATATCATGATCGATACCGAGCTTTTCGCCCTACCCCATATTCGCGAAGGTCGCGTGCGCGCACTTGCCGTGACGACTGCGCAGCGCACCGCCTTACAGCCGGACTTGCCAAGCCTTACGGAAACAGGGCTTGAGGGATTTGACGCTGCCGCTTGGCTTGGCCTGGTGGCGCCAGCGGGCACGCCGAGGCCAATTGTTGAAAGATTCAATCGAGAATTGCACCGCATCCTGGCAGAACCCGCAACGCGGGAGAGGCTTTCAAGCCTCGGCGCACAGGTCATGACCAGCACGCCGGATGATTTCCTGGCTTTCATGCGCAGCGAATATGTCAAATGGGGCAATGCGGTACGCGAAAACAATGTGAAGCTAGATTGATGGTGCAATGACCGAGGCTGCTTTTCAAGTATGGGAATGTGCGCTTTGCGGCTTCGTTTATGATGAGGCGAAAGGCGCACCGGAAGAAGGGCTCGCCCCCGGCACACGCTGGGCAGATGTGCCGGAAGATTGGACCTGCCCGGATTGCGCGGCGAGCAAAGCGGAATTTGAGATGCGGCCGAAAACCTGAAATGGATCAGGCGTTCAGCCCAAGCGCGGCGAGATCGAGCACCCAAGGCACATCCGTACCACCCGTCGCCGCGCCGGCACGCGTCAACAGCGCATGCGCCTGACCGCGATGATGCGTCTGGTGATTGAAGAAATGCCCGACCGTGATCCAATACGGCATGCTGACTTCAAGCTCCACAATGCCGGAATAAAAAGTGAGCGGCCCGGCCAGGCGTTCGGGCGAGAGGCGCGCCGCCCAGGCTTCGATCTTCGCATCCGCAGCCACGCGGCGGGATTTCATCTCCGCCCAATCCGTGATCATGACAGAGCTTTGCTTCATGCCGGCAGCGGGTTTCTCCCAGCCGTCAAAGCGGCTCATCCAGGTGATATCGCCCCAGAGCAGATGGCAAAGCGTGCCCTGAATGCTGCCCCAAAAAGCGCCGCCATCGGCTTGCCGTGCGCTGGCATCGAGCCCATCCGCAGCGCCGTAAAGCCGACGATTCATTTCGCTGTTATAGGCCGCCATCATGCGGCACCAATCGGGCGAGATCATGCGTCACCTATCTGCTTGTAGAAGAAAATAGTCGCGGCTGCGCTGCCATCCGCATTCAGCGCAAAGCCCGGGATGCGCCCGGCTTCCTGAAAGCCAAGGCTGCGATACAAAGCCTCACCCGCATCATCAGCGCGGGTGTCTATTGTCAGCAGGCGCCACCCGCGCTGCATTGCTTCCGTTTCCAAAGCCGCCATCAGCGCATGCCCGACGCCGCGCCGCTGCGCTTCCGGGTGTACAAGCAGCTTTCCCACCTCAGCGCGATGCGGCTGATTGGGCGGCATCGCCAAATCAAGCGTGACGGTGCCCACCAGCACGCCATCCGCCCAGGCAACCCAAATGGCTTTCCGATCCAGCGCGATATCGGCCAGGCTGCGCCGCCAGAAAGCCTGCGAGGCTTCGGTACCCGGCGGCGGCAGGAAGGACACCGAGGCACCAGCGGTCACGCAGGCGATCAGGATATCCGCTAAGGGCCTTTCGGCGTGTTCGGCGGCGGAGGCATCCAGCCGATGCACCGCGACACCACGCACCGGCTTGATGAAAGGAAATTCGAGCGAGTTGGAAAGATCATTCAAGACCCGGATCGGCCCCTGCCGAATATAGCCAAGCTTCGCGTAGAAGCTATGCGCGCGGGTGAAGCGTGTGTCAGACCAAAGCCGGATAACCTCCGCCCCCGCATCCCGCGCATGGGCTTCCGCCGTTGCCATTAGCGTCGCCGCAATGCCGGTGCCGCGCTGGCTGGCCGCGACATAGACGCGGCAAATCTCCCAATCCGGCGTGCCGGGCAGCGGATGCACGGCTGCCATGCCGACCACCGCGCCCGCCTCTTCTGCCACCCAAAGCGCGCCATCCTGTTCGGCAAAATAGCTGGCCAGCGCGCGAAGCTCGGGCAACTCCCCGTCCAAATCGAAGACGCAGCCCGGATATTCCGCCCAGCAATCGCGGATCAGCGTTATGAAACCCGCCGCATCCGAGTCGCGTCCGGCACGGAGCATGGCGCGGTCAGCTCAATTCGCGGCAGAATTCCTGAATGCGCCCGCAGGATTCGCGCAGGTTGTCTATATTGGTCGCATAGGAAATCCGCAAATAGGGCGACATGCCATAAGCCGTGCCCTGCACGGTCGCGACATATTTTTCTTCGAGCAACGCCATAGCGAAATCCGTATCGGTTTCGATCTTGCGTCCACCCTTGCTGGTTTTGCCGATGCAGCCAGCGATATTCGGGAAAACGTAAAACGCGCCTTCCGGCTTATGGCAGGAAATACCCAGCGCAGCATTCAGCATCTCCACCACCAGATCGCGGCGTTGGCGATATTCTTCTGCCCTTTCGCGCACCAGATCCTGCGGCCCATCCAAGGCAGCGGCAACCGCGGCTTGGGAGATGGTGGAAACCCCCGCTGTCGCCTGGCCTTGCATATTCATCATGCCCTTGATCAGCGCCTTGGGCCCACCGCAAAAGCCCACGCGCCAGCCGGTCATGGCATAGGTTTTCGACGCACCATTCACCGTGAGGGTCCGGTCCTTCAGGCGCGGCTCCACATCGGCGATGGTGCAGAACTCAAACCCATCATAGATCAGGTGTTCATACATATCATCGGTCATGATCCAGACATGCGGATGCTTCATCAGCACCGCCGCAATCGCCTGCATCTCGGCCTGCGAACAGGCAGCCCCCGTTGGATTATTCGGGAAATTGATCATCACCCATTTGGTCTTGGGCGTGATGGCGGCATCCAAATCCTCGGGCCGCAGCTTGAAGCCGTTATTCTGCGGGCAATTGATGGTCACCGGCACACCGCCCGCAACCTTCGCCATTTCGGCGTATGAGACCCAATAGGGCGCAGGGATCAGCACCTCATCGCCCGGATCAACCGTCGCCATGAAGGCATTGAAGATGCTCTGCTTGCCACCATTGGTGACCATGATCTCATCCAGCGCATAATCCAGATTATTGTCGCGCTTGAATTTCCGCTGCACCGCTTCCTTGAGCCGCTTGGTGCCATCCTGCGGCGGGTATTTCGTATCACCCGCAAGCGCGGCCTTATGCGCCGCTTCAACCGCATGCGACGGAGACGGAAAATCCGGCTCGCCAGAGGCCAGGCTGATCACCTTGATGCCCTGCGCGGCCAATTCCCGCGCCTTGATCGTCATGATCACGGAAGCGGAGATGGAAACGCGGTTCAGACGTTCGGCAAGGGCGGGCATGGAGAGAATTCCCTGTTAGAGACAGTTGTAGGTTACGGCGCTCCAGCGGCTTCGCCAAGCGGCGCCGGTCTTGCTAGCAAAAGGTCAAAATCCTCTTCGCCTGTTTTGCAAAAACCTTACGGCTGCCAAAAGCCCAAGGCAGCGCTTCCCTTAAGCACCTCAATCCTGACGGGCAAGCCGGGATACCGCCTCGTCACTTGCGGCAGCGCCACCGCCCCAAGCCCGCGTCCCTGAAATTCAGGCGGCGCGTAAAAGCCCTGGATATGCAGATGATCGGCGCGCGCTTCGGCGCCAATGCACCCAACGCATTCCCCAGCGACCTCAATCGCCGAAAGCGTGGCAGGATGGAAAACTGCTCGAAACCGCTCGCGCCTAAGTTCCGGCCTGGCGCGGCCAAGGCGTTCAAGATCTGCGCGCAACACGCGGATGCTCAGGTTCAACAAAGACTCAAAATCCGCCTCCGCAGCGGGGCGCAGGCAGAAATCAGGCGTCACTTCATGCCCGCACAGAATTTCTGAACACGCGTGCAGGCTTCACTCAATGCCGCATCAGATGTCGCATAGGAAATGCGGAAATGCCCCGGGCTGAGGAAGGCCGCGCCATGCACCGTGGCAACGCCAGTTTCTTCGAGCAGCGCGATGGTGAAATCCTCGTCGGTTTCAATCTTCTTGCCGCCCGCCGTGGTCTTGCCGATGCAGCCGCGCATATCCGGGAAAACGTAGAACGCGCCTTCCGGCTTGTGGCAGCGCAGGCCATGCGCTGCGTTCAGCATATCTACCACCATATTGCGCCGGCGTTCATAGACCTTGCGCATATCCTCAATGCTTTCCTGCGGCCCAGTCAGCGCTTCCACCGCCGCCGCCTGAGACACCGAAGACGTATTGGAGGTGGACTGGCTTTGCAGCTTGTCCATGGCCTTGATCAGGGAAATCGGCGCGCCGGCAAAACCAATGCGCCAGCCGGTCATGGCATAGGATTTTGAGCAGCCATTCATGGTGACCGTGCGGTCCTTGAGCCGCGGTTCCACTTCCAACACCGTCGCCGGCTTGAAGCCGTCATAAGCCAGCTTTTCGTAAATATCGTCTGTGAAGACCCAAACATGCGGATGGCGCATCAGCACATCCGTCAGCGCCTTTAATTCGGCGGCGTTATAGGCTGCGCCGGTCGGGTTGCAGGGGTTGTTCAGGATCAGCCATTTGGTGCGCGGCGTGATCGCGGCTTCCAGCTGCTCACCGATCATTTTGAAGCCGGAATTCTGGCCGCATTGCACAATCACCGGCGCGCCTTCCGCGAGCGCCACGATATCCGGGTAGGAAACCCAGCAGGGGGCGGGGATGATCGCCTCATCGCCTGGATTGATCGTCGCCACCAGCGCATCGAAGATCACCTGCTTGCCGCCGGTCGCGACCAGTATTTCCTCAGGCGTATACTCAATGCCTGAGTCGCGCTTGAACTTGGTGCAGATCGCGCGGCGGAGCTCAACCGTGCCGGCGACATCGGTGTATTTCGTCTCACCACGTTCAATCGCCGCAATCGCCGCATCCTTCACATTGCGCGGCGTGTCGAAATCCGGCTCTCCAGAGGACAGGCCAATGATATCCTTGCCCGCGGCCTTCAGCGCGCGCGCCTTGGCGGTCATGGCAATGGTGAGAGAGGGCGAAATACGATCGAGACGATCAGCGATGAGCTTCATGTGGAACAAAACCTTTGCAAACAGCAGCGCAAAATAATCCGATGCCCCTATTGCATCAACCCAGGACTGCCTAAAAAAACCGCAGCGGGCGCAGCCCCTTAAAGGTGAAGCCCCGCTCGGCCAGGCATTTAGCGCGAGCTTCCTGGCGGATGGGGATATTCACATCCACCCAATCATAAATGGGCGGGCGAAGCCGTGCCGGGCGGCGGGTGCAGCGCGTCACGCCATTGGGGCTGGTCCAGCAATGGGTTTCGCCTGGTTCCCAATAGGCGGGCTGGACCTGCATCCAGACCATGGCGGGTTTGATCTCCTCGGCCGCCTGGACGGTGCAGGCGGATCGGGCGGCATCCGAATCGGCCTCGGTCGCGCCAGGCTTTTCCCAGCGCTCGGCACAGGCGGTCAGCAGCAGCAAAAGAGCGAGGGGCAGGGCGAGCATGGGAGGCCGATACACCAAAAGCCAGGGCCGAATCATGGCGGGCCCTCATGCCCGGCGCCACAGCAGCCAGAGCGCGATGGCCAGCGCGCTGCCCACCCACAGGACCACCAGGGCGCCGAGCGCATTCACCTCCGGCGTCAGCCCAAGGCGCAGCATGGAAAACAGCGCAATCGGCAGCGTGGTCCCCGCCGAGCCCGAAACGAAGGACGCGATCACCACATCATCCAACGACAGCGTGAAGGCGAGCAACCAGCCCGCCACCAGGGCGGGTGCGATCAAAGGCAGGGTGATAGTGCGGAAGGCGATAAAGGGTGTGGCGCCCAAATCCATCGCGGCTTCTTCCAGGCTGCGCTCGGCCTCGGCCAGGCGTGCCTGCACCACCACCGCGACATAGGCCGTGCCAAAGCCGGCATGGGCCAGCAGGATGGTGAAGGCGCCACGCCCGGCGGGCCAGCCGATCAGCCCTTCCAAGGCGACAAACAGCAGCAAAAGCGACAGGCCGACCACGACTTCCGGCAGCACCAGCGGCGCGCCGATCAGGCCGCCAAAAAGCGCTCGCCCGCGAAAGGGCCCAAACCGTGCCAGCACAAAGGCAATGCCGCCGCCCGCCAACACCGCGAGCGTCGCGCTGGCAGCAGCGATGCGAAGCGACAGAAAGGCCGCTTCCAGCAGCCTTTCATTGGCGGCCAACGCGCCGAACCAGCGCAGCGAAAACCCGCCCCATTGGAAGGGGATGCGATCCGCGCTGAAGGCAAAGCCCACCAGCAGCAGGATGGGTAGCCACAGGAACAGGAAGCCCACCAGCATCACTGCCCGCACCAACCCCCCTGACTTCATGCACCCGCCCCCAGCCTTTGGAACCAGCGAATGGGCAGGATCAACAGCGCGAGCAAAGCCAGCGCCAGCGCCGCCGCCAAGGGCCAATCGCGGTTCTGAAAAAATTCCTGCCAGAGCACCCGGCCGATGACCTGCGCCTCGGGCGGGCCGAGCAATTCAGGGATGACGAATTCTCCCGCCGCCGGGATGAAGACCAGCAGAAACCCTGCCGCGGCTGCCGGCAATGTCAGCGGCAGCGTGACGCTGAAAAACACCCGCGCCGGTCGCGCGCCAAGATCAGCCGCGGCTTCCCACAAGGCCGGATCAAGCCGGATCAGCGCGGTGAAAATCGGCAGCACCGCAAAAGGTAGATAGGCATGCACCATACCGGCCAGCATCGCGCCTTCCGTATAGAGCAAAGGCAAGGGCGCTTCCGCGATCCCCAAGCCGCGCAACAGATGATTGACCAACCCCTCATCGCGCAACAACCCGATCCAGGCACCAAGACGCAGTACAAATCCAGTCCAGAACGGCAGCATAAGCAGCGCAAGCAAAGGCAGCCGCCAACGGGGCTGCACACCCGCCATGCCAAGCGCGATGGGATAGGCGATCAAAAGGCAAAGCCCCGCCGTAGTCGCCGCGAGGCGCAACGCCGCGAGTAAAGCCTTGGCGTAATAGAAATCCTCCACCAGCATGACGAAGGCAGCAAAGCGCAGGCCGAGGGTGAATGGCGGCACGCCATCTGCCGGTATTGCGAAGGCCATCACCACCAGAATCAGCACTGGTGCGGCGACAATCAGCAGCAGCCAGGCCCATAAGGGCGCAAGCAAAACGGCACGCCGCATCAGGCAAAAAGCGGCACCACGGCTGCCGCCCCCCATGCCACACCAACAACACTGCCCGGCGCCGGTGGAGGCGCATTATGCACCACACGCAGCCGCGCCCCGCCTTGGATTCGAATGATCAACAGCCAATCATCCCCGCGATACGCAACATCTTCCAGAATGCCGGTGGTACAGGGCGCTTCAGCCGCACCCGTCAGCCTGATTTGTTCGGCGCGCAAGGCGATGGCGATGGTCTCCGCCGGCAAGCCTGACGCAATCACGCCACCGGCTTCAGCGCTTTCAAACCCGCCATCTTGCATGCGCCCTTCCAGCACATTCGCCGCGCCGAGAAACCGCGCGACGAAACGTGTCGCAGGCCGCGCGTAAACTTCCTGCGGCGGGCCGATTTGCGCCACGCGCCCGGCTTCCAGCACGGCAATACGATCAGCGAGAGCAAGCGCTTCCTGCTGGTCATGCGTGACCATGATGAAGGCGGCGCCGGTCTTGCGTTGCAGGACGCGCAGTTCAAGCCCGGTGCGTTCGCGCAAGCCCGCATCCAGCGCTGCCATGGGTTCGTCCAGCAACAGCAAGCGCGGGCCCATGACCACGCTGCGCGCGAGAGCCACGCGCTGCTTCTGCCCGCCAGAAAGCTGCTGCGGCTTGCGTGCTTCCAGCCCTTGCAACCCCACCAGATCAAGCGCTACTGCGATGCGGCTACGGCGTTCCTGGGCTGCCACGCCAGCACGCTTCAGGCCATAAGCGATATTCTCGGCCACATTCATATGCGGAAAAAGCGCATAGGATTGGAACATCATATTGATCGGTCGCGCCCAGGGCGGCACGGGCAGCAAATCCTGCCCATCGAGTGTTAGCGCACCCGCATCCGGCGCCTCAAACCCGGCCAGCATACGCAATAACGTTGATTTGCCGGAACCCGATCCGCCGAGTAGCGCGAAGAACTCGCCAGCATTGATCGCGAGATCAAGCTTAGCGAGGGCTTGCACCGGGCCGAAGCGTTTTTCAAGCGCCGTTGCAATCAGCACCGCTTCAGCGGCCCGCCTTGAAGCGCGACCAAAGTCGGGTGCGCGCGCGTTCAACCTCGCGCGGCGGTGTGCTCGCGACAAAACTCGCCGCCAGCATGGCTTCATCCGGATAGACATTGCGGTCTTCGCGCACCGCGACATCCACTGCCGCAAGCGATGCCGGCACGGCATTGGGATAGCGCACCTGATTGGTGATGCCCGCCATTACATCAGGGCGCAGCAGGAAATTGATGAAGTCATGTGCCGCTTCCTTGTTCGGCGCATCGGCGGGGATTGCCAGCATGTCAAACCAAAGCTGCGCGCCCTGGCGCGGCGCGACATACCCAATTTCAACGCCCCGCCCGGCCTCCTCCGCGCGCGCCTGCGCCTGGATGACATCACCGGAATAGGTGAGTGCCACACAGGCTTCTCCATTCGCCAGCGCATCCAGAATGGCACCCGAAGGGATAATGGCGCGCACATGGCGCCGCATGCCCATCAGCGCCTGTTCGGCCACGCGCAAATCCTCAAGACTATGCGCATTGGGATCACGCCCCGCCCAGCGCAGTACGGAAGGCAGCACATCGGTTGGGCTATCCATCACCATGATACCGCAGCGCGCGAGCCGCGCGGCGTTTTCCGGCTTGAACAAGACATCAAAGCCATCCAGCGCCATATCAGGCGCGATGGCCCTGATGCGATCAAGCCGAAGCCCAAGCCCAACCGTGCCCCACAGATAAATCACGCCATGGCGATTGCCTAGATCAATCTCTGCCACACGCGCCATCAATGTCGGGTCAAGATTGCGCCAATTCGGAATGCGTGCGCGATCAAGCGGCGCAAGCGCCCCGGCGCGCAGCAGCCGCGCAAAGCTTGGTTCACTGGTCGGCACTATCACGTCATAGCCTGAACGCCCGGCGGAAAGCTTACCCTCCAGCGTTTCCAGACTATCGTAGATATCATAGCGCACGCGAATACCGGTTTCACGCGTGAAGCGCTGCACCGCATAGGGGTCAATATAATCCGACCAATTATAGACATTCACCACGCGTTCATGCGCGGCGGCGATGCCTGGCAGCAGCAAGGCAAGGAAGGCAATCAGGCGACGTATCATGGGCAGGGGCTCCGGCAGCCTTAGCGCCCGGCCGATTGGCTCCGTAATTCGCGCGCGCGTACCAGCACCTTGTCTTCCAATTCGCCGGCGGTTGCGGTGCTGACCGGCGCATCCACCCAGCCGCCAGCACCGCGCACCTGACGAAACACCGAAATCCGCACGCCATCAGAACGCAATCGCCGGCCTAGCACATAGGCGATTGCCTTGAAACGTTCATTGGAAACGCCGCCAGGCGCATGCCAATCCGTGATGATTACGCCGCCAAACGGATCGGCCGAGGCAAGCGGCATGAAGGAAAGCGTATCCAGCGTGGCGCGCCACAGGAAGGCATTCACGCCAAGCCCGCCGCCACCACCGCCGCTCTCCTGGCCTTTTTCGGTGCTGCCGCCGAAAATCGTAATGCCGCCCGAGGTGCCTGCCGCGGAGGTCGCGCGCAGCAGGCGTTCGCGCTTGCTGTCCGTATTGTATTCGTCACGCTCCACTTCTCGGATCTGTGAGGAATCTGCGCTACAAGCAGCCATGAACAGCGCAAGCGGCAAAAGCAGGGCGTTGCGGGGAATGAGGGGCAGAAGGCGAAGGATGCTCATGGGAGGCTTCTACCCCATCTCGCCCGACACTGAAAAGGGATTCTGCAAGCCACCAACGAGGCCGTGTTACACCGGCACCATCAGCCGCAACAGGGCCGCCGCGGCCAGTCGCGCCATGGCATTATCCGCCCAGCTGGTCAGCGCCGTGGGCACGCGAAGCCCCAACACAATCCCAGCCGATTCCGCGCCCCCCTAATAGGCCAATCGCTTGGCGAGCATATTCCCTGCCTCCAAACCCGGTACGAGCCAGATATCGGCCTGACCTGCAACCCAGGGCTGTATACCCTTGACCGACACCGCCATGGGGCTGATCGCTTTGTCAAAGGTCAATGGCCCATCCAACAGACCCACCGTGATCTGCCGACGCTCTGCCATTTTTCAGAGTGCTGCCGCATCCAGCGTCGCCTGCATCTTGGGTGTCACGGTCTCCACCGCCGCCAGACTCGCAACCTTCGGCATTTCGATACCAATCGCCTGCGCCAGGCTGATGGCGTTGCGGATGATATCCGCCTTGGCTCCCAGATCGGGCGCGATATTCACCGCCGCATCAATGATGATCAGTGGGCAGGGGTAAAGCGGCGCATCCAGCACAAAGGCATGGCTCAAGCGCCGTTCGGTGCGTAGCCTCGCTTCCTTGGCCGAGGCGGCACCCAGCGATTCATCGGTATGCTGGCTGCCCTTCATGAGCGCTGCCGCCCGGCCTTCCCGCACCAGCGCCACCGTTGCATCGGCCGAGGCGTGGCTATGTTCCGTGCCAATCAGCGTAATGCCCGAAAGATCGAGCGATTCCTTGCCCGCGATCGCGCGTATCCGCCCGTCAGGCCCTGTCAGGATCGGCGTGATCAGCCCTTGCTGCGCGGCGAGGATCGCGCCGCGCAGGCTTTCCGCACCGCAAGGATGCGCAACTGCGGTCGGCACGGGCGGCAGGGCGCGGCAGCGCGCGAAAAGATCAGCCATTACCTTGCCGGCATGCGGCCTGAGCCCGGTCATTTGCGGCAGCGCGCGTTCTTCGTCGGTGGTGGGCGGCAGTACCTCAACCTCGCCTTCCGCCAGCACCACGCCTTGAGGGCCGGTGGCGCGGCAGGCAAGCCGAGCGACCGCCGCGCCCTGATCCACATCCAAAACCATCAGGCCGGTCTTAAGCGCATCGCCTTCCGCCATGCTGCCGCCAAAGCAGAGCTTCTCGGCCATGATCCGGCTGCCTGGTACCGGAAAGCGCGTTGCAATGACATGCGCAATCAGCGCCCCTGCCGCACACGCCGGCACTGCCTTGCCAGCGAGGCCGAAAAGCGCAGAAGACGCCGCGACGCTTGAAGCATTCAGCGTATCCTTCGCTTCAAAACTGCGCCGTGTTCCGGTTCTGTAATCCGTGTGGCGCGCCGGATATCGAGAATGAAAAACGGCCTTTCCAGTCAGCGATATCACCGCCAGCGGCGATGCATCCAAAGCCATTGGCCAGGATATTCCCTGACCCAGGCTTCAATTACCTCATTCATTTTTTGCGTGGCGGCGTTGATATCAATCAAACCTTCCGCATCACGCGGCATGGCGATTTCCTCGGTCAAATCCAGTCGAAAGCGCCCGCCAGGCAGGCGAATAGCGCGCGCGCCATGCACCGGGCAATCATAGCGTCGCGCCAATTGCGCGAGCAGCGGATTGGCGGTGGCTTCGCGCCCCACGAACATCACGCGCGGCCCCCGGCCGAAACGCTGATCTACCAACATACCGATATGGTGCCCGGCTTCCAAAGCGCGGGCGAGGCGCAGCGGCGCCCCCATTCCCGCCGGCACCAGAACGCCCATTCTATCCTTGCGCAGCCGCAGGATTTCGCGTGCTACAGCGGCATTATTCGGCGTGCGATAAAGTACGGCGCTGTCAATACCGTGCTTGGCCGCCGCCACCGCCGGCAATTCCCAATTCGCGAGATGCGCCGAAAAAACGATGGCCGGCTTGCCGTCATCGCGCAGCCTTTCATAACGCGCGACCGTTTCAGCGGAGGCGCTGATATGCCCGCCCGGTATCGGCTTTTCGGGATCGAAATCCCAAATCCGGTCCATATGTACATATTCGCAGGCCATGCGGCCCAGATTGTCCCAGGCTTCGCGCAAAATGGCAGCACGTTCCGCAGCGGATTTTTCGGGAAAGGCTGCGGCGATATTGTCCCGCCCGATACGATGCGCGGGCGTAACCGGCCCCAGATTACGCGCCAGAAAGGCGCCAAGTGCTGGGGCAAGGCGTGGCCCAAGCAGGCTCAGCAGGCTGAAGCCCGCGCGCAACGCCAGCCCGATCAGAAAATTCATCCGCGTCGCGCGGCGCGCTTCACAGCGTCACCACGATCTTGCCGAAGACGCGGCGGCTTTCCAGCCGTTCCAGCCCTTCCGAGAACCGCTCTAAAGGCACCACCGTATCCAGCACCGGCAAAATACCGCGCGCCATTTTCGCATAGCCATCGGCGATATTGCGCATGGAAGCGCCAAAGGACCCAAAGATACGCAACTGACGCTGAAACAGCATCATCAGATTGGTTTCCGCCGAAACCCCGGATGTGGACCCGCAGGTCACCAGCCGTCCACCCATTTTGAGCGAGAGCAAGCTGCCAGACCAGGTGGAAGCGCCGACATGTTCAAACACCACATCCACGCCGCGCTTGCCAGTGACGCGCCGCGCAGCGGTTGGGAAATTTTGCGTCGCGTAATTCACCACATGATCCGCGCCCAAAGCCTTGGCCTTGGCGCATTTCTCATCATCGCCCGCGGTCGCGATCACGGTGCAGCCCCGATCCTTGGCAATGCGCACCGCCACCGTCCCAATGCCGGAACCGGCGGCATGGATCAGGATTGTTTCACCCGCTTCCAGCTTGGCATTGTCGAACAGCATATGTTCGACCGTGGAGAAGGTGATCGGCCCGCAAGCGGCATCTTCGAAGGAGAGCGCCTCCGGCACGCGCACCAAAAGCCGCGCATCCTGGTTCATCAATTCCTGCGCGAAGCCATCCAGATGGAAGCCCTTCACGCCGCCAACATCTCCGCAAAGATTATCGCGCCCTTCGCGACATGCCTCGCACACGCCACAGGTCGCGGCACCATAGGGCGCGACGTGATCGCCAATCTTCCAGCCAGTCACGCCAGAACCAACCGCGACAATCTCACCAACCGCTTCCGCGCCCACCGTCAGCGGCAGGTTGCGCTTGGCGAAGGCCATACCGCGAAAGCCCCAGACATCAATATGGTTTAACGCAACAGCGCGGATGCGAAGCTGCACCTCATGCGATGCCGGCGGCGGCGGCGGCGCCACATGCTCAAGGCGGAGGTCGCGATACCCATGCAGGCAAAGGGCACGCATCATGGCGTGGCACTCAGCACCAGGCAGACATTCTGCCCGCCAAAGCCAAAGGAATTGGAAAGCACATGGCGCAAGCCTGACACGCGCCGCGCCTCATTCGGCACTACATCCAGCCCCAGCGTCGGGTCCGGCTCGACATAGTTGATCGTGGGCGGCAGGATTTGGTCACGCAGCGTCAGCAGGCTGAAGGCCGCTTCAATCGCGCCAGCGGCAGAAAGCGTATGGCCGATCATGGATTTATTGGAGGATATTGGCGGCGGCGCCTCACCAAATACGGCACGCATGCCAAGCGCTTCCATCTTGTCATTCTCCGGCGTGCTGGTGCCATGGGCATTCACATAGCCGATATCGCCCGGCTGCACGCCGGCATCGGCAATGGCATTCCTCATGGCACCAATGATGGAAGACCCATCGGGGTTGGATCGCGTGCGGTGGAAATTATCCGCCCTTTCGCCGCAACCACTCACCAGGCCGATCACAGTCGCACCCCGCGCGCGGGCATGTTCCAGATCTTCCAGAATGAGTGCTGCTGCGCCTTCGCTCATCACAAAACCATCGCGGGATTTCTCGAACGGCCGGGATGCTTTGGTGGGGTCTTCATTGCGGGACGTTAGCGCGGAGAGCAGCGAAAACCGGATCACCGCTTCCGGCTGCACCGACCCATCCGTGCCAAGCGCAATGGCGGATTGCGCCTCACCGCGCTGGATGGCTTCAACACCAAGCTGAATGGCGGAAGCGCCGGTGGCGCAGGCGGTGGTGATGGCAATCGGCGCGCCCTTGGTGCCGAAACGCAAGGCGAGCCTTTCGCCGACACCGCCATACAGAAAAATCTCATACAAATCGTGCTGACCGATGCTCGCGACCGAAAGCGCGGCATGGCCTGGCCTACCCGCGCGCCGCGCCAAAGCCACACGCTGCGGCCATTCCATCTCAACCGGCGGCATGCCGAGCATGAGCGGCCCGTCAAAGGCGCCTTCCTTCATGCCCGCGGCGACCAGTGCTTCGCTAATCGCGGCTGCGGCCATGCGTTCCACGCGCACCGGCGCGGGCACGGGATCGGCGCCCGCCACTTCTTCCCGCAAATCCACCGTGCCGGCCATGGTGGTTTTCAAATGATCGGTCGCGAAACGGCGAATGCGCGTAATGCCGGAAGTGCCGGCCAGCAGCGCCGCCCAATTCTTCTCAAGCCCCCAACCGAGCGGGCTCACCAGTCCAATCCCCGTCACCGCCACCAAGGGGCGGCCCATCTGATCCTTCATGGCGCTTTCTCCAGCAGGGCAAGCGCTTCGCCGCGCCATTGGCCAAAGCCGGTCACCAGAATGCGCTCGACTGGGCCATCGCCGGCATCGGCGGGGTCCATCGCCGGATAAAAGCCACCGCGCGATAGCGCGAGTGCCGCGAGCGCGACATTAGCCGGGAAACTCGCCTCCACCCCATGACCAAGCACGGAGGCACTGCGCCGCACCGGCACGCTGCCGAGCCATGACAAGAAGGCTTCTTCTTCAACGCGCGCTTCCGCCACACCGGTCATGCCGGCAATCACTCCTAGCCCGGTTTCAGGCGCTGCCATCCCCCGCCAAAGCGCCTTGGCTGCTGCCGCACTACCGCCGCCCGCGCGCTGATGCGCTGCGTCGCTCACAATGCCACCGATCCGCGCCAGCGCCGTGGCGCCGCGCGCCCGCGCATGTTCGGCGGTTTCCAAGACCAGAAACGCCGCCATGCCGCCCAGGATCAAGCCCCCCGCTGCACCACGCGCCGAAACCGGCGCGTAATCGCCCTGCCACAGCACACTACCCGGCGCATAAAGCAGCACCATATCCCAGCGCTGAGACGCGAAAGCGCCGCCGACCAGCGCAATCTCGCCGCGCCCTTCCGCAAGCCTTGCGGCAGCGATGCGGATGGCGTCGGCTGCCGCTTCCTCTTCACCCATCAGCGTGCGTGATGATCCCGTCACGCCATGCACGATCGAGATATTGCCCGCGAGCAGATTGGAAAGCTGCGCCAAAAACAAGGTGGGCCGCAATTCAGTCGCGAGTTTTTCGTTCAGCAATGCGCCGGAGGCCTCCGGCGTGGCGTTGGTCAGTGCGGCCGTCATCGCCTCATCTACCGCGATGTCACGTTCGCCACCGCCAGCCGCCACCACCAGATGCATATCGGCAACAAGGCCGCGCGCCCCGGCATGGTCAATCGCGAGCCCAGCGGCATAGGTGCCAAGCCGCTGCCAGGGTTCCATCTGCCGCTGGTCACCCTTTTTCGGGATTTGCGCATCCAGGCCCAGCGCCGGCAGCGGATGTACCGGGAAGGGCGCGAAGCTTATCGCATCCACCACGGGTTTGGCGCCCTTGGTCAGCGCTTCCCAATGCGCCTCCGGCCCCTCACCAAGCGAGGATACCAGCCCAATCCCGGTAATGACGACATCACGCCTTGTCATAGCAGCCCCAATTCCCGGCCCCGCCCGCGCATGGCATCGGCCAATTCAGGTGCGGGGTAATCCATGATGCGGAAGGTCAGTTCGGCATCGGTAATGCGCTTGCTATCGGCTTCGATCCGCGCCTCGGTCACTGAAAAGCCCGAGCCATCATGCAGGCGCTTGGCGTGCACGCGCACCAGAGTGCCGGGGCCGATGAAGCTGCGGAATTTCGCTTCCTTCACCGCCATCAGGAACGGCATACGCGCAAAGCCCATGAGATCGAGCAGCAGCCAGCCGGAAGCCTGCGCCATGGTTTCCACCAATAGCACGCCAGGCATCAGCGGATGGCCAGGGAAATGCCCTTCAAACACCGGGGAAGCATTCGGGATGCGGCTTTCCACAATGATGGCATCGCCTTCACGCGCTGCCACCCGATCTATCATCTGGAAATATTCCAGGCGCATCGCGTCAGGGGTCCGTGGTTTCGGTGGCGCGTGGCTGGGTGATGTGGTCAGCCGGCCTTGGCCGCAACCAGCTCATCCACACGTTCGGCCAGGTTCTTCATGACGAAGTATTTCTCTGCCGGCGCATTGCCCACATTCACTTCCTGCGTCCAGCCTTCCACCGGCACCTTGATGCCAAATGCCTTGTCAATGGCGAAGACGATATCCAAGAAGTCCAGGCTATCAATGCCCAGATCATTGATCACATGGCTATCGGGCAGGATCTTATCCCGCGGAACTTCGCTATTTTCAGCGATGATATCGGCGATACGGTCGAAGGACGAGGCCATGTCAGGCCCTCCATGCAGAATCAGGAGTGACGGAACCAGGGGTTCTTTGGCCCGAAAGGGGGCCAAAGGCAAGCGAAGCCTGTCTGAAGGCTGCCCGATCAATGGGCATGGCCGCGGGCGCCGGCAGATTCAACGCTGAGGGTCACCTGCACCTCCCCGGCCCTTTCGAATCTGAAGGTCAGCGGCACGCTGCCCCCCTGGCGCAGCGGTTCGGTCAGGCCAATCAACATGATATGCAGCCCACCGGGGCGGAGATGTACGGTCTGGCCGGGCGGGATCGGGATATCCGCGACGGGGCGCATGCGCATCACATCGCCTTCCCGGATATGGGCATGGAGTTCCACCACGCGGGCGGCGGGACTGGCGGCGGAGACCAGCCGATCAGGCGCCGCGCCAGTGTTGCGGAGCGTCAGGAAGCCCGCGCCATTGGTATTGGCGCCGGCGGCGCGGGTCCAAGGATGGCCGATGGCGATATCACCAGCGATAAAATCATGCGCGAGCACGGATGAGGCCGGCAGGGCCAGGATCAGGGCGCCAAAAGCGCGGCGGTTCAAATAAGACACGGGGTTTTCCTTGCGGCTCGAATGACGGGACGGCGTTTGGCCGCCCGCATTCGGGCGGCCTCAAGAAAAGGCTGGGGGACCTGTCGGATTGTAAGGCGGTGCGCGCGCCGCCGGGCGCCAGCCGGTATCGCCAGCGGCGAACCAGAGGATCGCGGCGCCGGTTTCCGCCGGGGTGGAAACCAGGGGTGCGGCGGGGAGATCAGCCTGCGGCAGGGCATGGCAGGCGAGGCAGAAGCCGCTATGGGCTTCGGGCGCGGGCAATTCTTCCCCACCCGGCCCCATATGCACGTTGCGATCCCCATCCGGGGAGCAGATGACCGCAGCCATCCCCGCATTGCTGGTATGGGCAAGGCAAAGCGCCGGCGCCAATACGGTTTGCACCAGGAGCAATGCCGCGATGAGGCGCACGATGAGGGTGGCGGGGCGTTTCACGAGCACACGCTTAATCTGGTGGCCAGCGGATGCCAAGGCTTACCGAACCTGTTTTGCAAAATACCGTTTGGTGGCTAACGAAAGAGATGTTTGAGGGATCGCACCCGCTGGACTACCCTTGTTTGATAGTCGGGGGCATGCCTCGTGTATCAAGTGAGCCTTTCCGACGACGCCCTGCGCGAGGCTATCGGCGGATACATCTGGTTCCATTCAATGGAGCTGCGGGCTGGCATTGCTTCCTAAGCGCCGAAGTCTCCGGAAATCCTGGCACTCGAGGCAGCGGCTTTTCGGGACCGCTCGACCTTTCGGGACGCAACGTTCTCGATATCGGTGCCTGGAACGGGTTTTTCAGCTTCGAAGCCCTGCGACGTGGCGCCGCGTTGGTGCTGGCAACGGATAGCGTCACTTGGAAGTATCCCGAATATCGCGGGCGGGAGACATTGGAACTGGCTGCTGCGGAACTCGGCCTGCCGGTGAACACGCTGGAGCTCGATGCTCCGGAGCTCGACAGGGTAAACTTCAAGGTCACCTTCGACGTCGTGCTCTCACTCTGCATGTTCTACCACTTGATCGATCCCATCAAGGTCGTGTTGGCGCTGCGGCGCCACACCCGGCAGGTGCTGGTGCTGGAAACGGTGCACGATGGGTTGGCGATCGAGCGGCCGTCCATGATCTTCTATCCGAACCGTGAATTGAACGATGACCCAAGCAATTGGTGGGGAACGAATCCTGCGGCGATGTATTGGCTACTGCGCAGGGCAGGCTTTGGCCAGGTATTCTATCAGGACCATCCGATGCATGCGGCGGGCGCACCCCATCTGCTGCGCCAGCGCGGCGTTTATCAAGCCTTTGTGGACGATGCGGCCCTGGCTGCCCTGGCTCCGGAGCCTCAGGCCTGGGTAGATCTGGACGCACCCGGTGCGTTACGCAGCCTGTCCTTAGGTAACTTCGGCTCGGTCTGACGTATGGCGTTGAGGCACGGCATGAATGTTTGCCACCTCAAGCACCACCTCGCCGCGCTTTCAGGCCACCACCTCACGCAGCCCTTCCACCAGGCCCTCTCCGAAACTCGGCTCCTCCCTTTTACCGCCCATCAGCCACCCCCCTCAAGCCGCCACCCTTGCCACCAAATCGTAATCCACTTCCGGTGTATAAACCGACGCCTCCTTCCCAAGCCGAGAGGAAAACAGTGTGAAATGCTCAACCTCCACCGGCGTCGCGCGGAACAGATTATAGGCCTGCACAAAGGCCATCAGCTTTTCCGGCGCGGCGCGATCCGTGCGCGCCAAAGTCACATGCGGCGAAAAGCGCTTGCGTTCCGGCGCCAGCCCCACGCGTTGCAGCGCAGTTTCCACCTTGGTCTGCAAATGCGTCAGCGCGTCATTGCGCTCGGCGCCCACCCAAAGCGATTGGATGCGCCCGGCCTTCTCAAACGTGCCGACGCCGGCAAGCTGCAAGGTAAACGGCCGCGCGCGGATCGCCGCCAGCGCGTCATCCACTTCCTGCGCGCGCCAGGGCTCGATCTCACCAATGAAGCGGAGCGTCAGATGGTAATTCTCGGGCGGCACCCAGCGCGCGCCGGGAATACCCCCCGCAAGCCCCGCGATTTCCGCCCTGAGTGAGGCCGGCAAGGCGAGGGCGACGAAAAGACGCAACATGGCGGGGGCCCTCCTGGTGCGGTCCGCGGCTCGCCTAAGGGGCAGCAACCTTGCCCAGCAGCGAATCGACATAGGGTAGCATGCGGCGAACCATCTCCGCGACGCCAGCGACATTTGGGTGAATGCCGTCCGGTTGATTGAGCGAAAGATCGCCCGCCACCCCCTCCAGCAGGAAGGGGTAGAAGACCACGCCCGGCCTATCGCGGGCCAATTCACTAAAACTCGCAGCAAATTCCCGCCCATACTCGGCGCCGAGGTTGGGCGGCGCCAGCATCCCGGTCAGCATGGTGGGTAGGCGTT
Source organism: Alphaproteobacteria bacterium (assembly GCA_016869715.1). Lineage (GTDB taxonomy): Bacteria > Pseudomonadota > Alphaproteobacteria > Acetobacterales > Acetobacteraceae > Neoroseomonas. The sequence continues at coordinate 54,927 of VGDM01000010.1, forward strand.
TTGCGGCCAGGGCATCCAGGATGGCGGCCAAATTGGCCCGGCTTGACCGGGGCTCAAGCGCGCGCAGCCCATCATTGCCGCCAAGCGCCACAATCACCGCATGGGGGTTATCGGCCAAGGCCCAATCGAGCCGCGCCCGCCCGCCAGCCGTGGTATCGCCGGAAACCCCGGCATCAATCACGCGCACCGCCCGGCCCTTGGCACGCAGGGCGGCTTCCAGCCTGGCCGGCAGGGCCTCGGCCCGCGCCAGCCCATACCCGGCGGTGATCGAATCCCCCAGCATCATCAGGCGGATTTCCGCCGCCTGCGCTGGCAGCGCCGCCAAGCCCAGCAGCGCCAGCGATTGGCGCGCGAGCCATCTGCGACCATATGCGCGGGCAGGATAGGAGTTTCGCGATACCATGGATGCCCTTCACGTCCCCGAAATGCCCAGCGCCGGGGTCACCAAACCCCTGATCGAAGCGCGCGGCCTTGGCTTCCAGGTGAGGGCGGGGGAGGGTGAGATCAACATCCTCCGCGGCATTGATCTGCAAGTCGCGGCGGGGGAGGCCGTCGGGATCGTCGGCCCCTCAGGTTCGGGCAAAACCAGCCTGCTAATGCTGCTGGCCGGGTTGGAACGCCCGACATCCGGTGCGCTGTTGATTGATGGCGCGGATATTGGCGCCATGGAGGAAGACGCGCTGGCGCGTTTCCGGCGCGAGAGGCTCGGCATTGTCTTTCAGGCCTTTCATTTGATCCCGACCATGACAGCGCTTGAGAACGTCGCCGTGCCCTTGGAATTCGCCGGGGTGCTCGATGCTTTTGATCGTGCGGCGGAAGCCTTGCGTGCGGTTGGGCTGGGGCGTCGCCTGGGCCATTACCCCGCGCAGCTTTCGGGCGGCGAACAGCAACGCGTGGCGCTCGCGCGGGCCTTTGTCGCGGAACCACGTTTGCTGCTGGCGGATGAACCCACCGGGAACCTCGATCGCGCCAAGGGTGAGGAAGTCATGACGCTGCTGTTTGATTTGCGCGCGCGGCTTGGCGCGACGTTGTTGCTGATCACGCATGACCCCGCGCTGGCGGCGCGCTGCCCGAGGCAATTGCGCATTGAAGATGGGTTGATTGTCGTAGATCACAGGGTGGCGGCGTGAGCAATTTGGCACTCGCCTTCAGGATCGCGCGACGCGAATTGCGCGGTGGCTTTCGCGGTTTGCGCATTGTGCTGGCGTGTCTCGCGCTTGGTGTGGCAGCGATCACCGCTGTCGGCACGCTGCGCGCTGGCGTGGATGCCGGGCTTGCTGCGGATGGTGCGCGCATTCTGGGGGGTGATGTTAAAATCGCCTCCCCCTATCGGCCTTTGGCGGAGGCGCCGCGCGCCTGGCTCGCAGCACGCGGCGCGCGGGTTTCCGAAGTGGTGACTCTGCGTGCCATGGCGGTCTCGGAACCCGGCCAGCGCATGCTGGTGGAGGTGAAGGCGGTTGATGCCGCCTATCCGCTTTTCGGCGCGCTCGAAGTGCAACCGCCTGTGGCGCTTGCTGCGGGCGATATCCTGCTTGATCCTTTCATCGCCGAAAGGCTTGGCATCGCGCCCGGTGCAGTGCTGCGCATTGGCGAAGCGCGCCTGATCTTCCGCGCCACCATCACGCAGGAACCGGATAAAGTTGCAAGCCCTTCATTGCTTGGGCCGCGCGCCTTGATTGCCTTGGCGTCTTTGGACGCAACGCGGCTCATTCAGCCGGGCAGTCTGGTGACCTATGAATACCGGCTGGCGCTGCCGCCGGGTGTGGATCGGCAGCGCTTCATTGCTGATCTGCGCCGCGATTTTCCGGAAAGCGGCTGGCGGATTCGCAGTTCTGAGGTCGCGGCCCCCGGTGTCAATCGCTTCCTGGATCGCGCGGCGTTTTTCCTGACGCTGGCAAGCCTGACGGCGCTGCTGGTGGGCGGTATTGGTACTGCGACCGGCGTATCGGCCTGGCTCGAACAACGTGCGCGCACCATTGCAACCTTGCGCTGTCTTGGTGCGCCGCCAGCGCTGATTTTCCTGACTTATCTGGTACAGGTGATGGCGCTTGCGTTGCTCGGCATTGCGCTTGGCTTGGCGATTGGTTTTGCGCTGACCTGGGCGGGGGCCGCCGCGCTCGCTTCCATTCTGCCGGTGGCGCCGCGCATTCTGCCCTATCCGGCGCCGCTGATCATGGCCGCGGCTTATGGGCTGCTGACAGCGCTTGCCTTCACGCTGTGGCCGCTTGGGCGGGCGGGCAGCATTCCGGGCGCGGCGCTGTTTCGGGATGTGGTGGCGCCAAGCGGGGGCAGGCCGAGCCTTGGCATTCTGGCGGTGATCCTGGCGGCAGCGGGCGCGCTTTCCGCTTTAGTGATTGGTACGGCGGAAAATCCGCGCTTTGCGGCTGGGTTTATCGTCGCGGTGATTGGCACGCTCTTGCTATTCCGCCTTGGTGCGGCGGCGCTGATGGCACTTGCGCGGCGCTTGCCACATGCGCGCCGCCCGGCGCTGCGCCTGGGGCTCGCCAATCTCCATCGGCCCGGCGCGCCGACGCCCCTCATGCTCGTTTCGCTTGGTGTCGGGCTCACGGTGCTGGCCGCCATTGCGCTGATTGAAGGCAATCTACGCCGGCAATTGGCGAATGAAATGCCTGCTGCTGCGCCGAATTTTTACTTCATTGATATCCAATCCGACCAGATCCGAGCCTTCGAGGCGCTGGCCCGCGCGCAACCAGGTGTGACGGAAATCCGCAGCGTGCCCAATCTGCGCGCGCGCATTGTCGCGGTGAATGGCGTGCCGGCGGAACAGGTGAATGCAACGCCGGAGACCGCCTGGGCCTTGCGCGGCGATCGCGGCCTGACCTATGCCGAAGTACCCCCTGAGGGCGCGCGGCTTTCTGCCGGGGAATGGTGGCCCGCGGATTATGCCGGCCCGCCCTTGGTTTCCTTCGATGCGCAACTCGCGCGCGGTTGGGGGGTCAATGTGGGTGACACCATCACAGTGGATGTGTTGGGGCGCGACATCACGCTGAAAATCGCGAGCCTGCGAGAGATCGCCTGGCGCGGGCTTGGCATCAATTATGTGCTGGTGGCATCCCCGGGATTGCTCTCCGCCGCGCCGCATACGCATATCGCGACCATGCGCAATGATATGGCGCAGGAAGCGACACTTCTGCGCTTGCTGACGGATCGTTTCCCGAATGTATCGGGCATTCGGGTGCGCGATGCCTTGGATCAGGTGGTGGGCTTGTTGGAGAAGATCGGCTTCGCGCTTTCCGCCGTTGCCGGCATTACCTTGCTCGCGGGCTTGCTAGTGCTGGCGGGCGCGATGGCGGCGGGGCAAAAGCGGCGCATTCGCGATGTTGTGGTGCTGAAGACCATTGGCGCGAGGCGTGCGCAAATCCGCGCGAGCTTTTTGGTGGAATTTGGCCTGCTTGGCCTGACGGCGGGATTAATGGCAGCGGCGGCTGGCACAGCAACGGCCTGGGGTGTGGTGCGCTTTGTCATGCGCGCGGATTGGGTGTTCTTGCCGGGTACTTTGGCAATCACGGTGCTGGCCTGCATGGCCATCACGCTTGCCTTCGGTTATGCCGGCACGGCCTTCGCGCTCCGTGCCAAGGCAGCGCCGTTGCTGCGCAATGAATAGAAAGCCCCATATGGCCGAGGATGAAAAGCTCTCAGCGCTTGATGTTAGCCTGCTCCGCCGCGCCTTTGCGCTGGCCAATGAGGCGCGCGCGCGCGGTGATCGCCCCTTCGCGGCAGTGATTGCCGATGAGAAGGGTCAGGTACTGGTCGAGGCCGGGTCCACCCAGGGCAAGGGCGGCGGCGGCACGCTCGCGCATTCCGAAATGAATGCCCTGCACGCGGTTTTGCGGGCCGGGCTACCGCGCGGTGTGCTGCGGAATGCCACGATCTATTCCTCGGGCGAGCCCTGCGCGATGTGCTCGGCGGCGATATTTTATACTGGCATCGGCCGCGCCGTTTATGGGCTTTCCGCGGGCGCCATTCTGCATTTGCGCAATGCGCAGCCCCATACGGCGGGGCTGTCCCTTTCTTGCCGGGCGGTGTTGGACAGTGCGGCGGAGAAGGTGGCGGTGGTTGGGCCGTGCCTGGAAGAAGAAGGTGCGGTGCCGCATCAGGGCTATTGGCGGGAAGGGGTGGCCTAAGGGTGCCGGTTGCCGCGCCGCCCTAACCATGCGTTAAGCCGTCGCCTTTGTTTGGCGGCAAATCAGGAAGGAAAGCCACATCATGATTGAAAACCTGTCCGTGCGCCTGCGCCATGGCGCCCTTTTGGCCCTGCCGCTTTTGGCGCTGATCGGCTGCGCCACGCCCACCCCGGAACCGCCCGTGGTTGCCTCCACCACACGTGAAATGGTGGCGGCGGTGGACCGCGTGGATGCGCGGACCCGGACCATCGTGGTGCGTAGCCCGGAAAATAAGCCGCAAACCCTGCAGCTTGGCCCGGAAGTGCAGAACTTCGCCCAAATCCGCCGTGGCGACCGCGTGCGGCTGCATTATGAGGACGCCGTGGCCGTGCGCATGGCCCCCCGCGGCAGCCGGATGGAACCTGAAACCGTGGTGGGCGCTGCACGCCCTGAACCCGGAACCCGGCCTGCCGCCGGCGCGGCCGCCGCGACGCGCGCCCAGGTGCGCATCACCGCCCTGGATACCGCCAACAATACTGTGAGCTTCGTCGGGCCGTCCCGCGTGGAGCGTACCGTTGCTGTCCGCGCCCCTGAGCTGCGCGAATTCTTGAAGACCCTGAAGGTTGGTGACCGGGTGGATGTCGCCATTGCGGAAGCCGTCGCCGTGCGGGTGGAGCCGCCGGAGCGTTGATCAGGACCGGGCGCCCGTTGGTCTGACCGGCGGGCGCCCCCTATTGATCTGCATTACGAAATATCCATATCATTGTCTAACGGGGGATCCTCCCCATCAACAGGAGTGTTCGTTATGGCCTTTGGTCCCGACACGCGTTATAACACCGACTGGAGTCGGCCCGTCGTGGCCGATGCGGCCGCAATTGATGCCGGGCTGCGGGCATATATGCTCCGCGTCTATAACTGGATGGCGTCTGGCCTGCTGCTGACCGGCATTGTCGCTTATGTGATCTATTCCTCACCTGAGCTGCAACAGATGTTCTGGTCCGTGACACGCGCCGCCAATGGCGCGCGCATCGTCTCGCCGACCATCCTCGGCTGGGTCGTGATGCTCTCGCCGCTCGCCTTCATCCTGGTGCTGTACTTTGGCATCAACAAGCTCTCGCGCCCCGCGACGCAGGCGCTGTTCTGGGTTTTCGCTGCTTGTATGGGGGCGAGCCTGTCGAACATCTTCCTGCGCTACACCGGCCAGTCCATCGCCAGCACCTTCTTCATCACCGCGTCCATGTTCGCGGCGGTGAGCCTGTACGGGTACACCACAAAGGCGGATCTGACGCGCTTTGGCAGCTTCATGATCATGGGTCTGATCGGCATTCTGATCGCGGGTGTGGTCAATATCTTCCTGGCCTCCCCGGCGTTAGCCTTTGCGATCAGCGTGATCGGGGTGGTCGTGTTTGTTGGCCTCACGGCCTATGACACGCAGCGCATCAAGGCGGATTACGTGCAATTCGCCTATGCGGAGGGTCCAGATGAAGCCGGCAAGCGGAGCGTGATGGATGCGCTTGGCCTCTACCTGAACTTCGTCAACCTGTTCCAGCTGCTGCTGTCCTTCATGGGTCAACGCAACAGCGATTGAACAGAGCCTTCTGGCCTGAACGGAAACCCCGAGGGAAACCTCGGGGTTTTTTATGACCGCTCACAAACCCTGATCAATGGGAACACGGAGCGCTTCCGCCAAACGGTTCGTCTCCGCCGCGATGCCTAGTACGGCGAGCAATTCGCCGTGCATCGCCTCTGTCATGCCCTTGGCGCGCGCTGCTGCCGTGTGGGAAGCCGTGCAATAGGCACACCCCGCCGCTGCTGAGGCCGCGAGATAAAGCATTTCCTTGGTCAGCGGGTCGAGCGCCCCTGGCGCCATGACCTGCTTCAGGCTTTCCCAGGTGCGCCTGAGCGTTGGCGGATGCACTGCCAAGGCCTTCCAGAAATTATTGACATCGGCGACACCCCGCGTCGTTTTGATGTCATCAAATACCGCGCGCACCTCCGGCACGGCATCGGCATATTCAATCAGCGCCATTAGGCAGCGCCGGGGAAGGGGCGATAGGGCAGCGCCGCCAAGCGCGTTGCATGCAGGGTAATGTCCCGCCAGACGCCACCTTTCACATACGGGTCTTCGGCCATCCAGGCGCGCGCCGCTTCATCCGTACCGTGGCGCGTGACGGTGATGGAACCGATCATGCGGCTCTTGGCCTCATCCAAAATGGCGCCACCAACCGCGAGCGTGCCATCGGCCGCCATGGGCTGCATGCGCGCGATATGCGCCCCCCGCGCTGCCTGGCGGCGGGCGGGGGCATCGGCATCTGTGCCATCATAAGCGATAGCAACCGTATGGGTGCGGGTGCTGGCCATGGGATCGCCTGGCTTGGGCAGTCGCTGATAGGGCAAGGGCGCGATGCGGAAGGGCAGGATACGCACATCGCCCCAGACGCCTTCCACCGAAAAGGGTTCTTCGGCCAGATAGGCGCGAACGCCCGCCATATCCTGCACATCCAAGATCATGAGCGATCCGGAAGGCACCCATTCGCTCGTGAAAAGTGGTGTGCCGAAGGGCATCCGCCCATCCTCAGCCCAACGGCTGATCAGCGCCCGGTGGCCGTCCATCGCCGCGGCGCGGCGGGTTTTATCGGCACCATCGAAAGCAAGAACGGCGTAGCCCATGGCATTTCCCCTTCATTGGAAGCGCAGCATGCCATGGGCGGAGGCTTATGAAAGGGGGGGCATATCCGCCCCCACCCCATCAATACATATGCTGGCCACCATTGATGGACAGCGTGGACCCGGTGATGAAATCGGCATCCTCGGCGGTCAGGAAGACCACGCCGCGGGCGATATCCTCTGCCTTGCCCAACCGGCCGCGCGGGATGCGGGCAATGATCTTTTCCAGAACATCGGGCGGCACGGCGCGCACCATTTCGGTGTCCACATAACCGGGGGCAACGGCATTCACGGTAATGCCAAGCTTCGCCCCTTCCTGCGCTAGCGCCTTGGTGAAGCCATGAATGCCCGATTTCGCGGCGGCGTAATTCACCTGGCCATATTGCCCGGCCTGACCATTCACCGACCCGATATTCACAATGCGGCCGAACTTACGCGCATTCATGCCTTCCCAGACCAGCTTGCAAAGATTGTAGCAGGAGCCGAGGTTTGTATCGATCACCGAATCCCACATGTCGCGGTTCAGCTTGCGCATAGTGGCATCGCGCGTGATGCCGGCATTGTTCACCAGAATGTCAATCGGCCCCACTTCGGCGTCAATCTTGGCAATCGCGACTGCGCATTGCGCGTAATCGGCGACATCAAATTTATAGCAGGGAATACCGGTGCGATCGGTAAACGCCTTCGCCGCGGTATCATTGCCGGCATAGGATGCCACCACGGTCCGGCCAGCCGCTTGCAGCGCTTCGCTGATCGCAGCGCCAATGCCTCTTTGGCCACCGGTGACAAGTGCAACACGCGCCATGAAAACTCTCTCCTCAATTCTGTGTGACGGACTTGCTGCCCCATGGAAGCCAACCGTTTCAGGGTACTTGACCCAGATCAATAGCGCCTTGGCATTTTCGCGCCACAAGAATCGGGCGGGCGGCGCGATTTTCCGCCCGGTTTGATAGCTTCTCCTCCTTAGACGAGAGACTCTGACGGGGCGGAGTCCCCCAACCGCGCCGTATTTTTTGCCTTCGGCACGGGATGTGTTATGTATTGCGAACGGTTTCGAGAGTGCTTTCTTTCCGAATTACCGCCGCGGCCGCCTGCGCTGCCAGGCGTCTGGCCTGCGCGCCCATCTGGCGGCCGCGCCAGCATTGCCCCGCCACCCTGAGCCGGACCTCACCCATGCTATCGAGCCCTTTGCCCACGCGCTTTGATCTGCGCGCCGAATCCAGCCCCGGCCTGCTGCCGCGGCTTTTGCAGCCCTTCGCCAAGCGCAACGTGACGCCTGATTCTTTCCAGGTCCGCCAAGGGATCGAGGAAATGGAAATCACTATCGCCTGCCAGGATCTTGAACCCGGCGTGGCGGTGCTGATTGCGGGTAACCTCGGCCAGGTGATTGGCGTGAGCCGCGTTCTGGTAACGCCCAGCGATCAGGCACGGCAATATTCGCTCGGTTAGGTCAACCAAAGCCTATCCCGGCACCCTGATCCGCGCCCGCAGCCCACCCAAGGGGCTGTCGTCCAGAAAAACATCGCCGCCATGCGCGCGGGCAATATCGCGCGCAATGGCAAGCCCAAGCCCTGTGCCACCCCCTGAAAGGCTGGTGAAAGGCTTGAAGGCGTCTTCACGCGATACCGCCGGAATGCCTGGCCCATCATCATCAATTGCAATATCCGCCCAAATACCATTTTGGCCGCGCGGCTGTTTGGCAAGGGTCACGGTCACGCGCGAGGCATGCTTGCGTGCATTATGCAGCAAATTGCCAAAACATCGCCGCATTGCTCCGGCACGGAGTTCCATCAGGAGCGATTCCGGCCCCACAAAAGGTATAGCTGCGCCACCACGCGCCTGTTGCGCAACAACACCGCGCAGCAAAGCGGCAAGGTCGGTTTCTTCGGGTTGTTCCACGCCCTCACCGCGCGCAAAGGCAAGGTAGACGCCAATCAGCCGATCCATTTCCTCGACATCTTCCGCCATGGCTGCGGCATCGTCGCGCGCGGCTTCCGGCAGCATGGCAAGCCCAAGCCGTAGTCGCGTGAGAGGTGTGCGCAAATCATGACTGATGCCAGCCAGCATTTCCGTCCGGCTATCCACAAAACGGCTGATGCGTTCTTCCATGCGGTTGAAGGCCGTGGCCGCCTGCCGCACCTCAGCGGCACCTTCCGGCTTCATCGGCCCCACCGTACGCCCTATGCCGAAAGCCTCGGCAGCGGCAGTAATCTTGCGTAGCGCGCGTACCTGATTGCGCATGAAAATCGCCGCCACCAGGAACAGCAGCAGCGATGATCCCACCAGCCAAATCACGAAAAGATAGATCGTGCCGCTGAATAGCCGCTTCCGCGCGACTTCCACATGCAAAACACCATCAGCCATTTGCACGCGAATGATCACACTGCGTGGATCGCTCTGCCAATCCGCATCGAAGGGCAGGCGCACGCGTTCCTGCATCGCGGCGGCCAAATCCTCTTCCAATGGCAGCCAGGGCAGGGCAGCAGGCCGCGCTCCCGTGACCGCAAGCCGCGCCCCCGCTTCATGGGCAAGAGACAAATCCAGCCGCCAGGCCGCTTCACGAAAAATCCAGCTGCGATCCTCGGCTTCCTTTTCGCGTTCCATTAGGCCGACCACAATGGCGATATCGCCGGCAACGCCCGCCGCCAGGCGGCGCGAAATCACATCCAAATGACTGCCATAGAAAAGCTGCAAGGCAATCGCCTGCAGGATCACCAGCGGCACCAGAATGATCAGCAGTGATCGCCCCAGAAGCCCGCGCGGCACCAGCCGGCGCAAGCCCCGGTCCAGCGGAGTCACGGCCCTGGCCTCAAGACATAACCACGATGGCGAATGGTCTGGATGAAGCGCGGCTCACGCGGGTCGAGCTCTACCTTGCGGCGCAGCCTGGTCACTTGCACATCAATGGCGCGTTCGCCGGCGTCAGGCGTGCCGAGCGCTTCGCCGATATCCTCACGGCTCAGAATATCACCGGCACGGCGTGCGAGGGCTTGCAGCAGCGCAGCCTCACCACCCGTCAGGCGAATAATGCCATCCGGGCCGCGCAATTCCGCGCGTTCAATATCAAACCAGCGATTGCCGATTTGCATCGGCGCCAAGCTATGCGGCGCGGTAGGCGCAGGTACGGCGCGGCGCAAAATCGTGCGAATGCGCAAAGCCAATTCGCGTGGATCGAAAGGCTTGGCCAGGTAATCATCCACGCCCTGTTCAAGCCCGGCGATGCGGTCATCCGGCGCGCCGCGCGCGGTCAGCATCAGGATCGGCACTTCATGCCCTTCGGCACGCAAGGCAGCAGTCAGTTCCAACCCTGTCTCACCGGGCATCATCACATCCAAAACCAGCAGATCGAACGCCATATTCGCCAACGCCGCGCGGGCGGCGGCAGCGTTTTCCGCAGTACTCACACGAAAGCCCTGTTCGGTCAGAAAGCGCTGCAATAGCGCGCGCAGCCGCGCATCATCATCCACCACCAGAATATGGGCGGGATCTTCCTGGCCGCTCATCGCCTGGTGCCCTCAGCCTCTGGCCCTTGCAAGCGCGTAAGGCTCGCTTGCGCGTCTTCCCCCATGAGCCCGCGCATGACGCGCCGAAAACCCTCCACCGCGGCAGGGCCGGCTTCGCGATAGGCGCGCATGACGGTTTCTCGCTGGCGTTCGAACAAGCGGCGTTCCAACGTGACACCTTTTTCGGTCAGCGTCAGCCGCCTTTGCCGCCGGTCAACCTCGCCCGGTGCCTGGACCACATAGCCGTCGCTCATGAGCGGTTGCAGCACGCGCCCCAGGCTTTGCTTGGTGATGCCCAGAATCCCCAGCAATTCGCCCACCGTGATGCCAGGCCGCCGCCCAACAAAATGCAGCACACGATGATGCGCGCGGCCCATATCCAGCGTGGCGAGGATTGCATCCGCCCCGGCGGTGAAATCGCGATAGCCGAAAAACAGCAAATCCTGCGCCAGACGGAGTTCTTCTTCGCGCAGAAACAGCAGATTGCGCCCGGCCGGCAGGGCACGCGCCTCGGCCATGTCCGCATTATTCGTACTGCCCCGTGTTGGCATTGCCCGCATCCCTGTTTGGACAGGATTATTGACGCATTCGCGGCACCTGTCCAACCCAAGGCGACCGCGCTTGGCAAGGCGCGGGCAGGCTCTCTATATGCCGCCCACCTTTGATGCGGAGAAAAACCCATGATCAGCCGTCGCTCCTTGCTGGCTGCCGCCCTGCTGGCCAGCCCATCCGTTGCCCGCGCCCAGGGGGAATGGCCCGTGCGCCCGGTGCGGATCATCGTACCCTGGCCGCCAGGGGGTTCCACCGATGTCCTGGTGCGCATCTATGCCGAGTTGATGCAGCCGATCCTCGGGCAGAATTTCATCATCGAAAACCGCGCTGGTGCGGGTGGGAATATCGGCATTGATGCCACCGCCAAGGCAGCGCCGGATGGCTATACCATGGGGATAGCGTCGGTCGGCCATATGGTCATCAATAACTTCATCTATGCGCGCCTGCCCTATGACCCGGCACGGGATTTGGTACCGGTCGGCATCGCTTGGGATTTGCCGAATGTTGTCGTGGTGCCCGCGCAGCATAATCCAGCGCGCAGCCTGGCCGAATTCATTGCCTGGATACGCGCCAAGCGTGGAGGCTTCAACTATGGTTCGCCGGGCGTTGGGACAACCCCGCATTTGACTGGCGCGCTTTTCGCCGCGCGCGTGCAAGTGGAAGGCACGCATGTGCCCTTCCGCGGTGCAGCACAGATCATTCCTGCCATGCTGTCGGGCGATCTCGACTCGGCGCTGGATAACCTTGCTTCCTACATTCCGGTCATTCAGGAAGGCCGCATGCGTGCCTTGGCGGTCACCTCGGTCGCGCGCTGGCCGACCATGCCGGATGTACCCACCATGGCAGAAGCAGGGGTGCCGAATTTCGTTGTCTCCTCCTGGCAGGGCTTTGTATTTCCCGCCGGCGCGCCGCGCATCGCCATTGAACGCGTGAATGGCGCGCTGCGCCGCATTGTCGCCGACCCGGCAGTGAAAGAACGCTTCCTGCGTGTGGGGGCCGAGGCGGTGTGGTCCACCCCGGAAGACATGATCGCCCGCGCGCAGTATGAACGCCCCATGTGGCAGGAAGCGGTGAGGATTTCCGGCGCACGGCTGGAATAGCGGCGCGTGACGCCCACCGCCATCTGGGGCAATGCGCTTTTCATTGACCACGCCATGCTGCGCTTGGGATGGCGCAATTGGGGCGTGGTGGCCCCTGGGCGGCTTTACCGATCAAACCACCCGCTGCCCTGGCAAATGCGCCAGGCGGCGCGGCGTCATGGCATTCGCACCATCATCAATCTGCGCGGCAACCGCGCCGATTGCGGCGCTGATGCACTCAGCCGGGCCGAAGCGGCGCGGCTTGGTCTGACCCATATCGATGCACCGTTTGAAAGCCGCGGCGCGCCGCATAAGGACCGCATTCTAAGGCTTGCGGGCATTTTCCAGGATATGGAGGAACCGGCGCTAATCCATTGCAAATCCGGCGCGGATCGTACCGGGCTCGCGGCCGGCATTTGGCTTTTGCTGCAAGGCCGCCACGTCCAGGAGGCCCTGGCCCAGCTTTCGCTCCGTCATGGCCATGTTGCGTCAGCGCACACCGGCATTCTGGACGCCTTCTTCAAAAGCTTCGCCGCCTTCCAGCGCACTAACCCCGATATTCCCTTCCTGGATTGGGTGCGAGACACCTATTCTGAGGCCGCGCTGCGAGAGAGCTTTTCCAGCAACGCGTGGGCGGATCGTTTGGTGGATCAGATACTGCGCCGGGAATGATCGCTCGGGTCGCCTTGATTTTGCCCTTTTTCGCATAGCACCAATTCAATGAAATCAGATGCATGTGGTGAAACATGCAGAAATAAGGCTTGTATCGCTTTTGGCAAACCGTCATGGGAACGTGAACGTGGGATGATGAGGTCCGCGCCTGCCGCACGGCTTTCAGCCCGGAACAGAAGGGTATGATGGACGGTTTTCTTCCCGCGGAATATGGTTGGCGCAAGACCCTCAAGGCCCCAATCGGCTGCGTGGGCGATGGGCTGCATTCCGGGCGCCGGATCTCCCTTACCATGCACCCCGCCGCCGCTGGCGCAGGCATTCAGTTCCGCCGCACCGATCTTGGCGTGGATATCCCGGCGCGCTTTGATTTTGTGACCGATACGCAGCATTGCACCACCATCGCGGCGCCCACCGCGCCGGCAGCGCGCATCGGCACCATTGAACATGTCATGGCCGCGCTCACCGGCGCCGGCATTGATGACGCGATCATTGAAGTTGATGGTCCGGAGATTCCCATCCTGGATGGCTCCGCCGCGCCATTTTTGTTCCTGATCGACTGCGCCGGTATCGCTGCCAGCGCGGCGCCGCGCCGGTTTATCGAAGTCCTGCGCCCCGTCCGTGTGGAAGATGGCCGTGGCGCCTTTGCCGAATTGCATCCCAACCCTGAAGTCGCCTTCGATACCTTGCTTGAGATTGACTACCCGAATACCCTGATCGGGCATCAATCGCTCAGACTGCGGCTGACGCCAGAGAGTTTTCGCACCAAGTTGGCCGATTCACGGACCTTTGGTCTCGCTGAAGATGTCGCGCGCCTGCATGATGCGGGCCTCGCCCTTGGCGGCAGCTTGGCCAATGCCGTGGTGGTGGATGGCATGGCTATTCTAAACCCTGGCGGGCTTCGCCATGCGGATGAATTCATCCGCCACAAGATGCTGGATCTGGTTGGGGATCTTGCCCTGGCCGGCGCCCCGCTTCGCGCCCGTTTCATCGGCAGCCGGTCCGGCCATGCGTTGAACAACCAGTTGCTGCGCGCGCTTTTCGCCGTTGCCGGCGCCTGGTGCTGGGCGGGCGGCGCTGCCACCCCGGCCAAGCAAAAGGCCCCGGCCTTCGCCTGAATACGCCTCGTTGACCAAGGGTGATTTCACCCAAGACCATTCTGCCCTATATCAACGGCGTCTTTCCATTGAACCGGGATTTATGCGCCCCTTCCTGCCAATAGCCCTGCTTCTGACCCTTGCCGCTTGTGGCAGTTCCGGCCCAACGAACACCACGGGTGCGGACCCGTCACTCGCACGCCGCGTCATCACCACCGCGGCGGATGAGGAACCGCAGCAGCTCTACGCCCTTGGCATGCAGAATCTGCGTGCGCGCAACTACGCCCGCGCGGTCGAGTATTTTGATGCCATTGAACGTGAACACCCCTATTCCACCTGGTCCACCAGCTCCAAGCTGATGGCGGCCTATGCGGAATATCTGCGCAATCGCTACACAGAAGCGATTGGTGCCCTGGATCGCTTCATTCAATTGCATCCGGCGCATCGCGACATCGCCTATGCCTATTACCTACGCGCGCTGTCCCAATACGAACAAATCACCGATGCACAACGCGACCAGCGCCAGACCACCATTGCCATCGCATCCTTGCAGGAAGTCATCAACCGCTTCCCCGATAGCGCCTATGCCCGCGATGCCCGGCTGAAAATTGACCTCGGCCGAGACCATTTAGCCGGCAAGGAAATGACTGTCGGGCGCTTCTATCAGCGCCAGGGGCTGCATCAGGCGGCCATTGGCCGCTATCGCCGCGTGGTGGAGGATTTCCAGACCACCAACCATGTCCCCGAAGCCTTGCATCGGCTGGTGGAAATCTACCTGAATCTTGGCCTGCCGGAAGAAGCGCGCCGCAACGCCGCCGTGCTGGGCTATAACTACCCCGGCGGCGATTGGTATGCTGATAGCTATGCGCTGCTGGTCGCCGCCGGCGCCGAAGCCCGCGGTGAGCGTCCCGGCTTTGTCAGCCGGATGCTGAACAAGATTTTCTGAGCACGGGGCGGCGCGCCGATGCTCGCCTCTCTCGCCATTCGCGATGTGGTGCTGATCGAAAAGCTTGACCTGAACTTCGATGCCGGGCTTGCCGTGCTGACCGGTGAAACCGGGGCGGGCAAATCCATTTTGCTGGACAGTCTTGGCCTGGCCCTCGGCCAGCGCGCCGAAGCGGGGTTGGTGCGGGCGGGGCAGGCGCAAGCAAGCGTCGCCGCCGCCTTCCTGCCCGCGCATGACCACCCCTGTTTCGAGATTTTGCGCGACCAGGGCATCCGCGCCGAGGATGAGCTGGTGCTCCGCCGCGTGCTGCAAGCTGATGGCAGATCCCGCGCCTCCATCAATGACCAACCCGTCAGTGTTGCCTTGCTCAAACAACTGGGCGCGACGCTGGTAGAAGTGCAGGGCCAGCATGAACAGGTGGGGCTCGCCGATCCCACCACCCATGCTGGGCTGCTGGATGCTTTCGGCGCGCTGGATGCGGATCGCAGCGCCACCGCCAGCGCCTGGGCTGCTTGGCGCGATGCCACGCGCCGCCTGGCCGCCGCGCGCGAGGCCATTGCCAGCGCGCAGCGCGAGGAGGAATGGCTGCGCCACGCCGTTGGCGAATTGACCGAACTTGCGCCCGAAGAAGGCGAGGAAGATACCCTCGCGGCCGAACGCCAAAAGCTGCAACAGGGCGAACGCTGGGCCGAGGCGGTTGCCGTCGCGCTTGGGGAACTGACGCCGCGCGACCGCCGTGCTGCTTCCCCCGCGCGTGCACTCCGCGAAGCGGCGCGTGCTTTGGAACGCTTGCCGCCGCCGAATGACGAAGCGCAGCCCGCCATCCAGGCGCTTGCCGCTGCACAGGATGCGTTGAGTGAGGCAGAGGGGTTGCTCACCCGGCTGATGAACAAAACCGGCCCAGATCCGCGCCGCTTGGAGCAGGTGGAAGAACGGCTATTCGCGCTCCGCGCCGCGGGGCGGAAACATAGCGTGCCGGTGACGGAACTCGCCGCATTGCTCAGTAGTTTGCGCGCCCGGTTGGAAGCGTTTGATGCCGGTGCGGGCGCAGTCGCTACGCTTGAAGCGGCTGGGGCCGAGGCACGCGCCAGATACATCACCGCCGCCGGCAAGCTTTCCGCCGCGCGCCGCAAATCCGCCAGCGCACTTGAAAACGCCCTCGCCGAGGAATTGCCGCCGCTGAAGTTGGATCGTGCGCGGTTGGTGATTGACCTGACCGCGCGTGATGAGCCCGCCTGGGGTGCGGATGGGCAGGATCGCGTCACTTTCCTCGTCGCGACCAATCCAGGGCAAACGCCAGGACCGCTCGCCAAAATCGCCTCGGGCGGGGAGTTGTCGCGCCTGATGCTGGCGCTGAAAGTGGTACTCGCGCGCGGATCGCCGGTGCCGACACTGATTTTTGACGAGGTGGATAGCGGCATTGGCGGCGCCACCGCCGCCGCCGTGGGTGAGCGCCTGGCGCGCGTGGCGGACCGCGTGCAAGTGCTGGTGGTGACGCATAGCCCGCAAGTCGCAGCGCGCGGTGCGCGGCATTTCCGTGTGGCGAAGCAGGTGAAAGGACAGCGTGCGGAAACGCGGGTTGAAATACTTGATCAGACGGAAAGATACGAAGAACTCGCGCGCATGCTGGCCGGGGAAAAAGTGACCGAAGCCGCACGCGCGGCGGCGCGGAGCCTTTTAGGGGATAGCGCATGAAACACAAAGAAAGGGTTGGGGAGGGAACTACCCCGCGCCCCCTCGTTTTTTTATCCTTCTGCCCTTGCCCTAGGGCAGCGATATGAAAACGCGTGCTGTACAAAATCTCTCAGAACTGGATGCGGCGATTGAACTGGCGGAGCTGGCGCGGGAGATCGCACGGCATGACCGGCTCTATCACGCCAAGGACCAGCCGGAGATCACGGACGCCGAGTATGACGCGCTGGTAGCACGCAACCGCGCCATCGAAGCACAGTTTCCCCACCTGATCCGTAGCGACAGCCCATCGCGCCGCGTTGGCGCCCCAATCGCGGAAGGCTTCGCCAAATCCCGCCATGGCGAGCCGATGCTGAGCCTGGATAATGTCTTCTCGCTCGAGGAATTCAGCGAATTCTGCAAGCGCGTCCGCCGCTTTCTGGGACTGTCTGAGGCCGAAGCGCTCGCCTTTGTGGGCGAACCCAAGATTGATGGGCTTTCGATCAACCTGCTTTATAAAAACGGCGTGTTCATTAAGGGTACCACGCGCGGTGATGGCGCGGAAGGCGAGGACGTCACCCCCAATCTGCTGAGCATCCCATCCCTACCCCAGCATCTGAAACCGCCTTTCCCCGCCAGCATCGAAATCCGGGGCGAGGTTTTCATGGAAAAGGCCGATTTCCGGAGCTTCCGCGCCGCGCAGGAAGCAGCCGCCGAAGCACGCGAAGCGCGCCGTGCGGCGGGCGAAAAATTGGGTGACGCCGTGGTGATCCCCGCCAATCCGCGCAATGCCGCCGCCGGTTCGGTGCGCCAGCTTGATGGGCGCATCACGGCAAGGCGGCCCCTCAAACTACTGGCCTATGCGATGGGCGCGGCGAGTGAAGCGCCGGCCGAAACCCATCATGATTTTCTGGATGCACTGCGCCGCTGGGGGTTTGCGGTGAACCCGCTGTCTCGGCGTTTGGATAGCGAAGATGCGGCCGAACACTTCCAGTCAGAAATTGGCGCGGGCCGCGCTGCACTCGGCTACGACATTGATGGTGTGGTCTATAAGCTTGATAAGATTGATTGGCAGCGCCGACTAGGTTTTGTGGGTCGCGCGCCACGCTGGGCGGTAGCGTGGAAATTCCCTGCCGAACAGGCGGTGACGAAGCTGCTTGATATCGAAATCCAGGTCGGCCGCACCGGCGCGCTGACGCCGCGCGCCGTGATGGAGCCAGTCAATGTCGGCGGCGTCGTGGTGCGCCATGCGACGCTGCATAATGAGGAGGAAATTGCGCGCAAGGATGTGCGCATTGGTGATACCGTCATGCTGCAACGCGCCGGCGATGTCATTCCACAAATCCTGGGGATTGTGCTGGAAAAACGCCCGGCCGATGCAGAGCCCTATGCCTTTCCGCTGCATTGCCCCGCCTGCGGCAGCCACGCCATCCGCGATGGTGAAGATGTGGTGCGCCGCTGCACCGGCGGCCTGACCTGCCCCGCGCAAACCACCGAACGCTTGCGGCATTTCGTTTCCCGCGGCGCGATGGATATTGAAGGACTGGGTGAAGAGAACATCCACTTCCTGTTCGATGTGGGGCTGATCAAAAGCCCTGCCGATATTTTCCGCCTGCACCTAAAGCGCGAAACTCTCGCGGGCTTTGAAGGCTGGGGTGAACGCAAGATCAGCAAATTACTGGAAGCGATTGAAGCGCGGCGTAGCGTGGCGCTGGAGCGGTTTATCTTCGCGCTCGGCATTCGCCGCATTGGCGAACAGAATGCCAAGCTCTTGGCGCGGCATTACCATAGCCTGGAAGCCTGGCGCGCGGCGATGATCGCGGCGCATATCATCGGTTCGGAAGCGCGGGAGGAATTGGGTTCCATCCAAGGTATCGGCCCCGCGATTGCCGAAGAGCTTGTCGAGTTTTTCACCGAACCGCGCAATCTGGCCGCGCTTGATGGCCTTGCCAGCGAAGTCTCGCCGCTGCCAGCGGAAGAAACCAGCGCGGCGGATAGTGCCTTCGCCGGCAAGACCATGGTCTTCACCGGGACGCTCGAGAAAATGACGCGCGATGAAGCGGAAGCGCTGGCCGAGCGCCTCGGCGCCAAGGTCACGAAATCGGTTTCGAAAAAAACCGATTTCGTTGTGGTCGGCGCCGATGCTGGTTCGAAAGCCGCCAGGGCGGCAGAGCTTGGCGTGAAAACACTGACCGAAGCCGAGTGGGTGGAAATGGCGGGCGCCTGACCCGCGTAGGTCGCATGACCGAAGCGGTGAATCAGTCGCCCAAAACGAAGTCACACTCAAATCGGTGCGCAAGCCGCCCGCAACCAGGCAGCGGTTACGCCATCCAAGTGCGGCGCCACCTCCGCTGCCACACGCGCGTGATAGGCATTCAGCCAATCGCGCTCGGCCAGCGTCAGCAGCGCGGGTTCGATCAGCGCGCGATCAAAGGGCGCCAAAGTCAGGGTTTCGAGTTCCAGAAACGGCTTTGCGGCGGCGGCGATTTCGGCCTTCTGCACCAGCAACAGATTTTCCAGCCGAATGCCGAATTCGCCCGTGGCGTAATAGCCAGGCTCATTCGAGAGAACCATGCCCTCAGCCAAAGCCACCACCCGCGCCGCGCGGCTGAAGGCGGCCGGGCCTTCATGCACGGAAAGATAAGACCCAACGCCATGGCCCGTGCCGTGATCATAATCCAACCCCACATCCCATAACGGGCGGCGTGCCAGCGCATCCAAATGCGGCCCGGCCACGCCAGCCGGAAAGCGCAAGGTGGCCAGCGCAATATGCCCCTTCAGCACGCGCGTGACACATTCCCGCAGGCGCTGCGGTGCCGCAACAGGCCCGGTCCATAATGTGCGCGTAATGTCCGTGGTGCCGTCCAGATATTGCCCACCCGAATCGATCAAATAGCATTCATTGGGGTTGATGGCGCGATGGCTCGCCTCCGTCGCGCGGTAATGCACAATGGCGCCGTTTTCGCCCGCACCGCTGATCGCGGGGAAGCTTTCCGCCTGGAACAAGGGCACGTCGCGGCGAAACGCCAATAGTTGCGCGGCGGCGGAGATTTCATTCAATCCCCCCTTTGGCGCCTCTTCCGCAAACCAACGCAGGAAGCGCGCCATCGCCACCGCATCGCGCTGATGCGCCGCGCGGGCACCTTGCTGTTCCACTGTATTCTTGCAGGCGCGCGGCATGCGGCAGGGGTCTTCGCCGGCGCGAATTTCCGCGCCCGCTTCGCGCAGCCAATCGGTGAACCAGGCGGGCGTTGCTTCCCGGTCAATGCGCACGCGCTTGCCCTTCAAGCTGCGCAACGCCGCCGGCATGGCACCGCGCGGCGCGACGGCCACCGCATTGCCGAGATAGGCGCGCGTATCATGGTCCAGCTTCGCCGGGTCCATGAATAAAGACACTGCTCCATCCGCAAACAGCAACGCAAATCCAAGCGCGAGCGGCGTATGGTCCAAATCGCCACCGCGGATATTCAACAGCCACGCGATGGAATGCGCATCGGCCAGCACCACCGCATCCTCACCCGCCGCGCGCAATTCGGTTGCCGCTTCTGCGCGTTTTTCAGGGGATGGCTTGCCCGCATAGGCAAGCGGATGCGCCCGCGCCGGCGCTTCCGGCGCGCGGGGGCGATCCGGCCAAATCGCATCGATCGGGTTCGCTTCCAGCGCGCGAAAAGCCACGCCAGGGCGGCGCAGCCGTTCAAGCGCCGGTTCGCTATGCAGCCATGGGTCATAGCCTATTACCAGGCCATCCGCATGGGCGGCCAGCCATTCGTCGGGGGGTTCTTCCGTGATGTGGCGCGGTTCCCAATGGGCGACATCAATTTGGCTGCGGATTTGCAGCGTGTAGCGGCCATCGGAAAACACCGCCGCTTGCGTTAGCAGCACAATCGCGAGCCCCGCGCTGCCGGTGAAGCCGGTCAGCCAGGCCAGCCTTTCGGCTGAACGCGGCACATACTCCCCCAAATGCTCATCCGCGCGCGGGATCAGGAAGCCCTGCACTCCCATGCGTGCGAGTTCGGCGCGGAGCGCGCCCAAGCGTTCAGCCCTGTTCATGCACACCACTCGACCAAATGTTTCACAATTATTGCGTGGCTTCCTGTTGGATCATGCGTTAGGCGCATAGCTCTGCTGTTGTCTTCGCGCATCACCTGTGCCCCTGAAGCCTCTATATCATCGCCTATCGGACAGCGATCCTGCCCTATCGGGCGGGGCCTCCGCAAAGGAAAGCTTAACATGAACACGCATTTCGCCAATCTCGAAACCAGTCTCTCGGCCCGCGCCGCGAAGATTGAGGCTATTCACCGCGAAGCCGCAGCCGCCCGCGCCACCGCACGGAAGCAGGCATTCGGCCATGCCTTCAAGATGATCGGGGCCGGCATCGGCGCCGTGCTGACCGCCATCGCCACTTGGCCGACCCGCCGCGACACCTATAGGGCGCTGGATCAGCTCTCGGACAAGCAGCTCGCCGATATCGGGCTGGATCGTGGCGACATCAGCCGCGTTTTTGAACCGGGCTTTGCTTTGCAAGCCGCCAATGATGGCGCGCTGCCGGCGGGGCGCGCTGCCTAACCCCGAAATATCCTGCGGAGCCAGGATTTCAGGCCGCCCCCTCGGGGCGGCCTTTTTTTTGCCCGAGGGGATTTTTGATGCGTCACATGCGGGCGCCGCGCCGGGGGGGCGATGGCGGACGCAATGCTATGCCGCCCCGCATCCTCCGTCGCGATCAACCGCGCCTCCAAAGCGGCAACCTGCGCCACAGCTTCGGGCGGTTCGCTCGCCGCCAGGGCTTCCACGGCGGCTTCGGCTTCGGCGAAATCGCCCGCACGGCGCAGCGCATCAATGACGCGGACGGATTGCTCAGCATCCAAAGCGGGACCGCTTCGCCACAGTGCGACCGCTTCGCGCCGCCAAAGCCGCGCCAGATCGTCGCGATTGAGGTCATCCGCGACCCAAGCGGCATGCAGCGTTGCTTCTGCGGCCGCATGCAAGGCGCCAGTTTCTTCCAGCACATGCCCCCAAGCCAGAAAGCGCCGGGCCAAAACCGGGTGCGCCGTATCGGCAATCAGCGCGCGATAGGGTGCCGCTGCCACGGCCTGCGCGCCCGCCGGATGCGCTTCCGCAATATCGGGCGCGGCATAGCCACAATGCGGGCAGGCTTGCAGCCAGCGCGCCATGGTGGACCGAACCGGCGCCCCAGGGCGCAAATCCAGATCGGGCGCCTGTTCCGGTGCGGGCGGGCGAAAGCCTTGTTGGCGGCTTTCATGGCCGCATACCCCGCAGCGCTTTTCCCGCCCCGCAGATGTTGGCGCCGCAGCCATTACGCGGTGCGATCAGCCCCGCCCGCTTGCAGCGCCGCCTGCGCCGCCGCCAGGCGCGCCACCGGCACGCGATAGGGCGAACAGGACACGTAATCCAAGCCAACGCCTTCGCAGAAATGGATGGAGGATGGATCGCCGCCATGCTCCCCACATATGCCAAGCTTGATATCGGCCTTCACGCTGCGGCCCTTTTCGGCGGCGATGCGCACCAACGCGCCCACGCCATCCGGGTCAATCGACACAAACGGGTCCTTCGGAAAAATGCCCTTTTCGATGTAAAGCGGCAGGAACTTGCCGGCATCATCGCGCGAAAGGCCGAAGGTGGTTTGCGTCAGGTCATTCGTGCCGAAGGAAAAGAAATCCGCCGCGCGCGCGATGGCATCGGCTATGAGTGCCGCGCGCGGCAGTTCAATCATGGTGCCGACACTATAGACAACGTGATAGCCGCCTTTCGCAAACACCTCCTGCGCGACGCGATCCACCATGGCGCGGGTGATGTCCAATTCGTGCTTGGTGGCCACCAGCGGGATCATGATTTCTGGCGTCGGGGCTTTTTGCGTCCTGCGCCCGATCTCTGCCGCTGCCTCGAAAATCGCGCGCGCCTGCATTTCATAAATTTCCGGGAAGGAAATCCCGAGGCGACAGCCGCGATGCCCAAGCATCGGGTTCGCTTCCGACAATTCCTGCATGCGCCGCTGCATTGCCTCAACCTCGGTGCCGAGCGATGCCGCCACTTCCGCGATTTCATATTCGCTGTGTGGCAGGAATTCATGCAAGGGCGGATCGAGCAGGCGGATCGTGACCGGCAACCCAGCCATGATCTCAAACAGGTCAAGGAAATCCTTGCGCTGGAAGGGCAGCAAGCACGCCAGTGCCGCACGCCTGCCTTCTTCCGTTTCCGCCATGATCATTTGGCGCACGGCGCCGATGCGCTCCGGGTCGAAGAACATATGTTCGGTGCGGCAAAGCCCGATGCCTTCGGCGCCAAAGCGCCGCGCGGTTTCCGCATCCAGGGGTGTTTCGGCATTGGCGCGCACGCGCAAGCGACGCACCTTATCGGCCCAGCCCATGAGCGTTGCGAAATCATCGGAAAGCTGCGGTTCCACCATGGCGACGGAGCCGATGAAGACCTCACCGGTTGCGCCATCCAGCGTAATGGTCTGGCCGGCTTCGATCCGCACGCCCCCGGCACTCAGATACTGGTTGTTGTAATCCACCGTGATGCCGCCGCAGCCCGCCACACAGGGCCGGCCCATGCCGCGCGCAACCACCGCCGCGTGGCTGGTCATGCCGCCGCGTGTGGTCAGCACACCGCGCGCCGCATGCATACCGTGAATATCCTCGGGCGAGGTTTCAATGCGGACCAGAATAACGCTTTCGCCCTTTTGCGCGCGCGCCTCGGCTTCATCCGCACTGAACACCACAATGCCACAAGCGGCGCCGGGCGAAGCGGGCAGTCCCTTCGCCAACAGTTTGCGCGGCGCCTTCGGGTCAAGCGTTGGGTGCAGCAATTGATCAAGCGCTGCGGGGTTCACGCGCCGCACAGCTTCGGTGTGGTCAATCAATCCTTCACGGGCCATATCCACCGCGATTTTCAAGGACGCGGTGGCAGTGCGCTTACCATTACGTGTCTGCAGCATGTAGAGCTTGTTGCTCTGCACCGTGAATTCAATATCCTGCATGTCACGGTAATGGCGTTCCAGCGTGGCGCGCACTTGCACCAATTCGGCATAGGCCGCCGGCATGGCGTCTTCCATACTGCGTTCGGTGGGTTTGGAGCGTTCCTTTGCCATGGGCTGCGGCGTGCGAATGCCCGCCACCACATCCTCACCCTGCGCATTGATCAGATATTCGCCGTAGAAGATATTTTCGCCGGTCGAAGGATCACGCGTGAAGCAGACGCCGGTCGCGCAATCGTCACCCATATTGCCGAAGACCATGGCTTGCACATTGACCGCCGTGCCCCATTCGGCCCCGATATCATGCAGGCGCCGATACGTCACTGCACGCTGATTCATCCAGCTGCCAAACACCGCGCCAATCGCGCCCCAAAGCTGCGTCTCGGGATCCTGCGGGAAGGGCTTACCGGTCACCTCGGCCACCATTTCCTTATAGCCATCTACCACGCGATGCCATTCCACGGCGGTGAGTTCCGTATCCTCATTCTTCCCAGTGTCGAGCTTCACATGCTCGATAATTTCCTCAAAGCGATGATGATCAACATCGAGCACGACGGACCCATACATCTGGATGAAGCGGCGATAGGAATCCCAGGCAAAGCGCGCATCACCGGAAGCCGTGACCAGGCCTTCAACGGTTTGATCATTTAAGCCAAGATTGAGCACCGTATCCATCATGCCTGGCATGGAAACCCGCGCGCCAGAGCGGACGGAAACCAGCAAGGGCCGGCGGTGATCGCCGAAGCGATTGCCCACCGCTTCTTCAATGCGCGTCAGTCCGGCGCGCACCTGCGCCGCCAGATCAGCCGGGTATTTCTGCCCGTTTTCGTAATAGGCGGTGCAGACTTCGGTGGTGATGGTGAAGCCAGGCGGCACTGGCAAACCAATCGAGGCCATTTCGGCCAGGTTGGCGCCCTTGCCACCCAGAAGATTCCGCATATCGGCGCGGCCTTCATTGTGGCCAGCGCCGAAGCTATAGACCCATTGTGTCATGGGGGAGGTTCCTCAGGCTTCAATCTTGGAGAAATCCGCCACAGCATCCATGGCGGCACGAAGGCGGGCGAGCAGTCGCAGACGATTGCGGCGAAGTTCCGGCGCGGGATCGTTCACGATCACTTTTTCGAAAAAAGCATCCACCGGGGCGCGGAGCCCGGCCATGGCTTCCATGGCACGCTCAAAATCCTCGGCTTCGATATCGAGGCGAATACGGGTGCCGGCTTCCTCAAGCACGGCGGCGAGGGCGGCTTCTTCCGGCAGTTTCAGCAAATGGGCTTCATAGCGGGTATCAAAAGCATGACCGTCGCGCTTTTCCTCAATGCGGAGCATATTCACCGCGCGACGATGCGCGGCGAGGAGATTGGCGCCGGCGTCTGATTCGACAAAGCCGCGCACCGCATCGGCGCGGGCGAGCAGGCGGTTGAGGTCATCATCCGGTGTCGCGCCAAAGACGGCGGCGGCGACATCGTGGCGGGCGCCTTCGCCACGGAGTTGGACGCGCAGCCGTTCGGCGAGGAAATCGAGCAAGCCCGCAGCGAAGGCTGCCACCATCGGGGGATGCGTAGCACCGCTTGGCGCTTGCCAGCCGCTGGCGCGTTTCGCCTCGGCAATCTCCAAGCCGAAATAGGGTGTCGCGGTGGCGTTGGTCGCTTGTGGATAGAGAAAGAAAGCCTCGCCCATCAGATCGGCGAGCGGCAGGCGCAGGCCGTTTTCACGAATGATGCGAATGATACCAAGCGCGGCCCGGCGCAGCGCGAAGGGATCACCGCTGCCAGTAGGCTTTTCACCCACGGCGAAGAAACCAACCAATTGGTCAATCTT
This sequence comes from Alphaproteobacteria bacterium, assembly GCA_016869715.1. Lineage (GTDB taxonomy): Bacteria > Pseudomonadota > Alphaproteobacteria > Acetobacterales > Acetobacteraceae > Neoroseomonas. The sequence goes on from VGDM01000010.1 coordinate 80,047, forward strand.
ATCGGCCAGCGCTACCGAAAGAGCGATAGGTTCCGTCGGCACCGCATCCCCCGCGCCGGCGGGGCGGTAATGCGCGGCGATGGCTTCCGCCACGCGGGCATCTTCGTCCTGACCCAGCGCGTAATAGCGCCCCATCACGCCCTGTAATTCCGGGAATTCACCCACCATGCCGGATACCAGATCAGCCTTCGCCAGATGCGCCGCGCGCTGCGCCAGCGCTGCATCCGCGCCGAGTTTTTCCGCGATCAGCCCGGCCAGATTTTCAAGCCGTGCCGCGCGCTGGCCTTGCGTGCCGAGCTTCGCATGGAACACCACGCTATCCAGCTTGGGCAGGAAGCGTTCCAGTTTCTGCTTGCGGTCCAAATCCCAGAAGAAGCGCGCATCCGCCAAGCGCGCGCGCAGTACGCGTTCATTGCCGGCGATGATCGCGGCACCGCCATCGGGGGCGGCGATGTTGGCTACTAGCGCAAAGCGCGGCGCTGCCGTGCCATCCGGTTTGCGCAACGCAAAATAGCGTTGATTGACGCGCATGGTGGTGCGCATCACCTCGGGCGGCAAATCCATGAAGGCGTCATCAATCCGCCCAAGCAAAGGCACCGGCCATTCGACCAGCCCCGCCACTTCGGCAATCAACGCCTCATCCGGCACCACGTCCAGCCCTTCGGCGGCGGCGAGTGCGGTGATGCCATCACGGATCATGTGCGCGCGGTCTTTCGCTTCCAGCACAACATGGCGCGCGGCAAGGCCGGCTTTGTAGTCAGCAAAGTTGCGCACCGCGAAAGCGCCCGGCCGCATGATGCGATGGCCTTCGGTGAGATCACCACTCGCCAAGCCATGCCCATCATCAGCGCCTTGCACCAGGGTGAAGGGCACCACGGCGCAATCCAGCACGCACAGGATGCGCTTCAAGGGCCGCACCCACACCATGGAAGATGTGCCGCCCCAGCGCATGGATTTCGGCCAGGGAAAGGCGCGGATCAGCGCGGGCATGGCTCCCGCCACCAGCGCGCGCGCTTCCAGCGTGCGACCCGGCTTGGACAGCACCCAGAATTGGCCTTCTTCCATCAGCGAATCGCGCGCCGCGCCGTGTTTTCTGAGAAACCCATCAATCGCCTGATCCGGCGCACCAATGCGCGGGCCGCGTTCTTCCTTGCCTTCCGTGGTCACGCGTGGTTTCAACTGCGCGGTCAGCCCGATGCGGCGGGCGCCATAAAAGCCGCGCGGCGGCGCTTCCAGCAATGCGGCGCAGGCATCAGAAAATAGCCGCGTCAGATCCTCCGCCGCCCGCGCCTGCATGCGCGCCGGGATTTCCTCGCAAAACAATTCAAGCAGCAGTTCAGTCATGGGTTTTGATCGCCGGCTCTATATCGGTTGCGGCGAAATCATCGCCCTTGAACAACAATGCCTGACCGCGTTCCTTGGCCAGCGCATAGGAAAAACAATCGCCCAGATTAAGCCCTGCCTTGTGGCGCCCTTTGCCGTAGTGGCGATGCGCTTCCCGCGCTCGCACCGCCTGGCTTGCGGTGAAGGGCACAATTTCCAGATCAAGCCGTGCCATGAGCCCCGTAAATTCCGCAGCCGCGACTGCACTGCGGTTATCGGCTACAATCGCTGCTTCCAGCCAAGATGCCGCCGATATGGCGCGCTCAGTCGCTTCCTCGGCCGCTTCGGCAAAGGCGGCCGCTTCCGGTTCGCCAAACAACATGGCCAGCACCGCGGAGGAATCGAGGATCACCGCGGCAGACCGTTTTCATCATAAAGATCGCGATGATCAGAACTCGCCCCCGGCGGCAGCGTCGGGCGCACGCGCTCCCCAATCGCCAGGATTGCCGCCACATTGCGCGCGCGCGCTTCCTTGGTGGCTGCCAACTTCTCCTGCACCGCGACGCGCAACGCGCCGGTCGCTGTCGTACCGAGCATCGCCGCAAGCTCCTTCGCTTCGGCAATCAAGGCGGCATCCTTGATGTTCAACTGGCCCATGGCGCACCTTTGGTAGAAACCGAGCCCGATATGGTAGAAAACCCTCGAAAGCGCAAGATCAGGCTTCTTCGCCGGCCAGCCAGGCCTCACAACACCCCTTCGCCAGCGTCCGCACCCGGCCGATATAGGCGGCGCGTTCGGTCACGCTGATCGCACCCCGCGCATCCAGCAAATTGAAACGATGCGATGCCTTGATGCATTGGTCATAGGCAGGAAGCGCGAGCTTTCTTTCCAGCAGCGCGGCGCATTCGGCCTCCGCATCCTCAAAATGGCGGAACAGCATTTTGGTATCGGCGGCTTCGAAATTATGCGCGCTGTATTCACGCTCGGCGCGCCAAAACACCTCGCCATATTTCACACCGTCATTGTTGAAGGCTAGGTCGTAAACGTTCTCGACCCCCTGAATATACATGGCCAAGCGCTCCAGCCCGTAGGTGAGTTCCGCGCTCGGCTTGTCGCAGGCAATGCCGCCGACTTGTTGGAAATAGGTGAATTGCGTCACCTCCATCCCATCGCACCAGACCTCCCAACCAAGGCCCCAGGCGCCAAGGGTTGGGCTTTCCCAATCATCCTCAACAAAGCGGATGTCATGCAAGCCAAGGTCAATGCCAAGCGCGCGATAGCTTTCAATCAGCAGCGCCTGCGGGTCGGCGGGGGACGGCTTCAGGATCACCTGATATTGGTAATAATGCTGTAGCCGATTGGGGTTTTCGCCATAGCGGCCATCGGCCGGGCGGCGCGATGGCTGCACATAGGCAGCCCTCCAGGGTTTCGGCCCCAGCGCGCGCAGAGTCGTTGCGGGGTGGAAGGTGCCCGCGCCCACTTCCATGTCATAGGGCTGCAGAATGACACAGCCCTGATCCGCCCAAAAGCGATGCAGGCGCAGGATGATGTCCTGAAAATTTGGGGGCTTGGCGGTCATGGCGGTTCCGGGCTCTGGCGCTGGGCTCGTGCGGGATGCTCTATAGGCAGGGGACCGAGACCGGGCAAGGAAAGCCAGCATGACGACGACGCCGGATATCATCACCGCCTATTTGGCTGCCTTTAATCGCGGGGATTGGGCCGGCATGCTGGCGCTGCTGGCCGATGATGTGGTGCACGACATCAACCAGGGCGGGGCCGAGCATGGCAAACCGGCCTTTGCAGCTTTTCTGGAACGGATGGCGCGCTGCTACCGGGAAGAATTGCGCTATATCGTGATCATGGCGAGCCCCGATGGCACCCACGCCGCAGCGGAATTTCAGGTGCATGGGGCATATCTGGCAGAGGATACTGGCCTGCCGCCGGCACGCGGCCAGCGCTATGCCCTGCCGGCTGGGGCGTTTTTTTGCCTGAAGGATGGGCGGATCAGCCGGGTCACGATGTACTATAATTTGCAGGAATGGCTGCGGCAGGTGGGAGGCTAAACGCTTGCTTTCCCCCCGGCGGCAGTGCTTTCTCGCGCCATGAAGCTGCTTTCCGGTCATGCCCGGCTCGCCGGGGTTTTCGGCCATCCGGTCACCCATTCCCGCTCGCCACGGCTGCACGGGTTTTGGCTGCAACGCTATGGCATTGAAGGCGCCTATATCCCGCTTGGCGTGCCGCCCGATCGTTTCGGCGCAGCGGTGCGCGCGCTGGTGGATCTCGGCTTTCGCGGCGCCAATGTGACCATTCCGCATAAGCTCGCAGCCTTTGAGATTTGTGATGAGGTGGCGCCCTTCGCGCGCCGCGCCGGGGCCGTGAATACGCTGATTTTCCGTGAGGGGCGCATTGAAGGCTCCAACACCGATGGCTTCGGCTTTCTGGAAAGCATCCGTGAAGCGACGCCTGGTTGGCGGGCGGATGCCGGCCCTGCGGTGCTGTTGGGGGCGGGCGGTGCGGCGCGGGCCATTGCCGCGGCCTTGCTTGATGCCGGCGCGCCGTGCGTGACTTTGGTGAACCGCACGGCTGCGAGGGCCGAGGCTTTGGCGCGTGATCTTGGCGGCCCGATCCAGGTGGCAGATCGGGCGCCGTTGGAAGACGCTGCCTTATTGGTGAATACCGCCTCACTCGGCATGCAGGGGCAGCCCGCGCTGACATTGGATTTGGCGCCTTTGCCCCGCAGTGCAGTGGTGGCCGATATTGTTTATGTGCCGCTCGAGACCCGACTTTTGGCCGCGGCGCGGGCGCGGGGCTTGGTTGCGGTGGATGGGCTTGGCATGTTGCTGCATCAGGCACGGCCTGGTTTTGAGGCCTGGTTCGGCGTGGCGCCGCAGGTTGATCAGGCGTTGCGCGATGTGGTGGCGGCCGATATCCCAAAGCGGGATGGCGCATGAAAATTATCGGCCTCACGGGCGGAATCGGCATGGGGAAATCCACAGCCTCCGCGACGTTTCGCCGTCATCGCGTGCCGATATTTGATGCTGATGGCACCGTGCATGATTTGCAAGCAGTGGGTGGGCGCGCGGTGCGACCGATTGAAGCGGCGTTTCCGGGCACGACACGCGATGGCGCGGTGGATCGGGAAGCCTTGCGCCGGGCGGCGCTCGGCAACCCAGCCGCGTTGAAGCTTCTAGAACGCATCGTCCACCCCCTGGTGCGTGATGCCGAGAGGCGTTTTCTGGCCGCGGCGCGGCGCGCTGGGAAACCGCTCGTGGTTTTGGATATTCCCTTGCTCTTGGAAACCGGCGGCGAAAAGCGGGTTGATGAAGTTGTTGTGGTTTCGGCCCCCTCTGCGGTGCAGGCCGCGCGTGTCATGCGCCGTCCAGGTATGACAGCGGAGAGGCTGGCTGCCATTCGCGCGCGGCAAATGCCGGATGCGGCCAAGCGGCGCAAGGCGGATGTCGTCATTCATAGCGGTTTGTCGCGGCATTTCGCCGTTGCGGCGATCAGGCGCCTGATGCATCGGCTGAGGGAAGCCACCTGATGCGCCAGATTGTGCTGGATACGGAAACCACTGGGCTTGATCCGCTGACCGGTGATCGCGTGATCGAAGTGGCGGCAGTGGAGCTATTCAACCTGCTGCCCACGGGCGAAGTCTTCCACAGCCTGATTGACCCGGAACGCGATATCCCCGCTGAGGCATCGCGCATTCACGGCTTCACCAATGGCGATGTCGCCGGCAAGCCAAAATTCCCTGATATCGCTGAAGCGCTGTTGGCGTTTCTCGGTGATTCCGACATCATAGCCCATAACGCGCCGTTCGATTTTGGTTTCCTCGATGCGGAATTATTCCGCTGCGATAGGCCCATCCTCAACCGCAGGCGCATGATTGACAGCCTAGCGATGGCGAAGACGCGCTTTCCTGGCATGCCGAATAATCTTGATGCACTTTGCCGCCGGCTTGGCGTGGATAATTCGATGCGCGGCAACCACAACGCCATTCTTGACTGTCAGCTTCTGGCGCAGGTCTATCTTGAACTGATGGGCGGCAAGCAGCCGGGCCTGGAATTGGCGGCCAAGGCTGCGCCGCGCCTTGTGACGCTTGACCTGGAAAAGGTTGAGCGGGCCGCATTGTTGATAGCGCCACCAGCCGAGGCACTGGCGGCGCATGATGCCTTCGTCAAAGCCAAGATCAATGATGCGATTTGGCTGAAACCGCCTTTCGCATCAGATGAAGTGAACTGAAGCGCCTCAACTACTGCGGATAATGCGCATGAGCTGCGCAACATGCTCGGGCGGTGTTGGGGGGATGATGCCGTGGCCCAGATTGAAGATGAAAGGCCGGCCCCGCATGGCGGCAAGGATACTTCGCGCCTCGGCTTCCAAGGCGGCGCCGCCGGCCACCAACGCGAGCGGGTCGAGATTGCCTTGCAGCGGCATGCTGGCGGGCACGGCCTGGGCCGCCCAGCGCGGGTCCATGCTGGTATCCATGGCCACCCCATCCACCGCCGCGCGGCTCGCGTAGTCGGGCAGCATGGGGCCAGCCAGGCGCGGGAAACCAATGATGGGTGTGGTGGGGCAGCGCTTGCGTACGGCGCGGGCAATGGCAGCAGAGGGTTCGATCGCCCAGCGGCGAAATTGGCCCGGTGGCAGCAGACCCGCCCAGGTATCGAATAGCATGAGAGCCTCGGCGCCGGCCTCTACCTGGGCCACCAGATATTCGGTGGTCGCATCCTGCAAGATGCGGATCAGGCGGCCAAAGCTGGTGGGATCACCGAAAGCCATGCCGCGCGTCGCCGCGAAATCCTTGCTGCCGCGGCCTTCCACCATGTAGCAGGCGACAGTGAAGGGCGACCCGGCAAAACCGATCAGGGCGGTTTTAGGGTGATGTTGATCCAGGCCAGCCCGCGTCAGGCGCACGGTCTCAAAAATCGGCGCGGCTTTGGCCAGCATGCCATTCAGATTAAGCGCTGCAATACCCTCAGGCGAGCGAATGGGGTCAAGCAACGGGCCCTCGCCCTCGGCAAAGCGAAGCCCCTGGCCCAACGCCCAGGGAACCATCAGAATATCGGAAAACAGGATCGCGGCATCCATGGCGTAGCGGCGTATTGGTTGCAGCGTGACCTCAGCAGCTAGATCAGGCGTAGTGCAAAGCGAGATGAAACTCCCGGCCTTGGCGCGCGTAGCACGATATTCAGGCAAGTACCGCCCGGCCTGACGCATCAGCCATACGGGGGGCGGCCAGACGGCCTCTCCGGCCAGGACGCGCAAGAAGGGTTTGGCCCGACTGGGCTCGTTTTCCGTTTCCATGACCCGAACCTAAGCATCGAATCTAAGATTCTGAAAGATGAGGTAGCTTGTAGGGCCTGTGGATGATGGGGAGGCAAGTGCTCCCAATTCCATCCACAGTCTTGTCCAGCGTCTAAGACCAAAGGGCTTTATGTATTCGTCGAGTAGGAAGTGAATTGCATCTGTAGTGGGGTAGGCTGGCGAAAAATCATTCAGGCTTGCGCCGAGCCTGGGTTATGTCCCCATTATAGGTCAGGGTGGGACCGGTGCTGGAATCCACCCCCATTATCCACATTGATTTACGGGACTCTCCCGCCATGGCCTACAGGCAAATTGATCTGCACCTGGTATCCGATTCGACAGGTGAGACGCTGCAATCCATCGCGCGCGCAACGCTGGCGCGGTTTGATGATCATCACGTGGCAGATCATCGCTGGAGCCTGATCCGATCCCGTCTGCAACTGGACCGTGTGCTGGAAGGTATTCAGCAGGAACCTGGCCCGGTGCTCTATACGTTAGTGGACTCAAGTTTGCGGCATATTCTGGAAGAAAGCTGCCAGCGCATGGGTGTGCCGTGTCTTTCACCACTTGATCCGGTGATGGCGCTTTTGCAGGAGGCAACCGGCGTCAAAGCGCGCGAAAAACGCGCTGCGCAACATGTGATGGATGCGGATTACTTCCGGCGCATTGACGCGATGCATTACGTGCTGTCGCATGATGATGGGCAGGGCACGGTTGGTATCCGCAATGCGGATGTGGTGCTGGTGGGCGTATCACGCAGCAGCAAGACGCCGACCTGCTTTTATTTGGCCAATCGCGGCATCAAGGCAGCGAATGTGCCGATTGTACCTGGTGCAAGCCTGCCAGATATTTTGAGCGATCCACCCTGCCCTGTTGTGGGCCTCTACATCGAAGCCAATGCGCTGATTGATATTCGCCGCCACCGCTTGAAGATCATCGGCGGCCAAGGCGTGCGGCAAGATACCACCGAATATATTGATCCCGAAGCGGTGAAGGCTGAAATCATCGCAGCGCGGCGCCAATGTACCTCGCAAGGTTGGCCGGTGATTGATGTGACACGACGCAGCATTGAGGAGACCGCAGCGACGGTGTTGCAATTGATGGAAGCCTGGCATGCGCGTCGTCGAGAAGCAAAGGCCGCACCCGCACCTGAGGACCCCGCCGCTGGTGTGATCGGCAAGGTGTAGCAATGTCTGCTGAGAAAGTGCCTGATGTAGCTGCGCTGGAACGCGCTTGCCTGACCGCCGTGCCAGCGCAGCGTGTTGCCTTCGATGGCAGCTTTGTGGTGCGGAGCTTTCTGGGCGGTACGGGGCGGGCCAATGCGGCAAGCTCACTCTCGCCCGCAGATGATCCCGATCTCGCGGCACGTGTTGCGCGGATTGAAGCCAGGTATGAGGCGCAGGGTTTGCCAGTGCGGTTTCGGTCCGTGCCACTCGACCCGCCTGGCTTTGCGACAATGCTCTCGGCGCGCGGCTATGTGACAACGGATGAGACGATCATTTTTGTTGTGCCGGCTGAAGATATCGCGCGGGCGGATGCCGATGTGCGGGTATTGCAGGCGCCCGATGCGGATTGGATGGCGGTGACCGCAACAGCCGAACATCAGGTGCCAGCGCGCCGCGTGGAGAAAGAGCGTGCGGTTAGCATGACGATGGTGCCGGCTGCCTGGCTGGTCTTGCATGAGGCCGGCAAGCCGGTTGCCTGTATCTCAGCCGTTGCGGATGGGGCGCTGGCGGGATTTTTCGATTTGGCTGTGGTGCCAGAGGCTCGCCGTCGCGGCCTCTCGGCCCGCATCACTCGCGCCGCGGCGCATTGGGCCCAGGCGCATGGCGCGCGCTGGATATGGGCGCAAGTGGCTGCCAGCAATCAGGCATCCTGCGCGGCGCAACAAAGCCTCGGCATGCGGGAAGCCTATCGGTACGTCTATTACGTGCGGCCGCAGGATAAGTTACCGGCGATGCGCTTTGGGTAATGGGTAGGGCGGGCTGGGCCTTGATGGAATACCACCAAGGCTCAGCCGCATTCATCACGGAATGAGGATGGTGCTGCCCGTGGTCTTGCGCGCTTCAAGCGCGATATGCGCAGAAGCCGCATCCTTCAGCGCATAGCTTTGATTGACGCGGATCTTGACGGCACCGGAGGCCACAACCTCGAACAAATCATTGGCGCGCGCCACGAGGTCACCACGCTGCGCGGTATAAGTCGCGAGGGTGGGGCGCGTTACATAGAGCGAGCCCTTGGCGGCCAGAATGCCAAGATCGGGGATAGCAACCGGGCCAGATGCATTGCCGTAGGAAATCATCAGTCCGTAAGGGGCGAGGCAATCGAGCGAGGTAAGGAAACTATCCTTGCCGACACTGTCATAGACAACCGGCAGCATCGCGCCCTTGGTGATGTCCTTCACACGTGCTGGGATATCATCGGTGGTGAGCAGCGCGTGGTCCACGCCGTGTTGCTTCACAAGTGCGGCCTTTTCCGGCGTGCTGACAACGCCAATGACGGTGCAGCCAAGGTGCTTCGCCCATTGGCTGAGAATAAGGCCAACGCCGCCGGCAGCGGCATGGATCAGCACGGTGTGGCCCGCCTTGACGGCGTGGCATTTCTTGATCAGGAAGGCTGCCGTCATGCCTTGCAGCATCATCGCTGCGCCCTGTTCGAAGTTGATCGCATCTGGCATTTTTACCAGACGATCGGCCTTGATGCTGCGCGCCTCGGCATAGGCGCCAATCGGCCCGGTGGCGTAGGCAACACGGTCGCCGACCTTTACTTCGGTAACACCTTCGCCAATCGCTTCCACAATGCCGGAGGCTTCCATACCAATGATGGCCGGCATGCTCGGCGCCTTGTAAAGGCCGGTGCGGAAGTAAACATCAATGTAATTCAGGCCGACGGCCATATGGCGTACCAGCGCCTCGCCGGGCTTGGGGGAAGGAAGGGGCACTTCTTCCCAAACCATAATCTCCGGGCCGCCGGTCTCGTGGATGCGGATGGCGTGATTCATGGGGGTATCCATCAAGGGCGCTTATGGGGCGCCGGGGGGTTGAGAGGGAGAGGAAGCGCTCGGCTTTCAAGGTCCAAAAGAAAGCGCTTTGTAGCTGGTCCGCCGCTGCCGGAATAGCCGCCGAGCGATCCATCCGCCGCCACGACACGGTGGCAGGGAATGATGATGGGAATGGGGTTGGCGCCATTGGCCCCACCGACCGCGCGGGGGGCAGAACCGATGGCGCGGGCGATATCAGCATAGCTTCGGGTCTCGCCCGGCGGGATGGCGCAAAGCGCTGCCCAGACGCGTTTCTGGAAATCGGAGCCATGGGGTGCCAGGGGCAAGTCAAAGGTCATTCGCTTGCCGTCGAAATAATCCTGCAGCTGATCCCGGGCGCGGCGGAGCAGGGGGGTCTCTTCCTGATCTCGCCCGCGACCCCAATCAAGCGCAACAATGGCGCCATCGTCTTCCGAGATGGTGAGATCGCCGAGATTGGTCAGGACAGAAAGTTGCGGCATGACGCGGGGGCGAAGTGGCATTATGGCTGGGAAGCGTCAAGCCGTGGCGCGTTTGAAGTAGGCGTAGGGAGGATGCCCGTGGATAAGATGAAAGCCGAGGCGCAGCAGGTGCCTGATCCGCCGCTCTATTTTCAGGCGCATGTCTTCGTTTGCTGCAATCGGCGGCCTGATGGCCATAAGCGTGGTTCCTGCGCCGCGCGCGGCAGTGAGAGCCTGCGCGACTATATGAAGGCGCGCGCCAAGGAGTTGGGGCTGTCCGGGGTGCGGGTGAACATGGCTGGGTGCCTGGACCGCTGTGAATTCGGGCCGACCATGGTGATTTACCCCGAGGGCATTTGGTATAAAATCGAAACGAAATCAGATATTGATGAGGTTCTTGAGGTACATCTGCGGCAGAGGGGGCGTGTAGCCCGGCTGATGCTGACGGAGCGCGATGTTCCGCCCGGGAAGGCTTAAGGCCGATCAGGTGTTTCACGTGAAACGAGGTCAGTGTTGAGCGCCGCCGATACGATCTATGCCTTGGCCAGTGGTGCCGCAGCCGGCGCGGTTGCGGTGCTGCGGTTATCAGGACCCCGTTCCGCTGAGACGGTGAGGCGTTTGGCTGGTGGCTTACCGCCGCCGCGGCATGCGAGCCTGCGCCGGCTGCGCGCCGCCGATGGCGAAACCCTGGATCATGCCTTAGTGCTGTGGTTCCCCAGTCCTGCTTCCTACACAGGTGAGGATGCGGCGGAGTTTCATCTGCATGGTGGGCGGAGCGTCATTGCTGGGGTGATGGAGGCGCTGGCCGCGTCCGGCCTGCGCCAAGCCGAGCCCGGCGAATTCACCCGCCGCGCCTTTCTGCATGGCAAGATGGACCTGACCGCCGCCGAGGGCATCGCTGATCTGATTGCTGCCGAGACCGCGGCGCAACGCCGCCAGGCGCTGCATCAGGCGGGCGGCGGCCTGACCAAGCTTTACGGTGGGTGGGCTGAGCGTCTGGCGCGGCTACTGGCCCATCAGGAAGCGGCGATCGAGTTTGCCGAGGATGGCCTTCCGACCGATCTGGATGCCAAGGCACGCGCCGGGGCAGGGGAGCTACGTGCGGAAATTGCGGCGCATCTGGCAGATGCAAGGCGCGGCGAATTGCTGCGCGAGGGCTTGGTCTTTGCCATTATTGGTGCCCCAAACGCTGGAAAATCGTCGCTTCTCAATGCCTTGGTGGGCAGGGAGGCGGCCATTGTCTCCGCCCGCGCTGGCACGACCCGCGATATTGTGGAGGCGCGGCTGGATTTGGCGGGCATTCCTGTAACCCTGTCCGACACCGCTGGCTTGAGAGAAGCCAGCGACGAGATTGAGGCAGAGGGCATCAAGCGCGCCGAGCGCCGGGCAGAGCAGGCGCAGCTTCTCATCACGGTCTTCGCCGCCGATCAGCCGCCCGATGCCGAGACGCTGCGCTGGGTGCGCCCCGGGGCGCTTGTGCTCACCAATAAATGTGATCTTCAAGTTGGGCCTTCCGAGATTGGCGGCATGCCCGCTATGGCGGTTTCGGCGCTGGAGGGTGCTGGGCTCGACGCACTGAGAAGCAGGCTTACCGAGGCGGCGCTCCGGCTCGCGGGCGCGGGTGAGGGCAATCAACTTACGCGTCCACGGCATAGGGCCATTCTGACTGAAGCTGCCGCGCTGCTGGCCGATGCCGAGGCAGCCAACTTGCTGGAACTTACCGCGGAAGCGCTGCGGGCTGCGCTTTTCGCCCTCGGTCGGCTGACAGGGCGCGTCAGTGTGGAGGAAATTCTCGATATTGTCTTCAGGGACTTCTGTATCGGCAAGTAATGCTGATATAGGCGGCGCATGACGGGCGCGGATTTGACCTTTGATGTTGCGGTGGTGGGCGGCGGCCATGCCGGCTGTGAGGCCGCGGCGGCCGCGGCGCGCTGTGGTGCGCGCACGCTGCTGCTGACCCATAAGATAGAAACCATTGGCGAAATGTCCTGCAACCCAGCCATTGGTGGAGTGGGTAAGGGGCATTTGGTCCGCGAAATTGACGCGCTTGATGGCATTATGGCTCGCGCGGCGGATGCGGCGGCCATTCACGTCAAGACTCTCAATCTATCGAAGGGTCCGGCGGTACGCGGGCCGCGTGCCCAAGCGGATCGGCGGCTCTATCGGGAGGCAGTGCAGGCGCTGCTGCGGGCTCAGCCGGGGCTTACAATCATGGCTGGCGGCGCTGAGGGGTTGGAACTTGACCAAGCGGGCTGCCTTGTCGCCATCATTACGGGTGATGGCCAGCGTATCCGTTGCGGGGCGGCCATCATCACGACAGGCACCTTCCTTCGTGGTGAAATCCATATTGGCGAAAAGCGTTTTCCAGCGGGCCGGATAGGCGATGCGCCAGCGATTGGCCTCGCCTTGGCTTTCGAGCGCTTGGGCTTGCCACTCGCGCGGCTCAAGACCGGTACACCGCCCAGGCTGGATGGCCGCACGATTGATTGGGCAGCGCTGGAAGCGCAACCGGGGGATGACCCGCCGGAGCCACTTTCGTGGTTGACCGAGCGGATCACCAATCGCCAGGTGACTTGCGGCATCGCGGCAACGACGCCCGAAACCCACGCCATCATCCGGGACAATCTTCAGTCAAGCGCGGTCTATGGCGGGCGGATTCAGGGGGTGGGGCCGCGCTACTGCCCTTCCATAGAAGATAAGGTGGTGCGCTTTGCCGAACGCGAGCGGCACCAGGTTTTCCTGGAACCTGAAGGGCTTGATGACCCGACAGTCTATCCAAACGGGATTTCCACCAGCCTTTCGGAAGTCGTGCAGGAACGGGTGGTGGCCTCCATCCCTGGGCTCACCCGCGCCCGTATTCTGCGCCCGGGCTATGCGATTGAGTATGATCACATCGACCCTCGTGCGCTGACCCTTGTGTTGGAATTGCGCCAGGTTCCGCGCTTGTTCCTGGCCGGGCAGATTAATGGCACCACGGGGTATGAGGAAGCCGGCGCCCAGGGGCTGATGGCCGGGATCAATGCTGCCCGCCGTGCTTCGGGTGCTGTGCCCGAAGCAGTTTTTACCCGCAGTGAGGCGTATATCGGTGTGCTGGTGGATGATTTGACCCTTCAGGGTGTGTCCGAACCTTATCGCATGCTCACGGCGCGGGCCGAGCATCGCCTATCACTCCGGGCGGATAATGCAGGGCTCAGGCTTACAGAGCGCGGGATTGGATGGGGATGTGTTGGTGCTGACCGGGCTGGGCGCCATCGCGCCTTTGCCAAGGCCGTTACTGATGCCCTGACACGCGCCGCCGCCGATGGTGCGACGCCTGCCGCGCTTAGCAGTTTTGGCATTACCGTCAATGATGATGGCCGGCGGCGGTCAGTGCTTGAAGTGCTGGCTTTGCCGGGTGTGGCGATGGAAAGGGTTGAAGCAGCCTTTCCCTGGATGCGGGACGTTGCCCCCGCCATACGCACGCAGCTGGAAGCCGAAGCACTCTACGCGCCTTATTTGCGCCGGCAGGAAGTCGAGCGGCGCCTTCTGGAACGCGAGGAAAAGGCCGCTATCGCCGCAACGCTTGATTTCGATTCGGTGGATGGATTGTCGGCGGAAATGCGCCAGCGCCTGAAAGCCGCGCGCCCCGCTACTCTAGGCGCCGCCAGCCGGATTCAGGGGGTCACTCCAGCCGCCCTGGCGGCGCTTGCGGTGCACCTGCGGCGCGACGCTCAACGTTTCACGTGAAACACGCGCCGGAAACCTCTGAAAGGCTTGCAGCCTATCGCAGTCTGCTGTTGCGCTGGAATGTCCGGATCAATTTGATTTCCGGGGGAACCGCGGCCGGAATAGATCAGCGACACATTGCCGATTGCGCGCAGTTAGGGCCGCTGCTGCCGAGGCAAGGCCCGGCCGCCGATATTGGTTCGGGGGCCGGCTTGCCGGGCATGGTGCTCGCGATCTTGCAGCCGGATCGCGAGTTCCATTTGGTGGAGTCAGACAAGCGCAAAGCAGCGTTTCTTGTTGAAGCAAGCGCCCAATTGAAGCTGCCCATGGTCCGTGTGCATGCCTGCCGCGCGGAGAACGCCAAGCTGCCGCCCCTTTCTGTGGTCACTGCGCGCGCTTTGGCGCCCTTGGCCTCCCTGCTGCCCTATGCCGTCAAGTTTCTGGCGCCGGACGGCGTCGCGTTATTCCCCAAAGGAAAGACCGCCGAGAAAGAGTTGACGGAAGCCGCCCAGGACTGGCACTTCAACCCCGAGCACTTTCCGAGTGCCACTAACCCCGGAGCAACCATCCTGCGCCTGAGCAATATTCAACGTGTCCAGCCCTAGCCCCGCCAAGCCGAAGATCATCGCCATCGCCAATCAAAAGGGCGGAGTCGGTAAGACGACGATGGCGATCAATCTTGCCACAGCGCTGGCCACCACGCGCAAGGTTCTCCTGATTGACCTGGACCCGCAGGGCAATGCCTCCACTGGTCTTGGGCTGTTGCGTCAGGAACGGGGCCAGGGCAGCTATGCTTTGCTGGTCGGTGCGGCGCCCTTGGCCGAACTTGTGAAGCCGTCGCGTATTCCGCAGCTGCACCTGCTGCCGGCCGATGCCGATTTGGCCGGCGCTGAGATTGAATTAATTGATGTCGGAGCCCGCGAAAGGCGCCTACTGAATGCTTTGGAAGCCGCCGGCGAGACGCTGGCCGACACGGACCTGATCATCATCGATTGCCCGCCATCGCTTGGCCTGATTACGCTGAATGCTCTGGTCGCGGCGGATGAGGTTTTGGTGCCGTTGCAATGCGAATTCTTCGCGCTTGAGGGGGTTTCCCAAATGACACGCACAATTGAACGTGTCAGCAAAAGCTTGAACTCGAATCTCAAACTTGGTGGCATCATCCTGACAATGTTCGACAAGCGCAACAATCTATCGGAACTTGTTGCCGCCGATGTGCGCGAATTTTTTGGCGACAGGGTCTTCGATACGGTCATACCTCGTAATATTCGCATTTCAGAGGCGCCATCCCATGGCTTGCCGGTACTAGTCTATGACCACCGCTCCGCCGGAGCGGAAGCCTATGTGGTGCTCGCGCAGGAATGGATCCGCCGCGAAAAGCAACCAAGGGAAACGGCGCAATGAAAAAGCCCGCAAGGCTCGGCATGGGTCTTTCGGCCCTGATGGGTGATACACAGTTTGCCGCAAGCGCCCCCCAAGCCGGCCCACCGCGCAGCTTGCCGATCGCCTCGATCGAACCCGGCCCATTTCAGCCGCGCATGGAACCTGATCGGCAGGGCCTGCAGGAACTCGCGGCCTCCATTACCGAACATGGCATCTTGCAGCCCCTGCTCGTGCGCCCGAAGCCAGGCACCGCGGGGCGCTATCAGATCATTGGTGGAGAGCGTCGGTGGCGCGCGGCGCAAATCGCGAAGTTGCATGACGTGCCAGTCGTCATACGCGAGTTTGACGACCGCATGGCAATGGCCGCCGGGCTGGTCGAAAACTTGCAGCGCGAGGACCTGAACGCGATTGAGGAAGCGGAAGGCTTTGCCCGGCTGATTGACCAATTCGGCCTCAATCAGGAAAGCCTGGCGCGCGCAGTTGGCAAATCGCGCAGCCACATTGCCAATACGCTCCGCCTGCTCAACCTTCCGCCTGCCATTCGCGAGCATTTGCGCGCCGGGCGTCTCAGCGCCGGCCATGCCCGCGCCCTGCTGGGTGCGGAAGAGCCAGAAAAGCTCGCGACGCAAATCCTCACGCGCGGCCTCTCCGTTCGTCAGGCGGAAGCCATGGCCGCAGCGCAGCCAAAGAACCCAGAGTCTCGGCGGAGCAACGCCAAGGATAGCGATACATTGGCCCTTGAACGCCAGTTGCTGGAACGCCTTGGCCTGCACGTGGCCATCAAGCATTTCGGCAAGGGCGGACAGGTCACCATCAGCTATAATGATCTTGACCAGCTTGATGGCCTGATCCGCCTTTTGATGCCCGAGGCATGACGCAGCCCTTTTGGGCGGGAGGCCACCTTGTCCAAGCCAAATGATCTGGATGCGACCGATCGTGCCATCCTTCGCCTGCTTCAGGCCGATGCCTCACTCTCGCTGGGCGACATCGCGAAGGAGGTCGGGCTGACGCAAACCCCATGCTGGAAGCGCATCCGCCGCATGGAGGAGAGCGGCATCATTACCGGGCGCGTTACCCTGGTGAACGCCGAAAAGCTTGGCCTCGGCATTTCGGTTTTCGTCGCCATCGAAACCGGCGATCATTCCGCCACCTGGATCGAAAGTTTTGCTCAAATCGTTGCTGACCTGCCGGAAATTGTCGAATGTTGGCGACTTGGCGGTGATGTGGATTATCTGCTCCGCGTCGTTGTCTCAGACATGACGGCCTATGATGTGTTTTACCGCAAGCTGACCGCCCGCGTTTCCAGCCTGCGCAAGGTGACATCCCGCTTTGCCATGGAATGCGTGAAATCCACCACCACGCTGCCACTCTGATGTCACCTGCCTGATTGACCCGGATGGGGCCGCGCCCTAGCCTTCCCATCATTATCAAAAGAGGGAGGATATGTCGGCATGACCGTGCATTTCTGTGTGCATGACGAGGGCGATTCCGTCGGCGTCGTGGTTGTCGAGGGGATCAAATCCGGCCAGGCGCTGAATGGCTGGATCATGGATCAGGACAAAATGATCACCTTCAACGCCAAGTCGGATATCCCGATCGGGCATAAGCTCGCCATTCGCGCCATCCCTGCTGGTGACACCATCATCAAATACGGCATTGATATCGGCAAGGCGGTGAAGGACATCTCCGCCGGCGAGCACCTGCATGTCCATAATGTCAAGACAAAGCGGTGGTAAGCGCCATGGGCATCAATCTGAAAAACGCTGCCTTCGAAGGCTGGCGCCGCGAAAATGGCCGCATGGGTGTGCGGAACCACGTCATCATCCTGCCGGTTGACGATCTTTCCAACACAGCTTGCGAAGCGGTGGCGAACAACATCAAGGGTGCGCTCGCAATTCCGCACGCCTATGGCCGCCTGCAATTCGGTGCCGATCTTGATTTGCATTTCCGCACGCTGATCGGCACCGGCACCAACCCGAATGTCGCCGGCGTTGTGGTGATTGGCATTGAACCAGGTTGGACCGGGCGCATTGTCGAAGGCATCGCCAAATCCGGCAAGCCGGTGGAAGGCTTCGCCATTGAACAGAATGGCGATATCAACGCCATCGCCAAAGCGTCCCGCGCGGCCTATCGCATGGTGAAGCACGCATCGCGCTTGAAGAAATCCGCTGCCTCGATCCAGGAGCTTTGGGTTTCCACCAAATGTGGTGAAAGTGATACCACATCGGGGCTCGCTTCCTGCCCGACAGTCGGCAATTCCTTCGACAAGCTCTGGGAAAACGGCAATACACTGGTATTCGGCGAAACCACCGAACTCACGGGCGGTGAGCATCTGGTGGCGGCGCGTTGCCGCACACCGGCAATCCGCGCGCAATTCCAGGCGATGTTTGATCGCTACCAGCGCGTGGTGGAAGCGAATAAGACCAATGATCTTTCCGAAAGCCAGCCCACCAAGGGCAACATCGAAGGCGGTCTCACCACCATCGAGGAAAAGGCGCTCGGCAATATCCAAAAGATCGGGAAGAAATGCCTGGTGGATGGCGTTTTGGACAAGGCCGAGGCGCCGACGCATTCCGGCCTTTGGTTCATGGATTCAAGCTCCGCCGCGGCCGAGATGGTGACCCTTTGCGCCGCTTCGGGCTTTGCCGTGCATACCTTCCCGACCGGGCAGGGGAATGTCATCGGCAATCCAATCCTGCCGGTGATCAAACTCACCGCCAATCCCCGTACCCAGCGCACCATGTCTGAACATATTGATGTGGATGTGACCGGGCTCTTGCAGCGGCAGATGAATGTGGATGATGCCGGTGAGGCGTTGCTTGATTGCATCATCCGCACGGCGGACGGCGAATTGACCGCGGCTGAATTGCTCGGCCACCGCGAATTCAGCCTGACGCGGCTTTACGAGAGCGCGTAACAAGATTGGGCGGCGCGTGGGTTTCCGGCGCGCCGCCCAACACATTTACTGCCGCTTCGCCAGCGCCAAGCCGGCCCCCAAGGCCATCATTGACGCGCCAGAGATTTCGCGCAGCCGGCGAATAGGGCAGGTGGCGTCGCCGCACCTTCGCGGATTCGGCTGGCGCCAATCGCCACAACAATATCCGTCAGCGTATTCAACACGACAGAAATCGAGCCCAACAGAATGAAGAGCAGCGCCACGGCGCCGGCGCTGGGATCGAGAAATTGCGGAATAAAGGCCAGGAAGAAGGCAGCGGTTTTCGGTCTCAGCGCCTCCACCACCACACGTTAGCGGAAGGCGCGCGCCGCACCCATCGCTGGGGCAGGGTCGGTGCCGGCCAAAGCTTGCACTGCATTGCGCCGTGCGGCGATGATGGGGCGCAGGCCAAGCCATACCAGATAGGCTGCGCCAAGCCATTTCAGCGCGGTGAACAGCTCCGCACTCGCCAGCACAATGGCGGGAACACCAAGCGCCCCGGCCAGCACATGCACCAGGCCGCCGAGGGCGGTGCCAAAGCTGGAGGCAATACCCTCAGCCCGCCCTCCTGCCAGGCTGCGCGCGGCGAGATAAAAAATCCCCGGGTCGGGCGTCACCGCCATCAGCAAAACGCGGCGGGATACAGAGCGAATTGACTGATATCTGGCATGGCGCTTTCCTACGCCATGCCAAGCATATTGCCGAGCGCTAAACCTCACCCCTCCCCCGGATCAATCCAGCCGATATTCCCATCGGCACGGCGATAGACAACATTCAGCCCCCCGCCCTTCTTGTTGCGGAACATCAGCGCTTGGGCCTGGGCTAGATCGAGCCGCATCACCGCCTCACCCACGCTTAGTTCTTCAACATAGCTAGGGTTTCTGCAATGATGGCGCCATCGTCGCCATTCTCAGGCGCTTCCTCATCTGCCGGGGCTTCGATCACATAACGGCGGCCGCGCAGCGCTTCTTCCGCCGGGGCTTCGCGTTCGCCGGCGAAGGATCGCGCGTGCTCATTCACGCGTCGGCGATAGCGGCGCAGCCGCTTGGCCAGATGCTGAGCGGCCACTTCGAACGCGCGATGCGCATCGGCGCCCTCACCTTTGGCGCGCATCATCAGCCCGCGCCCGGCTTTCAGGTTGATGCCGCAACTGAATTGGCTTCGATTCTTGTGGAAGGTGACATTGGCTTCAAGCGCGTGATCAAAATACTTGCCCGTAATCGCGGCCAACCCGTCGCTCACATGGGTCTTCAGCGCTTCACCGGTTTCAACCTGTTTGCCGGCAACCGTAATATGCATGGGGCTATGCCCTCCCTTTTGCAAAGCGGAGGGGCCGCCCCTTAGCGACCGGGCGCGCGACCCTTCCTTCCTGCCGGGTCGCCCTTGTGTCCGGATCAGGCCGAGGCGGCCTTCTCCCGTTTGCGCTGCACGGATGATGGAATGCGCAGTGCGTCCCGGTATTTGGCCACAGTTCGCCGGGCAATGTCCACGCCTTCCTCACGCAACCGGGCCACAATCGTATCATCAGACAGGATGTCATCCGGGCTTTCGGCATCCACCATGGCCTTAATGCGGTAACGCACGGCTTCGGCGCTATGTGCCTCCCCACCGCGCGTGCCGGAAATGGCGGTGGTGAAGAAATACTTAAGCTCAAAAGTGCCGCGCGGGGTGGCGATGGCCTTGTTCGATGTCACACGCGATACGGTGCTTTCATGCAGTGAAACCTCATCTGCGACATCGCGCAGGATCAGCGGGCGGAGATGCCCAACACCATGCCGGAAAAAACCATCCTGACGGCGCACAATCTCGGCGGCCACTTTCAGAATGGTATTGGCGCGTTGTTCGAGCGATTTCACCAACCATGACGCGGTTTGGAAACGCTCCGCGATCCAGCTCTTGTCATACTTGCCGCGTGCGCTGACATTGGCCGAGGCAAAGAAACCCCTATTCACTAAAACGCGCGGCAGTGTTTCGAAATTAAGCTCGATAATCCAATCATCATTGGGTCCGCGGCGCATCAGCACATCCGGCACAAGTGTGGGAGCCGGCGGCGCATCAAAGGAAGCACCTGGTTTTGGGTCCAGCCGCCGTAGTTCCGCGACCATTTCCACCATGTCTTCAGCATCCACGCCACAAATCTGCTGCAAGCCCTTCAAATCGCGCTTGGCGAGTAATTCCAGATTGGCGAGCAGCGCCGCCATGGCCGGGTCAAAGCGATTGCGATCCTGCAATTGCACCCCAAGGCATTCAGCAAGATCATGGCAAAACATGCCCACGGGATCGAAACGCGCCATGGCAAGGCGTACGCGTTCCACCAGCGCTTCCTCACAACCCAGCGCGTCGGCAATGACTTGTGCGCGCGTATGCAAGCGCCCGGCCTGATCCACCAGCGCTAGAAGATTGCTGGCGATTAGCCGTTCCTGAAGTTGCGTGAAATTCAGCCTGATCTGTTCGGCTAGATGATCGCGCAAGGATCGTTCCGGCGCTTCCATGGCGTCTATGCCGGAAAGACCATCCTCAAAATCGCTACGCCCGCCTCGGCCAATCGGCGGCAGGCCATTGTCATAAACATTGTCCCATTCGGCATCGAGCGGCGCGGCGTTTTCCAAAGGCAGCGCATCGGAAGCAGCAGCGCTGGCAGCATCGGTGGGCTCAGGCGTTGCGGGCAAGGGATCAGTGCTGCGCCCGGCATCCGGCCCGGTGATGGGGCGTTCATCGCGTTCCAAAAGCGGGTTGCGTTCCAGCTCTTCCTCGACAAAGGCCGAGACTTCAAGATTGGAGGATTGCAGCAGCTTGATCGCCTGGCGCAGCTGCGGCGTCATCACCAGCTGCTGCGACTGCCTCAGATCAAGACGCGGGCCGAGCGCCATCAGCCTTGCTCAATTTCAGCGGCACGGGGAAAAGTGGGGAACATGTGGAGCCAGTTTCACACTATTGGTCCAATCGCTGCCGTCGGTTCCCGACAGCGGCGTGAATCGGACCACCAAATATACGGCTAGTGGTGCGGGGGGGCTTTTGGGGCAGGGGATAGGTCAGCATGAATCGCACCACTAGAGGCTGAATTTTTCGCCAAGATAGACGCGGCGCACATCCTCATTTGCCACGATTTCCTGCGGATTGCCTTCCATCAACACACTGCCATCATGCAGGATATAGGCGCGGTCAATGATTTCCAGCGTTTCGCGCACATTATGGTCCGTGATCAGCACGCCTATGCCGCGATCCTTCAAGTGCTTGACCAGATCGCGAATCTCGCCAACAGCGATGGGGTCAATGCCGGCAAGCGGTTCATCCAACAGGATATAGGAAGGATGTGTGGCGAGCGCACGCGCGATTTCGCAGCGCCGACGTTCACCACCGGAGAGCGCCAGCGCCGGCGCGCGGCGCAAATGCGCAATGCCAAATTCCGCCAGCAATTCATCCAGCATTGCGGCGCGCCGATCGGCTTCCGGTTCCACGGCTTCCAAAGCGGCGCGAATATTCTGTTCCACCGTCAGGCCGCGAAAGATGCTGGCTTCCTGCGGCAGATAGCCAAGTCCAAGTCGCGCACGGCGATACATGGGCAGCATGGTGACATCGTGCCCATCCATCATCACGCGCCCTTCATCGGGCTGCACCAGGCCGGTGATCATGTAAAACGTTGTTGTCTTGCCGGCACCATTCGGGCCGAGCAGCCCGACCGCTTCGCCACGCTGCAATGACAGCGACACATTGCGCACCACAGGCCGCTTCTTGTAGCGCTTGCCAAGCCCAGTAGCGTAAAGCCCGCCGAGACCCGGAACCACTTTCATCTGCGATGCATCATTCATCGTGCAAGAGCCCCGGGGCCTGGAAGATTCTGATTCTGGCTAGGCACGATGACGCCGCGTACCGGCTCGTTCGGGCATGCAATAAGCCGCGAAATGCCCGTATCCATATTCACAATCACCTCACACCCGGTCAGGACATTGTCACCACGCACAATCCGCACATTGCCGAGCAGGCGCGCCAACCCATTGGGTGGCGTATAGACACCACCATCCCCGCGAATGACTTCCTCGGCAGTGCGGATTTCAACCCGGCCATAGGCTTCGACCTTTTCCAGATTGCTGCCTTGCCCAGGCGCGCCTGCGCCCGCACCACGCGTAGGTTGTGGGCGCGGTGCCGCGACGGGTTCCGTGGGCGCTTCGCGAAAATACGCCACCAGCACATCGGCGCGCACGCGCTTGCCATCCTTCGTCACCACCACTGCATCACCGCGTGCCACCGCCATCGGCTTTTGCGGCCAATATTCCACGCTATCCCGCGCGGTCAGCACATTATCGGGCGAGGTCAGGCGCAGTTTGCGCCCGCGCAGCACGATCACCGCCTCATCCAAATCATAAACCGCGTGATCAGCTTCACCACGATCCGTTGCTGTGGTGATCACGACATTGCCTTCGGCTTCCAGGCGCCAAATCTCGCTCGCGCCACCGGGGCCTTCACTCGGCGGTCGCGCTTCAGGCGGCGCGCCGCCACGCGGGCGATAGCGCGCCAGCAGCAGATTAGCATCAATCGTGACACCGCCGCGCACTGCCCGCGCTGCACCGCGCGCGATCACCAATTGGTCATTCTGGTGCCATTCAATGCGATCCCGCGCCGTGACGTCGATGGGGCCGCCCTGGCTAAGCTCCGCCATTTGCGCCGAGGCAACGCCAGCAACAATACAAAACGCCAAGGCGATGCAGCGGATCATTGCCGGCCTTCCAACAAGGCGCGGGATTGGCCGGTAAAGACCACCACCGCGCCCTTGTCATAAAGGCGGAAACCTTCACTCACCAGCGTGCCGAAAGGGCCTTGCGCGGCAACGGGCTTGTCGCCGGAAGCGGCCCCTTCCTTCAATTCAATCGCAGCTTCTTCGGTCACCAGCAGATTGCCGCCATCATGCCAGAGCGTGACCTTACCGCGTAGATCAAGATGCTTGCGCGCCTTGTTGAGCCGGCCTTCGCGGGCTTCTAGCAGCACCCAGCCATCGGTCATCAGCAAATCAGCGCGCGGTGCTTCAAGATCAACAATGTCCTGATTCTGCCCCTGAATAGCGACCGACGCCGTGACGGTGTAGGGCCGGTTCAATTCATCCATGCCCTGATATCGGGGTGCGACGATCCGCACTGCATCAGGCGCGGTTTGCGCGACACGACGGAAGGAGACGCGCGCGCGTTCTTCTGCCCCTCCCAATTCCGGCCAGATCGCGATGATCAGCAGCAGCGTCAGGCCCGCCCCTGGTACCAGCCATTTCAGCGCGCTGACCACCAGCCGCCGCCGCTCCATTTGCCCTGCCGAGGGTGACCAGCGTTCGCGCGACGGTGGCGTGATGCGCCGCGGCGCGCGTGGTGCTGCCATCACGCGGGCATCAGGCGCGCGGTTCTTCACGCCACACCCGCGCGCAACAAATCATGGAAATGCAAAATGCCGATTGGCCGGCGCGCTTCATCCACCACAAACAGCGCCGTGATGGCGTGCCTGTTTATGACCCCGAGCGCTTCCGACGCCAGCATATCACTGCTGATGGCCCTTGGATCGCGCGTCATTACCTCACCTGCCGGGCGCGCGAGCAAGGCGGCCCCGCCCCGGGCTTCCAGCGCCCGGCGCAAATCGCCATCCGTGATCACGCCGGCCAGCGCGCCATCGGCGCTGACCGCGCCAAGGCAACCAAAGCGGCGCGCGGTCATGGCCAAAATCGCGGCCTCCATCGGCATATCGGGTGGCGCCAAGGGCAATTCCGTCGCGCCATGCATCAGATCCCGCACGCGGGACAGCCGCGCGCCCAGCTTTCCCCCCGGATGGAACGCCCGGAAATTGGACGCGGTAAAACCCCGCCGTGTCAGCAAGGCTACTGCCAAGGCATCCCCCAAAGCCATTTGCATGGTGGTAGAAGTTGTGGGGGCGAGCCCCATCGGGTAGGCCCCAGCCGCTGCCGGCAAGACCAGCGCCACATCAGCAGCGCGCGCGAGCGCGTTTCCCGCGCGGCCCACAATG
>VGDM01000011.1 GCA_016869715.1 Alphaproteobacteria bacterium
CGGCCACGCGCCTTTCAGCACCTTGGGGGAAGGCGCGGCCCAGCGCCGTGCCCGCCCAGGTGGCGCGCGAGAAGGAAATCAGCGCCACCGGATCGGCACCGCAGACCGCCGGCACCATCCAGGGGCCTCGCCCGCCACGCGCCGGGGCGCCTGTGATGCGAAGCTCCAGTGTCACTTCCTGGCCTTCGCTTGCCCCGGCCAGCCCGCGCAGCACCGGGCGATGCTGCACGCGTTCCGGCACATGCAGCAGAAGATCCAGCACGCGTCCCCCGCCCGCCGCGCGCGCCAGCAAATCTGGCTTGCGCAGCCCGGGCAGGCTTTCAATCGGCGCCAAAAGCTGCGCGAGGGGGTCCTCGGCGGTCTCAGGCGGTTCGGGGCGGGCTGACAGGATTCCCATCCGCCTCTATATGCCAGCGCCTTGAGACTAGAGCGATATGCCAGACCCAACAGAACTTGATGCCCGGCGCCGCCGGCTTGTTTTTCGCGCCCAGCATCGCGGCACCAAGGAAACCGATATCCTGATCGGCGGCTTTGTCGCGCGCCATATCGCGCGCCTCACCGATGCCGAGGTCGTGGCGCTCGAGGACATTCTGGAACTCTGGGATGTGGATTTGGCCGATTGGCTTTCCGGCCGACGCCCGATTCCGCCCGAACATGACCACCCGCTCTTGCGCCGGATCATGGCCGAGGCTGGCGGCGGGCCATGAAGCCCGTCACCATCCATGGCGCGCCTGAGGGCTTTGATGCCCTTCTGGTGGCGCGTCGGCGGGCAGAGATTGAAGCCCCCATCGCCCATGTCTGCCGCGATGATGCGCGCATGGCCCGCATGGCAGAGGCTTTGGGCTTTTTTGCGCCTGAAATCGAGGTGCTGCGTTTTCCGGCCTGGGATTGCCTGCCTTATGATCGTGTCTCCCCCAATCCGGAAATCATCGCCGAACGTGTCGCGACGCTGACGCGGCTGTTGGAAGCGGGCCAACGCCCGCGTGTCTTGCTCACCACTATTAATGCGCTGGTGCAGAAAGTGCCCGCCTCCAATGTGTTTGCAGGCGCCACCTTATCGCTGGCCAAGGGCGGGCGGGTGCAGCCGGAAAAACTCACGGCCTTTCTGGAAGCCAATGGTTATCATCGCACCGGCACGGTGATGGAACATGGCGAATATGCCGTGCGCGGCGGCATTATTGATCTGTTCCCGGCGGGTGAGCCGGAACCCATTCGCCTCGATCTTTTTGGTGATGAGATCGACGATATGCACCGCTTTGATACGGTCAGCCAGCGGAGCGGCAAGGTTGTGCCCGCGCTGTCACTCTGCCCGGTGGGTGAGGTGTTTTTGGATGAGGCGTCACGTGCGCGCTTCAGAAGCGGCTATCGCGATCTGTTCGGCGCGGCGGCGGCGGATGATCCGCTTTATGGCGCGATCAGCGCCGGGCGGCGCTATCCCGGCATGGAACATTGGGCCGGCCTGTTCCATGAAGCCATGGTGCCGCTACTGGAGTATTTGCCCGGCGCCGAAATCAGCTTCGACCACCAGGCCGAGGAAGTGCTGAAGGCGCGGCTTGAGATGATCACCGATCATTACGAAGCCCGCCGCGTGCCATCCCGCATTGGTGAGGGCGATGTGCCTTATCGACCCGCACCGCCCGCAACGCTTTATCTGGATGAAGCAGGCTGGGCAGCAATGCTGGCCGATTGCCGCGTGCTACGCCTTTCGCCCTTCGCCGTGCCGGGTGGCATTGCCGCAGGCGGGCGCCCCGGCCCGCTTTTTGCCGAGGCACGCAGCGCGGGCGAGAATGTTTTTGCGGCCTATGCCGCCATGGTGCAGGGCGAAGCCAAGGCCAAGCGCCAGCCCATCCTGGCGGCCTGGTCGCGTGGGTCTCGTGAACGGCTCGGCAATCTGCTGCGCGAGAATGGTGTGCGTGCTGAGACTGCTGAGGATTGGAAAGCTGCGCGCGCGCTGCCCGCTGATGTTGTCGCCCTGGTGGTGATGGGCATTGAACGCGGCTTTATTGCGGAAGGCATCGCTGTCACCGCCGAGCAGGATTTGCTTGGTGAACGCATCGCCCGCCCGCGGCTCCGCCCCCGTCGCGCCGATCAATTCATTGCGGATGCGACCGAAATCGCCGAGGGTGATTTGGTGGTGCATCAGGATCACGGGATTGGCCGGTATGAGGGGCTGGTCACTATCGAAGTAGCCGGCGCGCCGCATGATTGCCTGAAGCTGATTTATGATAGTGGCGATAGGCTTTTTGTGCCGGTCGAGAATATTGAAATCCTCTCCCGCTTCGGCTCGGAAGGGCTCGGCGTAGCGCTGGACAAACTCGGTGGGGTTTCCTGGCAGAATCGTAAGGCCAAGGCGAAGTCGCGCATTCGCGACATGGCCGCCGAGCTGATTCGCACTGCGGCCATGCGGCGCATGAAGGATGGTACGCTGGCGACCCCGCCTGAGGGCATGTGGGATGAGTTTTGTGCCCGCTTCCTCTTTGCCGAGACCGAAGATCAATCCCGCGCCATTGCCGATGTATTGGAAGATCTTTCCGCCGGCCGGCCGATGGATCGGCTGATTTGCGGCGATGTCGGCTTTGGCAAGACGGAAATCGCTTTGCGTGCTGCCTTTGTGGTCGCGATGTCTGGCGCACAGGTGGCGGTGGTGGTGCCAACCACGTTGCTCGCGCGGCAGCATTTCCGTAATTTCCAGAAGCGCTTCGAAGGCTTCCCGCTACGCATTGCGCAACTCTCGCGCCTGGTCACGGCCAAGGATGCGGCAGAAGTGCGGGAAGGCATGAAGCGCGGCGATATCAATATCGTCATCGGCACACATGCGTTGTTGGCCAAGGGCACAGAATTTGCTGATCTTGGCCTGCTGGTGGTGGATGAAGAACAGCATTTCGGCGTACGCCACAAGGAAGCGCTGAAGGCGCTGAAAGCCGATGTGCACGTGCTGACCCTGACCGCGACCCCCATCCCGCGCACGCTGCAATTGGCGCTGTCCGGTGTGCGGGAAATGAGCGTGATCGCAACGCCACCCATTGATCGGCTGGCGGTGCGCACCTTCATCATGCCCTGGGATGCGGTGGTGCTGCGGGAAGCCATTCAGCGCGAACGCTTCCGTGGCGGGCAGATTTTCTGCGTGGTGCCGCGCATTGAAGACATGGCGAAGCTTGCGGAACGGCTGGCCGAGATTCTGCCGGAAGCGCGCCTGGTGCAGGCGCATGGCCGCATGACGCCGACCGAACTTGAACGCGTCATGACCGAATTCGGCGATGGCAAGCATGACATTCTGCTGTCCACCAATATTGTCGAAAGCGGCTTGGATATGCCGGCGGTGAATACGCTCATCATCCACCGCGCCGATATGTTTGGCCTGGCGCAGCTATATCAGCTGCGCGGGCGTGTTGGGCGCGGTAAGCTGCGTGGCTATGGGTATCTGACCTGGCCGGAAGCGCATCAGCTTTCGGCTGCGGCGGAAAAGCGGCTGGAAGTGATGCAGACGCTGGATAATCTGGGCGCTGGCTTCACGCTTGCCTCGCATGATCTGGATATTCGCGGCGCCGGCAATCTGTTGGGTGAGGAACAATCCGGCCAAATTCGCGAAGTCGGCATCGAGCTTTACCAACAAATGCTGGAAGAAGCGGTCGCCGATATCAAGGCCGGCGCTGAGGGCGCGGAGAGTGAGCGGGAATGGACGCCGCAGATCAATCTTGGCCTGCCGGTGCTGATCCCGGAGAACTATGTCACCGATCTGCCGGTGCGGCTTGGCCTCTATCGGCGCATCGGGGGTCTCGCGACGGATGGCGAGAATGACGCCATGGCGGCGGAGCTCGCTGACCGGTTCGGCCCCCTGCCGGCTGAGGTAGAGAATCTGCTGCAAGTGGTCGCGATCAAGCGGCTATGTCGGCAGGCCGGCGTGGAAAAGCTGGATGCTGGGCCGAAGGGTCTGGTGCTGAGCTTCCGGGGACAGAATTTCGCCAATCCGGGCGGGCTGATCACCTGGATTCAGGGGCAGAAGGGGGCGGTGAGGCTCCGCCCCGATGCCAAGCTGGCCTTGATCCGCGATATGGACCTGGCCGAGCGCGTGCGCCGCGCGCGGGATTTGCTGCGCGTGCTGGCGCGCATGGCTGGGGAGGCAAAACAGGTTTGATCTTGGTGGCCTCTGGGCGCTATCAAGGAACGGCTGGGCCTGTAGCTCAATGGTCAGAGCGGACCGCTCATAACGGTTTGGTTGCAGGTTCGAGTCCTGCCGGGCCCATTTTTGGCCGGTGCGCGGGAAAAAATCGCCCGAAGGGCGCAACCCTTTGCGGATTTCACCCGGGCGCAAACTGTTCTATGAGCGGCCTTTGAATTCCCCTAACCGTATCAGGTCCCCCGCCCCATGGCCGCCTATCAATATGTCTATGTCATGAAGAACCTCACCAAGTCCTATCCGGGCGGGCGAGAAGTCTTCAAGGGCATCACGCTGTCCTTCCTGCCGGCTGCCAAGATTGGTGTGCTGGGCCCGAATGGCGCGGGCAAATCCACGCTCATGCGCATCATGGCTGGGCAGGATACGGATTTCGGTGGTGAGGCTTGGGCGGCAGAAGGCGCCAAGGTTGGCTATCTGCCGCAGGAACCGCATCTCGATCCTAATCTGACGGTGGGTGAGAATGTGCGTGCGGCCTTTGCCGAGCTTTCCGCGCACCTTGCCCGCTTCAACGAAATCTCCGAAAAATTCGCCGAGGAAATGAGCGAAGATGAGATGAACAATCTGCTCGCCGAACAGGCAGAATTGCAGGGACAAATTGATGCAGTGAATGGCTGGGAAGTGGACCGTCAGGTGGATATTGCCCTTGATGCGCTGCGCTGCCCGCCGGCCGATAGCTCAGTGACGCATCTGTCGGGTGGCGAACGTCGCCGTGTGGCCTTGTGCCGACTATTGCTGGAAAAGCCTGATCTGCTGTTGCTGGACGAACCGACCAACCATTTGGATGCGGAAAGCGTTTCCTGGTTGGAAAAGACGCTGCGTGAGTATCAGGGCGCGGTGCTGATCGTCACGCACGACCGCTACTTCCTCGACAATGTGACGGGCTGGATTTTGGAAGTGGATCGCGGGCGCGGCATTCCTTATGAGGGTAATTACTCCGCCTATCTGGAAGCCAAGCGCAAGCGTCTGTCGCAGGAAGAACGCGAAGAAACCGCACGCCAGCGCCAATTGGCTGAAGAACAGGAATGGATTGGGCGTTCTCCGGCAGCTCGGCAGGCAAAATCCAAGGCGCGTATCGCAGCCTATGAGGATCTGCTCCGTCGCAGCCAGGAAAAGGCTCCAGACCCGACCGAAATCACCATCCCGCCCGCACCGCGCCTGGGCAACACCGTCATTGTGGCCGAGAATCTCTTAAAAGGTTTTGGTGATCGGCTGCTGATTGAAAACCTGTCCTTCAAGCTGCCGCCGGGCGGCATTGTCGGCGTGATTGGCCCCAATGGCGCGGGTAAATCCACCTTGTTCAAGATGATCACAGGCGATGAGACCCCTGATTCAGGAAGCCTTGTCGTGGGCGATAGTGTGCAGCTTGGCTATGTGGATCAAAGTCGCGACAGCCTGAATGATACGCGAACCGTCTGGGAAGAAATCTCCGACGGGATGGACATGATCACCATCGGCAAGCGAAGTGTGCCGTCGCGCGCCTATGTTGCGGCCTTCAACTTCAAGGGCGGCGATCAGCAAAAGCGCGTTGGCGTGCTTTCGGGCGGTGAACGCAACCGTGTGCATCTGGCAAAAATGCTGAAGCGCGAACACAACGTCATGCTGCTCGACGAGCCAACCAATGATTTGGATGTGGATACGCTGCGTTCCTTGGAAGAAGCGCTGATGGATTTTGCCGGCTGTGCGGTGATCATCAGCCACGATCGCTTTTTCCTGGACCGCTTGGCCACCCATATACTCGCCTTCGAAGGCGACAGCCATGTCGAGTGGTTTGAGGGCAATTTCCAAGCTTATGAGGAAGACAAGCGCCGGCGCCTTGGCGCGGATGCGACGGAGCCGCATCGCATCAAATACCGGCCCTTGCAGCGGTGAGCCAAACCCTCGGCGCCTTGCACACACCACGCGGCATCAGTACCGCGCGGCTTTCCCTGCTGCCACCGGCGCCGGAGCAATTGCCCGACCTTATTCGCCTAAAGGCGGATGAACGCGTCTTTGGCTTCATGCTGCATGGCACGCGCAGTGCCGAGCGCACGCGGGAAGAAATGGAAGACGACATAGATTTCTGGGCGGTGCGGGGCTATGGCACGTGGTCTGTCTTTGTGCGCGGCAGCGGCAAGTTTCTTGGCATTTGCGGGCTGATGGAACGCCCCGATGGGCGCGGTCTGGCGCTGCGTTATGCGCTGTGGCCGGAATGTCGCGGCAAGGGCTATGCGCGGGAAGCAGCCCGTGCCGCGCTGGATTTCGGCCATGCGGCGGGGCTTTCGCGCATTATCGCCGTGGCGCGGGAGACAAATGTGGCCTCGCGCGAGGTGATGGAAGATATCGGCATGCGCCCTTCGGGCGGCTTCACTCATAAGGGGCAGGCGATGGTGGTGTATGAAAGCGTGACGGCCGGCTGATCAAGCGCCCTCACGCGCCACCAATTGGGCGATCTGTCCGCGCATGGCGTCCAGCAGCGCCGCCACACGCCCGCCATTGCGTTGAATGACCGCGGAATATTCGCTACGGGTCGTGAGCCGCAAGGATGTGCCCTCAGCAATCACATCCACCACCCGCGGCTGGCCATTGATCTCAGCCACGCGCCAGTCGAGCGTAAAAGGTGGCATATTGGGGCGCTCCACAAGGGTGCTGACCAGCGCATCTTCCTCCCTGCGCTGCTGCGAGCGGCCGAGCAAGAATTTCACACCGCGATATTCGCCAAAGCGGGCAGAGAGGTTGCGGATGATGATTTCATCAAACAGCTTGAGGTATTCCTGCAATTCAGCGGGCGATGCCTGCCGCACATAGCGGCCCAGAATGAAGCGCCCAGTGCCCTCAATATCAATGGCACTGCGCAGGATGCTGGCCACCTTGTCGCGCCGTTGCGTCTGATTCAGGCGTGGGTCATTGATGGCGTTTATCAAATCCTGCCCTGTCTTATCCACGAAGGCAGTAGCGCGGGTGATATCCATTTGCTGCGCGCGGGCCGGCATCGTGACAAGACCAAAAACGCCAAACATCAGGAAGCGACGAGGTAGAGAGACGCGCGTCATCACCTGGACTCCGTGATGCCCTGGCCGAAGCCAACACCGCCTGCGGGCGCCACTGCGCCTGCCGGGCTGTCCTTGTTCTGTATTTCAAAGGCGCGGCGCTGGCGATACGCGGAACGCAGAGTCGCGTAGGGATCAAGCGACGTCTTGCGTACGGCGTCTATCGGTTCCAGCAAGGCTTCGCGGGTGTCCACAATGGTCATGCCAAGGCGCATGTAGTTCCAGGCATCTAAAATCTGGCCCTGACCGATCCAAGTGAAGGGGTTGCTCACGATATCTGCACCAAACCCGACCAAGTCCCTTGCAGTGGAAGGTCCAAGCAGAGGCATGAAGATGTAGAAGCCTTCGCCCACACCCCAAGCAGCGAAGGTCTGGCCCATATCCTCTGAATGGCCATGGACATCATAGGCGCGCCCTACATCCTGGATACCGCCTATACCGATCGTGGTATTAACGATGAATCGGCCCAGTGTTTTTCGGGCACGGTCGAAATTACCCTGCAAAAGGTCGCCGGTCAGGATCGTGGTGGTGCGCAAGTTACCAAGCACATTCCGGATGCCGGCACGCACAGGCGGCGGAAGAACATCCCGATAAGCCTCAGCCATCGGCTGCAGGACCGCCTGATCAATCGCCTCGTGCACTGCGAAAAGGACTCGGTTCGATGGCTCAAAGGGGTCGTTGTTTTCGCGGAACTCCTGCAGTGCCTCCGGGTCATCGGCAGGGGGGCGCGTGGCGCAACCGGCGAGCAAAACCAGCGCAAGCGCTGATGCGCCAAAAAAAATGAGGGCGGAGAACTTCATAAAAATGGTTTTAGCGCAAAAAGCCTCGGTTCGGGAACCGCCTAAAGCGAATAGGGCGCCCTTGCCAAGATGGGCGTGATGGGCAAAGGGGGGGCGGTTGCAGAAGGCTCATGGCCTCACCATTTCGGAAGATGTCATGAATAACCTCACCCGTGGCCCCTTGGCCCGTTGGCTGACCGGCCCGCGGTTCAGCGCCCTGCCGGCCCCGGCTGCCCTGCCGGCGCCCCGGCTATCCTTTGAATTCTTCCCGCCCAAGACGGACAAGCTGGAAGAACAGCTTTGGCCCTGTATTCGGCGCCTGGAACCGCTTGGCCCGCGCTTTGTCTCGGTAACTTACGGAGCAGGGGGCAGCACGCAGGAACGCACCCATGCGACCGTTGCCCGCCTGGTGGCGGAAACCAGCCTGACCCCGGCGGCCCATCTGACCTGTGTGGGCGCCACGCGGGATGAGGTGGATGAGGTCGCTCGGCGCTATTGGGCTGCCGGTGTGCGCCATATTGTGGCCTTGCGGGGTGATCCTCCCGCCGGGGTTTCGGGATATGTGCCCCATTCGGGCGGTTATGCGCAGGCCGAGGA
The DNA here is from genome assembly GCA_016869715.1 of Alphaproteobacteria bacterium. GTDB lineage: Bacteria > Pseudomonadota > Alphaproteobacteria > Acetobacterales > Acetobacteraceae > Neoroseomonas. Next base: position 8,580 of record VGDM01000011.1, read on the forward strand.
TTTGGTGCGCGGCCTCAAGCGCATTGGCGATTTTGAAATCAGCGTTGGCGCCTATCCGGAAACCCATCCGGCAGCGCTTTCAGCGGATGCGGATCTGGATTTCCTGAAGCGCAAGATTGATGCGGGGGCGATTCGCGCCATTACGCAGTATTTCTTTGAGGCCGAGACATTCCTTCGTTTCATTGATCGCTGCCATGCCAAGGGCATTACGGTGCCGATCGTGCCGGGTATTTTGCCGGTCTCCAATTTCCAGCAGGTGGTGAAGTTCTCGGCCATGTGCGGCGCGAGTGTGCCGGCCTGGATGGGCCAGTTGTTTGAGGGGCTGGAGGAGGATGCGGAGACACGGCGCATGGTAGCTGCCGTGGTGGCGGCCGAGCAGGCGCGTCTATTGCAGGCCAATGGCGTTGATGAATTCCATTTTTATACGCTGAACCGCCCCGATCTGACCTACGCCATCGCGCATATGCTTGGTGCCCGCCCGCGCCAGGTTTGATTTCGGGGCGGCGCGTACGCGGGGCAGCGCCCCCGCTTCTGCCCGTGGTTTTTGTTGTAGGTTATAGTCATCCCATGCAGACCCTCTTCTCCCCCGCCCAATTGGCCGACCCGGATATTGCCGAGAGCAACCGCATCCTGCGGAGCTGTGTCCATTGCGGGATGTGTACCGCGACTTGCCCCACCTTCCTGTTGCGAGGTGATGAGTTGGATTCGCCTCGGGGTCGGATTTATCTGATCAAGGATATGTTGGAGTCTGGGCGTTCGGCGAGTGAGTTGGAGGTCCGGCATCTTGATCGCTGCCTGTCGTGCCTTTCCTGCATGACGACCTGCCCTTCCGGGGTGCATTACATGCATCTGGTGGATCATGCGCGCGCCTACATTGAAAAGACCTACCAGCGCCCGGCGGCGGAGCGTTTTCTGCGGCGATTACTGTCGGTGGTGTTGCCTTATCCCTTCCGGTTTCGGGTGGCCTTGGTGGGCGCTAGTATAGCGCGGCCTTTGGCGTGGCTGGTGCCGGGCAAGTCCATGATGGCCGAGAGGCTCCGCGCCATGCTGCGGCTCGCGCCCAAGCACGTGCCATCACCATCGGCGATGGAACGCCCGGGCGTGTTCAAGGCTGAAGGCGAACGGCGCGGGCGGGTTGGCTTGCTGACCGGCTGCGCGCAGCAGGTGCTTGCCCCTTCCATCAATGAGGCGACGATCAGGCTGCTGAACCGCATGGGCATTGAGGTGGTGGTGACCAAGGGCCAGGGCTGCTGTGGCGCGCTTGACCATCACATGGGCCATCATGATACAGCGATGCGCCTGGCGCGCACGAATATCGAGGCCTGGTCGGCGGAGATTGAGGGTGAAGGGCTGGATGCGATTGTGGTGAATGCGTCGGGTTGCGGCACCACGCTCAAGGATTACGGCTTCATGTTCCGAGAGGAAGCGGCACCCTGGCGGGAGAAGGCAGAGAAGGTCGCCGCTTTGGCTGCCGATATTTCGGAAATGCTGATGCGCTTTGGCTATGCGCCAAGCCGGCCAACGCCGGGGCTTACGGTTGCCTATCACGCCGCCTGTTCCTTGCAGCATGGTCAGAAGATCACGTCAGAACCCAAGTCGCTGCTGGCGAAAGCCGGCTTTATCGTGAAGGAACCGGCAGAAGGGCATATCTGCTGCGGTTCGGCGGGTACCTATAATCTGATGCAGCCGGAAATCGCGGGGCAATTGAAAGCGCGCAAGCTTGGCAATCTGGAACGCACAGGGGGCGCCATCATTGCGGCGGGGAATATTGGCTGCCTAACACAATTAGGGGATGGCGCGATGCCGGCCATTCACACGGTGGAATTGCTCGATTGGATGGCGGGCGGGCCAGAGCCTGAAGCCCTTGCCAAGATGCGTGGCTAGATCATGAAGCGACGCGCCGCCTTGCTGCTGGGCCTTGCCGTACCAGGGGAGGCGCTGGCGCAGAGCACACCGCGCGCGGCGGAATTGGATCAGCTTTTTGCCGTGCTGCGTGACAGCCAGGATGCGGCGCAGCTTGCCTTGGCGGAAGCACGGATCAGGCAAATATGGATCGAAGCGGCATCGCCCGCTGCGCGGCTCTTGCTGCAGCGCGGCACGCGCAATTTGAATGCGCGGCTGCCGGAAGAAGCGATTGAGGATTTTGACGCGGCGGTAACGCTGGCCCCCAATGCGGCAAGTGCCTGGCATTTGCGCGCGGAAGCCTTGGCGGCGCTCGGACAGCTACGCGAAGCGGCGCGCGATTTGGCCGAGGCGTTGCGCCTGGAACCACGCCACTTCATCGCGCTGCAAAGCCTGTCGCGTTTGCAGAAGGAAGCAGCCGATGCGCCCGGCGCTTTGCGCAGCATGGAAGCAGCCTTGGCGCTTTACCCAGCCCTGCCCGGCGGGGCCGAGGCGCTCCGGCGCCTGAAGGCGGCGGCGGAGGGTCAGGCACTCTGATGGCGAGGAGGTCTGCGCGCGTTGCTGTCAGGGGTGCTGACGCGCGCGGCGGAGGGGCCTACGGCTTCCCGCTACATGCTCCGTTGTGAATGCAACCGGGTTGATCCGGGTCGTGATAAACAAAGGCCAATAAACCAAATATCAAGTTCCTGATTTTACGTTGTTTTGGTCAAGTTCAACCGTACTTGGCACAATATCCCTTGCGGGCGCGACAAGACCACATCCCTACACAAAACTTGGCGGTGCTACGAAAGAGGATTGTCGAGAAATTCAAGAGGGTTGTTGAGTCTCCGGCATCTGCCAAAAACTTGATGATCGTCATGTTTGGTTTGGTGGTGGGGTCATCATAGCTGCAATCGTGCCTCGGAGGGCCGGATGCAAAGGCCAATCATCCAGGACCAAAGCGCCCTCATGTCTGCAAGCTCTGCGTTGAACAGTGATCATAAGTCCGGCCAGCAGGCTCCGCAGGATCCGGCGGCATTCCGCGACCGTGCGGTATTAGTGGCCTTCACCACGCCGCAGCTATTGGGTGCTCGGGTTCGGCAGTCGGATGAGGGTGGCGCGCCTGAACTCGTCCTGATGGGCGCTTCGGGCAAATTGAGTCGCTCAATACTCGCCGGGCAGGATGTCCCATTAGTGGCCGGAATCACCGCCCATGATGTTTTCCTGTGGCGTCGCTCGCGCGAACTGACATCCCTTTCCCCGGGACCCATCCGTGTGGCTGCCTTGGATACAGCCCTGGAAGGTTGGCGCGGCAGGGCCGCCATGGCTTGGGCGGAGGAACAGAAAGCGGCCGATGCCACAGCGCTGCGGCGCATGTTTTTCCTGCTCCTGACGGATTTGATTCGCCGCACTGAATTGCCGGCCGAAGCCAAGGTATCGCTGGAACAGGAAACCCTGATCTATCTGCGCCCAAGAATCGGCAAGGCGGTGGCGCGGATTGCGCGCCGGTTCGAAACCAGCACGGAAAAAGTCGAAGCGTCGATTGAAGCGTTGGCGGGCGTTTTCATGCCCCTCGGCAAGGCCACTGATGCCGTCACTGGCCATGCGCGTTGTGCCTACGCTGAATTGCAGGCCTTCGCGCAGGAACTCGACAGATGGCTTTTGGCGCCACGGGACAATAGCCGCGGATTGAACGCTGAGTTCATGCTGAGGCGGGCGAAGATTACTCTCAGGTGCGCCAAAGCGGCCATCAGCGAATTGGATCGCGTGCTGGACGATACCACGATTTTGTTGCGCGCCTGGCAGCGCGACCAGCAATCGGTGACGCGCCGCGCCCTGCGCCCCGAATGGCTTTTGAATGGCTGGGACATCATCATCGCCCTGTGGCAGCAATCAGAGCCTTCAGACCGCACAGCCGTCATTTGGGAAATGAGCCATCTGGTGCTGGAATTGCCAAAGGAAGTTGAAGGTTGGGGCGGCTTCCCAGAAGGTGCCGCCAAGTTCCGCCTTGAAGTGCCAGCCCAGGTGCAAGGCCTGGATTGGCGGTGCATTCGGCCTTTGACCTTTGCTGCAAGGAATGAATCCCTGCTTGCCGGAGCCCATGCCAATTCTCTCGCCTTGGAAGCGAAGAAACTGCGGGAAGCTTTTCTCGTGCAATCCACCCGCGCCCTCACCCAGGATGCGGATAAGGCAACGAAGGGTGAAGACGCGCTTTCGGCGCATTTCCAAGCGCACCTCCAAGGCTTCGGATACGGTTTTGCAGCAGGTGGTGGCGGCACTTGAAGCCGTGCCGTCGTGCGCAGTGCTTGATCCCATCATTGAAGCGGCGCACCCAAGGCTGAGGATGCTGCGCCCCCCGCGCCCAATCACCTTTACGCGTATCCTGTTCCCGCCTTTTGATGGCGCGGTTGTGCCGCTTAATGAATGGGCTCCGGGCAGTGCCAAACTGCCACGCCCCGCGCTTTTGCCGATTTCCGAGGCGTTGCGTGCAGCGATGGGCCCGTCGGCTGAAAAAATCTCAGCCAATCTTGGCGGGCGCATTTTCTTTGATGTGCTGCAAATGGATTCAGCAGGCCGCGCCCTTTGGGCGAAAGCAGCCCAACTCGCCCCGACCCTTTCCTTCCCGCAAGGTTTGCCTGATGGGGCGCAGGTCTAGGAATTGCTCAAGCTCGCGGCCAGCATTTGGCGACATGCGGATCGCATTTGGGAAGCGAAGCTTGCCTCCTTTTCCGGTCCATCGCCTGAACTGGTCATCGCCGCGCTGAAGGGCCCGACGCAGGAAGGGCAAAATGTCTTCAGCCTTGCCTTGTCTAGCCTACTTGATCGCGCGCAAAGCCCAGGATCGGTACTTGCTGCCGCGTCACGGCTTTCGCCGATTGCCGGAAGCATTACTGATGAAAAGCTGACGGAATTGCAGCGCGCGCCTGTGGAGGCCCTGCCTGCGGAAGACCCTGTGCGCGCCGCGCATATCGCAGAAGAATATGTCGCGCTGCTAAAGGAGCTTAAAGGCGCCCCGTCCGGTCGCCCCAAGGATCGGTGCGCGGTGATAGCGCCCTTGCTGCAGCAGATCGGCGTTGCGGCCGAGGAAGTCACGCAATCTATCGTCAACGTCAATCGTCAATTGCTGCCCGCCTTGCATGACCCAAATGCCAAGCACCGTGGAGCCGTTGTGCTGAATATCGAAATCTTGGCGCGCGCGCTTCGCCGCCTGGAAGATGCCGGGCGCCGTGCGGGGCGCTTTGAAGCCTTTTACAAGGTCCAGGCCAGCCACTCGGTCAAGCTCAAGGCCGTGCTGAATGCGCTGCGTGGTGGCGGGCTGCAACGCCATGACATCATCCGCATTGCCGAAATTCTGCTGGGCACCGAAAGAGCCATGGCCATCTCGGGGCCGCCACCCAAACCCGCCGGGCCGCGATAGGCGCGCGCCCCTCCGACGGCACAAAAGGGGTTCCCTGAGCGTACGGCCTGCGCCATGATCACCGCATGTGACCACTCTTTGGCAGGATAAATCCATGGCTCTCCGCTGCGATCTGATCATCCGCGATGCGACCATCATTGATGGTACCGGCGCTGCAAGCCGGCGCGGCGATATTGGGGTTTCGGGGGATCGCATCGTGGCGGTTGGCGATCTGGGCGGCGCGAGTGCGGACCGCGAAGTGATGGCGGGCGGCAAGGCAGTGGCACCGGGTTTCATTGACAGCCACACCCATGATGACCGCGCCGTGCTGTGTGGCCCCGCCTGCATGACCTGCAAGATCAGCCAGGGCGTCACCACGGTTGTTGTCGGCAATTGTGGTGTCAGCCTGGCGCCCGCGCGTTTCACCAATCGCCCGCCGCCGCCGCTTGATCTGATTGGCGAAGATGGTTGGTGGCGCTTCGACAGTTTCGGTGATTATGCGCATGAGCTGAAAAAACAGGGCTCGGAAGTCAATACCTATGCGCTGGTCGGCCACCAGACTATGCGGGTTGAGGTGATGAATGGCGATGTCATGCGCGTTGCCAATGATGCCGAAATTGAACGCATGCGGCTGCGCGTCAAGCAATCCCTTGCCGATGGCGCCTCAGGATTCTCGACCGGGCTTTACTATCCGCTGAATATGCATGCCACTACGGAAGAAGTGATCGCGGTGGCCGAGCCACTCCGCGCTTACGGCGGCATTTACGTGACGCATATGCGTGATGAGGCGGATCGCGTGTGCGCTTCCATCGAAGAAACGCTGAAGATCGGTGATCGTGTCGGCTGCCCGGTTTGGATCAGCCACCATAAATGCTCGATGCCGGAAAATTACGGGCGGTCCAATCAGACGCTCGCCCTGATTGATGCCTATGCGCAAAGCCAGGAAGTCTGCTTTGACGTTTATCCTTATCCAGCGGGCTCCACCGTGTTGATGCCAGATCGGCTGCGCGATGATGTGAAGGTGATGATTACCTGGTCCATTCCGCATCCGGAAATGGCGGGCAAATACCTGTCCGATATTGCGCGCAGCTGGAATACAGATATTCGCCTGGCGGCTGAACGTTTGCTGCCCGCAGGCCAGATCACCTTCCAAATGGATGAGGCAGATGTGCGGCGCATCATGGCGCATCCCATGTCGGTGATTGGCTCCGATGGCATTCCGCATGATGCGCATCCGCATCCCAGGCTTTGGGGCACTTTCCCGCGCGTGCTGGGCCTTTATGCGCGCGAATTGCGCCTGTTCAGCCTTGAGACCGCCGTGCATAAAATGACGGGTCGCCCCGCTACTGTCTTTGGCATGGTGGATCGCGGCGTTATCCGCGAAGGCGCCTATGCCGATCTGGTGCTGTTTGATCCCAATACGGTGATTGACCGTGCGACTTTCGAAAACCCGAAGCAGGAAAGCGCCGGGATCGAGGAAGTCTGGGCCAATGGTGTTTCCACCTTCGTCGCCGGCAAAGGCGCCACGGGGGAAAGGCCGGGGCGTCTTGTAACTCGTGGGCGGGCGTAATTAAAATGTCGCGGATCGTGCCCGATCCGCCCCAGGACCAATTCCTTTTTTGCGGCCGCTTAACAGAATTGACCTGAATTTAATGGGGTCGAATTCTCCGAGCCGCCAAGTGAGACCACTTGGCTAGAAAATGCTTCGGGCGCCAGCGCGCGCCCCCGCGCGCTTGGCTTCGCATCATAAGCGGTGGCTCCCGTTCGAGCGCTCGCCCGCCTGCGGCGGGTGTAGCTTTTCAGGTCCAGCGCCAGCGCCAATCCGCCCAGGCTACCACCAAGCCTGCGAGTGACAGCAGAAGCCCCGCCGCAAATACCGTAGCGTGGCTTTCATCGGTCACGCGAAATAGCGCTGCCAAGGCAAAACCCGAAATGGCCTGCGCGACCGCAAAGCTTGCCGTCACGCGCACCCATATCACGCCGGCCAAGGCGTCCGCCCTTTCCCGCGCTGCGGCCAAGGCGACAGTCGTAATGCCAAGCGCGGTAAAGCCGGAAACCAGGCCGAGGGGCGCCAGCACCCAAAGCGCCCGAGGCAAGGCGAGCGCCAGCGCAATGCTCTGAATGACCATCCAAACCAGCACGGCAAGGCGCCCGCCCCAACGATCCACCGCACGCCCACCCAGCACGGCACCCGCAATGCAGCCAAGGCCAAACAGCACCCACATGCCGGCACCAAACGCAACACCAAGCCCCCTGCCTCGTGCTGCCAGGTCCGACAAATAGAGCATCGGCGGCACCAGTCCCGCCCCCGAAAATCCATAGGCAATGATGATGCCAAGCGCCGGCGGGGCGCGGCCTTCCGGCACGGTTTCCGCTGCCGGCGGGCGCGGCCAATAGTTGCGCGCCACCAGCCACAAGACCAGCACAAGAGCAGCAAGCCCAAGCCAGGCCGTCGCGACCCCGCCATGCAGCAATAGCGGCACCAACAACGCACCAAGCGTAATGCCGCCGCCTACACCAAACAGCACCAGGCCACCCGCGCGGCCCCGGCGTTGTAGTGGTGTTACCGCCTGGACCGAAGGCCCCGCAAGGCCCATCAGCATGCCGCCTGAAATACCTGCCAGGCAGCGCCAAAAGCCGAGCCACGCCAACCCGCCACGCCAGGCACAGGCGGCAAAGGCCAGCACCGCTATCGCCATACCGATATCCAGCGCACGCGGCACGGAAACGCGCCGCGCCAAGGCCCGCACGCCACCAACCCCGATCAGATAGCCGGAAAGATTGAGCGCCCCGAGCAAGCCCGCTTCAGCGCCATCCACCCAACCCGCCGCCACCATCGCCGGAAACAGCGGCACATAGGCAAACCGCGCGAGGCCGATGCCGGTGCAGGTGGCAGCCGTGCCGGAAAGGGCAATGCAGGTAGCAACCCGTGCATCATTTTCGCTTTCGCGTTGAATTAAAATGGCTCAAACCCTCCACGCCCCGCGACACTGCCCGTTGCATGGGCGGGCGTAAAGCCAAAGCGCCGCCCTATTCCCCCCGCTGCGCTTCCTTGAGCGCCCGGCGCAGCTTGGCAATGCCGCTCCGTGTCTGCCCTTCGGTGCAAAGCTGGCGCCCCCCCCCTCGGCCAGGGCGCGCAAATCTGTTGGCGCCTCAATCTCCAGCGCTGCGAAGCGGCTTGAGAGCTCGGCGCAATATTCGGGAGAATCGGAAATCAGTGGTGGCGTTGCCTGCTGCTCAAAGGCAGCGGCGGGCAGAATGACCAGAAGGGGGAGTACCGATGGCATGTCCGCTCCATAGGCAATCTTGCCCTGCCGGGTGATGGCAGCCGGATGAAGCCCGCGTTATGCGCGGGAAATGAGTACCAGCCGCGCTTCCAGCCCTGGCCTTGCGGCGCCGGCCTGGCCATCCCCCAGGCGCAATTCCCCGCCATGCAGCGCGGCTACGGCTTTTACCAGCGAAAGCCCTAGCCCGGAGCCTGGCAAGGCGCGGGATGGATCGGCGCGGAAGAAGCGCTGGCCGGCCCGGGCGCGATCCTCGGCGGCCAAACCCGGGCCTTCATCGCACACAATGATCTCACGCTTGCCGCGAACGGGCGCGCTGGCGCTGAGGTGGATGGTGCCACCTTCGGGGGTGAATTTCACTGCATTGTCCAGAAGATTGGCAATGGCTTGCAAGACCATGTCACGATCACCCACCATGGTAAGTGTTTGCGGCCAGGATGTTTCCAATTGCTGGTCGCGTTCTTCGGCAAGCGCGCCATAGACCTCTGCCGCGTCGGTCAGCACCGTTGCCAGATCGAAAGGTGCGAAGGCGGCGCGGCGTGCCCCGGCCTCGGCCTCGGCAATGCGGAGCAGCGCCTGAAAGACACGGCTGATGCCATCCAGATCGGCGACGGTAGTTTCTATTGTGGCGCGCAGACTTTCGTAATCGGGGGCGCTCAGCAGCGCGTTTTCAAGCCGCATGCGCGCGCGGGCGATGGGGGTGCGCAAATCATGCGCGATGGAATCTGAAACGCCCTTGATGCCGACCATAAGCTGATCAATCCGATCCAGCATGGCATTCATGCTTTCGCCCAATTGATCGAATTCATCGTGCTGCGCCGAAAGCGGCACGCGGCGGGAAAGATCACCGGCGGCGATGGCGCCGGCAGTGGCGGCAGCCGCGCGAAGCCGATCCGCCAGCGCGCGCCGCAGCGCCGCCGCACCAGCGAGCGCAAAGGCCACCGCCACAGCGAAGGACCACAGCAGCGCCTCAGACAAAAGGGAGCGCAGCTTTTCACGATCGGTCGCATCGCGCCCGATCAATAGGCGATGGTTCTGATCCAGCGGCAGATGGTAGACACGCGCGGGCACCGCGACCCCGTCGCGGCGCACCAAATCGGAAGCCCAGGAACCCGCGGACTCTGCCGCGCCCGGCCAGCGATCGAGATTGCCCGTCAGGCGATTCCCTGCTATAGTCGTTAGCAAATAGATGGCGTGGTCATCAATATCCACCGCCAATCTTTCGCCAACAGCGTCCTTCACTGCCGTAGCACCGCCGCCACGCCAGGCTTCCTGCAAACCAATCGCATCGGCGCGGATCGCATCATCCAATTGGCGCGAAAGCGTGCCCGCCGTGCCCCACCAGAGCATGAGCGCAAAGCCCAGCGTCGCCGCCAGAAACAGTACGGCAAAGAGCGCGGCAAAGCGAAAGCCGGCACTTTTCAGATAGGCGCCAACATCGCGCCAGCCGTCCCTATCCTCAGCCGGCGTGGCCATGAAAGCTCAGGCGCCGGCGCGGATCATGTAGCCCGCATTGCGCACGGTATGGATCAAGGGCACATCAAAGCCGCGATCCACCTTTTGCCGAAGGCGAGAAACATGGACATCAATCACATTTGTTTGTGGATCGAAATGATAATCCCAAACCTTCTCAAGCAGCATGGTGCGCGTGACCACCTGGCCTGCATGGCGCATCAGATGTTCAAGCAGGCGAAATTCGCGCGGCTGCACCTCAATCCGCTTGCTGCCCCGCGTCACGGTGCGAGACAGCAGATCAACCTCAAGATCCGCCACGGTTAATTTGGTCGCTCGCACTTCCATGGCGGGGCGGCGCGCCAGAGCTTCAATGCGCGCCAGCAATTCGGCAAAGGCGAAGGGCTTGACCAGATAATCATCGCCGCCGGCCTTGAGGCCTTTGACGCGTTCATCCACGGCGCCAAGCGCGGTCAGGAACAAAACGGGTGTCTTGTTGCCCTGGCTGCGCAGCGTCTCGACAATGCGGAGGCCATCCACGCCGCCCGGCAACATGCGGTCCAGAATCAGCAGATCAAAAGGCTCAGAAGCCGCCATGAACAGCCCATTGCGCCCATTCGCGACATTTTCGACGATATGGCCGGCCTCTTGCAGGCCCTTCTTCACAAAGCGCGCAACCTCGGCATCATCCTCAACCAGCAGGATTTGCATGACAGGCTAACTCCAGAAACAGCAGCGATTCATCAGCGGGCCAAGGCTACGCCGCTTCCTTGAAATATTCAAAATGGCGCTTCAACCAGGCCCAGGCCGGCGCCCGACCTGGACGGTAATCTCCATCACGCGCCCTTCCCTGAGCAGGGATAGCTTCACATTCTGCCCGGGCGGAATGGCGGAAATGCCGCGCACCAGATCGCGATTATTCGTGATGCGCGCCCCATCCACGGATGTGATGACATGGCCCAGCCGCAGCCCGGATGGCGCGGCGGGGCTACCGCGTTCCACGCCCATGACCTGTGCGCCACCACGCGGCGGGCGGCCTGGTGCCGCTCCCACATCGCCCACAGACACGCCCAGCCAGCCACGTTCAACCCGCCCGCCGCGCAGCAATTGTTCAATCACCGGCCGCGCCAGATCGGATGGCACGGCAAAGCGGATTCCGGCCGAGGGTCCACTCGGCGAGAAGATCAGCGTCGTGATGCCAATCACCTCACCCGCCATATTGAACAGCGGCGCGCCGGAATTGCCGGGATTGATTGGCGCATTGGTCTGGATGAAATCATCAAAATTCCCCAGGCGAATATCGCGCCCAATGGCTGAGATGATGCCGGAAGTGACGGACCCGCCAAGCCCAGAGGGTTGCCCGCCGCCAACACCCATTGCCCCACGCGCATCTGGCGCGAATGGCCAAGCGATACCGCCGATAAAGGTCGCTGCGGTTCGATCTTGAGCAGCGCGATATCGGTCAATTCATCAACACCCATGATGGTCGCGACATATTCCGACCCATCATGCAACCCAACCAGCACATTTGCGGCTTCGCCAAGCACATGCGCATTGGTCACGATTATGCCCGAAGGTTCAATGATAAAGCCCGACCCAGCGGCCTGGATGAACGGCCCCCGGCGGCAGGAAGATTCGCGTTGGTCGCGCTTCCGCGGCTGTTTGCGCCATTCGGGCGGCACGCCATCGCGCGTCGCCACCTGAATGCTCACCACTGCCGGGATCACGCGTTAAGCGAAATCGGCAAAATCCGGCAGGCCGCGCTGCGCAATGCCAGGGCCGCAGGTGCCAAGGGCGGCAGGCAGAAGAAGCGCGGCGCGGCGCGAAAGCTTGGGTTCAGACATGGTCATGGTCCCGCATAAATGCGCCGCTTCGGCCCGCGCTTCAACCTTGCGGCGCGGCGGGGTTTTCCGGCCAGGCATGTTTTGGGTAGCGCCCGCGCATTTCCTTACGCACCTCCGCCCAACTTCCCGCCCAAAACGCTGCCAGATCGCCCGTGATGGCAATGGGCCGCCCAGCCGGTGAGAGCAACGCCACCTGCAATGGCACCTGCCCGCCAGCGAGCAAGGGCAAGCTCCGCAGACCAAACAAATGCTGCGCGCGGGCTTCAAGCGTTGGCACATCACGCACGTAATCAATCGTTGCACTCCGCCCGGCAGGCAGCGCGAACCATGCGGGCAGGGCCTGGTCCAGCCCCCGGCGCGCTTCCCAGGGCAAAAGGCCCAGCAGCATTTGGGCCAGATCAAGCCCCGCCAATTCCTGCAAGCGCGTGAGGCCCGCAAGATGCGGCGCCAGCCATTCGGACGCTGAGGCGATCAACACTTCGTCAGAAAGATCCGGCCAGGCTTCGCCTTCCACCTGCCGCATCCAGCCCATTCGCGCGCGGGTTTGCCGCGCCGCGTCGTTCCAAGGCAGATCGCGCAAGCCGCGCTGAGCCACGGCTTCCGCAAGGGCCGCCGCCATTGCCGCCGGATCCGCCTGCTGCAGCGGCGCTTCCTCCAAAACCAGCGGGCCGAAGCGGAGCCGCCGCCGCGCTAGCACCGCGCCGGTCCGCGCATCAAACGCTGCCCCTTCCTCGCGATGCAGCCTTCCGGGAAAGCGGGCTTCCAGCACGGCGCGTTCAATGGGTGCGGCCATGCGGATGCGCGCCTCGGTCCTCAAGATTTCCAGATCAGCCACGGCAAGCAAAGGCGCCTTGGCGAGGGGATCAATGCCGGTGATGCGTGCCCCCTGGCCGGAAGCCAGGCGAAAGGCGCCATCCATCGCACCGCGCTTGGCCGCGATGCGGTCAGGGAAGCCCGCCGCCAACAGGGCCCCGGCATCACCTTCGGCCGCCACGCCATTGCCAATGCCAAGCCGGCGCCGATGCAGGCTGGCGGCACGGCAAATGCGCTGCACCGCCCCGCGATCCGCCGCCGCGTGATCTCCGCCCGCAAGCAGATCAAGCCGGAGCCCGATATCCGCCGGCGCTTCCCGCCCGCGCAAGGGATCGCGTTCTTCCAAAAGGGCTGCGAGTTCGGCGGCGAGTGCCTTCTCCGCATTGCCCTCCGCCGCCAGCATCATGCGCGCGAGCCTTGGGTGCGTGCCCATCCGCGCCATGCGCCGGCCTGTTTCCGTGATGCGCCCTTCCTCATCCAGCGCATCCAAATCGCGGAGCAAGCCGCGCGCGGCGGCCATTGCACCGGCAGGCGGCGCATCCAGGAAAGCGAGCGCGCCCGGCTCCACCCCCCAGGCCGCGCAATCCAGCGCCAGGCCAGAGAGTTCCGCTTCCAGAATCTCGGGCCGATCCGTCTGCGGCAGTCCGCGGTGCAAAGCTTCCGTCCAAAGCCGGATTGCGACCCCGGGTGCGGTGCGCCCCGCACGGCCCGCGCGTTGCTCCGCTGCCGCCTTGCCGATCCGCAGAGTCACAAGGCGCGACAGCCCGCTTGCGGCATCAAGTCGTGGCGCGCGGCGATAGCCGCCATCCACCACAATGCGCACATTGGGCACGGTCAGCGATGTCTCGGCGATGGAGGTCGCCAGCACCACCTTGCGCTGCCCATCCGGCGCCGGGTTAAGCGCCAGATCCTGTTCAGCCGGCGGCAATTCCCCGTGAAAGGGTAGCACGAGCGCGCCCACCCCGCCCAGCCTTTCGGCGGTACGACGGATTTCGCCCCAGCCCGGCAGGAAGGCCAGCACATCGCCGAGGTGCGCGATCAGAGCCTCACGAATAGCACTCGCCATGGCTTCGGGCAGGTCGCGCGGGTCACGCAAATCCCGCTCGCGGTGGCGGATTTCGACAGGATAACCGCGGCCCAGGCTTTCAATCACCGGGGCAGGGGTGCCGTCTTCCGCCATCAGGCCAGCGAAGCTCGCGCCATCCAAGGTCGCGGACATGGCCAGTAGGCGCAATTCGGGGCGGAGCGCCCTTTGCAGATCAAGTGCAAGCGCCAGCGCCAAATCAGTATCCAGATTGCGTTCATGCGCCTCGTCGAAAAGAATTGCTGAGACACCCTCAAGCCCGGGTTCGCTTTGCAGGCGGTGCACCAGCAGGCCTTCCGTCACCACCTCAACCCGCGTGCGGTCGGAGAATTGCCGATCAAGTCGCGTGGCAAGGCCGATGGTGCCGCCGGGCTGGTCTTCGCCGATCAAGGACGCCATGCGGCGCGCGGCGGCACGGGCGGCCACACGGCGTGGTTCCAAAACCAGGATGCGCCCTTCAGCCGCCCAGGTTTCTTCCATCAGCGCCAAGGGCACAATTGTGGTCTTGCCCGCGCCGGGGGGTGCGATCAGCACGGCGTTGGAAGACCCTCTCAGCGCAGCACGCAGCGCCGGCAGCGCTTCAGAGACAGGCAATTCAGGGAGCATGGGCGGGGCGATGCGACACGGATCGCCCCCATGTGACGCGCCAGCTTCGCGCAATCAAGCCGCGAAGGCGCTCAGCGCGGGCGCGGCGGCGAATAGGGTGGGTTCACATAAACCCCTCCAATCGGCGGCGTATAGCCCGGCTGCTGCACAATATTCGGATCGGGCGGGCAATTCGGGCGATTGATGCCGCAATCTCAGGCGAAGCGATCCGGCCGCCCGGTCATGCTGCCGCCGGTGATGAAGCGGCAGGCGCATTGCTTGCCGGTCATGCAGGCCAATTGCCCTTCGCGGGCTTCGATGCATTGCGGCGGTTCCTGCGCCGCCAGCGGCAGCGAAAAGACCAAAAAACCAGCCAGGAGGATGTTGCGCATGATGCAGCCTCACCGGTGAAGATTAACCAATACCTAACGCGCCGAGCCTGTTCTCATTTCCGGGCTTGCATAGAGTCCCTTTCGCGCCCCTTTATGGGCCATGCGCTTCCTCGCTGCCCTTTTCACCTTGCTGATCCTGCCCTGGCTGCCGGCGCGAGCGCTGGAATCTGCCGCGCGGGAAAGCCCGCGGGCGCGCGTCACGCTGGTGGCGGATCATTTGGCCATTGCGCCGGGGCAGGCGTTGCAGCTTGGGCTTCGCCTCTGGCTTTCGCCGCGCTGGCATAGCTATTGGCGCCATGCCGGGGATGCCGGCGCGCCCACGGAAATCTCCCTGACCCTGCCCGAGGGCAGCGTGGCCAGCCCCATCACCTGGCCCATCCCGCAGGCGATCCCCTCCGGTCCGCTGATGAGCTTCGGCTATTATGGGGAAGTGGTGCTGCCGATTCGTATCACCCCGCCGCCGGGGCTACGAGTTGGCGAGGTTTTCGGCATCTCGGCGCAAGCGACCTGGCTTGTTTGCGATGATGTCTGCATCCCGGAAGAAGGCAGCTTCCGCCTTGATCTGCCCGTGGCGGCTGAAGCGCAGGTTAACCCCGCTCTGGCACCGCTTTTCGCCACGGCCGCTGCTGCTCTGCCGCGCCCTTCACCCTGGCAGGCGCGCGCCACGATCCAGGGCGATGCCTTGCGGCTGCGCCTGACCGGCCCTGGCCTTGGTCGGGAGAGCCTCAAGGACGCGCTATTCATTCCCGGCCAGGGCGGGCTGTTGGATCACCCCGCGCCACAGACCCTGACGCAAGGGCCGGATTGGCTGGAATTGATGCTGAAGCGGGCTGAGCGACCCGAAAACCTCGCCACGCTGGAAGGCGTGCTGCTGCTGACCGACCAGGGCGGGCGGCGGCTTGGCTATGAGATCACAGCGCCAATGTTGCCTGGCGCGGCCTTCCTGCCACTGTGGCAGGCGCTGATTTTTGCGATGATTGGCGGGGTTATCCTGAACCTGATGCCCTGCGTCTTTCCGGTACTCGCCATGAAGGCCATGGCCCTAACGCGGCTGGGCGGAGCGGCGCGCGGGGCGGTGCGGCTCGAAGCCGCTGCCTATACGGCCGGCGCAGTGGTGAGCTTCACGGCGCTCGCCGGGCTTTTGCTGGCGCTGCGCGGCGCGGGCATGGCGCTTGGCTGGGGGTTTCAGTTCACCTCGCCGGTTTTTGTGCTGGCGATTGCCTGGCTGATGCTGGCGGTTGGGCTAAATCTTTCGGGTGTTTTCGCGCTGGGAGGGCCGATTGGCGCGGGCGGGTATCTCGCCGCACGCGGCGGGTGTTTGGGCAGTTTCGCAACCGGGGCTTTGGCGGTGCTGGTGGCGAGTCCCTGCACCGCGCCCTTCATGGCGGCGGCGATTGGCGCGGCCTTGGTCATGCCCGCACTGGCGACCCTTGCGGTTTTCGCAGCCCTTGGCCTTGGGCTGGCGGCGCCCACGCTGATCCTGGCCCTGGCGCCGGGCTTGGCCAGCAAACTGCCCCAGCCCGGCCCCTGGATGGAAAGGCTTCGCCGCATCATGGCCTGGCCGATGTATGGCGCTTCGCTCTGGCTGGTTTCAGTGCTTTGGGCGCAGAGCGGCTTGCTTGGTGTGGCATTGGCGCTGGCGGGTGGGCTCGGCCTTGCGCTTGGCGCCTGGATGCTTGGCCGGGCGCAGCGCCATGGCCGCGCAGGGTTTGGCCCGGTTTTCGCCGCGCTGGCCTTGCTGTTGGCGCTGCCCCTTGGTCTGACTGCCGCGCCTTCTGCCCCCGCCGCCACTGAGACCGCTGAAAGCTGGAGCCCCGCGCGGGAGGAGGCGCTGAGGGCTGAAGGCAAGGGCATACTCCTGAATGTCACCGCCGCCTGGTGCATCACCTGCCAGGTCAATGAACGCATCGCCCTTCGTCGGGATGCCGTGCAGGCAGCCATGGCTGCGCGCGGCATTGTCTATTTGAAGGCCGATTGGACGCGCGGCGATCCCGCCATTACCGCCTTGCTCCGCGCCCATGGCCGCGAAGGCGTGCCGCTTAACCTGTTCTGGCCACCGGGCAGGGGCGAGGCTGTGATCCTGCCCGAAGTGCTGACCGAGGCTATGGTGCTGCGGCAGATCGGCGCGCCTTAGCCAAAAAGCTTGCGCCCCCCTGGGGCTGCGGAGTATCCCCATGTCTTCGGCATCAAGACCGGATACGGCGCGCATGCGCTAGCGCAAATTGAGGCAGGCTTGGCTTTGTCAACGCGTTTCCGCGTACAGCCAGCATTTTGGCTTTGCGCCCGAGGGTCTGATCATGCCGCTTTCCGTACCCGCTGCCGATCCCAAGGCCATGCCGGATTTCCTCCGGCTGGTGGGGTCTGATCTTTGGGCGGAACGGCTCGCGGATTTGGGGCGCCGTGCGCAGGCAAGCGCCTTTCAGGGCCGCGCAACGCAGCATCGCCATGCCTTGGAATTCGCCCTGGCGCGTGCTGCGCGCGGCACGGCGCGGGGTAGTGCGGAACGCCGCGCGCTTGGCTTCGCGGCGGAAGCGGTGCGCCTGGCCAATGGCCTGCCGGAAGCGCGGCGCGAGAAGCTGCGCGCCGCCATCATCCAAGGGCTTTCCGGTGAGGCAACGCTGATCCCGCTATTTCATCTGCTGCGCTCAGCCGCACTTTATCGCGCGCAAGGTTTTGAGGTGCGTTTCACCGGCCTTGCGGAAGACAGCGCGCATGATCTGATGATCAGCCGTGGTGGCGCTGTTGCGGAAGTGGTGTGTGAGACGATCTCGGCCGAGGAAGGCCGGCCGGTGCGGCGTGGGCATTGGTATGCGCTGATGGATAGCGTCAATCCTGAATTGCAAACCTGGCTCGCCGCGCATCCTGGCCGCTATGTGCTGCGCATGACGCTGCCCGATGGGCTCGCCGGCCCGGACAAGGCAGCAGAATTGCAGCGCCGCATCATGGCCATGCTGGCGGCTCAGAGACGCCAGGATAGCAGCGCGGATGCGGTGCTGAAGCTTGACCCGCTGGTGCTGGCCGGCGCGCAGGTCGATCCGCTTCCTGGCAGACTGCGTCAGCAGTTTGGGCCAGAAGCGCATTTGGCCGTGACCGGCGATCCGGCTGGCGGGTCGGTGTTCGTGCTGGCTGCGCGCGCTGGTCAGGAAAACAGTATTTCGGACGCCGTTGCCACGCGCATGGCGAGTGCGGCGGCGGCGCGGCTATCGGGCGCGAAACCCGGCATTGTTTCGGTCTTTATTGAGGATATGGACCGCGTTGAATGGCGGGGCTTGCGCGATGATCTGGCGCTTGAAGGCGCAGTGCGGCGCTTTCTGGCCGGTCACGCCGCACGGCGCGTGGTGGCGGCTTCCTGTTCTTCGCGCGCTGAACTTTTCGGCCTGGCGCCACCTGATGCCGTGGCGGGTGGGGAGCTGCGTTTCCGCAACCCATCCCACCCGGCGGCTAAATCTGCGGCATTGACGCCCGCGATACTATCCACCACCGCATAAAAATATTTTGCAAGCGTAGCGCCATCACCGCCCGGTAAATTGCGGCGCGCGCTTGTTCAGGAAGGCGCTGACCCCTTCTTGGAAATCGGCGCTGGTGAAGCACATGGTCACCAGATCATCGCCCTCAACCTCACTGGTTGCCTCGCGCAGACGGCGGATCGCTTCCTTGGTGGCGCGCAGCGTGAGTGGCGCAAGGGTTGAGATACTGGTGGCCAATTCCTGGGCGCGATTGGCGACATCATCTGGTGTTTCCAGCATTTCGGAAATCAGGCCGATATGCTTGGCCTCATCGGCGGAAAACAACCGCGCGGTCATGATCATTTCAGTGACGGCAGCGGGGCCGACCAGGGCATAAAAGCGCGCGAAGTTGTGCATGTTGAGGATATTGCCGAGTGTCTTCGCAATCGGCAGGCCAAAGCGGGCGCCCTTATCGGCAATGCGGATATCGCAGCAGCCGGCAATACCAAGCCCGCCACCGGTGCAGGCGCCAGTAATGGCGGCAATCACCGGCTTGGTGCAGCGTTCCAGCGCGCCCAAAACCTTGTCAATGCGCGCTTCGTAATTCAGCGCATCCTCGGCGGTGCGGAATTCGCGGAATTGCGAAATATCGGTGCCAGAAGCAAACGCCTTGCCGCCCGCACCCATGATCACCCAAACGCGAATAGCGGGGTCGGCGCTGATCTCATCGGCCAATTCTGCCAAGCGCGCATACATGGCGAAGGTCATGGCATTACGCGCTTGCGGGCGGTTGAAAGTGGTCCAGGCAATGCCGCCTTCGCGGGTTTCGTGCAGCAGCTCTTCGGTCATGGTCAGGTTCCTCGGCTTTGGGATGCGCATGGGTAGCGTGCGACGCTGGCGCGTCAACCCGGTCTCTTGCCCTGGTGCGGCGGCAGTGCCAACAAGGCGGCGAATTCCGATGGAGATAACGCCATGATGCCGCTTTCCCGCTTTACTGTGCTTGACCTCACGCGCGTCCGTTCCGGCCCCACCTGTGTGCGCCAATTGGCCGATTGGGGTGCCAATGTGATCAAGGTGGAAGCGACCGATGAGGTGGATACGGGTAAGGGCATGGGCGGCGAGCGTCAGGGGCCGGATTTCCAGAATACGCATCGCAACAAGCGCGGCATGACTCTGAATTTGAAGGCGCCCGAAGGGCTCGCCGCTTTCCGCCGCCTGGTCGCCAAGGCCGATGTTGTCGTGGAAAACTATCGCCCGGATGTGAAGGAGCGTTTGGGCATTGATTTCGCCGCGCTCTCGGCTGTCAATCCGCGCATTGTGCTGGGTTCGATTTCCGGCTTCGGCCAGGATGGGCCCTATGCCAAGCGGCCGGGCTTTGACCAGATCGCGCAGGGCATGGGCGGCATCATGAGTGTCACCGGCATGCGCGGCGAGGGGCCAGTGCGCGCGGGCATCCCTGTGGCGGATCTGACCGCGGGGCTTTACACTGCGATCGGCATTCTGGTGGCGCTTTTGGAGCGCGAGGCCACGGGCAAGGGTCGCTGGGTGCATACC
This sequence comes from Alphaproteobacteria bacterium, assembly GCA_016869715.1. GTDB lineage: Bacteria > Pseudomonadota > Alphaproteobacteria > Acetobacterales > Acetobacteraceae > Neoroseomonas. The sequence continues at coordinate 28,312 of VGDM01000011.1, forward strand.
AGCCTGCTGGAAGCCATGATCGCCATGATGGATTTCCAGGCGACGCGCTGGACCATGGCCGGCGATATCCCGGGCCAGGCCGGCAATGACCACCCGACCACAACGCCGACCGGCCTGTTCCGCACCAAGGATGGGCTGATGAATTTGGCCGGCGGCGGACGTCAAATGTGGGATCGGATTGTGGCGAAACTAGGCCTTACCGAAGAAGCCAAGGACCCTGCCTTCGCCACCGACAAATCGCGCCATGCCAATCGCGACAAGACCAATGCGCTGCTGCAATCGCGCCTGATCGAAAAAACCACTGCCGAATGGGTGGAGAGTCTGAACAAGGCCGGCGTGCCAAGCGGGCCGGTCTACACCATGGACCAGGTTTTCGCCGATACGCAGGTGAAACACCTTGGCATGGCGATGCCAGTCGCGCATCCCGCGCTTGGCGAAATTGCGCTGGTGCGCGCGCCGATGCAGATTGCGGGCGTGACCTGCGCGCGCAAGCCAACCCCGGAACGCGGTGAGCATACCGATCAGGTGCTGCGCGAGTTTGGCTTTACGGCGGCGGAAATCGCTGCCCTGCGCGCCGCCAAGGCGATCTGAGCCTAACCAAGCCAATTGGTATCATTTCGTGGCTTGGGAAATGCCATGCGGAAGGGCGCTGGTGTATGCTGCGAGCAGGAATGTGATCCGGACGCGCGCCAAACGCCCGACTTCATGGGCCTTTTGGTTGAGACAAGCTGTTTGGCTGCCGGTTCAAAACCCGCAATTGCTTGATGCCGCGTGATGATGCTGGAAATCACGGATGAGTAGATCTTGCCGGCCCTAGCCCCCTCGGCGGAGCCGTTTTCTGATCTGGCCCTTGTCCACTTAGAACGCGATGCGCGTGCTGCCCGGCGATTGGAAATCCTTGGGCGGCATTTCGGGAATGACCCGAGCTATGATGAAATTCAACAACGCCTGGTCAGGGCGTTCACCGCGGCACGCAAGGACTTGGATCGATTATCGCTGATACAAATGGATCGTTTGCAATTGGCAGAAATTCTAATGGGGCGCCACAAGGCGCGGACATTGCTTTCTTCTGAACGGTAATCTGCGGGTGAACCCATGATAGCGCTTCGGGTTGAAGGTGCGAAATCTTGTGCCTAATCCGTCAATAACCACACCAACCAGAGCGATAGGCTCGGGAATACCACCACTAGCCCAAGACGCAGCACATCCGCCAGCACAAAGGGAGCAACCGCGCGATAGGTGGCGAACATCGGCACATCCCGCGCAATGGCATTTACGACAAAAACATTGAGGCCGATGGGTGGTGCCGTCAGGCCAATGCCGCAGACGATCAGTACCAGAATGCCAAACCATACCGCCATATCATCCGGCGCCATGCCAAAATCGAGCACGGTGATGATGGGAAAGAATACTGGCAGGGTCAGCAGAATCATCGCCAATTCATCCATCACCGCGCCTAGCAATATGTAAAATGCAAGCAGCATCATCAGTACGGCATGCGGCGGCAGGCTAAGCCCGACTACGGCTTGTGCGGCTTCCATTGGCAATTGGGAAAAGGCGAGGAAGGCATTGAATACCTCGGCGCCCAACAGAATAACGAAAATCATGGCGGTGGTTTCGGCAGTGCGGATCAGGGCCGCGCCGAATTCCTTGAAGCCGATGCTGCGCCGCGCCAGCCCAACCAAAAGCATGGCAGTGGCGCCCGCAGCCGCGCCCTCGGTTGGCGTGAAAATACCGCCATAAATGCCGCCTAGCATGACTATGGTAACCACGGCCGCTGGCCATGCCCCGGCCAGCGCACGCCAGCGTTCCGCCATGGGGAGTTTTTCGCTTGGTGGTGCCAGGCCCGGGTTGCGCCGTACCATGTAAGCGATGACGCAAAGATAGAAGGCAGTGGCAAGCACGCCCGGAATCAGCGCGGCCTGAAACAGCTTGACGATATTCTGTTCGGTGGAAACCGCATAGACAACGAGGATCACCGAAGGCGGTATCAAAATGCCAAGCGTGCCGCCCACGGCAATGGTGCCGGTCGCAAAGCCAAGGTCATAACCATAGCGGCGGAATTCCGGCAGCGCCGTGCGCCCAAAAGTTGCTGTTGTAGCAACGGAAGAACCGCAAATGGCGCCAAAGGCCGTACAGGCGCCAATAGTGCTGGAAGCAAGCCCGCCGCGCCGATGCCCGATCCAGGCGCGCGCGGCGCGAAACAAATCCGTGGAAAGCCCGGAAACCTCAGCCAGAGCGCCCATCAGAATGAATAGTGGAATGACCGAAAGCGTGTAATTGGCGAAATTGTGATAGGGCGTGGTTTTGATGTAGGACAGAAACGCTTGCAGGCTGGTCAGCTGAATATAGCCAAGCGCGCCCACTACCAACATTGCAAGCCCGACCGGCATGCGGAGTGCAATCAGCCCCAGCATGGCGGCAAAGCCCAGCATGGCGACTTCAAATCCGCTCATGCACGGCCCCTAAAACGCACAAGGGCTATGGCAAGTGCGACCAGCGCAGTAAAGCCGGCCAAAATGGCACAAGCGCCAATGGCTGGCGCAACCGGTAGCAGCAAGACCATGGTGGTGGTGCTGCTGCGCGCCGCTTCCAGGGCACCAGCGCCAAGCCGCCAGGCGATCAGCGCCATCATCCCGGCAAACACCACTTCCCAGAGCGCATCCAGCGCGGCTTGAAAGCGCGGTGGCAGCCGCGCCGTGAAGCTATGCACCATCACATTGCCACGCCGCGCCTGGCACCATGGCATGAAGGTAAAGACAATTAGCGCCACACCAATTTGCACGAATTCAAAATCCCCGCGCACGCCGCCCAACCCAAGCGCGCGCGAGGTAATGGACACACTGACCAGCAGCGCGAGGCAAACCGCCAAAGCACCACCGAATAGCGCCAGCAGGCGCGCCAGCCGATCGAGCAGGCGCAGCCCAGTTTCAGAAGCGGCTGCCGCCGGATTATCGCTCACGCGTGTTTTTGCAGCGCCGCACGCGCATCCGCCATCAGGCGTTCCGCAGGCAGCCGGCGTTCTGTCGCCTGCCTCAGCCAAGTGTCGGTGACACCTTGGGTGACGGTACGGAAGCGCGTCACTTCCTCCTCTGGCAGGGTGGTTATGGTATTGCCCTGACGCGCCCGTACAATGGCAAGCGTCGCTTCCGCCGCGGCATCCCAAGCCTCTCCAGCCATGGTGGCGGCGACCATGCCGGAATGGGCATCCAGGATGTGGCGAAGATCAGCCGGCATGCCATCATAACGCGCGCGATTCATCGCCAGCACAAAAGTGGCCGTATAAAGCGTGGGCGAGCCCGGAATTTCCGTGTGATATCGCACTAATTCATGTACGCGGATTGCGGGCACTACTTCCCAGGGCACCACCGTGCCATCCAATACGCGCTGTGCTAAGGATTCCGATACTTGCGGAATTGGCATGCCGATGGCCTGCGCGCCAAGTGCCCGCAAGGCTTCACCACAAAGCCGCGTTGGGAAGCGCAACCGCAACCCGGCCATATCCTCAAGCCGTGCAACGCGCTTATTGGCATGGATCACACCATGATCATGCGCCCACCAGCAGAGCGGCTTCACCTCCCGGAATTCCTCAGCCAGATTCTGTACGCCGAATTCCTGCAGCGCGCGGGAATTGGTGACAGCACGACGAGAGGCGAAGAAGGGAAGTTCAAAGGTTTCAATGCGCGGGAAGCGGCCGGGCGTATTGCCTGGCAGCGTCCAGACAATATCTGCAACGCCATCACGCGCCTGATCAAAAAGCTGCGGCGGCGTGCCGCCAAGCTGCATGGTGGGGAAAATCTGGATGCGCAGGCGCCCGCCCGAGGCTTGTTCAATCCGCTGTGCCCAGGGAGCAAGAAAGCGCTGCTGCCCATTGGATGCAGGCGGCAGGAAGTGATGCAGGCGAAGCGTGACTTGCGCCTGCGCCTTCAGATCACGAACCACAAGCGGGCTGGCAAGCGCGCCAGCGCCAAAAGCCATTAGATGGCGGCGGGAAAGGGTCATGGGCGCTCCTTTTCCTTGGCGGATGATTGGGTCACTCGTTACCTGTATTGGCTAGCATTACTCAAAAGCTGCCAGCAAGCGAAAAGCAAACCAGGGGGTCAAGACGCTGGTTTCAAAATCCAAGCCCAACATAGTTTTCCGCCAGTGCCGCCTGTGCCGCTTCGGATTTCATCAGATAGGCAAGCTCTGCCCGGCGCAGCCGCTCATCAAAGGCGCTTTCGGCGCCATCAAAGCGGTGCAAAAGGCTGGTGAACCACCAGCTGAAACGCTCGGCCTTCCAGATGCGCGAGAGCGCGCGGGGTGAGTAATGCGCCAGCGCAGCATCCTGCCCGGTGCGGAAAAATTCTGTCAGTGCTTCCAGCAGATAATGCACATCAGACGCCGCTAGATTGAGACCCTTGGCCCCAGTGGGGGGTACGATATGCGCGGCATCACCCGCCAGGAATAATCGCCCAAAGGGTAGCGGCTCTGCGACAAAACTGCGTAGTGGCGCGATGCTTTTTTCAATCGACGGTCCGGTGGTGAGCGCAACAGCCGTTGCCGGGTCTAGCCGCCGGCGTAGTTCCGACCAGAAGGCATCATCGGACCAATTCACAGCACCGTCATTCAAATCGCATTGCAGATAGTAGCGGCTACGGGTTTTGCTCCGCATACTGCAGAGCGCAAAACCGCGCGGATGGCGGACATAGATCAATTCGTGATCTACAGGCGGCACATCCGCCAAAAGCCCAAGCCAACCAAAGGGGTAGAGTTTCTCATACAGTGTGATGGCTGATTGCGGCACGCTCGCGCGACAAATGCCGTGAAAGCCATCGCAGCCGGCGATGAGGTCACAGGCTAATTCATGCGCGGTGCCATTGGCTTCAAAGCGCAGTTTCGGTTCGGCTGTGTCAAAATCCAAAGGTGTGACATTCTCGTTCTCATAAACCGTGACAAGGCCAGCTTCGGCCCTTGCCTGCATCAAATCGCGCGTGATTTCCGTCTGGCCATAGACCATGACGATCTTGCCGCCCGTATGACGGCTGAGATCAATGCGCTGACGTTAGCCGTCAACGCAGAGCGAAAACCCATGATGCACCAGACCTTCCGCCCGCATGCGCGCACCAACCCCGGCTTGATCCAGAAGCGCGGCGGTGGTTTGTTCAATCACGCCGGCGCGAATGCGGCCCAGCACGTAATCCGCGCTGCGCTGTTCCAGAATAACTGCTTCAATACCGGCCCGATGCAGCAATTGCCCAAGCAACAGTCCAGCCGGACCGGCGCCGATAATCGCAACCTGGGTACGCGTTGGAAAACGCATGGGCTGCCCCCTAAGCCGACCCTCAGCCATGTAGTGATTCCGCTTGACGCGCCTTGCGGCTGGCCTTCTCATAATCGGCTAGGCGCAAGAAAGCCATAGCAGACAAGCGCCGGACATGAAACTTCCAGGGAAGATAACGCCCATGCCTTGTTTTGACCTTGGCAGCCTTGCTGCAATGCTGCGCCCGCTGAAATGCTGGGGGTGCGTCTGATGACCGGGGGTGATTTCATCCAGCGCGATCTGGCGGCGCACCCGCTGCCGATTTCACCGGGCTACAAGACCAGCATATTCCGCGGCCCGACACGCCCGCCGCTTTCCTTGAAGGCAAGCATGGCTGACCTCACCGGCCCGGTTTTCGGCGCGGAGGAGCTTGGCGCGCGCGACAACGATCTGATCCTGAACTACGCCAAGGGAGGCTTGCCGATAGGCGAGCGGATCATCATTCATGGCCGCCTATTGGATGGCAATGCACGCCCCTTGCGCGGCGTTTTGGTGGAGATTTGGCAGGCGAATGCTTCGGGAAAATATCGCCACCGCAACGATAGCTATATCGGCACGGTTGATCCGAATTTCGGCGGGTGTGGTCGCTGCCTGACGGATGGCGGCGGGCGCTATATTTTTCGCACCATCAAGCCTGGCCCCTATCCCTTCCGCAACAAGGTGAATGATTGGCGCCCGGCGCATATGCATTTTTCGGTCTTCGGCCATGGCTTCGCGCAAAGGCTGATTACGCAGATGTATTTTGAAGGCGATCCGCTGATCCGCCATGACAGTATCCTGAACACCATCCCCGATGAAGCAGCGCGTGATCGGCTGGTCGCGCGGCTTGATCTGGCGGCATCGTTACCGATGGACACACTCGCCTATCGCTGGGATATCGTGCTGCGCGGTACACGCGCGACCGTGTTTGAAAACAAGCTGCAAGGGAATTGACCCGCCATGATAACGCCCGATGCGCTTGGCTATTTGCCGGAAACGCCGTCCCAAACCGCCGGACCCTTTGTCCATATCGGCCTTATTCCGCGTCAAGCCGGGTTTGATATCTTCGCGAACAATCTCGGCACCGTTGCACTTTCGCCGGAGATCAATGGGGAGCGCATTCGCATCGAAGGGCGGATTTTCGATGGCACTGGCGCGGTCATTCGTGATGCCTTGGTGGAAAGTTGGCAGGCGGATTCCTTTGGCCGCTTCAACCATCCTGCCGATGATGCGCCTGGCCCGCGTGATACGCCGTTTCGTGGCTGGGGGCGCACAGGCACGGATTTTGAGAACGGCACATGGTCCTTCGCCACCATCAAGCCAGGCCGTGTAGCGCGGCGGCATGGTGAGGGGAGCCTCGCACCGCATATCCTGATCTGGATCGTGGCGCGCGGCATCAATCTTGGCCTGCTCACGCGGCTTTATTTCGAGGATGAAGCGGCGGCCAATGCGGAAGGTCCGGTGCTGCGCCTGATCGAACAGCCGGAACGGCGCCGGACGCTGATGGCACGCCGCGCCCCAGGTGATGGAAACGCCTATGTCTTCGATATCCATTTGCAGGGCGCGGAGGAGACAGTTTTCTTCGACGTCTAAAACAAAAAAGCGGGGAGAGAAAGTTATGATCAATCGTCGGGATCTGATAACCGGGATGGCCGCAGCACCGCTGATGATCCACGGTGCTTCAGCGCAAGGCGCCGATTGGGTACCAAGCCGGCCTATTCGCCTGGTGGTGGGTTTCGCCGCCGGAGGGTCCACCGACACAACCGGGCGGCTGATGGCGCAGGCGCTGACAGCGGCCCTGCCACAACCCGCGGTGGTGGAAAATCGCGTGGGTGCGGCTGGCAATATCGCGACCGAACATGTGGCGCGCAGCGCACCGGATGGGCATACGCTGGTCGTTGCCTCCATGGGCTCTCAAGCGGTGAATGCAGCGCTGTATCGCAACCCGCCCTTTGATCCGGTGAAGGATTTCACCGCCGTGTCGCTGTTTCTCAAAAGCTCCAACATGCTGGTGGCGCATCCGGGCTTTTCGGCGCGCACGCTGGCCGATCTTGTGGCGCTGGCGCGCGCCAATCCTGGGCGAGTCAATGTCGGCACGGCGGGGGCGGGGTCGTCGCAACATTTCGCCGCTGCGCTGTTCGAGCATTTGGCGCAGGTGCAGCTAACCCATATCAATTATCGCGGCGGCGCGCCGGCTATGACGGATCTGGTGGCTGGGCGCGTGGATATTGTGTTCTCACCGATTGTGGAGACGATGCAGCAAATTCGCGCCGATCAGGTGCGCGCCCTTGCCATTACCCGACCACAACGCGCGCCCGAGTTTCCCGATTTGCCGGCAGTGGCGGAAGTGGTGCCGGGCTATGAATTTTCTTCCTGGCTTGGCGCTTTTGCGCCGGCGGGAACACCGCCCGCCGCCGTGCAGCGCATGTCACAAGCCCTCGCCGCCGGCCTGCGCGATCCGCAGATACGCGAACGCGTGCTCTCCCTCGGCTATGAACCTGTCGGCAGCACGCCAGAGGAATTCACCAGCTTCTTCGCCGCGGAAATGCCGCGTGTGGCGGAGCTGGTGCGGATTTCCGGCGCCAAGGTTGAATGATACGCGCCGGAGCCGAGCCATGCCAAAGCCCAAACCGCCCATGACTGCGCTGGCTTACATGTCGGGCTTCGGCAATTCCTTTGAGACTGAGGCGCTGCCCAATTCGCTGCCGATCGGGCGCAATTCACCGCAAAAATGCAATTACGGTATCTACGCAGAACAGCTTTCCGGTTCGGCCTTTACCGCACCGCGTGGTAAGAATGAACGATCCTGGCTTTATCGTATTCGCCCATCGGTGAAGCATTCCAGCTTTTATCGCGCGGTTGATCCGGGCCTGATCCGCACCGCCCCCAATGCCGCAGAACGCCAACCCATGTTGGGGCGAATGCGCTGGGATCCCCTGCCCATGCCACGCAAGCGGCTCAGTTTTGTCGAAGGTCTCACCACCATCACCACGGCGGGCGATTCCGATACGCAAACCGGCATGGCCGCGCATATTGCCTGCATCACCCGGTCCATGCAGCGCGAGTATTTCTCCAACGCTGATGGCGAATTACTGATTGTCGCGCAACAAGGGCGGCTTCGCTTTTGTACCGAATTTGGCGTGATCGAGATTGAGCCAGGCGAGATTTGCGTCATCCCACGCGGCATTATTTTTTGCTGTGAAATCCCCGATGGGCCCGCACGCGCCTATATCTGTGAAAATTACGGCTGGCCTTTCACCCTGCCCAATCGCGGCCCTATTGGTGCCAATTGCCTTGCCAATCCGCGCGATTTTTTGACACCCGTTGCCGCCTATGAGGATGAAGACGCCCCCTCAAACCTATTCGTCAAATGGGGTGGCGATATTTTTGTGACCGAGATCGGGCAATCGCCTTTGGATGTGGTTGCCTGGCATGGGAATTACTATCCCTACAAATATGATCTCAGGCGCTATGCCGCGGTCGGTTCCATTTCCTTTGATCATCCGGACCCTTCGATATTCACAGTGCTGACATCCCCGTCTGGGGAGGAAGGCACCGCCAATATTGACTTTGTGATCTTTCCGGAACGCTGGATGGTGGCAGAAAATACCTTCCGTCCGCCCTGGTATCATCGTAATGTCATGAGTGAATTGATGGGCCTGATCTACGGCGTTTATGATTCAAAGCCGGAGGGTTTCGTCCCCGGTGGGTTTTCGCTGCATAATCAGATGCTGCCCCATGGGCCGGATGCGACGGCGTTTGAACATGCCTCCAACACTGAGTTGAAGCCGGTCAAGCTGACTGGCACCATGGCCTTCATGTTCGAAACACGCTTTCCGCAACGTGTCACCGCCCATGCCGCGAAGCTGCCCGGCTTGCAGAAAAACTATATCGGCTGCTGGGACGGTTTGCAGAAGCGCTTCAACCCGAAGAAGAGGCAGGCCTGGTGAGATGAATGCAATACCCCCCAATCAGGATCGGCTGGTGCTGCTCGGCACCAAGGGTGGGCCTGCCATTCGCAAGGGCGGGCCTTCGCCAACGGCGCATTTGCTCGAAATTGGCGGTCATCCCTATGTGATTGATTGCGGGCTTGGCGTGACGCGTGCCCTGGTGGAAACGGGCACGCCCTTGCCTGCCTTGCGCAGCATCATCATCACGCATCTGCATTCGGATCACGTGCTGGAAATGGGGCCGTTGATCCATACTGCCTGGACCGCCGGCTTGAAGGAAAAAATTGTGGTGCATGGACCGGTCGGCACACGCGCTGTCTGGCAGGGTTTTCTCGCCTCACTTTCCTATGACATCGCGATCCGCATCGAAGATGAAGGCCGGCCCGATCTGGCCGTAATGGTAGAGGTGCTGGAATATGCCGAAGGCCATGTCTTTACCGATGCACGCGTAAAGGTTTCGGCCCTGCGGGTGAAACATCCCCCGGTCGCGGAATGTTTCGCGCTGCGCTTTGACCACGCTGCGGGTGCGGTGGTTTTCTCAGCCGATACCACCTATTTTCCACCGGTTACTGCCTTTGCGCGTGGCGCGGATATTCTGGTGCATGAGGCAATTTATGAACCAGGTGTGGATCGGCTGGTGGCGCGTGTCGGCAATGGGGCGCGGTTGAAGCAGCATCTGCTGGATAGCCATACGCTGGCGGAAGATGTCGGGCGCATCGCGGCGGAGGCCGGCATAGGGCTGCTCGCGCTCAATCATCTGGTGCCGGCGGATGATCCGCTGGTGACAGAACAGCATTGGGTGGAAGCGGTGCGCAGCCAATACGCCGGGCCATTGGTTGTTGGGCGCGATGGTCTAGTGCTGCCACTATCAAGCATTAACGCATGAAGCCTGCCGAGCCCTTCGTGCGGTTTGCCTATCAACGCCACGCCGATCAGGCGCGTGCTAAGCCTGCATCCCATCCTGTGGTGATTATCGGCGCGGGGCCGGTTGGTCTGACGCTAGCCATTGATCTCAAGCTGCGCGGCATTGAGTGCGTGCTGCTGGATGATCAGGACCGGATCGGAGAGGGGTCGCGCGCCATCTGTTTTGCCAAGCGCACGCTGGAGATTTGGGATCGGTTTGGCTGTGCCGCGCCGATGCTGGACAAGGGCGTACGCTGGAATGTTGGCAAGGTGTTTCAGGGCGAAGACCTGCTCTATCAGTTTGATCTGCTGGCGGAACCTGGCCACAAAATGCCGGCCTTCATCAATTTGCAGCAATATTACGCGGAGAAATTCCTGGTGGATCGCGCCCAGGCTTTGGGCGTTGATCTGCGCTGGCTCAACCGTGTGATCGGCCTGCAATCAGGCGTACAAAGCACACGCATCACAATTGAAACGCCCGATGGCAGCTATTCGCTTGATGCACGTTTTGTCATTGCCTGCGATGGCGCACGTTCGCCCATGCGCAGTATGCTTGGGCTTGAATTCATGGGTGAGCAGTTTGAGGATCAATTCCTGATCGCTGATGTGCGCATGACAGCCGATTTTCCGGTGGAACGCTGGTTTTGGTTCGATCCGCCCTTTCATGGTGGCCAATCCTGCCTTTTGCACAAGCAGCCCGATGATGTCTGGCGCATTGATCTGCAGCTTTCACCGGATACGGATACGGAACATGAAAGGCAGCCCGAAGTGGTGCGCCCGCGCATTGCACGCATGTTGGGCCATGGTGAATTCGAATTGGAATGGATTTCCGTCTATCGCTTTCAATGCCGCCGGCTTGAACGCTTTGTGCATGGCGCGGTGATTTTCGCGGGTGATGCCGCGCATCAGGTCTCACCCTTTGGGGCGCGCGGTGCTAATTCCGGTGTGCAGGACGCTGATAATCTCGGCTGGAAACTCGCTGCTGCGTTGCGGGGCAACGCAGGGCTCATCGAAAGCTATGATCAGGAACGTTCGCAAGCCGCAGATGAGAATATCCTGAATTCCACTCGCGCCACTCATTTCATCGCGCCCCGCCACAAGGCAGAAGCGCGTTTTCGCAATGCGGCGCTGGCGTTGGCGCGGCAGACTGAATTTGGCAAGCGTTTTGTCAATTCCGGCAGGCTTTCAACACCAACCAACTACGCCGATAGCCCATTATCAACAAAGGACGCTGCGCCGTGGTCTGCCGGGCCACCACCGGGCGCGCCGATCCCGGATGCGCCCTTGGGCAATGGCTATCTGAGTGAAAAGCTTGGGGACGGTTTCGCCCTGCTGCATTGGCGTGCTAGTGCTGCGACTGCTGAGGCGCTTAGGGTTGTTGATGTATCAGACAAGGACGAAGCCTTGATTGCGCGTTTCGGGCTCACGCCCGGGGCTGGCTATCTCATTCGCCCAGACCGCCATGTGGCGGCGCGGTTTCAGAATCTGAGGCCCGCCGCTTTGGCTGTGGCACTCAATAAGGCATATGCTGCATGACAGGGCTTGAGACCAGGGCGTGTTTCACTGATCCCGACGCGGCCTATCGGGCGATTATTGAGGCACATCGTGGACTGACAGAGAGCCAAAGCGCTGATTTGAATGCAGCCCTGGTGTTGATTTTGGCCAATAAGCTTGTGGATGTGGCGGTGCTGGGCGAGGCGCTGGTGCTTGCACGGGGGACAATCAAAGGACTTCGCGATCCTCATGCTTAAATGGCCCGATGCGTCCCTCTGTACGCCGTGGATCGTGCTGTGATCAGCCATGGCCATTCGGACCATGCGCGCCCTGGCCATGCAGCCGTGCTGGCGACGCCCGAGACACTCGCCATCATGACCGCGCGCTTGGGTGAAGGCCGCGCAGGCACCACGCAACAGGCGCTGCGCTATGGGGAGGTAATTACCATCAATGGCGTGAAGCTTTGGCCGCGCCCGGCGGGGCATGTGCTGGGCTCGGCGCAGATTGCGCTGGAATGGCAGGGCAGCCGCGTGGTGGTTTCCGGCGATTACAAGCGCTGCGCAGATCCAAGCTGCGTGGCTTTTGAAGTTGAGCGCTGCGATGTTTTCATCACGGAGGCGACCTTCGCGTTGCCGGTATTCCGCCACCCTGATGCACTGGGGGAAATTGCGCGTTTGTTGCGATCGGCAGCGCTATTCCCGGAACGCACCCATGTGATTGGCTGCTATGCGCTTGGCAAATGCCAGCGCCTGATCCGCATGTTGCGCCAGGCGGGCTATGATCGCCCGATCCATCTGCATGGCGCGCAACAGGCGCTTTGCGATGTCTATGAGGAACTGGGCATCGCCCTTGGCCCACTGCTGCCGGCAACGGTGGCGCGCAAGGACGCGCTGAAGGGCGCGATTGTGTTGGCACCGCCTTCCGCCATTGCTGATCGCTGGGCGCGGCGGCTCGTGGAACCTGTGGTCGCGAATGCCTCGGGTTGGATGGGTGTGCGGCAACGCGCGCGCCAGGGGGGCGTGGAATTGCCGTTGGTGATTTCCGATCACGCCGATTGGGATGAGCTGCTGGCCACCTGCGCAGAGACCGGCGCGCAGGAAGTATGGGTAACGCATGGGCGCGAAGATGCACTGATCCATGCGCTGGGGCTGCAAGGGATCAGGGGCCGCGCCCTGAACCTGATCGGGCGCGGTGAGGAAGATGAGGAGGCAGCCGCGTGAAGCCCAGCCTCTCCGCCTTTATTTCAGACGCCGCGCCAATTTCCGCCGCGCAAGCCATCGGCGCAATCCACCGCCGCCCAGGATCATTTTCGTGCAGCTGGTACGAATATGCCAGGGCAGGTTAAGGAGCTTGTCGTAGTGCGCTTCAAGCCGCTGCTGCGCCTGATGGAAGCTGGCATCCACCTTCCCCGGACTCAAATGCCGCAGGTGGAAATCAATCACCCAGGCGCTGCGCCCGGCGCAACGTGCTTGCAGGCACATATCCGTCCCATAAAGATGAAAGCCGGAACCCGCTGCGGAAATACTGACCAACGCATCGCGGCGGATGATGATGAAATTCTCATCCAGGCTGACCACACGCGCGGGAAAGGTGCCGCAGCACTGGTTTTCGCCATGCGGATCAGAAATGCGGATTGCAAGACTGCCATCGCCCATGGAACCGGCATTGCCGGCCAGCGCCCAATCCGGATCAAGCGCATTAAGCGCGGCAAGGCGGGCGCGGAGCGTTTCGATATCATCCGCCAGCAACTGGATATCCTGGTGGCAAAGAATCACATAAGTGCCGCGTGCAAGGCTCAAGAAACGCCTGATGCCCTGGAAGGCATCCCAGTGATGGCCCTTGGAATTATCGAGGTAAAGAAACTCAGCCTTGTTTGCTGTGAAGCCGCGCGCCGCAAAACTTTCCAGCATGGCTGCGTATTCGGCGTGGCGCGTGACCAGCGTGCAAATGCTGAACAGCGGCCCGGCAAGGGCTTGGCCGGCATCTTTCGGGTGCTGCGCGGGAGTCATGGGATCAGGATCGGGCCTGGAACGGAATTGCGCAAGATCAGCCTGCGCCGCGTAGCGCCATGAGCCTCCCTGCCTTGGCGGAACTTCTGGAACGGCTGGTGTTTTCGCCCGGCCGTAACGCCAAGCTTGCTTTGCTGGGCCAATGGTTCGCTGGGCAGCCAGACCCGGAACGCGGCCTTGGCCTCGCGGCCATGACGGAAAGCCTCAAGCTCGCCACCGCCAAGCCCGCCATGCTCAGGGAAATCACCATGGCGCGGGTGGATGCCGAGTTGTTCCGGCTTTCCTATGATTATGTCGGGGACCTCGCGGAAACCATTGCGCTGATCTGGCCGAAGCGCGCCGGCGTGAATGCGCCGCCCCCGGCGCTTTCGGACATCATCGGCGCGCTGGAAACCACCCCGAAGGCCGAGGTGCCGGCGCTGATTGCAGGCTGGCTTGATACGCTCGATGCCAGCGGGCGCTTGGCGCTGATCAAGCTGCTGACGGGTGGGTTGCGCGTGGGGGTTTCCGCCCGCTTAGCGCGCGTGGCGCTTGCTGAATGGTCCGGCACGTCAGTAGAAGCTATTGAAGAAGCTTGGCACGCCATCCCCGCTCCCTATCAGCCGCTTTTCGCCTGGCTGGAGGGCCGTGCGCCGCAGCCCGACCCGCGCAGCGCCCCCATCTTTCGCCCCCTGATGCTGGCGCATCCCTTGGAAGAAGCTGATCTCGCTCGGCTTGATTCCGCCGCTTATTGCGCGGAATGGAAATGGGATGGCATTCGCGTGCAAGTCACCTCAGGGCCTGGTGGGGTGCGGCTTTGGAGTCGGGGGGGCGAGGATATTTCCGCAAGCTTTCCCGACATCATCGCGGGGTTGGATTTCCACGCCGTGCTGGATGGTGAATTGCTTGTGCTACGCAATGGTGAAGTCGCTCCCTTCGGCGATTTGCAGCAAAGGCTGAATCGCAAAAGCGTCACCGTCAAAATGCAGCGCGAATATCCGGTGGCGATCCGGCTTTACGACATGTTGTTTGATGGCTCCGAGGATTTGCGCCCCCAGCCGTTCGCGGCGCGGCGCGCGCGGCTGGAAGCCTGGCATCAACGCCAGCAGCCACCGCGCATGGATCTATCTGCGCTGATCCCCTTCAGCCAGATCAGTGATTTGCAAGGCCTGCGGGATGGCGCGCGCAATGCAGCGATTGAAGGCTTGATGCTGAAGCGCGCTGATGGTCCCTATCTGCCGGGGCGCGTAAAGGGGCAATGGTGGAAATGGAAGCGCGCGCCGCTCACGCTTGATACGGTGCTGATGTATGCGCAGCGCGGCCATGGCAAGCGCAGCAGCTTCTATTCGGATTACACCTTCGGCGTCTGGCGCGATGACGGCGAATTGGTCCCGATCGGCAAGGCCTATTCCGGCTATACGGATGAGGAATTGGCCTGGCTTGATCGTTGGATCAGGAACCACACCGTGGATCGCTTCGGCCCGGTCAGGGAAGTGGAAAAGGAATTGGTGCTGGAAGTCGCCTTTGACGCGGCGCAACGCAGCACCCGGCACAAATCCGGTGTTGCGCTGCGCTTTCCGCGCATTGCGCGCATCAGGCGCGACAAGCCGGCGGCTGAAGCGGATCGTCTTGAAGCCGCACTAGCCCTGATAGGGCAGGATTGACCCGCGGCACCCCGCATGCTGCGCTTGGCAACCAATCTCAAAGGGGAAACACCATGCCTATTGCGCCGAATTTCGCGCGCCGCCGCCTGGAAAAGGGCGAACTTGCCCTTGGCTTTGGCGTGCATCATTTGCGCACGCCCGCTGTCGGCATGATTGCCGCGTCTTCAGGCTTTGATTGGCTGTTCATTGACATGGAACATGGCGCCATGAGCGTGGATGACGCGACCCGCATGGCCATGGCGGCACTTTCGCAAGGCGTCACACCCATTGTGCGCTGCTGCAAGGATGCGCTGTTTGAAGGCACGCGCTGCCTGGATAATGGCGCCATGGGCGTTGTGGTGCCGCATATTGATAATGCTGACGAGGCCCGTGATGCGGTGCGCGCCTTCCGGTACCCGCCTTTGGGTGAGCGTTCCTGGGGCGGCCCGCCGGCGCAATATGCCTTCCAGGTTTCCGATACCGCCGCAGCGCAGAAGGAATTGAATGAGCAGATCATGGTGACCGTCATGATCGAAACGCCGGAAGCGGTTGCGAATGCGGATGCCATCGCAGCCGTGCCGGGGGTGGATTGCCTCATGATCGGGACTTCGGACCTGACGGCTTCCATGGGTATTGCCGGGCAGATTGGGCATCCGGATGTGCGCGCGGCCTATGCCAAGGTGGCGGCGGCCTGCAAGGCGCATGGCAAGGTTATGGGCATGGGCGGTGTTTATGATGAAAAGGTTGCGCCGGATTACATCGCCCTTGGCGCGCGCTTCCTGTTGAGCGGTTCGGACCACGCCTTCCTGATGGCGGGCGGTGGCGCGCGGGCGAAATTCCTGCGCGGCTTGCAGGGGTAGTGTAACGGGAGTCGGTAACAGGCGGGGCTTGCCCGGGCTTCAAGCGGCTTTCGCGAAGGGCTGCCCCGCCTGCCTTGCATGGCAAGCGGCTGCGGGGCGTGGCTAGATTTCGGGGTAGGCTCGCTTGATTCGGGTCCATCGCAACATCACCTTCTGCGCCGAAAGGTTTACCTTATGCGCCGCCGTCCCCTGCTCGCCCTGCCCTTTGCCGCGCCGCTCGCCGCGCCTGCCCTGGTGGCTGCGCAGGAACGCGCGCTCAATCTCTATTCATCGCGCCATTATGATACGGATCGCGCGCTTTATGATGGCTTCACGGCGGAGTCTGGCATTCGCATTCGCCTGATTGAAGGTGATGCAGACCAATTGATCGCGCGCATTCAATCCGAAGGGGCGAATAGCCCCGCCGATGTGCTGATTACGGTGGATGCGGCGAAGCTGGCACGCGCGGTGGATGCCGGCATTCTTGCCGAAACCCGCAGCGAGATTCTGGAAGCGCGCATTCCCGCGCATCTGCGCGCCGCTGATGGGCAATGGTATGGGCTTTCCAGCCGCGCGCGCGTGATCATGTATGACCGTAAGCGCGGCGTGCCGGAAGGTGTTGCGCGGTATGAGGATTTGGCCCTGCCAGCGCAGCGCGGGCAAATCCTGATCAGGGCAGCGGCGCATCCCTACAATACCTCCTTGATGGCAAGCCTTCTGCTGGCCAATGGGGCAGAAGCGGCAGAGGCTTGGGCGCGCGGCGTGGTGGCGAATATGGTGCGCCCGCCGCAGGGCGGAGATACGCCGCAGTTTCAGGCGGTGGCAGCGGGGGTTGGGCGGCTCGCGGTTGCCAATACCTATTACCTCGCGCGGTTCGGCGCTGCCTCCAATCCGCAGGAAAAGGCGCTGTTTGATCGAATTGGCGTGATCTTCCCCAATCAGGCGCCAGGCGATCGGGGGACACATGTGAATGTCTCGGGCGCTGGCGTGGTACGGAGTTCTGCCAACAAGGCCGTGGGGCTCCGCTTCATTGAATACCTCAGCAGCCGGCGCGCGCAGGAATTATTCGCCAATGGCAATTTCGAATATCCTGTGGTGGCCGGGGTGGCGCCGCATCCCGCGCTGCTGGCGCTTGGTAGCTTCCGTGCCGATGAATTGAACGCGCAACGCTATGGTGCGCTGGCGCCAGAGGCACTGCGGATCATGCAAAGGGCGGGGTGGCGCTGAGGGCCATGGCCCCGAAAACCAACGACGATTCACGCAATATCGGCAATACTGATTTGTCGGTTCCGCTGCACGTTCCAGGCAGGGTCGGCTGTCAGCGCGGCCCTGCGGCATTGCGGGTCTCAGCATAAAGCCAGTTCGGCCCTAGTTGTTATGTCTCCGGCGATCATCTTATACTACCGCAATGATTGACATCATCAGCGCGACGCGGCTTTCTCATAATGATTTTCTGGCGCAGGCGCCGCTTGGCGCCTCGCTCAAGCGACTTGCTTTTGATAAGCGCATTCGTGCACAGATGGCTTTTGAAAACCGCGCCAGGCTGCGCGTAATCTACAATACAGCCATAGATGCGCCTCAGGCGGCGGAAATCCTTGTCTTCATCCATGATGATGTCTGGATAGATGACTATTTCTTTGCTGATCGTATCATCGCTGCGCTGGAAAACTTCGATGTCATCGGCCCTGCCGGCAATCGTAGGCGCTTGCCGCGACAGCCGTCATGGGCTTTCACAAAAGTGATGGGGAATCAGGTTCTTCGGGATTCGGCGGAAAATCTTGCTGGTGCGGTTGCGCATGGCCGGGCGCCCTTCGGACCGGTAACCTTTTACGGGCAAACACCGGCAGCGTGTGAGTTACTGGATGGTGTGCTGTTGGCAGCCCGACGAGACTGCCTGCGCACCCATTCAGTGCGTTTCGATCCGCGTTTCGATTTTCATTATTAAGACCTGGACTTCTGCCAAAGCGCTCGGGCGGCGGGTCTTCATCTTGGATGTGCGGCCTTGGCGCTGACGCACCGCAGCGGAAGGGATTTTGGTTCCGCACGATGGCGAGAAAGTTATCACACATGGATTGAAAAATGGGGGGAATAGGCATAGGGGAGGCTTTTTTGTTGCCGGCCGTCCGTTTCCCGCGCGACTTCACAAATCATGCAAAGTCGGAAATCATGGGCTTAACCGAGCGCTGGGTAGCGCCGTTATGGGGGTACGCTGTGAATGCTTCAGAAAAACTCCGCCAACGCCTCAAGGCCGACGGCATCATTGCCGCCCCAGGCGCGCCCGATAGCCTAACCGCGCGGCTGATAGAACAGGTGGGGTTTGAGGCGATTTACATGACCGGCTTTGGTGCGACGGCGTCTCGGCTGGGTCGCCCCGATATCGGGTTGCTGACGCAGACGGAAATGACCACCCATGCGCGGGATATGGCGCGCGCTGTGGCAATCCCGATCATCGCCGATGCCGATACCGGCTATGGTGGCCCGGCCAATATCGCGCGGACCATTGAAGAATATGCGCAGGCGGGTGTTGCTGCGATTCACCTGGAAGACCAGGTGGCGCCGAAGCGTTGCGGGCAATTGGCTGGCATCAGGCTGATCCCGGCAGAGGAAAATGTCCGGCGCCTGCAATGCGCCATTGCGTCCCGCCCAGCGAACGGGCCACTGATTATTGGGCGGACCGATGCCATGCCGGCGATTGGCCCGGAAGAAGCCGTGCGCCGCGCGCCGATGTATCAGGATGCCGGGGTTGATCTGGTATTCGTCGATGGCATCGAGAAAATCTCCGAGGTTGAGATTGTGGCGCGGCAAGTGCCCGGCCCCAAGGTTGTCAGCATTGTGGATGGCAATGAAACCACCGGGCTGACAGCGCGGGATCTGGAACAGATGGGCTTTGCTGTCGTGTTCTATGCGGTGACGGCGCTGTTCACCGCCGCGCGTGCGGTGGCTGATGCGCTGGCCGTGTTGAAGCGTGATGGCACGCCAGCCAAGGCAGCGGGTGCGATGATGAGCTATGCGGAATTCAGCGCCCTGGTTGATCTGCCGCGCTTTCAGGCTTTGGATGAAAACTACGGTTAGCCCGCGTCTCGGGGAAAGGAAGTCTATCATGCAATTCGGTCGTTTGGGCGTTTGGTGTTCCACGGATCGGCTGGATGCAGCGGCCTTGCGCGCGCTGCTGAACCGCGTGGAAGACCTTGGCTATGGCAGCTTCTGGTATCCGGAATCGCGCGGTTATGAATCCATGGCTTTGGCGGGGTTTTTGCTGGCAAATAGCAAGAAGCTTATTGTCGGCAGTTCGATTGCGAATATCTACGCGCGTGATGCCTTCACGGCGCGCCGGGGCCTTGCGACGCTGAATGCGCTGCACGACGGGCGCTTTGCGCTTGGGCTTGGCGTCAGCCATATCCCGATGGTGGAAGGCTTGCGCGGGCATCGCTACGAAAAGCCCATTCCCGCCATGCGCGGCTATCTGGAAGCTTTGCGCAAGGCGGGCGGTGATGCGCTGGAAGGGCCAGTGCTGCTGGCAGCGCTTGGGCCGAAAATGCTGGCACTGTCCGGCAGTGCGGCGGATGGCGCTGTGCCTTACAACGTAACACCGGAACATACTGCCCAGGCCGCGGCGATTCTGGGGCCGGGCAAGGTGCTGGTGGTGGAACAGAAGGTTTGCATTGAAACCGATCCGGTGCGTGCGCGCGCGCTCGGGCGGCGCGAATTATCGCGCTATATGGCGCTGCCGAATTACGTGAATAACTGGCTGCGGCTTGGTTTTAGCGAAGCAGAGCTCGCCAATGACGGCGGTGATCGCTTCATTGATGCGATGGTACTGCATGGTGATGCCTCGATAGTGAAGGCAGGTCTGCGCGCGCATTTTGCAGCGGGTGCAACGCATGTTTGTATTCAGCCTGTGGCAGAAGATGGCGATGTCGCGCATCGGGATGCGATACTTGCGGCACTCGCGGATACGTGATGGCCATGTTGAAACTTGGCTATAAGGCATCCGCCGAACAATTTGCGCCAGCGCAATTGCTGGATTTTGGCGTATTGGCGGATGAGATGGGCTTCGATAGCTGCTTCATCTCAGACCATTTCCAACCATGGAAACACACGGACGGCCATGCGCCGAATTCGCTGGTGTGGCTTGGCGCGCTTGGCGCGCGCACGCAAAGGCTTGTGATGGGCACCAGCGTGCTGACGCCAACCTTTCGCTACCATCCTTCCATTGTGGCGCAGGCTTTTGGCACTTTGGGCGCCATGTTTCCAGGCCGCGTGATCCTTGGCATAGGCACTGGTGAGGGGTTGAATGAGGTGCCTTCCACCGGCCAACCCTGGCCGGAATTCAAGGAACGCTTCGCTCGTATGCGTGAAGCCGTGCAATTGATGCGCAAGCTTTGGACTGAAGAACGCGTGAGTTTCGAAGGGCAATATTACCGCACCGAACACGCGACAATTTATGATCGGCCCGCGACACCCGTGCCGATTTATGTTGCCGCTGCTGGTGCGATGGTTGCGAAATATGCCGGGCGCGCGGGCGATGGATTTATCTGCACCAGCGGCAAGAAGCCCGAGCTTTACACCGAAACCCTGCTACCAAATGTTGTGGCGGGGCTGGAAGCCGCCGCAATACCAAAGCCCGATTATGATCGCATGATCGAAGTGAAGGTTTCCTTCGATACGGACAAGCAGCGCGCCTTGGAAGATACGCGCCATTGGGCGGCACTGGCGCTTTCAGCCGAAGAAAAAATGTCGGTGGAAGACCCGGTGGAAATGGAGCGCCTGGCCGATGCGCTGCCGCTGGAACGCGCGGCGAGCCGTTGGATTGTCTCCAACGATCCGGAGGAACATGTGGAGCGCATCGGCTATTATGTCAGCCTCGGCTTTCGGCATTTGGTGTTTCACGCGCCGGGGCCGGAGCAGGCGCGGTTCTTGCGCCTCTATGGGGAGCAGGTGCTGCCACTGCTGCGCCGCCGCTTCGCTTGAAAGCCGCGCTGCAGCTTTTTGCGCTGCCTGGCGTGCCGATGGTGCAGGCGGGTGATGATCTGGCGGATTTGCTTTCGGCTGCCATGACGCGCGCTGGACTTACGCCTCAATCAGGCGATGTGCTTGCGGTTGCACAGAAAATCGTGAGCAAGGCGGAAGGGCGGAGCGTAGCGCTGGCGTCTGTGCAGCCATCAGCCGCAGCGCGCGAACTTGCTGCGCAAACCGGCAAGGATGCGCGTTTGGTGGAGCTGATCTTTTCGGAATCAGAACGCGTTGTGCGTGCGCGGCCCAACCTGATTATCGTGAAGCATCGGCTTGGGTTTGTGATGGCGAATGCCGGCATTGATCAATCCAATATCAGTACCGATGGCCATGCGTTGCTTCTGCCGCGTGATCCTGACGGTAGTGCGGCGGTACTTGCCGCGCGGCTTGGCTTGCCTGTGTTGATCACGGATAGTTTCGGCCGCGCCTGGCGTCGTGGCACGATCGGCGTGGCGATTGGAGCGGCGGGGCTGCCGGCCTTGCGTGATTTACGCGGCCAGCCTGATTTATTTGGCCGTACGCTCATGGTCAGCATCACCGGCTTCGCCGATGAAATAGCGGCAGCAGCGGGCCTGGTGATGGGGCAAGGCGCTGAGGGTCAGCCTGCTGTGTTGGTGCGTGGGTTGTCCTGGTCAGGCGCGGAAAACCCTGCTGCGGAATTGCTGCGCCCAGCGCAGGAGGATCTTTTCCCGTGATTATCGCGCTTTCCGGCGGCATTGGTGGGGCGAAGCTGGCACTTGGTTTGTCGCGCGTTTTGTCGGCTGAGGAATTGCTGATCATCGCCAATACTGGTGATGATTTCGAACATTTCGGCCTCAGGATTTGTCCGGATACGGATACGCTGCTCTATACCCTGGCGGGTCTGGATAATCCCAAGCTTGGCTGGGGTCGCGCAGATGAAAGCTGGGCCTTCATGGAAACTCTCGCGGCGCTTGGGGGGGCGGATTGGTTTCGTCTGGGTGATCGCGATTTGGCGTTGCATGTGCTGCGAAGCCATCGGCTGCGCGATGGCGAAAAACTCTCGGCGATTACGGATGATATTCGCAAACGCTTCGGCATTGGCCCATGCATTCTGCCGATGAGCGATGATGCGGTGCGCACGCGAATCCACATGGATCAGGGGTGGCTTGATTTTCAGGATTGGTTTGTACGGTTGCGCGCTGAACCCCTGGCTCGAGCAGTGAAATTTGCTGGTGTTGAACAAGCGCGCCCACAGCCTGCATTGCTGGAGGCGTTGCGCGCAAAGCCCCGCGGCATCGTGATTTGCCCAAGCAATCCCTTCGTCAGCATCGAGCCCATTCTGGCCGTGCCGGGATTGCGCGATGCCATCAAGGCATCAGGCGCGCCGGTGGTGGCGGTATCGCCCATCATTGCCGGGCAGGCCGTTAAGGGACCGACAGCGCGCATGTTTGAAGCGCTTGGTATGATGCCAAGTGCCGCCGCTGTAGCCGCGCGCTATGGTGATTTGCTGCATGGCTTTGTGATGGAACATGGCGATGACGCGGCTGGTATCGCACCGCGCGTATTTTATGCCGCAACCCTGATGCACAATCTTGCGGACAAGACCGCGCTGGCGCGGCAGGTGCTGGCGGCGATTGACGCGCTCAGATGACGCCCTGGGTCATTCTGCCGGTGAAGGAAATGGCGGGGGCAAAGCAACGCCTTTCACCATTGCTTTCACCTGCGGAACGCATCGCGCTGATGCAGGTAATGCTACGCGATGTACTGATGGCTCTATCTGCCGCGCAAGATCTGGCCGGCATCGCAATGGTGACGCTTGATCCTTGGGCGCAGGCGCTGGCGCAGCAACATGATGCGCGGATTATCGCGGAAGGCGCAGGGGAAGGTCATACCGGCGCGGTGACAACTGCGGCATCAGTGTTACAGGCAGAGGGTGTCGCGGCCATTCTGACTCTGCCCGGCGATGTTCCCGCGGTGAAAATGCCTGAGGTCGGAGCGCTAATCGCAGCGGTGACTATTCCACCCGCCTTCATCATCGCCCCCGCGCATGATGAGCAGGGATCGAACGCCATTCTGCTGTCACCACCCAATGCGGTGAAGCTACGCTTTGGTGAAGACAGCTATTTCCCGCATTTGGCCTCTGCACACGCGGCTGGCATCACACCGCAGATTCTGCGCCTGCCGGGTATTGCGATGGATATTGATCATCCTGCCGATATCGCACGCTTTGCCGGCATTCCTGAAGCCAGGGGCACCCAAACCTTGGTGTGGTTGCAGCAAAACGGCATTCTCGAACGTCTCGCTTAATCCCCTGCCAACAAACCACGCTTGCGCGGTGCGGTCTGTATCATGGGCACAAGCGGAGCAGCACACCGTGAAGCCTGTTCGCGTTCACGCGTCACAGCGCCATAGGTTGTGCTGCGTTGCTTTGGCTGCCGCCCGATGGAAAGGATCAGGCGTTCCATCGCCTCGGGCGGGAATTCCTGGCCATGCTCCGTGCCGGCGGCGCGGCTGATGCTTTCATTCATCAGCGTGCCGCCCAGATCATTCGCGCCCGCCTGCAAGGCCATGGCGGCACCTTCGGGGCCCATCTTTACCCAGCTTGTCTGGATATTCGTGAAATACGGATGCAGCACCAAACGCGCAACGCTGTGCATTAGCAAGGCCTCACGGAAACTGGGGCCACGACGCGCCTGGCCGCGCAGATACATGGGCGCTTCCCTATGCACGAAAGGCAGCGGCACGAATTCGGTGAAGCCGCCGGTTTCCGCTTGCAAATCGCGCAGCACCAGCAAATGCCGCGCCCAATGCAAGGGCGCTTCCACATGGCCGAACATGATGGTGGCTGTGCTGCGCAGCCGAAGCCCATGCGCGGCACGCATTACTGCCTGCCATTCCGCTGCGTTTACCTTATCCGGGCAGATGATGGCGCGTATCTCATCATCCAGAATCTCCGCAGCCGTGCCGGGCAAAGTGCTAAGCCCGGCATCACGCAGCCGCGTTAGAAATGCTGATAAGGACAGCCCAAGCGTGCGCGCGCCCTGATGGATTTCCAACGCCGAGAAGGCATGGATATGCATCCCCGGCACTGCCTGCTTGATGGCGCGGCAAATCGCCTCATAGGTGGCGCCGGTATAATCCGGGTGGATGCCGCCTTGCAGGCAGACTTCTGTCGCACCGCGCGCCCAGGCTTCCTCGGCGCGGCGGGTGATTTCCACGTGATCAAGATCATAGGCCGGGCCGCGCAAGGCTTCATGCGTCTTACCCTTGCTGAAGGCGCAAAAGCTGCAACGATAGCTGCAGATATTGGTGTAATTGATGTTGCGATTGACAACATAACGCACGGTATCGCCCGCAACTGCCTGCCGGAGCCGATCAGCCGCCGCCATGACATGCGCCTGATCCGCATCCCGCGCGGCAAACAGCGTTTCAATGGCAGGCGCATCCATCCTTTCGCCTTGCGCGGCGCGTTCCACCAAGGCTGACAACGCTGCATCAATCGTAGCCAATAGCGGTGCGGCCAGGCGTGGCGGCGTCAATGCGCCAGGGGACCAATTATCGCCGCGCGCGAAGCCGGCAGCATCACTGGCGCGGAGCATGGCGGTTGCAATTCGTGGCGCGAACCATTCGCGCGGCGCGTGCAAATAGGCAGGATAGGCCGGCAGGCGCTGCACCAATACCTTGCCCATGCTGGCGGTTTTCTCGGCAAGGCTCGCAATGGCGGGCCAGGGCGCTTCCGGGTTCACATGATCCGGCGTCACCGGCGAAATGCCGCCCCAATCATTGATCCCGGCGGCGATCAGGCTTGGATAGGTACCGGGTGAAAGATTGGGCGGCGCCTGGATATTCGCGTGCTCGCCCAGAATGATGCGCGCTGAGGCAATGGTCCAGAGCAGATCGTCCAAATCCGGTTCATCCGCATCTGCGCGTTTGGTGCGCGGTTTGGCACGGAAATTCTGGATGATGACTTCCTGCACATGCCCGTAACGCGCATGGCTTGCTGCGATGGCGCGCAAGGCGTCCAATCGCTCCGCGCGGGTTTCGCCAATACCGATCAGAATGCCGGTGGTGAAGGGAATCCGCGCCGCACCAGCCTTATTCAACACCGCCAGCCGGATGGCGGGGTGCTTGTCAGGGCTGCCATAATGCACGCCGCCGGGCGCGCAGAGCCTTTCACTCGTGCTTTCCAGCATGATGCCTTGGCTCGCGGTCACATCGCTCAGCGCCAGCAACCCCGCCTTATCCATAACACCAGGATTGGCGTGCGGCAGCAGCCCGGTTTTGTGCAGCACCAGATCGCACATCGCCACCAGATATTCGATCGTGCTGGCGTAGCCCATCTCGGCCAAAGCCTCACGCGCCTGGCGCCAGCGCGACTCGGGTTTGTCGCCCAAGGTGAATAGCGCTTCCGTGCAACTGGCCTTGGCGCCGGCGCGTGCAATCGCCAGCACCTCCTCAGGCGAGAGATACGCAGCACGTCCCGCGCGTGGTTTTTCGGCGAAGGTGCAGTAGTGGCAAACATCGCTGCAGAGTCTGGTCAGCGGAATGAAGACCTTGCGCGAATAGGACATAACGCGCCCATGGCCGGCATCGCGCAAGGCGGCCGCTTTCGCCATCAGCTCCGCCAGCGGTGTGGTTTCCAACCTGTCCTGCACCCTTGCCATCCTCCTTCCCCTGACCCCATCGTGTGGGAATGCCGCGCCGGATGCAATGCGCGCGGATGGGAGGCCCAGCATGCAGATCGGTTTCAACGCCCCAACCGCCGGCCCGCTCGCCACAGCTGAGGCGATTACCCGACTGCTGCAGGGTGGGGAGGCGATGGGCTATGCCTATGCCACCTTCAGCGACCATGTGGTGATCCCGACCGATATTCACGCCATCTATCCCTATTCGGATAATGGCGAATTTCCCGCCGGCGCGCGCGGTGCGCGGCATGAGCAATTGACCGAGGTGATGTTCGCCGCCGCACGCACCACACAGCTGCGGCTGGTGACTTCCGTCATGGTGGTGCCGCATCGCCCGGCAGTACTGACGGCGAAAATCCTGTCGACGATTGACATTTTCTCCAATGGTCGCCTCACGCTTGGCATTGGCGCGGGTTGGCTGAAGGAGGAGTTTGAGGCGCTCGACGCGCCCGATTTTGCTGAGCGCGGCAAGGTGACGGATGAATATATTCTGGCCGCGCGGGAGCTTTGGACCGCAGCCGAGCCGCGCTTTCAGGGCGAGCATGTCAGCTTCGACAAGATCAGCTTTGAACCGAAACCAGTGCAGCCTGGCGGCCCGCCGATTTGGGTTGGTGGCGAAAGCGGACCGGCGCTCAGGCGCACCGCGCGGTTGGGTGATGCCTGGTATCCCATCGGCACGAATCCGGCTTTTCCCTTGGATAGCCTCGCCCGCTATGAGGCCGCGGTTGCCAAGCTGCGCCGCCTGACGGCGGAGGCGGGGCGAGACTCGGCGCAGGTTGGGCTCGCGCTTCGCGTCCAGAAATTCGGCGCGGAATTGCCCGCGCTCGCCGGCGATGGGCAACGGTATTTGTTTTCTGGTTCAGCGGCGCAGATTGTCGAAGATATCCATGCCTTGCGCGCGTTGGGTGTCAGCGCGATTGATTTCAACTTCCTTGGTTCCACGGTTGAAAAAGTGCTCGCGCAGATGGAAAGCTTTCGCGCTTCCGTGATAGAAAGGATCTGAACCATGCGCCTTGGCATGACGCTTGGCATGACCGGCACCATTGATATGGCGCTGGTGCTGGAAGCCGAAAGGCTTGGCTTCACCATGGTCTGGTGCGGCGAAAGCTATGGGACGGATGCGGTGACACCGATCACCTGGGTGCTGGCGCAAACCACAAAAATCAAGGCTGGCACAGGCATTATGCAAATGCCGGCGCGCAGCCCCGCCTGTGCGGCTTCCACGGCAATGACGCTGCAATCGCTCTCCGGCGATCGCTTTCTGTGTGGGGTTGGGCCTTCCGGGCCGCAGGTGGTGGAAGGCTGGCATGGGCAGGCTTATGGCAGCCCCTTGGTGCGCACGCGCGAATATATTGACATCATGCGCGCCATTATCGCGCGCGAAAAGCCCCTGGAATATCAAGGCACGCATTATCGCATCCCCTATGACGGGCCCGATGCGACTGGGCTTGGCAAGCCGCTGAAAAGCATTCTGTATGGCAAGCCGATGCGTTTTTATTGCGCTTCCATCACGCCGGGTGGCATGCGCCTCGCGGGTGAAATCGCCGATGGCAATTTGCCGATTTTCATGTCGCCAGAGAAAGCGGATCTGGTGGTGAAGCCAACTTTGGAAGGCATGGCGAAGGCTGCTTCACCGCGCGCCTTGAGCGATTTTGATATCGCACCCTATACGAAAATCAGGGTGGGCGATGATCTGCAAGCCTGCCGCGATTTGGTGAAGCCGGAGCTGGCGCTTTACATCGGCGGCATGGGCGCGATTGGCAAGAATTTCTATAATGATTACTGCAAGCGCCTGGGATTTCCCGATGCGGCGGCGGCGATCCAAAAGGCGTTTCTGGCCGGGCATCGCAAGGAAGCGATTGCCGCCGTACCGGATGCGCTGGTGGATGAAATCGCTTTGGCCGGCCCCGCAGATCGCGTGCGCGCGCGGTTACAGGATTGGCAGGCGGCAGCGCGTGAGGGCAAGCTTTCGACGCTGGTGCTGACGGGGGCGACGCAGGAAGCGCTGCGGCTCGCTGCCGAGACGGTGCTTTAAGCCACAGCGCGTATCAACGCCGCCCAGCGATCAAGCTGCGGCAGGATCTCATCTCGCTTGGCGGAAGCAAGGCTTAGCACCACGCGCTGTACGCCAAGGTTGCGATCCGCCAGCAGCGCACCGCGATCTTCCTTCACGCCCCAGATGGTGATGGGTAGTTCCTCATCACGGCGCCCGGCATCGGCAACCAATTGGCGGAATTGCGGGATCAGCGCGCCAACATCGGCATAGTGCTTGCGCACACGATGCGGCATCCAGCCATTGCCATAACGCACCGCGCGCTTGGCACCCCAGGGAAAGGCGCCGCCCACGATGATCGGTGGATGCGGCTTTTGCAGCGGTTTCGGCCCGGTTTCCATCGGCGTGAAGGTGACGAATTCGCCGGCATAGCTTGGTTGCGCTTCGATCCAAATCTCCTTCATCGCCTCAATCCGTTCGCGCGCCAGCTTGTGACGCGTGGCGAAGACGGTGCCGTGATTTTCAATCTCATCCTGATTCCAGCCATTGCCGACACCAAACAGAAAGCGCCCGCCGGAGATATGATCAATTGTCGCAACCGCCTTCGCGGTCTGGATAGGGTCACGCTGCACGACCAGACAAATGCCAGTACCCACCAGCAATTTCTGCGTCGCAGCCGCGGCGGCGGTCAGCGTCACGAAAGGGTCCATCACCTCATAATATTCGCGCGGCAAGGCGCCGCTGCCCGGATAGGCTGCTGTGCGCGCCAGTGGAATATGCGAATGTTCCGGCGCCCAAAGACTATCAAAACCGCGTTCTTCTAAGGCTACGGCCAATTCGCCGGGCGCCATGGAATAATCGGTGAAGAACATGGCAGCGCCGATTTTCATGTGATCCTCTCCCCTGTTGAGCAGAAGGCTGGCCCGCTACGGGCCGGCAGGCAAGCCCCGCACCCTTGCCGAAACCAACCCGCACCCCCAAACAAGATCACGAAAGGATCACCGCAATGCTGCCAAGCCATGGACGCTATAGCTACCACCCCTGGCGGGACCGCACGCCCTATGCGTGGCCAGGCGGGGCGAAGCTTGCAGTGTATCTCGGCCTCAATCTTGAACATTTTGCCTTTGGTGAGGGACTGGGCGCCGAGCTGGCACCCGGTGGTCCGCAGCCCGATGTGCTGAATTACGCTTGGCGGGATTACGGCAATCGCGTGGGTGCCTGGCGGCTGCTTAAAATGTTCGATGAATTGCGCCTGCCCGCGACCGTACTGCTGAACACGGCCATCTATGATTACGCGCCCGCCTTGGCGGCAGCGCATCGCGCGCGCGGTGATGAGATTGCAGGCCATGGGCGGACCAATTCGGAACGCCAATCCATCCTGCCGGAAGCCGAGGAAGCCGCGCTAATCACGGAAAGCACAGACACCATCAGCAAACATGAAGGCGAGGCGCCGCGCGGCTGGCTTTCGCCCTGGATTGCGGAAAGCCGCACGACACCTGATCTGCTCGTGGAGGCAGGTTATCGCTATACGCTCAATTGGTGCGCGGATGATGCGCCGATCTGGATGCACACGCGCGCTGGCAAGCTGCTCGCGATCCCCTATCCGCAGGAGGTGAATGACATTCCCTCCATCATCGGGCGCAAGGATCGTGCTGCCTATTTTGCCGATATGGTGATTGATGATCTTGAGGAACGGAGGCGGCAAATCGCCGATGGCAAGCCGCAGGTGATGGGGATTGCGCTGCATCCTTATCTGGTGGGTCAGCCCCATCGGCTGCGGCATTTGCGCCGCGCGCTGGAATACATAGCCGCGCGGCGAAGCGATATTTGGATCACGACTGCCGGGGCGATTTATGATCACGTGCTGACGCTGCCCAAGGGCAGCATTCCGGGGGAATGATATGCGCCAGCTTTTGCTTGTTGCCTTATTGGCGCTTGGCGCCTGTGCGACCCAACCTGGGCCGAATACGCCGGCCACGGTGGGGCAGGTAGACCTCTCGCGTTATGCCGGGCTTTGGCATGAAGCGGCGCGCGTCCCGACGAGCTTTCAGGATAGCAGCCGCGTACGCTGTGAAGGCGTGACAGCGCAATATACGCTCCGCCCTGATGGCGCGGTAGATGTGTTGAACCGCTGTCGCAATGCTGTTGCCGATGGCGCGATGCGCAGCGCCACCGCCATTGCACGCAGTGCCAGCCCCGGGAATGCCCGGCTGCGCGTCAGCTTCTTCTGGCCCTTCTTTGGCGATTACTGGATCATTGGCCTTGATCCTGAGTATCGCTGGGCCGTGGTGGGCGCACCGCGGCGCGATTATCTGTGGATCCTGTCGCGCACCCCGGTGATGACGGAAGCGGATTACGCCGCAGCGGTTGCGATTGCGCGGCGGGAAGGGTTTGCGGTGGAAAGGCTGCAACGCACAGTGCAGCCGTGATGCGCCTCAGCCCAATCCAAAGCTGGTGATGCCGTAGATTTGCGCGAGCGGCAGATCCGGTGCCGGGCCGGCATACATGCGGGCCGTTTCAAAGGCGGGCGCCATGCCAGCTTGCTGCGCCATGCTGATCGCCGCCGTATTCGGTTCCGGCACATCAAGAAAAACCGGACGAGCCCGCGCCTTGGCGATCAGGGCCGCGAAAACGCAGCGCGCAGCTTCAGGCGTTTCGGCGAAAAGCGGGCCGATCTTTGAATCTTCCCGGCAGGCGCGCAGCACGCCAAGCGCCTGCACACCCCCCGCGCCCAAAAGCATAAGCGCGATATGCCCGGGCGCGGTCAGCCAATGGCGCAAAAAGCCATCGCGCGCGCTTCGAAAAAAGTAGCGATCAAAGGCAGCGATTTGTTGGAAGTGTTGCGCCGTCACTTCGATTGGCTGAGGCCCTGGCTGTGGCGGCATGAAGGGGGCCAGAGCGCCCTAGCGGATATTCCGATGCAACAGCGTAAAGCCGGATTTTTGGTAATTCGCCTGCTGTGCCACCACGCCATCAAGGCCAATGACGCGGCCTTGCGAGCGCTCCATCGCCGCGCGCCACAGGGCCATGCCATATCCGTTGCCGCGATAGTCAGGGCGCATCAGGTAAAAGCCAATGAAGCCAAAACCAGCGCCATATTCGGTCGCGGCAATGCAGCCAATCGGCGCATCATCCAGGGTTGCAATAATAAAGGCGCCAGGGTCCGCAGCATAAAAGCAGGCAGCATCGGCGAGGCCGGGATTCCAGCCTTCAGCCGCCGTCCAATCCAGCGCCAGGCCAATTTCATGGGCCGCCATGCTGCGGATGGCGAAGCTCATCCCCCCGCCTCCGCCAACTGGCGCGGGCGCCAAATCGCGTCATGCGTCACGCGGGCCACGGGGCGCGCGCCATCGGCCAGCACCAGGGCGTCAATCGAGACAATCCGATGCCCCTTACGGTCACTATTGGCGATGATGCGCCCGCGCGCGGTCAGGCTCTCACCCGGCCGCGCTTCGCTGTGAAACCGGAGCTTGCTGCCGATATGAATCCAAGGCCCGAGCACGGTATTTTGCGTGAGCAGCCAATTGCACATGCGCAAGGTCAGGCCGGGATGCGCAATGCCCTGTTCAGTGTAAAGCGGCGCGGCTTCGCGCACATCACGCAAATAATCGGCCAGCACTTGCGGTGTCAGTTCCAAGACGCGCGTGCCAAGCCAAAGCCCAGGGGCCAGGCTTTCATCGCTCGCCTTCGGGCGTATTTCGGGCGGTGATGCGGCGGGCCAATCAGTCAAATCCACTTCTTCAGGCGGCGCTTCCCGCAGGCGCGCAAAACCGGTGGCACAGGCAACGCCCTCGCTTTCCACTGAAAGCGCCAAGCCATCGGCTTCGGGCGTTGCGGTGATGGTTGCGATGCGCCCATCATAGACCGGCTTTTGGAAACCAGCCGAAATCTCTCCCCGGCGTAGGAAATCCCGCCCCCATTGCGCCACCGCCGGGTGGCAGCAATAGGCGAAAACCTCCACCCCCGGCACCAGCCCGCCAGTGAAGCCAAAGCGTTGCGCGGTTGCATCATCATGGATGCGATTTTCGGAAGCGTGAGAGAGGTTATAGGCCTCAACGCGGTAGGTCATGCTCATGGCGCTCATCCTCAAGCTGGTACTGGTATCCGTACCATCACTTAACAACTCGCCGGCGGGCGCGGCGCGGTCGCGAAGCGCAGCAAACACGCCCCGTAACGATCATTGAAGGCGTTGGTGCCGCCCGCGCCATGGCCTGCCACCCCTTCCGGCCGATCAATCAGCAAAAACGCACCAAAACGTTCACGTTGCCGCTGTAGCGCCTCAGCGCGCTTAACGGGGTCCGCCATGAAGGGATCATCGCGAAAATCCGCGACCGCCAACCGCGTGCGGCGCGCATTGGCGGCTTCGGTCAATAACGCCTCCAACTCCGCGATTTGTGCGTACAGGCGGTTGCTTTCGTTACTCGGGCGGCCATGGGCGGCGGCGGCAATCGCAATGGCCACATCGGCAAGGCCGGCGCGGTTCAGCACCATCAGCGCATTCCACCCGCCGCGCGATTGGCCGGCGACAATCACCTGCCGATAGCCACGCCCGCGCAACTCCGCCAAATCATCGCGCAGCCAGGCCGCCGCGCGGCGCGCGCCATCGGCATTGGGTTCCCGGTCAAAGCGCCAGATGTCAAAGCCGGCATTGTTGAAATGCCGCGTCCAGCTTTGCGGTTGCCGCCCGCGCAAATCGGTCAGCGCTTCCTTGCCATGCGCGAATACCAGCACACCGCGCGCCTGTTCCGGGCCCCACCAGATGAAGCGCTCATCCGGCAAAGTCGCGTGATGGGCGGAGGCAATCGACACTCCCTCGGGCGGCGGGCGTGGCGCCCATTCCCGCCCCGGCTTCACAATCGCAAGGTCACGAACCGCAATGGTACATGCGCCAGGGCCCGCGCGCCTTTCGCAATTGGCTAGCGCGGTTCGCTCAACAAAGGCTGCGTCGCCGCCACCTGCCTGCCAGCCAAAGGTGCCATTCGGCCCAAAGGCCAGCACCCGCGGGGTATTGAGGCTCAGAAACCGCCGGACACTCGCCTGGCTGGTCTCGGGCAGGCCCAGAATGGCGGGCGCTTCCAGAATGGGCGCCGCCGGCGCCTGGGCATGGCTGATTGGGGCCAAGGCGAGCCCAAACAGCCCCGCAAGCGCAGCGACAATTCCGTTCCAGGCCGCCATGCGATACTCCCCGCTCATGCGCTTCCTTTCTCCCAAGCCAAGGCCACCGCCGCAAGCCCCGCTTGCCCTCACTGCGCGTGGGGGGCATATCGCCCCCCTATCTTGCACTTCCCAAGGGACAGATCATGCGCGTCAAAGATGTGAAGAAGGTCGTTCTCGCCTATTCCGGCGGCTTGGATACCAGCGTCATCCTGAAATGGCTGCAAACCAGTTACAAATGTGAGGTCATTACTTTCACCGCTGATCTCGGCCAGGGTGATGAATTGGGCCCGGCGCGCGAAAAGGCTTTGCTGCTCGGCATCAAGCCGGAAAATATCTTCATGGATGATCTGCGCGAGGAATTCACCCGCGATTTCGTCTTCCCGATGTTCCGCGCCAATGCGCTGTATGAAGGCATGTATCTGCTCGGCACCTCCATCGCGCGCCCGCTGATCGCCAAGCGCCAGATTGAAATCGCCGAAGCCATGGGGGCAGATGCGGTGGCGCATGGCGCAACCGGCAAGGGCAATGACCAGGTGCGGTTTGAACTGAGTTATTACGCGCTGAAGCCGGGTGTGAAGGTGATTGC
Organism: Alphaproteobacteria bacterium; assembly: GCA_016869715.1. GTDB lineage: Bacteria > Pseudomonadota > Alphaproteobacteria > Acetobacterales > Acetobacteraceae > Neoroseomonas. The sequence goes on from VGDM01000011.1 coordinate 61,805, forward strand.
CCCCTGGCGCGAATGGGACCTGACCAGCCGCACGCGCCTCATTCAATTCGCCGAGGAGCACCAGATCCCCATCGCCAAGGATAAGCGCGGTGAGGCGCCCTTCAGCGTGGATGCCAACCTTCTGCACAGCAGCAGCGAAGGCAAGATTCTGGAAGAACCATGGGATGCGCCGGATGAAACGGTCTGGCAGCGCACCATAAGCCCGATGGACGCACCGGACCGCGCGACCGAAATCACCATTGAATTCGAACGCGGTGATGCGGTTGGCATCAATGGTGAGCGTCGGTCACCGGCAACCATGCTCACGAAGCTGAATGCACTCGGCAAGGAAAACGGCATTGGCCGGCTTGATCTGGTGGAAAACCGCTTTGTAGGCATGAAATCCCGCGGCTGCTATGAAACGCCGGGCGGTACCATCCTGTATGTCGCGCATCGCGCCATGGAAAGCATTACGCTCGATCGCGAAGCGGCGCATCTGAAAGACAGCCTGATGCCGCGCTATGCGGAAATCATTTATAACGGCTTCTGGTTCGCGCCCGAACGGCGCATGCTGCAGGCCATGATTGATGAAAGCCAGCGTAGCGTGACGGGCACAGTGCGGCTCAAGCTCTATAAGGGCAATACTATCGTCACCGGGCGGCAATCACCCAATAGCCTCTATTCCATGAAGCATGTGACGTTTGAAGATGACCAGGGCGCCTATGACCAGTTTGATGCACAAGGCTTCATCAAGCTGAACGCGCTCCGGCTGCGGCTTGGTGCCATGGCTGGGCGCAAAGGCGGCGAGTTGTAATAAAAAAAGCTTAGGGGGCGCTGCCTGGAACATTTTCAAGCCAAGCGGAAGGCTTGGCGGCTCGGAAAATCCGACCAAACAAAAAATCAGGAGGCGCTGCCTCCTGACTCTCTGCCGGGGTGGCCGTGCCACCCCGGACCCCCTCCAAGACTTTAGCTATGCGCCAGCATCGCCAGCAGCAGCAAGGCGACGATATTGGTGATCTTGATCATCGGGTTCACCGCCGGGCCCGCCGTATCCTTGTAGGGGTCGCCAACAGTATCGCCAGTGACAGCAGCCTTATGGGCTTCAGAACCCTTGCCGCCATGATGACCATCTTCAATGTACTTTTTCGCATTATCCCAGGCGCCACCACCGGTGGTCATGGAAACCGCAACAAAGAAGCCGGTCACAATCACACCAAGCAGCATCGCGCCCAGGGCTTCGAAGGCAGCCGCCTTGCCCGCAATGGCATTGATGCCGAAATACACCACCAGCGGAGACAATACCGGCAGCATGGACGGGATGATCATTTCCTTGATCGCCGCCTTGGTCAGCATGTCCACCGCACGGCCATAATCTGGCTTGTCGGTGCCCTGCATGATGCCCGGCTTTTCCTGAAACTGGCACCGCACTTCTTCCACCACGCTCATTGCCGCGCGACCCACCGCTGTCATCGCCATGCCGCCGAACAGGTACGGCAGCAAGCCACCAAACAGCAGACCCACAACAACGTAAGGGCTAGAAAGCGAGAAGGTCAGATTACCCACGCCCTGGAAATACGGATACTGCGCCGCATTCTGCACGAAGTAATTCAGATCCTGCGTATAGGCGGCAAACAGCACCAGCGCACCAAGACCGGCTGAACCAATGGCATAGCCCTTGGTGACCGCCTTGGTCGTATTGCCAACCGCATCCAGCGCATCAGTCGTCTGACGGATTTCTTTGGGCAGGCCAGCCATTTCGGCAATGCCGCCCGCGTTATCCGTCACCGGGCCGAAGGCATCCAAAGCTACCACCACACCGGCCAGCGCCAGCATGGTCGTCACCGCAATGGCAATGCCGTAAAGCCCCGCCAGCGCATAAGTGATCAGCACGCCCGCGATGATGATCAGCGCGGGGATCGCCGTGCTTTCCATCGAAACCGCAAGCCCGCGAATCACATTGGTGCCATGACCCGTGACCGAGCTTTCGGCGATCGCCTTCACCGGGCGGAAGCCCGTGCCCGTATAGTATTCGGTGATCCAGACAATCAGCCCGGTCACCGCCAGGCCGACCACGCCGCACAGGAACAAGTCGAAGGAAGTGAAGCTGGTGCCAGCCGCCGTCAGCTTACCGAAGCCAAAGATCAGATAGGTCAGCGGCAGCAGCACGATCAAGGATAGGATGCCCGTCACGATGAAGCCGCGATACATGGCCCCCATGATGGAATTATTCGCTGGCAGCTTCACAAAGTAAGTGCCGATGATGGAGGTCATCACGCAAACCGCCCCAATCGCGAGTGGATAGATCATGCCGCGCACCATATTGCCGGCGTCAGCGAAGGCAATCGCCGCCAGCACCATGGTGGCCACCATGGTCACCGCATAGGTCTCGAACAAGTCAGCGGCCATGCCGGCGCAATCGCCAACATTGTCGCCCACATTGTCGGCGATGGTGGCGGGGTTGCGGGGATCATCCTCAGGGATGCCGGCTTCAACCTTGCCCACCATATCGCCGCCCACATCCGCACCCTTGGTGAAGATGCCGCCGCCAAGACGCGCAAAGATCGAAATAAGCGAAGCGCCAAAGCCAAGCGCCACCAGCGCATCAATCACCGTGCGGCTATTGGGCGCGAAACCACCCAGCACGCTCAGGATGAAGAAGTAAAACGCCACGCCAAGCAGCGCGAGGCCGGCCACCAGCATCCCGGTAATAGCGCCAGATTTGAAGGCGACATCCAGCCCGGCGGAGAGCGATTGCGTCGAAGCCTGCGCCGTTCGCAGATTGGCGCGCACGGATACATTCATGCCGATAAAGCCCGCTACACCGGACAGGATGGCGCCGGTGGCAAAGCCAATCGCCACCGCAAAGCCCAGCCGCCAAGCAACAAGCGCGAAAAGCGCCACGCCGACAATGGCGATGGTGCCATATTGCCGCTTCAGATAGGCCGATGCGCCTTCCTGAATGGCAAGAGCAATTTCCTGCATCCGCGGCGAACCGGGATCGCGTGACAGCACATCCTTGGCAGTGATCACACCATAGGCGATGGACAACGCCCCAAGCGCGATAACCAGGATCAGCGATAAGGTCAACAAAGCTTTAGACTCCCCCTTCGTGGCGCGGAACGGGCCGCCGCGCGCCGGCATGATGACCGGAGCGTAGTCTGACCCCCAGGACGGACCTGATGGGACACTTCCTTAAAAGGGGCAGGGCGGGGGCGCAACGGGGGAGGCGGGTTTCCAGCCGAAAACCCTTGCCTTTAAGGACAATTCAGGCGTTTTTGGCACGTGCAATTGCTTCGCGGATCAGCCGATGCGCTTCCTCGGCATCGCCCCAGCCAATGAATTTCACCCATTTGCCAGGTTCCAGGTCCTTGTAATGCTCAAAGAAGTGCTGGATCTGCTCAATGGTGATCCGGGGCAGGTCGGTATGATTGTAGACATGCAAATAGCGCTGGGTCAGCTTGGGGGACGGCACGGCGATGATCTTCTCATCGCCCCCGCCATCATCTTCCATCTTCATCACGCCAACGGGGCGCACATTCAAAACGGCGCCGGGCACAATGGGGCGCGTATTGGCCACCAGCACGTCAATCGGGTCGCCATCTTCGGAAAGCGTGTGCGGCACAAACCCGTAATTCCCCGGATAGCGCATGGGCGTGTGCAGAAAGCGGTCCACAAATAGCGTGCCGGCGGCCTTGTCCATCTCATACTTGATGGGCTCACCGCCGATCGGGACTTCAACGATTACATTCACATCATTCGGCGGATCATTGCCGATGGGAATGGCATCTATGCGCATGGGGGTCTCTCCAGGGGCGGCGGAGCGGCCACTGCGGTCGCTCGAAAGCCCTTTCGGGGCGGATATGCCCGCGCAGGCCAACATTGCAAGAATGTTACGGCTTGCCAGGACCGCCAGCCGCAAGCAGGTTGCATGAATGAACGCCGAAGCCCTCCGCAACCGCGTCGCTTTCGCCGCCGCCGCCGCCCGCCGGGCGGCTGAGGTGGTGGCCCTCACCCAGCGCTTGACCGCCATCGCTTCCCCCAACCCACCCGGCGATGTGCGGGATGTGGCGGCAGTTGCCGCCGAGATGCTGCGCGCCCTGGCGCCAGCCGCCGAGATCACCCTGCATGAAACGGACCCCCAGGTGACCAATCTGGTCGCGCGCATCTGTGGCGCCGGGCCGGGCCGCTTGCTTGCCTATAACGGCCACTTGGACACCTATCCGGTGAATGAGGCGCTGCCCTGGACCGTGCCCCCCTTGGGCGGCTTGCTCAGCGATGGCCGGCTGTATGGGCGGGGTGTGGCCGATATGAAGGGCGGCATTGCCGCTTCCATGCTGGCTTTTGCGCTGCTTGCCGAATACCGCGAGGCCTGGCACGGCGAAGCCCTGCTGACGCTGGCGGGCGATGAGGAAAGCATGGGCCCGCTTGGCACCAAATGGCTGCTGAATAACGTGCCCGGCCTTGCGCAAGCCGATGGCGTGATCATCGGCGATGCCGGCAGTCCGCGCGTGCTGCGCTTTGGCGAAAAGGGCTTTGTCTGGATCGAGATTGAGGCTGCTGGCCGCGCTTCCCACGGTGCCCATGTGCATTTGGGCGATAACGCGATTGATCGGCTGCGCGCTGCCCTGGATGCCGTGGCGGCACTGCGTGCCATGGCGCCCGAACCGCCGCCCGCCGTAACAGCCGCCATTGCCGCCTCGCGCGGCATCAGTGAAGCGCTGTCAGGTGCTGGGGAAGCCGCGGTGCTTGGCGGTGTCACGGTGAATATCGGGCGGATCGAAGGCGGGGCCTCGCCCAATCTGGTGCCGGCCTCGGCAAAGGCGGCCTGCGATATCCGCCTGCCGGTGGGCCTGCCCAGCGCGCGGCTGCTCGGCGCGTTGCATGAGGCGCTGGATACGCTGCCCGGCATCACCTGGCACGTCCTGCGCTGCTTTGAACCCAACCACACCGACCCGGCCTTGCCCATCATCCGCCATGTGCATCAGGCGGCGGAGGAAGTGTTGCGCGAAGCCGTGGCCGCGAATATGCGCGTCGGCGGTTCCGATGCGCGCTGGTTCCGCATGGCCCGCCTGCCCACCGTGGTTTATGGCCCAACACCGCATAATATGGGCGGCGCGGATGAATGGGTTTCGGTCGCGGAGCTGGAAGCCATTGCTCAAATCCATGCCCTGGCCGGGTTTGATTTCTTGAGCACGGAGGATGCCGCTTGATCACCCTACTTGGCGAGATTCTCGCCTTCAGCCTTTTGGCCTTTTGGTTGTTTTTTCTTCCTGCTGCGATGACTCGCTGAAAGAATCGGGTCCTGGCTTGGCTAGCGCCATGCCTCACACGGGGCCGCGCCGGCGGAAGGGGTTGGCATGGTGGTAGGCGGCATGCTCGGCCTGCTCGCCTTCGTGCTGGCGCTGACCCTTTCCTTCGCCAGTTCGCGGTTCGAGGAACGCCGCCAGGGCACGCTGATGGAAGCCAATGCCATTGGCACCGCTTGGCTGCGCGCTAAGGCGATTGGTCATCCGCGCGGTGAGGAAGTGGCGAAACTATTTGAGGATTACACGAAAATCCGCGCCGATTTCATCAGGGCGCCGGCGGACCGGGACGCGGTGCGCGCTATCAATGACCAGACATCAGCGCTGCAAAACCGCCTTTGGGAACACGTCACCGCCATTGTGCGCGAAGGGCCGGATGTGATTTCATCCTCCCTGATGCCCGCGACGAATGAAGTGTTTGACCGTACGACGGCGGAGCGCTTCGCCTTCGCCCAAACCATGCCAGCGCAAATGATCTGGCTGCTGATAGGCATTGCGGTGCTGAGTATTGGTGCGCTCGGCTATCAACTGGGGCTGCGCAAACTATCCCAGCCGATCCTATCAGTGCTGCTAATCGGCATGTGGACTTCGGTGATTGTGGTGATCTTGGATTTGAGCGCGCCGCGCATCCGCAGCCTGCGGTCCAGCGCCGCCGCCTATTACTGCACACTGGAAGGCTTCAACCCCGCTCCCGCGCGAAGATAGCCCGGCACCTCGCCGCTTCGCGCTGCTCGTGATAGGGTACGGAATTCATGACCCGCGCCGCCACCGAAACGCTAGCCCCCATGCCTGCCCGGCGCCACAGCCCGGCCTGGGCCTGGGGGTCCATGCTGGTCGCCTGCGCCATTGCAACGCCGATCCTTGCCGTGCTGGTGACCGCCGCCGCGCCGGGCGGCGAGGTCTGGCGCCACATCCTGGCAACCACATTGCCGGGCATGCTGGCCAGTTCTGCCCTTCTGGCCCTGCTGGTCGCCGCCATGGCCGGCAGCGCAGGCGCCATCACGGCCTGGCTGGTGGTGGCATGCGAGTTTCGTGGCCGGCGCTTTCTGGAAGTGGCGCTGCTGCTGCCGATTGCCATGCCCGCCTATCTTTGCGGCTATGTCTATACATGGCTTTTGGATGTCGCGGGGCCGGTGCAAACCACTTTGCGCGCCGCCACCGGGCTTTCCTTTGGGCAATATTGGTTCCCGGAAATCCGGAGCCTGCCAGGCGCTGCACTCATGCTCGCCATGGTGCTTTATCCTTACGTGTACATGCTTTGCCGCGCGGCGTTTTTGCAGCAAAGCGTGTGTCTGATTGAGGCATCGCGCACGCTGGGCCATGGGCTGGCGCGGAGTTTTCTGCATGTCGCCCTGCCGCTGGCGCGGCCCGCTTTGGCCGCCGGCATTGCGCTCGCACTGATGGAAACTCTGGCGGATTTCGGCACCGTACAGCATTTCGCGGTACGCACCTTCACCACCGGTATTTATGAGGCCTGGTTCGGTATGGATAACCGACCGGCGGCGGCGCAGCTTGCCGTTGCCCTGCTGGGCTGTGTCGGCCTGCTGCTGGCGCTTGAGCATATCTCGCGCGGCGGGCGGCGCTTTCACCCAACCACAACCCGCCACCCGGCCTTGCGCCCGGTGCGCCTTACCGGTTGGCGGGAAGGGTTGGCGCTGGCGGCTTGCGCGCTGCCGCTGATGATTGGCTTTGTCATTCCAGCCGGCGCGCTGTTGTGGCTGATGGCGCAGGCGGGCGATCCCTTCAGCCCGGCGCGGTATTTGCCGTTCGCGCGCAATTCCCTGGTGCTGTCGGGTGTTACGGCCGTGCTGGCAGTGCTGCTGGCGGCCGGCATGGCCTGGGCAGCGCGGCTTTATCCATCACCGGCGCGCAGCATCGCCAATCGCGTCGCGTCACTTGGCTATGCGCTGCCGGGTTCGGTGATTGCGGTGGGTGTGCTGGTGCCCTTCGGGTTGTTCGACAATGCACTCGATTCCTGGCTGCGCGCGCGGTTTGACGTTTCATCGGGGTTATTGCTGTCAGGCACCATGGCGGCGCTGGTGTTTGCCTATCTGGTGCGGTTCTTGGCGGTGGCGCTTTCCGCGGTGGAATCGGGCCTCGCGCGGTTGAAGCCATCCCATACGGATGCCGCACGTGTGCTGGGGCGACGGCCCGGACAGGCAGTGCGTGAAGTTGAGGTGCCGCTGGCACGAAGCGCGCTGCTGACCGCAGGACTTTTGGTTTTTGTGGATACCATGAAGGAATTGCCGGCAACACTGATCGTGCGGCCCTTTGACCTCGATACGCTGGCCGTGCGCGTCTATAATCTGGCGTCAGATGAAAGACTGGCCGAGGCTTCAACCGCGGCCATTTTGATTGTGCTGGTGGGGCTGCTGCCGGTGGCAGCCCTGACGCGTATGATGCGGCGGGGATAGAGGTGCGACGTCGCCCCTACCGTGCCTCAGGCCGCAAGGTTTTCTCAAGCGATTGTGAATACCGGCTCATGGCAAAGCACAGCAAGAGAAAAAAAAGGCCGCGAAAAGATAGGTCTCGGTCGGAAAGCCGAGCCGATTCGGATCGCCGAGTGCAGCGCGGAGTGTGGTAAAAAAATCAAGCACGCCAATCACCACCACCTGCGTCGTATCCTTGAAGAGCCCGATAAAGGTATTGACCTGGGATAGGATGGAGATCGTCAGCGCCTGCGGCAAAATGATCCGCCGCATATTCTGCCAGAAGCTCAGCCCCATCGCATCCGCCGCTTCATATTGGCCGCACGGCATGGCTTGCAGCCCGCAGCGCAAGACTTCGGCCACATAGGCAGCGCTGAATAGCGTATAGACCAACAGCACGCGCATCAGGCAATCAATCGTGACCCCTTGCGGCATGAAAAGCGGCAGCATGATCGCCGCTATAAACAGCAGCGAAATCAGCGGCACGCCGCGCACGCATTCAATGATGGCAGTGGAGAACCAGCGCACCAGCTTCAATTCACTGGACCGGCCAAGCGCCAGCATGATCGCGAGTGGATAACCAAGCACCAGCCCATAAACCGCGATAATACGGGTGATGGTGAGCCCGTCCCATTGCCGCGTTTGCACGAAAGGCAGCCCGAAAACACCGCCCTGCATCAGCAACCACATGGCAGGCGCCGCAACGGCCCAGCCGAGCAACAGCCAGCGGCCCCAAAAGCGCCTGATGGTGGAAAGCAGCACCATCGCCACCAGGATCACAATCATGGTCGCGGGGCGCCAGCGTTCCTCATAGGGATAAAGGCCGAAAATGGAGAACCAGAATTTCTCCCGCACAAAGGCCCAGCAGGCGCCGCCCGCGGTACGACAGGCCTGCGCATTGCCATCCCAGGTCGCGTTCGTCACAGCCCAGGACCAGACAGGCGACGCGGCGAGATAGAGCAACGCCAGGCACGCCAGCGTGAGCAGCGTATTGAGCGGCCCGGCGAAGCAGGCCTTGATGAAAGCCAGCACCTTTTCGATAAAACTCGGCCCGCGCGGCGCGGCTTAGTTGGAAATCGCTACCTGCATCGGATCAACGCTCCTTCAACAGGGCGACTTTGGCGTTACACCAATTCATCAAGCCCGAGGTGATGAGGCTGATGATTAGATAGACCGCCATGAAAATCGGAATCACCTCAATCGCCTGACCGGTCTGATTGATCAGGGTATTGGCTACACTCACCAGATGCGGATAGCCGATAACGATGGCGAGCGAGGGATTCTTGGTCAGGTTCAGATATTACGACGTGAGCGGCGGGATGATGACGCGCAGTGCTTGCGGCAGGATCACCAGGCGCATGATGCGCCCCGGCGGCAGACCCAAGGCGCGCGCGGCTTCCCATTGCCCCTTATGGACGCTTTGAATGCCCGAACGCACAATCTCGGCAACGAAGGCCGAGGTATAGACGAAAAGCCCCACCAGCAACGCAAAGAATTCCGGTGATAGCGGCGGCCCGCCTTCAAAATTGAAGCCGGCAAGTTCCGGCCATTCCACAACCGGCGCAAAACCCAAAGCCATCCCGAGCGCCGGAAAGCCGCATAGCATCAGCAGCTGAGGCAGTAACGTCGCGCGCCGATCCCCGGTCGCGATCTGACGCGCCCGTTCACGTCGCAGCAGCAGTCACCAGCCAATCGCCGCAATAAAGGCAGCCAGAAGAAAGACCAACAGGGCCGTATCGGCCATGAGCCCAGGGATGTTCAGCCCGCGCTGAGACAGGAACACGCCGGGCAAGGGCTTCAGCGCTTGGCGCACAGAGGGAAGCTGCAACAGCACCGCGTGCCAAAACACCAATTGCAGCACCAGGGGCGTATTGCGAATGACCTCGACATAACCACTCACTAGGCAACACAGTCGCGGGTTGGTGGAAAGCCGCGCAAGGCCGAGCAGAATGCCAAACATCGTGCACAGCGCGATGCCGACAATGGCGACACGCAGCGTATTCAAAAGCCCCAGTGTCAGCGCCCGGCGATAAGTATCGGCCGGGGTATAGGCGATCATGTATTCGCCAATGGGAATGCCGGCTGAAAGGTCCAGAAATCCAAACCCGAATTGCAAGCCGCGCGCCGCCATATTCGCTTGCGCATTGGACCAGAAACACCAGCCACGCAGCACCACCGCAACTAGCAGCCCGGTCTGGATAAGCAACCCACGGCGCGATCCCGACAAGGGAACGATGCCCCTCGCAGACCGCATGGCGGTGGATGAACTCATGCGGCGAATTCCAGCGGTAACACAAGACAGGAAAGGGTGGTGGGTCTTTGCATCACCCACCACCCTGAAGCATCACTGCGCGTCACGACAACGCGCGGCCTTGGGTTACGCGTGGAAATCAGCGCAGCGGGGGCGCATAGAGCAAGCCACCGCGAGTCCAGATGTTGTTCAACCCGCGCTTGAGTCCCAGCGGCGTATTGGTGCCGAGGTGACGTTCAAAAATCTCACCATAATTGCCGAAGTTGCGGATGATGACGCGCCCAAAATCAGCACGGGCGGCGCCGATGCTCTCACCCATATTGCCTTCAGCACCAAGCAGACGGCGGATCACCGGATTGGTCGCAGTGGCCGCGATCTGTTCCACATTAGCCTGGGTGATGCCCATTTCCTCGACGTCAATCAGTGCGAAGGTGGTCCAGGCGACGGTATTCGTGAGTTCCTCATCATCCTGACGGACGGTCACAGCCAGCGGTTCCTTGGACAGGCGCTCGGGCAGGCTCACGTGATCTGCTGGGCGCGTCAGCAGCGTGCGCTGGGCGGCAAGGGCAGCAAAGTCATAGGTGAACACGTCGCAGCGGCCGCTATCATAAGCGCGGCGGATTTCATCCAAATAAGCGATCACAACCGGGGCGAAGCGCAGATTATTGGCGCGGAAGAAATCGGCGATATTGAGTTCCGTCGTCGTGCCCGGCTGCACGCAAACCGTGGCGCCATTCAGCTGATGCGCGCTGGTCACGTTCAGGCGGCGCGGCATCATGATGGCCTGACCATCATAAAAGGCGATCGCCGGGAAGTTGAAGCCGTTCACATTGGAATCGCGCGTCAGCGTCCAGGTGGTGTTGTTGGACAACACATCCACTTCACCGGAGGACAGCACTGGGAAGCGGCTTTGCGTGATGACGGGGACAAATTCCACCTTGGTCGGATCATTGAGGATGGTGATCGCGATGGCGCGGCAGACTTCGACATTGAAGCCGCCCCAGCGGCCCTGGCTATCCGGCACCCCGAAGCCCGGGTTGGACGGGCCCTGCACGCCGCAGCGGAGCGTGCCGCGCTGGCGAATCTGGTTCAAATCGCGCCCGGCAAGGGCTTCACCCACGCCAAAGGCCATGAAGGCCGCAGTAGCGGCAGCGAAAAGCTTGAATCTTGTTTGTATTTTCCTCTTTTCCCAAGGATCAGCCAAAAGGTTGATCCGGAGCGACGACGCGCGCGGGGCGACTTGAATTACAAGGGCGCAACCCGGGCGAAATCTGTTCAAAGGCCGCCCTCTTGACCAGGAATGACCAGAATTCGTGCAAAACTGGCGCGTGAGGCCGCATTATGCGCCAAAAGGGGGGCAGAGGATGACCGGAGTTGGGACGCCTCGGCTTAGCTTACTTCACAATCGCCACACGCAGCGCATTTGTCGTCCCCGGCGTGCCAAAGGGCACACCGGCTGTCACCACCACCTCATCCCCGCTTTTGGCGAAGCCTTCATGCTGCGCGGCGCGTGTGGCGCGGGCTACCATTTCCGTCATGGAATGGATTTCATGCACTTGCAGCGAATGCACGCCCCAGATCAGCGCCATGCGCCGCGCCACGCCCGCGCTGGTAGTCAGCCCCAGGATCGGGCAATGCGGCCTTTCGCGTGCGACCCGAAGTGTGGTGGAACCGGTGGAGCTGAAGGTTGCAATAACCTCAGCTTCGATCGTCTCAGCGACCTGACGCGCGGCGGTGGCAATGGCGCCGGCGCTGGAATGCTCGGGCAGCGGACGCGCGGCATCGGTCAGGCGGCGCCAATCGGGGTCCTGTTCCACGCGCGCCACAATGCGATCCATCATATTGACCGCCTCATAAGGGTATTGCCCTGCAGCGGTCTCAGCCGAGAGCATCACCGCATCCGCGCCATCAAATACCGCGGTGCCAACATCTGACACCTCGGCGCGGGTTGGGCTCGGCGCAGTGATCATGCTCTCCAGCATTTGCGTTGCCACCACAACAGGTTTGCCGAGTGCGCGGGCCGTGCGCACGATGCGCTTTTGCGCAAGCGGCACTTCTTCCGGCGGTAATTCCACGCCCAAATCGCCGCGTGCGACCATGACGCAATCGGTGAGCGCCATGATGGCATCAAGGTTTTCGAGTGCCTGCGGCTTTTCCAGCTTCACCATGATCCAGGCGCGTCCGGCGGCGATTTCCTTGGCTTCTGCCACATCTTCAGGGCGCTGCACGAAAGACAGGCCGATATACTCAACACCCTGGTCGAGCAAGAAGGCGAGGTCCGCGCGGTCCTTTTCCGTCAACGCCGGAATGGGCAGTGACACATCGGGCACATTCACGCCCTTGCGGTCAGAAAGCGGGCCGCCTACCACGACCTGGCTTTCCAGATGATCGGGGCGCTTATGCGTGACGCGCAGGCGAAGCTTGCCATCATCGAGCAAGAGCGTGGTGCCGATTTGTGCCGCGGCGATGATTTCCTGATGCGGCAGATTGACGCGTCTGGCGTCACCCGGCGTTGGATTGAGATCAAGCTTGAAACTCTGCCCCGATCGCAGCTGCACCCGCCCAGCCTGGAAGCGCCCAACGCGCAGCTTCGGCCCCTGTACATCGGCCAATATCCCGATGGGGCGGCCCACCCTGGCCTCCACGGCGCGGATGGTGGCGATGCGCGCGGCGTGATCCTCATGGCTGCCATGGGAAAAATTAAGGCGGAAAATATCGGCGCCGGCGCGGTGGAGGCGTTCGATCATCTCCGCGCTGCTGCTGGCGGGGCCGAGGGTTGCAATGATTTTGGTCCGGCGCCGGCGGCGCAGAACGGGGCGGGCCACCATGCGGGGCAATCCTTGTGTTTGAGGGGAGGGTGCCAGGTCAGGCCGAAGGCTTTCCGGCGCTAAGTTCAGCGCCTTGGCAATTTCCGAAACACGATCCTCAGGGACGCGATTCCATTGCGAAACGGCGGCGGTGGTAATGCCCAAAGCGGCGGCAATTTGCTTGACGGTACCGCGCCGGGCGAGAAGGGCTTCAAGGGCTGGGTCACGCATGACCCTATCTTAGCAAAATTAAGTCTACCAACTACCCAAAATCAGCGCGGCTTAATTTTTAAAAGTTAAGCGACCAGCAACGCGCGAAAATCATTCACATTGGTGAGCGTCGGCCCCGTCATCACCAGATCGCCGAGTGCCCGGAACAGCCGATAGCTGTCATGGCCCGCCAGCAGCGTGCGGGGATCAAGTTCGGCAGCGCAGGCGCGGGCTAGCGTATCCGGGGTGGCGATGGCGCCGGCATTATTCTCTGACCCGTCTATGCCATCCGTGTCGCCCATCAGCGCCCAGATGCCGGGGGTTCCGGCCAAAGCCAGCGCGCAGCCGAGCAGGCATTCGCCATTCCGCCCGCCGCGGCCGGGCTTGGGGTTGCGGATTGTCACTGTCGTCTCCCCGCCTGAGAGCAGGATGGCCGGGCCGGGTAGGGGATGGCCATGGGTTGCGGCGGATCGCGCGATGCCGGCAAGGGCAGTGCCCAATTCCCGCGCCTCCCCTTCGAGCGCATCGCCCAGAATCAGGGGCGTGAGGCCAAGGCTGCGTGCGGCAGCGGCGGCGGCTTGCAAGGCCATGTTGGGGGTCGCGATGAAGCGATAATCCGGCGTGCCCAGGCGCGGATCGCCGGGTTTCGGGCTTTCCTCCACGCCGGCGGCCAGATGCGCCATCACCGCTGACGGTAACTGCATGCCGTAATGCGCCACCAGGGCGCGCGCATCGGCGAAGCTTGAGGGGTCCGGCACGGTGGGGCCGGAGGCAATCACACTCGGGTCATCCCCCGGCACATCGGAAATCGCGAGCGTCACCACGCGCGCGGGATGCGCCGCTACCGCCAACCGCCCGCCGGAAAAGGCGGAAAGATGCCGGCGGATGCAGTTCATTTCATGGATGGTGGCGCCGGACGCGAGCAGCGCCCTGTTCACCGCAATCAACGCCTCCAACGTAAGCCCAGGCGCGGGCAGCGTCGTCAGCGAAGACCCCCCGCCCGAAACCAGAAACAGCACCAGATCATCCGCCCCCGCGCCGCGCGCCACTTCCAGTAATGCCGCCGCAGCCTTGGCCCCGGCGGCATTCGGCACGGGGTGAGAGGCTTCCAGCACCCTGATCCGCTGTGTCGGGTAGCCATGGGCATAGCGGGTCACGACCAAGCCTTCGATTGGGGCATCGGGCCAGGCGGCCTCCACCGCCGCAGCCATGAAGGCGGCGGATTTCCCGGCGCCCAGCACAATCACCCGCCCGGGTGGGCGTTCCGGCAAATGCCGCGCCAGAACCTGGCGCGGATCGGCGCTGGCAATGGCCGCGTCGAACACTTGGCGGAGCGCGGCGCGGGCGGATGCATCGGTAAAAGCCATGGCAAACTTCCTTTGTCGTGAGAGTATGGCGAAGTCGCGCCGAATGGGCCATCTATGGCGGGATGTATCAGGAGGCCACCATGCCCGAAATCGACAAGGCAACCCAGACAGAGCTTGAAGCCGCTGCCTTCCGCCGGCTGGTGGAACATCTGCGCGGTCGCAATGACGTGCAAAATATAGACATGATGAATTTGGCCGGCTTTTGCCGGAATTGCCTGAGTAAGTGGTATCGCGCCGCTGCCGAGGAAAAGGGCTTGCCGCTGACCGACCCTGAAGCGCGGGAGATCATCTACGGCATGCCCTATAAGGAATGGCAGGCGCAGTATCAGAAGGAAGCAAGCGCCGAACAGAAAGCGAAATTCGCCTCCTCCAGCCAGGGGCAACATTGATGGCACGTGCACCTAAAGCTAAAGCGTCCGGACTACACACTGAGGAACGCAAAATGGCCAAGGGCCCCAGCACGCAGGAAACTACCGAAGTCGGCGGCATTGCCGGCGAAAGGCTGCGGTCCATTGTGGAGCGCATTGAACGCCTGGAAGAAGAAAAAAAGGCGCTGTCCAGCGACATCAAGGACATTTTCGCGGAGGCGAAATCAGCGGGCTTTGATGTAAAGGTGCTGCGCGCCGTCATCCGGCTGCGCAAGCAGGAGCCGGCGGAAGTGGAAGAACAGGAAACGCTGCTTGATCTCTATCGCCGCGCGCTTGGGATGTAGAGAGGGCCCACTACCGCGCGGTTAGTTGGCTGCCGCGCGGCGCTGCCCCGATGCGTTCCGACTGCGCACATAATGCCCGGTATCGTTGCTCGGGTTGTTGATGTAGAATTCATCACGCGGGAAAACATCTGTGAGCGGCGCTTCGTCGCGCTTCTGCCCCGGCTGCCACTGCAGCGGTGTTCCGGAGAATAGGCTCGCCCAATCGCTGAAATCCTTGTTGCCGGCGCGCAGATGCGCCAGATGTGTGGGGTGTGCAAATTGCTCCACAAGCCTTGCGGGGTCGAAGGGAATCGGCTCGTTGGAACCGATCATCACCCCTGCCGGCATCAACAACAGCGCATGGGGAAAGACCGCGGCGAAGGTTTCGACCGCGCGCTGCGTTGGTGTCCATTGAATGTAAAGCCCACCCGCCGCCAAACGCCGCCGCGCTTGGTCAATAAACTCCGCGCTGTACAGCAAGCCGGAATGTGACCCCTGCGGCAGAATCGCATCCGCTTCGATAATGTCATAGCGCCGGTCTTCCTTGACGAGTGTGCGTCGACCATCGCCATATTCCATCTGCCAACGCGGGTCCTTGAACATGCGCGCAATGGGACCTTCTGGGTAATGCTGCCCGATTTCTTCCAGCGCGGTCAGCACGGGTGCGACCAATTCAATGGCGCGAATCTGGCTTTCCGGGCGGATGCCGGCCGCCCAGGGCGTACCGCCACTGCCAATGCCAATTACCAGCACATTTTTCGGATCAGTATGGATCAGCGGCCCAACCGCGCCCAGGAATTGATGGATGGACAGGAAGGGAATGCGCCCCTGGCTGAAGCCTTGGATGAAAAAGGGGCCTTCCGCCACGCCATCCGCACCCTTGCTGTCGCGAAAAAACGCCACGCCCGAACGATCTTCCGCCCAGGCCACCATATTGCCCGGCCCTTCCGCATGCATGCGCGACCAAAGCCCCGCATTGCCCGGCATAAGCAAAAGTGCGAGCGCGGAGGCAATGGCCAAGCCACTCTCCACAGGCCGCCGCCATCCCCCATGCCACAGCCAGCCCAGCAGCAGCAAAAGCGAAAGTGCCGCCAGCAGTTTCAGCGTGCCCGCCGTGCCGAGGAAATGCAGCGTGATCAGGCCAGTGAAAATGGACCCTGCCGCATTGCCGGCGATATTGGCCAATTGCACCCAACCAACCCGCGTGCCGACACTCGCCAAATCCCGCTGCACGGCGCGCTGCACAAAGGCGAAGGTCATGCCAATCAGGAAGGAGGGCGGACCGACTACGACCACGGCCAGGAAGATGGTCATCGTCAGCGCCCTGCCATGCAGGCGCGAATGATCCACCGCCATCAGATCAGCGATGGGCCAATGCGGCAGGGCAAGCCAAAGCGCGGCTAGCAACACCACCGCCAAGACAAAACCGGCACCCTGGGTGATGAAAAAGGCCGGGCGAGGGTCCTTCAGGTGGCGGACCATGCGGGCTGCGAAGGCCATGCCAAGCCCATCCGCCAACAGGAAAATCCCAAGCACCGTCGGGAAAAGATAGGCGTGATATTGGCCGACCTGGCCCATGATGCGGACCCAGAGAATCTCCAGCGCCACAATCACATAGCCCGACAGGAAGACGAGAAAGCACCAAAGCGGCAGACTGCCAAAGGGTGTCGCGCCATCCTTGGCGGCGGCGCTTGGCGAGGGCAAGGGCAGGCCTCGCAGCTGCGGTAGCAGAGAAAGCGCAAAGAGTGCGGCGAAAATTTCAAGCCCCGCCGCCAGCCAAAGCGCGCCGACAAATCCGAGATTGCCAACTAGAAACCAACCACCCAGGAGCGCACCAAGCCCGGCACCAAAGGTGTTCAAGCCGTAAAGCAGGCCGATCCGTTCCGCGACTGTATCCAAGGCGGTTGACACCGCACGGGCCAAAAGCGGCAGGGAAGCGCCCATCAGCGTGGTTGGCAGCACAAGCCCCGCGAAGCAGAGCGCGAAGATCATCGCCGGGTCATCCACCACCCCGGCCAAATCCGTCGCCAGCCAATCATACAAGAATGCCTTGGACAGCAGGGCAAAAATGCCAACGCCAATTTCCGCAATGGCAAAGCCGATCAGCGCGCGCGCAGGCGTAATGCGATCAGCGATCTTGGCGCCAATAATCGAACCAATGCCAAGCCCGGCCAGGAAGGCGCCCACGACAAGCGCGGCGGAAATCGTGTCGGAACCGGCAAAAATGCCCAGCATCCGCTGCCAGACTATCTGACACAGCAGCGCGGCAAAGCCCGAGGCAAAAAAGGCAACGGCCAAACGAGGCATGACCGAAGAACTCCTCCAGAAGCGGTTTTCCTGACCGCTGTTTTTTAGTGGCGGCAAATTACGGCGAAATTACCGCATGGCAAGTGCCCATCTTGCCCGCAGCCAAGGCTCGGCGCAGGCTGCGCCCGGTATCGCCAGTTGGAGAGTCGGCAATGAATGGTGCGGAAAGCCTGGTCCATACACTCATAGGTAGTGGGGTAGATGTCTGTTTCTCCAATCCAGGCACGAGTGAGATGCATTTCGTCGCAGCCTTGGACCGGATTCCCGGCATGCGCTGCGTGCTGGGTTTGCAGGAAAATGTCGTGACCGGCATGGCGGATGGCTATTGGCGCATGGCGGAAAAGCCGGCCTGCACCCTGCTGCATTGCGGCCCTGGCCTCGCTAATGGCTTGGCCAATCTGCATAATGCGCGGCGCGCGCGGTCCGGCATTGTGAATATCACGGGCGACCACGCCACCTATCATCGCCCCTATGACGCGCCGCTGACCGCCGATACCGAAGGCTTCGCCCGCGGTGTTTCCGCCTGGGTGAGGACATCAACCGATTCAACCAAGGTGGGCGCTGATGCCGCCGTTGGAGTGCAAGCGGCGCGGACGTCACCAGGGCAGATCGCAACGCTGATCCTGCCCGCCGACATCGCCTGGAATGATGGCGGCGTGGTGGCGCCGGCCCTGCCCGTACCCGCCGTGCCGCAAGCGGACCCGCATGCCATCCGCAACGCCGCGCGCATCCTGCGCGAGAAGAAGAATGTGCTGATCCTGCTGGGCGGCCCGAGCCTCCGCGAAGGCGCGCAAGTAAACGCTTATCGGATCGCGGAAGCGACCGGCGCGCGGCTGATGGCGGAGGGGTCAAACGGCCGCACCCAGCGCGGGCGCGGGCGTATCGCCCTGGAACGCGTGCCCTATTACGTGGACCAGGCTGTGGATGCGCTGAGATGGGCGGAGCATCTTATCCTGGTGAATGCAAAGGCGCCGGTCGGTTTCTTTGGCTATCCAGGCAAGCCTTCCTTGCATTACCCGGCCAATGCGGAAGTGCATGTGCTGACGCGCTATGAACAAAATGCCGAAGTTGCCTTGGCGGCGCTGGCGGCGGAATTGAACGCGCCGGCCATTGCCATCCCGGATCGCGGCCCGCGCCCGGAAGTGGTGCGCGGTGCGCCATCGCCGGAAGGGCTTGCGCGTGTATTGGGTGCGCTGATGCCGGAAGACGCAATCATCGCCGATGAAAGCGTGTCCTATGGTCGCGGCTTCTTCCCCGAAACCCATAACGCGGCGCCGCATGATTGGTTGCAGATCACAGGCGGTGCCATTGGTTGCGGCATGCCCTTGGCGACCGGTGCTGCCGTTGGTGGCGGCGGTCGGCGCGTGATCAATATGCAGGCCGATGGTTCGGCCATGTATACGGTGCAATCGCTCTGGACTCAGGCGCGCGAAAGGCTGCCGGTTACCACGGTGATCATTTCCAATCGCAAATACGCAATCCTGCTTGGCGAATACCGCAATGTCGGCGCCAATCCGGGCCGCACGGCGATGGATATGATGGATCTTGGCAATCCCGATATCGGCTGGGTGAAATTGGCTGAAAGCATGGGTGTGGAAGCCGCGCAGGCCACCACGCTCGATCAGGTCGCTGACATGATGAGCCAAAGCTTCGCGCGCCCCGGCCCCTTCCTCATTGAATTGGTGGTGTGAACATGGATGTGCAACTTGCCGGCAGGCGGGTCCTAATCACGGGTGGATCAAAAGGCATTGGGCTTGCTTGCGCGGAATCCTTCGCGCGAGAGGGCTGCGACATTGTGCTCACAGCGCGCGATCCGGCGGCACTCGCGACCGCTGCCGATAAGGTGCGCGCCTTGGCGCAGGTACGCGTCGAAACCCTCGCCGCTGATCTCTCCCGGGTCGAGGAACGCGAAAGGCTGCATGCCGCTTTTCCGGATATTGATGTGCTGGTGAATAATGCCGGCGCCATTCCTTCCGGGCGGTTGCAGGATATTTCCATCCAGCGCTGGCAGGAAGCCTGGAGCCTGAAGGTGTTCGGCTATATTCACCTCTGCCAGCTCTATCTTCCGGCGATGGAAGCGCGCAAGGCCGGTGCGGTGGTGAATATCATCGGCATGGCCGGGCGTTCACCGAAGGCGGGCTATATTTGCGGCGGCGCGGGCAATGCTTCCCTGATTGCCTTCACGCAAGCGCTTGGTGCGGCGACGCAGGTTAACGGTGTGAAGGTTGTCGGCATCAATCCAGCCGTCACCAAGACCGATCGCATGATCACCCAGGCGCGTGTCAATGCGAAGCTGAAATTCGGCGATGAGGAACGTTGGGCGGAAACCATCACCGGCCTGCCGTTCAATCGCCCGATTGAAGCAGCGGAAATTGCTGACCTCGCCGTGTTTCTAGCAAGCCCGCGCGGCGTTTATGTGAATGGCACGGTAGTGGATGTGGATGGCGGGGGGATGTGGCGCGGCTGACGCGTCACTTCTTCCAGGGCGTGCGCCGCCACATCTCGCCATAGGCGGCGTATTGCTCATCCACGAAGCCGCGCATAGTGGCGCGGTTCATGTGCCGCACAATCAGGAAATCGCGTTCCGCGATGGCGCGGAAATCCGGGTCTTCCGCTGTGCGGCGCACTGCTTCTTCCCAGCGCGCCAGAACGGGTTCCGGTGTTGCCGCGGGCAGGGCAAAGCCGCGCGCTGAACCAGCCGCCAGCGGAAAGCCCGCTTCCGCCACAGTTGGCAAATCACTTGCCTTGTCCCAGCGCTGCTTTTCCATCAGCGCCAGCACACGGAGCACGCCTTGCAGATGCGCACGCACCGTCAGGCTGACAGTGGAAATGGACCCCACCACATGCCCGCCCTGCACCAATTGCATCGCTTGGCCCGCGCCGGTGGTGGGCAGCCAGGTAAAGCGCGCACCAGAAGCGTTTTCCAACTGCATCAGCGCCAGATGCGGCGCGCTGCCAATGCCGGCACCCGCCATGGTGATATCTTCGGGCTTGGCGCGCGCAGCTTCGATCAGATCGGTCAGGCTGCGATAGGGTGAATTGGGTGCCACGAAGATGGTATAGGGTTCATCGGTCAAAAGCCCGACATAGGCGAAGCTTTCCACGCGATAGCGGGGCGTATTGTCATAGAGTGCCGTCACCAGCGCGGGCAGCGATACCAGCGCGGCTATGCGACCATCCGGGGCGGCGGCCGAGACCTCATTCAACATGATCATGCCGCCCGCACCTGGGCGATTGACGACGATGATCTGCTGGCCGCCCAGGTATTTCTCCAGAAAGGGCGCGGCCATGCGCGCGGCGAGGTCAATATTCCCACCCGGCGTGAAGCCCACCATGATCTGGATCGGCCGTTCCTGTGCCTCCGCTCGGATGGCGGGTGCCGCCAATCCGGCTGCCAGCATTGCGCGCCTGCCGATCATACCAAAGCCCCCCTTTTTATCGGCCTAATTACAGCGCGGGCAGATGGCTGCGGGCAAGAAAAAACTTGCGCCCCTGCTAGCTTGATCTAGTCTGGCATCAGCCCCGCCCAGGAGAGCCCCATGCTGCGCTTCAGCAATTTCCTTTTTCCCGAAAGCCGCGAACCTGCCGGTGATCAGCGGGTGATCGCGGAAAGCGTCGCGGAAGCGAAGCTCTGTGATGAACTTGGGGTGGAAGTGCTCTGGCTTGCCGAACATCATTTCGATGGCAATTGCGCCTATGTGGACCCGGTGACTTTCGCCGCTGCCGTGCTGTCAGCCACCAAGCGCATAAAAGTTGGTTTTGCGGTGGCGCAGGTATCGCTGCATCACCCGATGCGGCTCGCGGAACAGATGTCGCTTTTGGATAATCTCTCAGGCGGGCGGGTGATTGTCGGGCTTGGGCGCGGCACAGCCTATAACGTCTATGAATACCAGGGCTATGGCATTCCGGCGGAAGAAGCTTTGGAACGCTATGAGGAAGCCGAGGGAATTATGCTGAAGGCCTGGAGCAGCCCGGATGGTTTTCAGCACAAGGGCCGATTCTGGGAATTGAATGTGCCAAGGCTGCGCCCGGTACCCTTCACCAAGCCGCATCCTTATGTGATCCGTGCTGCATCCAGCGAAGATGGCGCGCTGCATCTGGCGCGGCGTGGCCTGCCCTTCCTGATGAATGTGCAATCGTTGGAAGTGACGCGAAAGCGCCTCGCGGCCTATCGCGCCGCGCTCGCGGAAGCAGGTTTTGATGCCGCGCATATCGCGCATTGCCTCGATGAAAGCTGGGTCTGGCGCAATGTGGTGGTGGCGGAGTCGGATGACGAAGCGCGCCGCATCGCGATCCCTGCCTTTGAGGCAATGCAGGCACAGCGCAAGGCCATGCGCGAGAAAATCTACGCCGAACAGGGCGTGATCATGAAAAAGGAAACCGCGCCACCCGCTCGGGCCAATCCCGAACACTCGCTGATCTGCGGCACGCCCGCGACTATTGCCGCGCGTATGGCGGAGATTGAGGCGACCGGCGTTGGCGGTGTGATCTGCTCCTTCCGCCTTGGGCCTATGAGTGCCGAGGTCACCAACAACTCCATCCGCCTTTTCATGGAACAGGTGGCGCCGCGCTTCGCGGGCCCCATGCGGCAGGCGGCAGAATAGACGCGGGCGAAGGGGTTACGCCCGCGCGGGCAAATGCATCTCTGCCTTGCCCAAAGCGGCAAGTGCTGTTGCCATAATCTGCGGCGCATTCAGCCCAGCTTGGTCATATTGCTTGCGCGGCGCGTTGTGATCAATAAAGACATCCGGCAGGCACATGGGGCGCAGCTTCAGCCCGCGATCCAGCAGCCCATGCGTCGCCAAATGATGCATGACGAGGCTGCCAAAGCCGAGCATGGAGCCTTCTTCAATCGTGATCAGTACTTCATGCTCACGCGCAAGCCGCTCTACCAAGGCAGTATCAAGCGGTTTGGCAAAGCGCGCGTCGGCGACCGTGCAGCAAAGCCCATGTGTCGCCAATTCATCAGCTGCCTTCAGGCATTCCTGCAAGCGCGCGCCATAAGACAAGATTGCGATCGCGTTGCCTTCGCGCAGCACGCGCCCCTTGCCGAGATCAAGCACCGAACCGCACTTGGGCAATTCAAGACCAAACCCCTCACCACGCGGATAGCGAAACGCGGAAGGCCGATCCTCAATCGCGGCAGAAGTCGCAACCATATGCATCAGCTCCACCTCATCGGCAGCCGCCATCAGCACTATATTGGGGAGGCAGCCAAGATAGGCGATATCAAAAGAACCCGCATGGGTCGCGCCATCCGCGCCGACCAACCCGGCGCGGTCCATCGCGAAGCGTACTGGCAGGGATTGCAGCGCCACATCATGCATGATCTGGTCATAGGCGCGCTGCAAAAAGGTTGAATAGATCGCACAAAAGGGCTTCAGCCCTTCGGTCGCGAGCCCTGCCGCGAAAGTTACCGCATGTTGTTCCGCAATACCAACATCAAAACTCCGGCGCGGGAATTTCCTGGCGAAGGCATCAAGTCCGGTGCCGGATGGCATGGCGGCATTGATGGCGACGATGCGCTCATCAGCCTCCGCTTCCGCGATCAGCGCATTGGCAAACACCTTGGTGAAGGAAGGCGGACCGGGCAGCGCCTTGGCCTGTTCACCGGTGACGACATTGAACTTCACCACGCCGTGATATTTGTCAGGCGAGGATTCCGCCGGCGCATAACCCTTGCCCTTTTGCGTGACCACATGCAGCAGGATCGGTCCTTGCTGCTCTCGATCACGCAGATTGCGCAAAATGGGCAGCAAATGGTCCAGATCATGCCCATCCACCGGACCCACGTAATAGAAGCCAAGTTCTTCAAATAATGTACCGCCGGTTAGCAACCCGCGCGCATATTCATCCGCGCGCCGCGCAGCGCGTTCCAAAGGCGCCGGGAAGCGCTTGGCCAGCCGCGCCATCATATCGCGCAAGGACAGGAAGGGGCGCGATGAAATCAGCTTGGACAAATAAGCACTCATCGCGCCCACGGGTGGCGCAATGGACATGTCATTATCGTTCAGAATGACAATCAGATTGGCCTTGGATGCGCCGGCATTGTTCATGGCCTCATACGCCATGCCGGCACTCATCGCGCCATCGCCGATCACCGCAATCACATGGCGGTCCTTGCCCTGCAATTGGCTGCCAATCGCCATGCCAAGCCCGGCGGAAATGCTGGTCGAGGAATGTGCCGCGCCGAAGGGGTCGTATGCGCTCTCACTCCGTTTGGTGAAGCCGGAAAGCCCGCCGCCTTGGCGGAGCGTACGAATGCGATCGCGCCGCCCGGTCAGGATCTTATGCGGATAGGCCTGATGCCCGACATCCCAGATCAGCCGATCATGCGGTGTGTCGAAAATCGCATGCACTGCGACAGTGAGTTCGACCACCCCCAGCGATGCGCCAAGATGCCCGCCGGTGACGGAAACCGCGTCAATCGTCTCGGCGCGCAATTCGTCGGCTATACATTTCAATTGATCGCTAGAAAAATTTCGTAAATCGCTCGGAATGGTGATGCGATCCAGCAGCGGTGTGACAGGACGGTTCATTCAGCTTCTCCGCGCGATGGTATAATCCGCAAGCGCGCGCAAATGCGCCGCCGCATCCCCGAAAGCATCCAGATGATCCTGCGCCTGCGCGGCAAGCCGTTCCGCTTGCAGCCTGGCGCGTTTAAGTCCCAAAAGCCCGACCAGAGTGGCCTTGCCGGCATCGGCATCCTTGCCGGTACGCTTGCCCGTGTCCTCGGCCGATGCGGTGGCATCCAGCACATCATCGGCAATCTGAAAGGCAGCACCCAGATCGCGGCCATAGGCGGAAAGCGCGTGGCGCAGCTGAATGGGCGCCTTGCCAAGAATGGCGCCGGCCTCGGCGGAAAATTCAACCAGCTTGCCGGTCTTCAGCAATTGCAGCCGGCCGATTTCCGCCTCTTCCAAGGGGCGCCCAGCTTCTTCCGCCAGCATATCCAGCATCTGCCCGCCGCACATACCACGCGCGCCGGCCGCCCGCGCCAAGGCGCGGCAGAGCTCCGCCCGCACGGCGGGATCAGCATGCGTTTCCGGCTCACTCAACACCAGAAAGGCTTGGGTTTGCAGCGCATCACCTGCCAGCACGGCGGTTGCTTCATCAAAGGCGCGATGCACGGTGGGTTTGCCGCGGCGCAGATCATCATCATCCATGCAGGGCAGATCATCATGCACCAGCGAATAGGCATGCAGCATTTCAATCGCCGAGGCGACACGCAGCGCCGCTTCTCGCGCCACGCCGAATTGCGCAGCACCTTCCAGCACCAGAAAACCGCGCAGCCTTTTGCCGCCCCCCATGCTGGCATAGCGCATGGCTTCAAACAGCCGCGCCTCATCGCCCTCGGGCGGCGGGATCAGCGCATCAAGCGCGAGATCAATTTCAGCAGCCGCCGCCGCCATGGTGGCTGCAAGAGCCTTGGCGAGATCGGGCGGGGTCGCCAGCATGCGGCGCTCTATTCCACGTCTCGCAGGGATGGCCCGGCTGGGCCATCCACGATGGCTTGGATTTTCTGCTCCGCTTCCGCGAGCTTCGCCTCACAATGGCGCTTCAGCGCGGCACCGCGCTGATAGGCGGTGACCGAGGCTTCCAAGGCGCCCTTGCCGCTTTCCAATTCCCGCACAATGCCTTCAAGCTCCGCGAGCGCTTGCTCGAAGGAAAGGGCGGCAATATCGGACGTTGGGGCCCCCGCCGTCTCGGTTGGTGTACGTACCATACTGTCAGCCTAGCCTGACAAATGTGGATATGTCTATTCCGGTTCTATGCCCGCGGTACGAATGGCCGAGGTCCAGCGCTGGGTCTCGGATTTGACGAAGGCAGCCGCTTCTTCTGGGGTGGAGGTGGACACCACCATCCCGAAGCCCGACGACAGTCTTTCGCGCAAATCGGCCTGTTCCCCGGCGCGGCGCACCGCGGCATTCAGGCGGGAAACCGCCAGGGTTGGCGTGCCGGCGGGCACGAAAAGCCCGAACCAGGCGGTGATCTGATAGCCAGGTAGATTGCCGGCTTCCGCCACGGTGGGGATTTCCGGCAGCATGGCGGAGCGTTGCGGCGCGGTGATGCCAAGGATGCGCAGCTTCCCCTCGCGCGCCTGCGGCAGGATAACCAATTGATCGGCCACGAAAAGATCAACCCGTCCTGCCAGCAAATCCTGTACTGCCAAGGGCGAGGACCGATAAGGCACGCGGAGCATCTTGACCCCGGCCATATGCGCCATGAGCTCGGTCGAGACCTGCTGGGACGACGACGCAGAGGCGTAGGTGATGCCTTCGGGCTTGGTTTTCGCCTCGGCCAGCAATTCAGCCAGATTCTGCCAACGCGATTCGGCGCGCACCGCAACCAGCAGCGGCACGGAACCAAGGGTCGAGACCGGGATGAAGGCAGTGTCCACATCAAAGGGCACGCGCTTGAAAAGGGCGCCTGCGGCGGCATTGGTGGAATTGGTGCCGATCAGCACGGTCAGGCCATCCGGCGTGGCGCGGGCGACGGCCTCGGCCCCGATCAGCCCATTGGCGCCGGCGCGATTTTCCACCACCACATTCTGGCCGAGGGTTTCGCGCATTTTCTCGGTAAAGACGCGCGCGACTGTATCGGTGGCGGAACCGGGCGCGAAGGGCACAATGGCGCGCACGGGGCTGGGCGGCCATTCCTGCGCGGCGGCAAAGCGCGGGGCGAGCGCCGCGGCTGGCAGGGCGGCGAGAAGATGACGACGGTGCATGGCGAACCTCTTCATTTTGTAATGTGGAATTTTGGGGTGCGGGCTGGTCCCGCGCACGGATTAACTGAGCATCAGTGCACGGACATGGGCGGCAACCGACGAACCAAGCGCAGCCAGATCGTAACCTCCTTCCAGCACTGAAACGACACGCCCTTCGGCATGGCGCGCCGCAAGCGTGCTAAGTTCTTGCGTTATCCAGGCGAAATCCGCCTCCGTCAGCCGCACCTGCGCCAGCGGGTCCGCGACATGCGCATCAAACCCAGCCGAGATGATCAGCAATTCAGGCGCAAAGGCGTCCAAGGCCGGCAGCAACAGCCTATCCCACACGGCACGAAACGCCGCGCCATCAGCGCCCGGCGGCAGGGTGGCGTTGAAGATATTGCCCACACCCCGTTCCTGTGGCGTGCCGGTGCCGGGGTAAAGCGGCCGTTGATGCGAAGATGCCAGCATCATAGATGCATCGGCCTCAAAACAGGCTTGCGTGCCATTGCCGTGATGCACATCGAAATCCGCGACCGCAACACGTGTCAGCCCATGCACAGCCTGGGCATGGCGCGCGGCAATCGCGGCATTGGCAAAGACGCAAAACCCCATGGCGCGAGATGGCTCAGCGTGATGGCCAGGCGGGCGTGTGGCGCAAAAGGCGTGGCGGATCGGGCCGGTGCAGACCGCATCCACTGCCGCCACAGCAGCGCCGGCACTCCGCAAGGCCGCTTTAATGCTGCCATGGGACAGAATGGTATCGGCATCGAGCGCCACGCGATCACCCTCGGCAGGAGCGGCTTTCATAATCGCTTGCAGATAGGCTTCGGGATGCACGCGCAGGATTTGTTCCCGCGTTGCGCGCTGTGCCTCGGCGCGCGGCAGGGCGCTGAAGGCCTCCGCTTCCAGGGCGCGTATCACGGTACGCCAGCGGTCTGGGCATTCCGGGTGATGCGGCCCCGGATCATGCGCCACACAGGCGGCATGGGTCAGGATCAGCACGCTCATGCTGATGTGTCGTCGCGCTTACGGATCACGAAGCGATAGCTGCCCTGATCTTCGGAAAAGGCCAGCAGCGCATGGCCGGTTTCCCGGCAAAAGGCATTGAAATCCGCAACCGAGGCCGGGTCGGTGGCCAGCACGGTCAGCCGCCCGCCGCCTGCCACGCCGCGTAGCGCCTTATTCGCCTTCAGCACCGGCAGGGGGCAGGTCAGGCCCCTCACATCCAGAATCGTCTCGCTCATGCGTTCTCTTCCACCATGGCTTGCGTGTGGCCGCCAGTTCAGGCTTGCGGCGCTGCCTTGCTTTGACCAAGACTAATAGCATGAAACTCGGCATTGATCTGGGCGGCACCAAGACGGAAATCGTGGCCTTGGGCGATGATGGCGCCGTACTGCTGCGCGAACGCCGCGCCAGCCCCGCAGCCTATGACGGCGTTTTGGCGACCATCGCCGATTTGGTGCGCGATGCCGAGGGAGGGCTTGGCCAACGCGGCAGCATCGGCATCGGTATTCCAGGTAGCCCGAGCCCCGTGACTGGCCTGGTCCGCAACGCCAATTCCCAAGCTTTGAATGGGCGCGCCTTGCAACAGGATCTGGAGGCTTTGCTTGGCCGCGCCGTGCGCATCAGCAATGACGCGAATTGCTTCGCGATGAGTGAGGCCGCGGATGGCGCCGGCGCTGGCTACAACACTGTTTTCGCGGTGATCATCGGCACCGGGACCGGTGCGGGGATTGTCTCGGGCGGGCGCATTCTGGATGGGCCGAATGGCACGGGCGGCGAATGGGGCCATGTGCCGCTGCCCTGGATGCAACCCGCAGAATTTCCGGGTCCCCGCTGTTGGTGCGGCCAGCATGGCTGCCAGGAGACCTTCCTGGCCGGCCCTGCCCTGGCGGCGGATTGCGATGGACCGGGGGCGCGCGATGCCACAGCCCTGCCGGCGCGAGCGGCGGCAGGGGATAAACGCGCGCAAGCGGCACTGGCGCGGCATGCGGATCGGCTGGCGCGGGCCTTGGCGATGATTGCCAATATCCTCGACCCGGATGTGATCGTGTTAGGGGGCGGCCTGTCCAATATGGCGCATCTTTATCGCGATGTACCGGGGCTGATGGCGCGGTATGGCTTTGGCGATGTGGCGCGCACGCCCTTGGTGCAGGCGAAGCATGGCGATTCCTCGGGCGTGTTTGGCGCCGCACGGCTTTGGGATGCAGCATGATCGGGCGTAGTTTCAGGGCGGGGGCGGTCTATTTCCTGCTGCTCTTTGCGATTGGCTTTTTGCTGGGCGCGACGCGCGAAGTGCTGCTGGCGCCGCGCTTTGGTGTGGTGGTGGCGAGTGCGCTTGAAGCCATCCCCATGCTCGCCGCCATTTTCCATTTCGCGCCGCTGATCGCGCGCCGCTTTGGCATTCCGCCGAAATCGGGCGGGCGCCTGCTGATGGGCGTCTTTGGCCTGGTGCTGCTGATTGGCGCGGAAATCGCCATGACACGTGCGATGCGCGGCCTGTCGCCCGAGCAATGGCTCGCGCATTTCGCGAGTATTGAAGGCGTGATCTATGCCGTGCTGCTAATTTGGTTCGCCGCCATACCTTGGCTAAGGCGATAAGCGATGCCCGCACTCTGCCGCGATTGCTTCCACCACGCGGCCGAGGATTTCGCGCGTTGTCCGGCTTGCGGTTCCAGGCGTGTTATCGCCCATCCTGATCTGTTCCGCTTGACCGTCGCGCATATTGATTGCGATGCCTTCTATGCCAGTGTCGAAAAGCGCGACCAGCCGGCATTGACGACGCGCCCGGTGATTGTGGGGGGCGGGACACGCGGCGTTGTCGCGGCGTGCTGCTATATCGCTCGGCTATCGGGCGTGCGGAGCGCCATGCCCATGTTCAAGGCGCGCGCCGCCTGCCCCGATGCAGTGGTGATCAAACCCGATATCGCGAAATATGCCCGCGAAGGGGCGCGCATCTGCGCCATGATGGAAGCGCTCACGCCCTTGGTGCAGCCACTTTCGATAGATGAGGCGGTGCTCGATCTGCGGGGGACCGAGGCGCTGCATAACGCGCCCCCCGCCGTGGTGCTGGCGCGCTTCGCTCGTGCCGTCGAGCGTGAGGTGGGAGTGACGGTCTCTGTGGGCTTGGCTGCAAATCGGCTCATGGCGAAATTGGCGGCAGAACGAGACAAGCCGAGAGGTTTTGCCGTGATTGGCGCGGGGGAGGCCGCCGGCTGGCTGGCGCCCCAATCGGTGGCCGTACTGCCCGGCGTAGGGCCGGCCATGGCCAAGCGCCTGGCCTCGGCAGGTTTTGTGCGCCTGGGGCAATTGGCCGCGCTTGATGCCCGCGCTGCCTTGGCCCGTTTCGGCGCCGATGGCCCAGTCTTGGTGGCGCGCGCGCGGGGCGAGGATGACCGCCCGGTCAACCCAAGCCGAGAGACCAAAAGCATCAGCGCCGAGACCACCTTTGATACCGATATAGCTGGCTTAGACGCGCTTGAGGCGCCGCTTTGGCGGATGTGCGAAAAACTCGCGCGCCGGCTCAGGGAAAAGGGGCTGGCGGCGGGCGGGGTGGTGCTGAAGCTGAAGGCGGCCGATTTTGCGCTCCGCACCCGGTCTCAGCGCCTGCCGGAACCAAGCCTTTTGCCGGAGGTGATTTTCGCCGCTTCCAGGCCATTGTTGCAGGAGGAAGCCGATGGCACGGCGTTTCGGCTGATTGGCATTGGCGCCCAGCCCCTGGCGCCGGCGGATCAGGCGGATCGGGGCGATTTGGCCGATCCCGAGGCACCGCGCCGTGCCGCGCGTTGGAAGGCGATGGAAGCTTTGCGCGCCCGTTTCGGCGAAGATGCGGTGGTCGCCGGGCGTGGTTTCAAGGCAAAACCAGCGCCGGGTAAATCCGATGAAAGCGTGTGACGCTTACCGGCGCGCTGGCGCCTGCGCGACTTCCTCAAAGCCCCGCACACCATTCGGGCGCAGTGACTGCGCATGGGCCAGCACTGAGCCACCGGCCCGTGGGGTTGCGGCGGTGCGGATGTTGCCATTGTCCGGGCGATCATAGATAAAGCCCTGGATTGGGTAAATGCGGCCCAGGCTTTCCTGATCCCGCCCGACCTGCACACGAACTGATGACCAGTCATTATTGAGGGACACGTCAATCACCGAGACATCCTGCATGATCGACCCGCGACGAATGCCGGGACCCGCCCAATTCGCGTGATGGATGCGAATTTCGCGCGCACTGATCACTTCCTGCACCACCGCGACGTGACCGGAACGCATTTGCCCGGTGCGGGAAAAGGCCAGGATGGCGCCGGCTTCCGGTGCATGGCCGCGTGCGTAAAGCCCGGCAGCATTATGCCACCAATCGCCGCCATTGCCGCGAATCGCCATGCCCGTGGCCTGCCGCACATAAGGCACGCAGGAAATGCCGCCAAGATTGGCGTGCTCAAGGCGTTGGACTTGAGTATTGGAGCGACGCGCAGGTTGCACCGCCTGATTGGTGCTGACGCTCTGGGCCTGCACGGCAGCGGGACGTGGGGCTTGAGGATTCGCCTGAGCCTGATTGGCGGGCCGAACGGTGGCGGGCTTGGCGGCCTGCTGGTGTTGGGCGGCGGGCTGTGGGTTCGCCTGACTCGCAAAAGATGGTTTAAACACAAAGGCCAGACCAAGAGCTACAAAGGCGGTCTCGACAAGCTTGCTTGTCTTCATTTCGGTTCAAAGCCCCCGTATGGATGCAACGCTGTTGCGTATCGGAGGCGAGGTAAGCCAGGCGAAATTAACGGAGCAAGTATGGCGGCTGTAACTTGGTGAAACTTGGTGTGATTAGCTGAAAGAGACTGTGGGTATTAGTGGAATATAGGAATTTGATCTGTGATTTTCGGCGAAAATGGGGCGGCGCCACAGTGTGGTGACTTTGGTGCCACAGTTACTGCAGGGATTCGTCGAGGCTAAACGCGGCTCGGCGCGGTCTGTTCCAGCCGCAAAAAACCGCATCTATAGCCCTTCCTCTAGGAAAGAATACACCATCAAACCAACTGACGCCACTGCCCCCCGTCTGCCATAAAAAAGGCGGTGGCCCCGGGGAGCCACCGCCTGCCAGAGAAGCCCGGTGAAGAGGTCGGGCTGCTTGCAGCCGCTTGATCAGGGCCTGGGTCGCTTCGCGGAGCTGCACCGCCTCATCTGCCAGTGTACGGCTTGCATGGGTGATGCCCCCCATGGCCTTGCCGGCATGTTCCGCCATCCCGGACACCCGGCCGATGGAGCCTTCCAGCCCATCCACCGCCTTGGCGGCATTGCGGAGGCTGGAAGCGATTTCTGCTGTGGTGGCGGATTGTTCCTCGAACGCCGCCGCGATGGCAATGTTTTCGCCATCCAGCTGGCTGATACGGGCCACGATGTCGCCGATCACGCCGACCACATCGCCGATGTGGTCTGCATGGCGCCGATTTCGGTCTGGATGCTCTCGGTCGCCTTGGCCGATTGTGCGGCCAAGTTCTTCACCTCAGAAGCCACCACCGCGAAGCCCTTGCCAGCCTCACCGGCGCGGGCCGATTCGATCGTGGCATTGAGCGCCAGCAGATTGGTCTGCGCGGCATTGGTGCCGATTAGCCCGGTGACATCATTGATGCGCACCGATGCCGCATTCAGCCCATCCACCAGACTGCTCACGCGATCCGCCTGTTCCGCCGCACCGCGCGCGGTTTGCGCCACGGTAGTCACGCGGTTGGAGACTTCGGAAATCGCAACCGTGAGTTCCTCAGCCGCGGCGGAGACGGATTGGATGCCGTGATCGGCTTCCGTGCCCTCCCGCGCGGCAGAGCGCGCCTGGAACAGGGTCGCATCCGTGACGGAGGCAACCTTGGTGCCTTCCTGCACGAGCATCGCCGTGCTCTGGAACAGTGTGCTGACCGATTGGCCAACCGCGCGCTCCAGATCGCCCGCAATGCTTTGGATGGCAGCGCGCCGCGCCGCTTCCATTTCTGCCCCACGTGCCGCTTCCGCTGCACGCAGCTTTTCCGCTTCCACCAGGCCTTCGCGGAAGACAGTGGCGGCACGCGCCATTTCACCCACTTCATCCTGGCGCCCCATACCCTGAAATTCCTTTGAAAGATCGCCCTTCGACATATTTTCCATGCCAGCAGCAACCGTTCCAAGCGGACGCGTCACTCGGGCAACCACGACCCAACCGGCAGCGACCAGGGCGGCGAGGGAGAAAAGCCCCACCGGCGCGATCAACAGCGTGCCTTGGTTGACCAAGGTCAATTCAT
The DNA here is from genome assembly GCA_016869715.1 of Alphaproteobacteria bacterium. Classification (GTDB taxonomy): domain Bacteria; phylum Pseudomonadota; class Alphaproteobacteria; order Acetobacterales; family Acetobacteraceae; genus Neoroseomonas. The sequence goes on from VGDM01000011.1 coordinate 94,107, forward strand.
TCGCGACCTTGTCATTGGTTTCGGCCACGATGGTGTCCATCATGGCGCCGATCGATTCCGTAAATGGGTCAATCGCCTCAAAGAGCCGTTCCTTGATGAGCTGTTCAACCTGCGCGCTGTTCTTGGCTGTGGCGATGCGCACCAGATCCTGCGTGACCTGTTACGCCGCCGAGCGGCGTTCGCGCGCCTGGGCAAAGGCTTCCTGGACGCTTGGCGGTAATTGCGCCTGGGCCAGGGCCGACCAGGAGCGGTTGATGTTCTTCACCGCATCGGTAAGGTTTGTTGCACCCTCTTCCCAAGTGAAATTGCCATTGCGAATTTTGTGGGATGCATCCACTTCAAAAACAGGATAGGCGTCTGACAACGCCTTCAAGTCAATCAGCGGCGCAACCGCATTGGCCTTGATTTCGGTGAAGCTCTGGGCGTTGTGGCGCATGGACACCCAGGCATAGATGGCCGCGCCGGCATTCACCGCGCCGATCATTGCAAGGATGGTGAGCAATAGGGGGCAATTCTGATACGCATTGTCTGGCGTACTCCTTTCGTGAGACCGCGCCATTATGCGGGCGTCGTTCTTGCTGAAAGGTGACCAGGGATATTGAGGCGCCACAAATTTTCGCTGCCTCAGGTTAATCGCCACCAGGATATCGCAGGGCTAGTCACGCTGCTTTCTGTATTCTTACTCGGCACCAAGTTACGCAAAGCTTAAGTCAAAAATGAAATGAATTTGCATCGTGAGTTGAGGTGCCTGAATATACATCAGAACACGGGTGTCTCCCACGACTTTGGCGCCATCTTCAGCAGCGTCCCGCCTCGCTAAGGTTAAGCCGCAAAGCCCGTTGCATTTCGGTGAAATTCCTGTGACTCAAAAGAAGTGGGGATTGGACCAGGCGCGCTTGCCCGCCGCATCGACCACTAAAATGCGCGCAAAGCCACCATCGCGCAGTTTTTCGAGCGGCAGCACTGCCCTGGTCTGCAAGGGCGCCACCGCCTGCGCGGCGGATGAACCACGCCCCAGCACCATGATGCTGGATGCCGGGCTGCACTGCACCTCAACGCGATCCTTTCCCCAGACAAAGCCTTCAATCCGCGGGCCTTGGCTTGCGTAGAAATGCCCGGCCTTCAGCGCGGCCAGCAGCGCTTCCGATTCATTTTCCGTGGCCTTCACCATGACCCAGCCGCCAAACCAATCCTCACAGGCGAAATGCGCGTCATCCACGGCAATCAACGAAACGCGCCGGCCATCGGTCAGCAGCCGATCCGCAAGGAAAGCACCGCCGCCACGAGCGGTGCGCACCTGGCTGGTGTGCTTGTAGATCTCAACGGCATGCGCGGCGGCGATACTATGCCCATCATCTGGCGTCAGCCCATACCAGCCGGGATCAGGCTGCATTGGGTTCTCCTTCACTCATGCGGGCGGGATTTCCGCCAGGGCACAGAACACGGGCTTTCCCGCCCGCCTGAAGCGCCCGACTTCCTGATCCGCGCCTTTGCTTGGCCCACCCAGGCGCAGCACGGCATCGCAACGCTCAGCCAAGGCAAGTGATAGCGGCATCATCACTTCGTCAAACACATCGCCCTCAGCTGCGGCAATGATGGGCAGCGCCATATTCAAGCCTATCGCCGGGACATGACCAAGCCTGAGGATCGCAAGTGCTGCCTGGTTCGTTTCAGCCAAACGCGCGGCGCGGAGCGCAACATCAGCGCCACCACGTGTACAAGGCGCGGCGATCATAATCCACATGGATCAGCCGAAAACATCCAGCAGATCATCCACTTGCGCCGGCGTCAGGCTACGCGCACCGGCACCGTGCAGCAGCAGCGCAAGCCGCGCGGCTTCTTCCAATTCTTCTGCCGTATGCACGGCATCCTCCAAAGTGCGGCCCGAGACCACCGGGCCATGATTGGCGAGCAGCACGGCCTTGGCCATCTTAGTGGCCTCGTGAATGTCGTTTTCCATCGCGCCATCGCCGGGGCGGTAATAGCGGATCACCGGTAAAAGCCGCCCAACACGCATCACGAAATAGGGCGTGAGTGGCGGGATCGGCGCGACCTCCCCGGGTTCGGCAAGACAGGCAATCGCGGTGGCATGGGTGGAGTGCAAATGCACCACCGCCCCGGCATCGGGCCGCGCTGTCAGCACTGCGCGATGCATGAAGATTTCCTTGGATGGCTTGTCACCCGAAACATGCGAAAAATCTGGCCCGAGCTTGGAGATACGCGCGGGATCAAGCCTCCCGAGGCAGGAATTCGCCGGCGTCATCAGAAACCCATCCGGCAGCCGCACACTGATATTGCCGGCTGTCCCCACCGAATAGCCGCGCGCAAAGAGCGAGGCGCCAAGGGCAGCGAGTTGCGCGCGCAGCGCTGCCTCATCCATGGGTGAAGGCTTTCAGGAAGCAATCGCGCGCACCAAAATTGCCGGACTTCAACGCCAGATGCAGCCCGTGCGGCTCGGCAAAAGTCCAGGGCACACCTGGATCAATCTCGGGACCGATGCGGAGCGCTGTCACGCCAAGCCGCTGCACGACAGCGCCAGAGGTCTCACCCCCCGCCACCACCAGCCTGCCGACACCACGTGTGACCAGCCCTGCCGCAATCGTGGCCATGGCCGCTTCAATCAGGGCGCCGGCCGCATCACGGCCAAGCTTCGCCTGCAATGCGGCAACCTTTTCGGGCGGTGCGCTTGCCGCAATCACCACCGGGCGATCAGCGGCCAATTTACCCGCGACCCATTCCAAAGCCTGCGCCGTCAGCGCCGCCGCATCGGGCGTGGCCAGCGCATCCAATTCCAAGACCGGCACGTGATCCCGCGCGAGGCCGATTTGCCCGAGCGTCGCGCGCGAACAGGACCCCGCCACCACCGCCGCCATGCCCTGCATGGGCGGCAGGCTGGCCGCATCGCCACGCGCGGGCAGCAGGCCGGTACGGCGGAAATTCTCAGGTAGGCCCATCGCAACGCCGGAACCGCCGGTGATCAGCGCGTGTTGTGCAGCAGCCTCACCAATTGCAAGCAAATGCTGATCCGTCACCGCATCCATAATCGCATAGCGCCGGCCTTGCGCGGCAAGGCGCATCATGGCCTGGCGCGTGGCGGCGGCACCTTGTTCGACAGTGGTGAAAGGCACCAATCCCACCGCGCCATCAGTTTGCCGGCCAAGCACGCGCACCAGATTGGCATCGGTCATCGGCGTCAGCGGATGGTTTTCCATGCCGCTTTCATTGAGCAGTGCATTACCGACGAAAAGATGGCCGAGATAGATCGTGCGCCCATTGGTCGGGAAGGATGGACAAGCGAGCGCAAAGCCCGAACCCAATCGCTTCAGCAGCGCATCCGCGACAGGCCCGATATTACCCTGCTTCGTGCTGTCAAATGTCGAGCAATATTTCCAGAAAATCTGCTTGGCACCGGCAGCCAGCAGCGCATCACAAGCGGCAAGCGATTGCGCCACCGCCTCACCCACCGGCGCGGTGCGCGATTTCAGCGCAACGATCACGGCATCCGCTTCCGGCAGGGGGCCGGCCGGCACGCCAATCACCTGCACGGCAGTCATGCCGCCTTTAACAAGCGTATTCGCGAGATCCGTCGCCCCCGTGAAATCATCTGCGATGCAGCCGAGCAAAAGGGGCATGTGCAACTACCTTGCAGGAGGAAGGGCGAGGAAATCCTGATGACCGATGCGCACGGCAAGCTGCCCGGCGTCGGCCTGATCGCGCCGCGTTTCAAGCCAATCCAGAATGGCCTCCGCACCACGCCTTTCCCAGCCGAGTGCAGCCAGGCCATGGCCATCGGCAGTGGCGCGGGTAAAGGCGCGGGCGCGACGATCCACCACCCACTCACTCGGCGCGCGATGAATGGCATAGCCATGCGCGGCAAAGGCTTCCGCCATGACGGCGGGCGCATGCGGCCCGAGTGATGCGCCACCAAAACCCTTGTCGCGCGCCTGGTCTCGGCGAAAGCCGCGGGCCACCAGCGCATCGGCGGCATGGGGCGGGGTGAAGCGCTCGCGTCCTGTCACATTCAGCGCAGCATAGAAGGGCAGGCGGCGCGCGGCGCAGGCAGCGGCCATGGCTTCCACCCAACCGCGCGAGACCAGATCACAAAGCGCCGTGCTCACTACCGCATCCACGCGTTCCAAGGGCAGATTGGCCGGTGCGGCGGCAAGGTCGACAAGGATCGCTTCAATGCGCCAGGCGCCATGCGGCGCATGGACCAGCAACGCGCTGCGCCCTGGATTGGTGGCGGGCCAACCCACGGCCTCGGCACGGTCAGCGATGGTGTCAAAGGCACGGGCGAGCAGTTCCGTATCGCTATCCACCAAGGTCCAGCTTTGCGCGCGGCCAATGAAATGGCCAAGCCAGCGGAGCAAGCTGCCGGTGCCCGCGCCAAGATCAAGCAGGCGTGGCCGCCCCGGCAGAGAAGCCGCGAGCAGCGCCGCCAATTCTGGATTGCGCGCTGCGGCGTCATGAGGCTCACGCAGGTCGAGCCAATCACCATCGAATCTTTCAGCCATGATCGAGAGCTTTCAGGAAAGCGGCGGCGCGGTCCGGCCAGCGCGGCAAGGCTTGGCCGGCGCGCCAGGAGGCTTCAGCCATGGCGGCGCGCAAGCCCGCATCGAAAATTGGCCGGCGCATGGCGCGTGACAGCGCAGTGTGGTCATCCACCGCCGCCACCACGGCAGCATCTTCCGGCACAATATCGGCAATCGCGCCACCGGCGGTGATCGCAAGCGGTAGGCCGCGCGCCATCGCTTCCGCGGCTGCCATGCCATAGCCTTCATAACGCGTGGCGAGCGCGAAAAGATCAGCGCGCGCATATTCCGCATCCAAAGCCGCATCCGGCAGCGCGCCCAGAAAGCGCACGCGCTGCGCGAGGCCAAGCTCCGCCGCCAGTGCCCGCAGCCCATCGGCATGCACGGGATCGCGCGTGGCATCGCCGGCGATGGCGAGCGACCATTCAAGATCGGTCAGACGCGCGAGGGCGTGGAGCAGCACATCATGCCCCTTGCGCGGCACAAGCAAGCCAATGCTCAAAATGGCGCAGCCTGGGCCAGCGGAACCGACCGCGCGGGGCGCGGCATCTGTGCCTGGTTCAATAACCGTGATGCGCGCGGGGTCCGCGCCGAAAGCTTCCGGCAAATCCCGCGCCGTGAGGGTGGAGGTGGTAATGATCCGCGCGCAGGCGCTGAACAGTACGCGTTCGGCAGCCTTCAAGGCTTCGCGCTGGCCTTCTAGGGCGCCGGTTTCGAGCGCAGTTGGGTGATGGACCAGCGCGGTTGCGCTGCGGCGTGTCAGCTCATCAGCCAAGGGCAAAAAGGCAGGCAGGCCGAGGCCATCAATCACAATACACGCGCCTTCGGGGACTTCTGCCAGGACAGCACGCGCCGCTTCGGTCGCCGCTTCATCCGGGAAGGGATGGCGCCCGGCCAATTCCACCACGCGCACATTCTGCCCGAGTGCGCTGAGCCCTTCGACCATGCGGCGATCATAGATATAGCCGCCGGAAATCGCGCTGAAGGGCGCGGGGACGATAAGGTGGATGGCGCGGGTCATGGGGTGTCGCGAGGGCCTTGCTGATGCGCCCAAGGGTCTATCACCGCTATGCCGCAACCGGCAAAATCCGCGATATTGCGCGTGGCGATGGCGGCTTGCCGGGCGCGGGCAATGGCGGCGATTTGGCCATCAGCGAAACTGATCGGGCGGCCTGCGGCGCGGCGTTCCAGAAACACCTGCATAAAGGCCTGGGCGGCGGCGCTGTCAAAGGACAGGATGCGGCCGGCGAAATCCTCGGCGAGCATGGCATCTATCGCGGCCTGCACTTCATGGCGCCGCTTGCCCGCTGGCAGCATGGCGGCACCACGGCGCAATTCGGCCTCTGTAATCGCGCTCAAATACAATTTGGCGGCGTCTTGCACGGTGAACCAAGCCAGCACGGCTTCGGATGGTGCGGGGCGCATAAGTTCCGAGATCAGATTGGTATCCAACAGGATCATGCGCGCGCTTCAATCGAGGTGCGGCGGTGCCGGCGTGGCCTCTCGCGGCGGCAGGTCCAGATCAACCCCGCCGAGCACAGCGAAGCGGCGATGGATGGCCTGGCCGAGATCGACGGTGGGGGCAGGGCAGCTAATGGATTGGCGGAGGATATCGCGCGCCTCTTCTTCCATGGAACGGCCATGTTCGGCAGCGCGGATTTTAAGGCTACGCTTCAACGCCTCATCAAGATTACGGATGGTAATGCTGGCCATGCGGGCGCCCTTCCTGATGCAATCATTGTAATCATTGATTGCACTGCAATCAAGCGGGGCTTAGGCGCGTTCAGGTTAGGCCGCCGGCGCCTCACCCGGCGCGGCTTCATAGGCTGCCCAGGCGATATGGCTTTCGCGCAGCAGCACCTTAATGCCCGTCACCGCCTTGCCGCCGGCACCAAGCTTGCCCCCAGCCAAGGCAGCCGATAGGCAGCGATGGATATGCAGGCAGAGGTATTCCGTTGTCGTGTTCTGCCCGGCAAAGACAGGTTCCGCATCCAGATTGCGATAATCAAACCCGTCCAGGATATGGCGCAGTTCCACCTTCGCCGCCGCGATATCCACCAGCAGATTGAGCGGATCGAGCTTCGGCGTGCGGAACTCCGCTTCCACGATGAAGGTGGCGCCATGCAGGCGTTGCGCGGGGCCGAATTCCGCGCCGCGGAAGGAATGGGCGATCATGACGTGATCAACAACGGTCAGGCTGAACATGGGCGGGGTTGTTCCTGTGCGGTTCGGCGGCTCATGCACCATAGGTGACGAGGGGGCAAAGCGGCGCCGGCGTGCCGGGGGCAGGGTTGAGTAAGCCGGGCATCGCTTGGGGCAAATCATCGAAGGAAGTCACAGGGCCGATCAGGGCTTCCAGGGTCGGGTCCGCCAGCAGGCCGACCGCCGAGGCCATGCGCCGCCCAAAACTGCGCCGGGCACGCATGGCGGGTGCGACGGCGCCCACCTGGCTTGAAATCAGGCTCAGGCGGCGGGAATGAAAGGCTTCACCCAAAGGCAACGCGACTTCCTGCGCGCCGAACCAGGAGGCTTCGATAATCCGCGCCTCAAAGGCTGCGCATTGCAGGGCCTGGCGCAAGCCGGCGGGATTGGCGCTGGCATGGATGATCAATTCTTGATCCTCCGGCGCCGCTTCCGGGGCGGCGAAAGCCACGCCGAATTGTTCCGCCGTGGCCCGGCGCGATGGGTCGGGGTCAATGATCGTCACCGCCATGGCTGGGATGCGCGCGAGCAGATAGGCCACCAGCAGCCCGACCACGCCAGCGCCGATCACCAAGGCGCGCTCTCCGGCCAGGGGTCCTGCATCCCAAAGGATATTTAGCGCGGTTTCCATATTGGCGCCAAGCACGGCGCGGGTATCGGGCACCGCATCCGGAATGGGGATGCACATGGCGGCGGGAGCGAGGAAGAGATCCTGATGCGGGTGGAGGCAAAATACGCGCCTGCCTTGGAGTTCCGCCGGGCCCTCCATGACGTGCGCCACGCCGCTGTAGCCATATTTCACCGGGAAAGGGAAATCGCCGGCCTGCAAGGGGCAGCGCATCACGCCCCGTTGGTTTTCCGGCACCTTGCCCGCCAGCACCAACCTTTCTGTTCCACGTGAAATGCCCGATGCCAGCATGCGCGCCAGCACCTGATCCGGGGCGCGGCGGGGCAGGGTCTCGGTGCGGAGTTCCGCCACGCCGGCGGCGATCGTCCATAAGGCGCGCGCTTTGGTCATGCATGGCCCCCGGGCCGCGCGCGATCCAGCGCGGCATCAATCAGGATATCGGGCGCGATATCATGCACGCGCCAGGAGAACCTCAGCCCATCAGCGATGCGCGCCACTTCCGCCAAGGTGAAGGCCGGGATGCCAGAACCAAGCAACACCGGCGCCACGGTGACATGCAGCCGATCGAGACAGCCTGCCGCCAAAAAGCGCGAGACCGTGAGTCCGCCACCTTCGACAAAAACCCGGTTCGCCCCGCGTGCCTTGAGCGCTGCGAGCAGGGGCGGAATGGCAAGGCCTCCACCCGGGGCGCGCGGCAGGCGCAAAATCCCAGCCTCCCCGTGATGGTCAGCCCCGCCGGTATCGGCAGCGCAGACCAGCAGCGTGGGCGGCCCGCCCTGAAAAATCCCGTATTCGGCGGAAAGTTTGCGGTCCGTATCCAGCACCACACGGAGCGGATCCGGCCCCGGCACTTCGCGGGTTGTGAGGCGCGGATTGTCATAACGCACCGTGCCCGCGCCCACCACCACGGCGTGGCAAAGTGCGCGCAGCCGATGCGTGTGCAGGATATCACCGGGGCCACCGATCCATTGGCTTGACCCGGCAGTGGTGGCGATGCGGCCATCCAGCGTTTGCGCGAGCCGCCCTATGATGCGGCAGCCATCAGGGGCTGAGGGTAGCGCCAGCACTGGGCCAAATAGCGCGGCAAGCGGGCCAGCAGGCAGCGCCGCGCCCGCGCCATCACGCAAAGCGAGCAGGGCTGACCATTCGGCGGCTTCGGCGGTGGGTTCCATCGGCGCCTAAATGCCTGAGCGCGGCTTGGTGCGCCAGAGCATTTGCGGTTGGCTTTGAATTGATTGTCTCGGAGCGTGTCGCTGCACCCTCGGCGAAAGACCAAGCGCTTCCCGCTGACTGCAAAGGCGATGCGCCGACCGCCAAAGACTTTCCTGCTTGTTTCTTGGAGGCAAAATTTCTTGGTCCATCCTGCGATGCCTGTTATTCTGGTCGAAGTCACGGGCTCTAAATGAAGCGCGAGCATCTGCACCTATGCGGAGCTGGCTTATGAAAGGGAACAACTGGAAGCCTTTTTTGACTGGTCTTGCAACAGGCGGGTCAATCGGCTTCGTCAGTATTTTTTAAGGGTGAACCCCTTCTGATGAGGGCATTGCTCAGCGCCTACATCGCGGCAGTGGTCGCCAGTTTGATTGAATATGTGATCAAAGTGCCAAAGACTTCAGTGTAATCTTTGGCCTACAAAAGATCGCTCGGCGTTAAGGGCGTTCTGTCCACAAAATCCTTTCATCCCTCAAGGCGCAGCCAGATTGATCGTGAAAAACGGCAGCAGCGCCCGCATGATCAAGCCTGCCAGCACCGGCAGGAAAAAGGACGATGCCAGGCGCAGCGCCACAAAGCGCCAGCCCAGTACAGGGTATTCCCAGGTCAAGATCCTGTGCATCGCATAGACCGACCAGGCGGTGAGCAGCGCGGTCATTTGCGCAACCCCTGCGCCGGCCTTGCTGAAGGTGATCGCCAAAGGGAAGGTCACAAAAGGCCCGCCCGGCATGACACCGCCAGCCAGTGCCGCGATCATGATGCCATTCAGGCCGGAATCATCGCCAAGCCAGGCGGTGGCGATATCGGCCGGCACAAGTTCTGACAGAAACGCCGCCATCGGTAGCGCCACGCAGAACATGGGCAGGATGCGCCAAAAGCCACGATTGGTCTCGGCCGCTGCGCGCCTGGCCTGGGGCATGCCGCGGCGCATGCAAACTGCGAGCACCGCCAGTGCAATGACCCAAAGGAAGATTTGCGGCCCACTCATTTCGGCGGTTCCCAGGTGATGGGCACGCGCCGCGCGATCCAGCCCGCGAGTATCGGCATGGGGAAGGTGATCAATGTGCGCAACAGCGCGAAATCAAGGCCGAGTAGCGGCGCCTCATAGACCAACAATTTTTGGAAGCCATTCAGCGACCAGGCGAGGATGAAGGCGACCAGCGCACCGCGATCCGCACCCGCACCCGCCAGCACCAGCACCAGCGGAAAGGCCGCCATGGGGCCCCCGGGCGATAGCGTGCCGACCAGCGTTGCGACAAACAATCCGAAAACTCCGCTATCCGCCCCCATCCAGCGCGCCAAAGCATCC
>VGDM01000012.1 GCA_016869715.1 Alphaproteobacteria bacterium
AAAAAATCCAGGCTTTCCTTCAGGATCAGCTTATCAAGCTCCAAAGCCGCAACGATCTTCTTGAGCCGTTGGTTCTCCTTCCCAAGCGCCTTAAGTTCTGCCAACTGCCCCTTCGCCATCCCACCAAACTTCTTGCGCCAGATATAATAGGTCGCGTCACTGATCCCAGCCGTCCGAGCCTTCGCCACATCCGCACCGCCAGCCAAATCAAGCTCAACCTGACGTAAAATCTTCAGACAATCCTCATCCGAATAGCGCTTCCAAGCCATCCAAAACACTCCCCTATGACACAACAATAGTGCCTCAACTTTAGGGGGATAAGACACGCCGTTCCGGGCTTTCCGCGCTGCAGGGGGCAGCCTTGCTTAGTGTCTATTCCATGCTGATTTATTTCCCGTTTTTCGTACCGTTCTTTTGGAAATCGTCAAAGCTCACGCAGATCCCGACCTCTGACCTGCCGTTTCAGGGCTTTTATCAGGGCGTGCTGATGGGCGCCCTGACCATGTTCTCGCTCGGGCGTTCGACCATGCTGCTCGGCGCGCCGGCAGCGGCGATGAGCCTTGCCTTGCTGCCGGTGGCGACCTTTCTGCTGGCGTTTTTATCCTTGGCGAAGTGCCGAGTGTGTTCGAAATCCTGGACGCTACTGCGATCAGCCTTGTGGCTCTTTTGGCAGCCCTTTCGGCACGCGAGCGAAAATCCCCATAAACTGCCTAATCCTTGCGCAGGGACTGCGCCAGACGCATCATTCTGCATGATTTTTCTCTGCCACGCTTGCATTTCGCGTGGTTAAAGGACTCGCGCTATACAGCGCTCCGGCCCGGTCAAGGCCTTCGATGAAGCCTTCCGCACCGCATCGCTATCGCTGGCTGACAGCTTTTGTTAGGAAGCTCGCGCTAGGCCTCTCATTTTGGCCTTTACAGGCGAGAGAGACATCTACTAGCTGTCTTGTAGTATGGCAGCTTTGCGATACTCGTATAGACAAAAATAATATCCTCTGGGAGTTAGCATCATGCAGGAAAATGATCTCCTCGGCCTTATTGGTCGCGTCAGGAATGGCTCAATGTCACGCCGCGCCTTTGTCCGGCGTATGGCGGCGGTGGGGCTGACGGCGCCGATGGCGACGCAGCTTCTGGCGATGACCGGGGCTGCCAATGCACAATCCACGGCGGCAGGCGTCCCGGCCTACGGCGGCACGCGCCGCGGCGGTGGCGGGCATTTGAAGATCCTTTATTGGCAGGCCTCAACGCTGCTCAACCCGCATTTCGCCGCCGGCACCACCAATCAGGATGCGAGCCGCGTCTTTTATGAACCCCTCGCCGGCTGGTCAGCTGACGGCACCTTGCAGCCGATCCTGGCCGCTGAAATCCCTTCCATCGAAAACGGTGGCCTGGCGCAGGATGGCCGTTCTGTCACCTGGAAGCTCAAGCGTGGCGTTAAATGGCATGATGGCCAGGATTTCTCGGCTGACGACGTGGTGTTCAATTGGGAATATGCGCGCAACCCGCAAGTCGCCACCGTCACTTCTGGTTCCTATCGCGATGTCAATGTCGTCAAGGTGGATGATTTCACCGTGCGCGTTGAATTCCCGGCGCCGACGCCCTTCTGGGCGGACGCTTTCGTGGGCCAGATCGGGATGATCATTCCGCGCCATCTGTTCCGCGATTTCGCCGGCGCCAATTCACGCGATGCCCCCACCAACATCCGCCCTGTGGGCACGAGCGCTTATCGGCTGCAAAGCTTCGCGCCGGGCGATCTTCTGCGCGCCGAGCTCAATCCCAATTACCACATGAATAATCGCCCCTTCTTTGATTCCATGGAAATCAAGGGCGGCGGCGATGCGGCATCGGCGGCGCGCGCCGTGCTGCAAACGGCCGATTTCGATTACGCCTGGAATTTGCAGGTGGAAGACGCCATTCTGCAGCGGCTGGAGACTGCCGGGCGCGGGCGCGTGAACGTGATTGACGGCGGGAATGTTGAATTTGTGCAGCTCAATGCCGCCGATCCGAATCGTGAGGTTGAAGGAGAACGCGCCCATCCGAATTCGCGTCACCCTGCGTTCCAGGACCCTGCCGTGCGGCAGGCCATGGCACTGTTGATTGATCGCCAAGCGCTAACGCAGCACATCTATGGCCGCGGCGGGCCTTCCACGCCAAATTTCCTGAACAATCCGCCGCGTTTCCGTTCGCCCAATATGCGCATGGAATTCAGCGTTGAACGTGCCAATCAAATTTTGGATCAGGCGGGCTGGGTGCGCGGTTCGGATGGCATCCGCGCCAAGGGCGGGGTTCGGTTGCGCTTTGTCTATCAGACCTCTGTCAATTCGCCCCGCCAGCGCACCCAGGCCATCTACAAGCAGGCCGCCCAGCGTGCCGGCATTGACCTTGAACTGAAATCCGTTGTCGCTTCAGTGTTTTTCTCATCTGATGTCGCCAACCCGGATACCTACACCAAATTCTGGGCCGATATACAGATGTATACGACAACCATGCCGCAGGCGGACCCGCAGCGCTTCATGAACCAGTATGTTTCCTGGGAAATGGCGCAGCGTTCCAATTCCTGGCAGGGCCGGAACATCCTTCGCTGGAAGAATGACGAATATGATGTCGCCTTCCGTGCCGCGGAAGCCGAGCTTGACCCCGTCAAGCGCGCCGCGCTTTTCATCCGCATGAATGATCTGATTGTGGGATCGAACCATGTCATTCCACTGGTGATGCGCCCGACCGTTTCCGGTTCGGTCAATAATCTCCGGCATGTGCTTTCTGGTTGGGACCAAACCATGTGGATGATCCAGGATTGGTGGCGCCAGACCTGATGGGGCGAATACTTCGGGCGGTCGCCAATCCAGCATGACCGCCCAATGACCCAATATCTGATCCGCCGCCTGCTCATTGCGATTCCGAGTATTTTCGGGATCAGCATTGTGCTATTCGTCGTGCTTGCACTCGCACCCGGTGATCCGTTTGAGGAGCTGGCGACCAATCCTGCCGTGCCGCCCGATGTGCGCGCGGCCTTGCGTCAGAGCCTCGGCCTCGATGATCCGGTGCATGTGCGCTATATCGCGTGGCTCACTTCCATGCTGCGCGGCGATTGGGGCTATTCCTTTGTTAGCCGCATTCCGGTTGATCAGCTCATTGTCCAGCGCATTCCCACCACGCTTTACGTGATTGGCCTGTCGCAGCTTGTGGCGCTGGCAATTGCACTACCCGTTGGGGTTTATGCGGCAACAAGGCCCTATTCCATCTTCGATCAGATCGCGAATACGCTCGCCTTTATCGGCTTTTCCCTGCCCACCTTCTTCACTGGGCTGCTGCTGATCCTGCTGTTTTCCATCTATCTGGATTGGCTGCCCTTTGTGTATCGTACGAATATCGAAGCAACGGGTTGGCGCTGGTGGTGGGAACAATTTCGCCAATCCATCATGCCGATCATGGTGCTTGGCCTGTTTCAGGGCGCTGCCTGGACGCGCTTTGTGCGCTCTGCCGTGCTGGATGTGATCAGGCTGGATCACGTGACCACGGCGCGTTCCAAGGGCCTTCCGGAAGGCAAGATCACCATGCGCCATGTGGTGCGCAATGCCATGATCCCGGTGGTCACGCTGGTTGCGCTGCAAATGCCCGCGGTTTTTGGCGGCGCCATTGTGACCGAGCAAATCTTCCGTGTGCCTGGCATTGGCAGTCTTTTGATCAGCGCGATCCTGGCCAATGACACGCCAGTGATCATGGCGGTGACATTTGTGTTTGCGTGCCTGGTTATCTTCTTCAATCTTTTGGCGGATATCCTTTATGGCTGGCTCGACCCCCGCATCAGCTACCGCTAGCGCCAGCCCTCGGCCCTTGACCAGCCCATGGTCTGAGGCCTGGCGGCGCTTTCGCAAGCACAAGCTTGCCGTCGTCAGCGCCGTTCTTCTGGGTTTGCTTATTCTGGCGGTGCTATTTGGCCCCTTAGTCTGGCGCGTGCCGATCAATGACATTGATTTTTCCGTGATCCTGCAGGGGCCTTCCCTTTCGCATCCCTTGGGGAATGATGATCTCGGCCAGGATCTGCTCGCGCGCATGCTCTATGGTGGGCGGATTTCACTCGCGGTTGGCCTCACCGCGATGTTGGTGGCCGTAAGTGTCGGCATTCTGATTGGCGCCATTGCAGGGCTTGCCGGTGGCAAGACGGATGCGGCGCTGATGTGGCTCACGGATCTGTTCCTGTCCTTGCCGCAATTGCCGCTGCTGCTACTGATCATCTTCCTGTTTCGCGATACGTTGAAGGCGATTGTGGGGCCGGAGCTTGGGGTTTTTATTCTGATTGTCATCATCATTGGCCTGTTCAATTGGATGCAGGTGGCGCGCCTGGTGCGCGCGCAGTTTTTTTCCCTGCGAGAGAAGGAATTTGTCGAAGCCGCGCGCGCGCTTGGTGCGTCCCGCTTCCGGCTTGCCATGCGCCACATTCTGCCGAATTCACTCGGGCCTGTGATTGTCGCAGCGACCATTGATGTCGCGGCTGCCATCATTGCGGAAAGTACGCTGTCCTTCTTGGGGCTTGGCTTCCCGCCCGATATCCCAACCTGGGGCAGGCTTTTGTTCGACGCGCGGGATCATCTGGATTTCGCGCCGCATTGGGCTTTGTTTCCGGGTCTCGCGATTTTCCTGACCGTGCTCACGATCAATTTCGTGGGCGATGGCCTCAGGGATGCGCTTGATCCACGGCGCGTGGTCTGAACCGCAATGGATGCTCTTCTCGACATCAAGGGCCTAAAGGTTCATTTCAAGACCGATGATGGCTGGGTGCGCGCGGTGGATGGCGTGGATCTTTCCGTCGCCGCCGGGGAGACCGTTTCCATCGTGGGCGAGTCCGGCTGCGGCAAGACCGTGACGGCCATGACGATCCTGAAGCTGATCGCCATGCCGCCAGGCAAGATCGTCGCCGGTGAGATCAATTGGCGCGGCGAGAATCTGGTGGAAGCGCCACCCGCGCGTATGCGCGCGATCCGCGCCGCCGAAATCGGCTTTGTTTTTCAGGAACCCATGACCTCACTCAACCCAGTCTATACGGTGGGGGAGCAGATCGCGGAAGCGGCGCGCCAGCATGAAGGCCTGTCGCGCAAGCTTGCCATGGAACGCGCGGCGGAGATGCTCAATCTGGCGCAGATCCCGAATGCATCAAAGCGCGTGCATGATTACCCGCACCAATTCTCGGGCGGCATGCGCCAGCGCGTGATGATTGCCATGGCGCTATCCTGCAACCCGAAGCTTGTGATCGCCGATGAACCGACAACCGCGCTGGATGTAACGATCCAGGCGCAGATTCTAGACCTGATGAATGAGATGAAGCAGCGCCTTGGCATGGCTGTACTGCTGATCACTCATGCCATGGGCGTGGTTGCCGAAACGGCGCAGCGCGTTGTGGTGATGTATGCCGGACGCGTGGTGGAAGAAGCGCCCGTTGAGGCGCTTTTCGCAACACCACGGCATCCATATACGCAAGGCCTGATCCGTTCCATCCCGCGGCTTGATCTGGCGGCGACGGAACATAAGCGGCTTGAGGCGATTGGCGGCGTTGTGCCAAGCCTTTTGCATCCACCGCCAGGCTGCCGCTTCGCCGCGCGCTGCAAACACGCCAAGCCATACTGCCGCGAGATTGAGCCGAGCCTTGAGATGATCTCCCCCGGCCATAAGGTCGCCTGCCTGAGGGTGGAGGAAATCGCATGACGGAACCACTACTGAGCGTGCAGGATCTGGTAAAGCGCTTTCCGGTGAAGGGCGGCATTCTGCAGCGCACCTTGAACCAGGTTCATGCGGTCTCCGGCGTCTCCTTCGATATCACGAAGGGTGAGACGCTTGGCCTGGTTGGCGAATCAGGCTGCGGCAAATCCACCACGGGGCGCCTTATCCTGCGGCTGATTGAACCCACTGCCGGCAAGGTCTGGTTCGAAGGCCACGACGTGACGGCGCTTGATCATCAGCAGATGCTAGCGCTCCGGCGCGATATGCAGATCATTTTCCAGGACCCCTTCGCCTCCCTCAATCCGCGCATGACGGTCGCGGCCATTATTGGTGAGGCGCTGATCATCCATAAACTTGCCAAGACGCCGCGCGAACGCGAAGACCGCGTGGTGGAATTGCTCGAGACGGTTGGGCTCAATGCGGATCACATGCGCCGCTTTCCGCATGAATTCTCTGGCGGGCAAAGGCAGCGCATCGGCATTGCGCGCGCCTTGGCGGTGTCACCGAAGCTGATTATTTGTGATGAACCTGTCTCGGCGCTTGATGTCTCGATCCAGGCGCAGGTCGTGAACCTGCTTGAGGATTTGCAGGAAAAATTCGGCCTGACCTTCCTGTTCATCGCGCATGATCTTTCGGTAGTGGAACATATCTCCGATCGTGTCGCGGTGATGTATCTTGGGCGGATTGTGGAAATTGCCTCAGCGCGAGAGCTCTACACCTCGCCGCTGCACCCCTATACCGAGGCACTTTTGTCAGCCGTGCCGATCCCCAACCCGACCCTGAAGCGTGACAGGATCAGACTGCAAGGCGATGTGCCAAGCACACTCAATCCGCCATCGGGTTGCCATTTCCACACGCGCTGTCCCATCGCTGACGGGTCGCGCTGCCGGACTGAAGTGCCCGCCTTGCGCGACGTGCGGACTGGCCATTCGGTTGCTTGCCATTACCGGGAATAGGTGCGCCCGGGTAGTTCAGGCGCGCTCACCCTTCCCAAGCATGCGCTTGAAGCCCGCCCATTGCTGTACCAGCCAGCCACCTGTTGCCAAGGCTTCCGCACCGGTCGGGTCGCCCGTGCGCGGATAGGTCTGCCGGCTGAAATCCGCCGTGCCGAAAATCCAATCCCAGACCGGAAACAGAACAGCGTAATTCTTGCCATGCTCAGCGGTGGAAAGCACACCATGATGCAAACGGTGATAACGCGGGGAAACCACAAGCCTTTCACCAATGCGGCCGAAGGAAAGCCGGATGTTGCCGTGGGAGAAAGCCTCGATCAGGCGCATGAGCAGCAGCAGCAAGGGGAATTGCGTCGGCGAAACACCGATCAGCAGAGCGATGGTGCCGAACCAAAGCGCCGCCATTACCTCATCCAGGATATGGTTTCGATCATCGGTCCAGAAGGTCATTTGTCGTTGCGCGTGATGAATGGAATGCAGCGTCCACCACCACCCGATGCTGTGTTGCAGCCGATGGCGCCAATATTCGCCAAAATCCAGGATCACCACGTAAAGAAAAAAGGTGAGCAGCGGCACTTCGTGCAGGATGGGAAAGAAGGTTTCAAGTGTTGGAGCAACAAACCCCGTATCGGCCAGCAGCCCTTCCAATTGGCTCTGCACCGTGGCCAGAAAGATAAAGGCCAGCAAGGGAAAAATCCCAAGCCGCGCCAACAGTGTGTAGATGATATCGGTGCGGATGGCACGCCGATCCGTCACCGGTTCGGCTGGCCGCCAAGCTTCCAGTGGTCGGCAGACGGCATAAATGACCACCATGCCGAAAATACTGAACAGGGCAAAATCCACCCATCCCAGCATTTCATCGGCGATATTCATCAGATTGGTGGCATAGAGCACCGGCTGCAGCAGGGCCTCGAAAATCCAGCCCGTGACGCTGGTATGTAACTCATCAAGAGTCCTGAACATCGCCTATTGCCTACCCTCCGCGGTCAAGGGGGCAAAACAGAAGCCCCGCACCTGCAGCCCCGCCACAACCTCCTCAAAAACATTGGCATAGGGGTCTTTTCTGCTGCGTACACCCCAATGCATGACCAATACCTCACCATCGCGAATGTTCCGCAGCGCCTGATCCCGCAGCGCCGCATTGGGATGCGTATCGCTATTGAGTTCGTCGCCCAAAAAGCCGTTTTTGGTCCATCCCTGATGGCGCATACCACAAGCTTCAGCGAGCCGCAGCGTATTCGGCGTGGTTATCCCGCCCGGTGCGCGCCAAAGCGGCAGCACCACGGCAACCGGCGCGGCAGCGCGCAGCCGTTCAATCGGTGCCGCCAGTTCTCGGCACATGGCTTCCTGGTCAAGCTGCGCTTCGCCACCACCACCACCACGCGCGACATAGCGCACCAAGCCAGGCGCCGGATCACCGCGGAAATACCAATGCCGATCCGTATGGCTCGCGAAGACATGCCCTTCAGCGGCGCGGGCACGCCAGAATTCCGCCCAGGCAGGATCAAGGCTGCGGTCACCACGATGCGTCGGCTCATGCGCCACAAACAACGTCGCGCGAATACCGCGGCGGTTAAGGATTTCAGCGATCTTCTCTGCCTCCCGCCCCCAACCCGTATCAATCGTGAGGTAAAGAGTCCCGGCGGGACAGGCCGCCGATGTCTGCGCCGAAGCCGGCATGGCCAGGATGGCGAAAAGCGTCGCGCAACTCAGCAATAGTCTATGCCAGCGCTGCATCATTGCGCGGCACGTGGTTGGACAAAAATGCCATGCGGGCTGCGCCCAACGCGAATGGTCGAAACCTTGCCCGAATTGGGATCAAGCCGCGCGATACGGCCGGCCCAGCGCAGGGTCACCCAAACCGCGCCATCGGGGGCGAAGGCAATGCAATCCGGCCCGCCCGGCACTTCATGAATGCGCCGCACTCCCAGGCTGATGGGATCAATTTCCGCAATGCGGCTCTGCACACGGCTTGTCGCCCAAAGCGTCTTGCCGTCGGGCGACGGAAAGATCGTATGCGCGCCCCGGCCAACGCGGATGGTGCTTTCCACCTGCTGCGTGGCGGGGTTGAGCACGGCAAAGTGGTCACGCCCCATGATGCCGACGATCAGCCTATCACGATGCCAAATAATGCCAGCGGGTTCGGGCCCCACCGGCGCCTGCCACACAATGCGCCGCGTCTGCAGGTCGATCCCGGCCACGGTGCCATCGCCCTGCAGGGTGATGAAGGCGAAGCGGGAATCTGGGCTGAAGGCGATATGGGATGGCTTATTCCCCGCACGAAGCCTTTCCAAAAGCCGGGGGCCATCGGCATTATAGATATCCACCTGGCCGCGCCTCAGGCTTGCTATCACCAGCAAGCGGCCATCAGGCGTGAAATCCAGATGATAGGGGTTGGAAATACGCTCACGGCGGAGAACTTCGCCGGTGGCGGGCTCGACGAACAGGATCTCATTGCCAACCGAATCCGCGATCAGCAATTCACGCCCGCCAGGCGCCAGCACCAGATGATGCACTTCGCGCAGCGCCTCAATGCGGCGAACTTCCTGGCCAGTGCGCGAATCGATTTTGACTATGCTGGGATCAGTCGAATTCAGCACATAGACGAAATCCGCCTTAGCAGCGCCATTCAGCGCAAGCAGGGCCAGGGCGAGGCCAAACCATTGCGCGATTTTCATTTGGCGTCAGGCTCAAAGGTCAGGGCAATACCATTCATACAATAGCGCTGGCCGGTGGGGGCAGGACCATCCGGAAAAACATGGCCAAGATGGCCGCCACATTGGCCACAATGCACTTCAATCCGCACCATGAAAAGCGAGCGGTCTATATGGGTCCCAATTGCACCATCCAGCGGCGCGTAGAATGAAGGCCAGCCCGTGCCGCTTTCATACTTGGTCGCCGCCTCGAAAAGCGGCACACCGCAACCGCCGCACAGGAAGCGCCCCGGGCGCTTTTCGGCATTCAGGGCAGAAGAGCCAGGCCGTTCGGTGCCATGCTGGCGCAGAACCCGAAAAGCCTCGGGGGAAAGCGCCGCGCGCCATTCCGCTTCCGATTTTTGGACCGGGAAAGCCTGTTCCTGCGGCCTGTTTTGCTTGAAGAAGACCATGAGCCCTCATGCCCCATGCGCGGGTTTCAGCAAATCGGAAAAACTTTTCCTGAATTTCGCGACCTTGGGCGCCACCACCGCCTGACAATAGCCAGACCAGGGATTGCGCGCAAAGTAATTGTGATGCTCTGGCTCAGCCGGCCAGAATTGGGTGAGCGGCACAATTTCTGTAACAAACGGGCTGTCCCATAGCCGCGCCGCGGTAAGTTCCGCAATGACTTCCTGCGCGGTGGCCTCCTGGGCAGCATCATGGGTCAGGATAATGCTGCGATATTGCGGCCCGATATCAGCGCCTTGCCGATCCTTGGTCGTGGGATCATGGATCGCGCAAAAGACGTGGAGCACATCCCGAAAGGAAATCACGGTTGGATCATAAGCAACCTGAACCACCTCCGCATGGCCTGTGCGCTTGCCGCATACCTCCTCATAAGTGGGGTTCGCAACATGCCCGCCCGCATAGCCAGACATCACGGCGCTGACGCCCTTCATGCCAAGAAAGACCGCCTCCAGGCACCAAAAACACCCGCCGCCGAGCGTCGCCTTTTCCATCACAACCGTGCCTTCCTCGACTTACGCTCAGGCCCGTTTGTAACTCGGGCTAAAGCCAATGATTCCACAGGCCAGTTATATCGGGGCGAATCGCGCCGCCTGCAAGGATCACATCATCGCCCGCGCCACCCTGGAACTGGTGGTTAAGACCATTGCCGATCATCACGCTGCCATTCGCCCCTCTAACAAGGGACAGGCCGCTCACCCCATCAGCGATCATCAGAACCTCAACATTGTTGTCCATGGTGATATCGGTCGAGGTGATGATGGTATCCTGGCCGCCGCCCGAAAATTCGATAATATGGTTCTGGGCTTCGATGAAGTAATTAAGGTCGTCGCCAACGCCGCCCGCCATGGTGTCGGCACCCTCCCCGCCAAACAGCGTATCATTGCCGGCATCGCCCGAAAGGCTATCCCGCCCGGCGCCGCCGATGAGCAAGTCCCCTTCAGCGCCACCACAAAGCGCGTTGTCATGTCCCCCCGCCATCCAGCGTATCGGCGCCCGCGTCGCCCCAAAGCATATCCGAGCCCGCACCTTCCAAGAGGTGATTGGCCGCCGCATTGCCAATGATCTGGTCATTCCCTGCCCCGGTCAGCACATGTTCAATGCCTTGCAGCCAGTCTCTGCCAGCAGCGCCTGACGCCGCTGAATTGGCAGGATGGACCACGACGTTCTGGCCAAATTCGGACAAGTTGGCATAGCTGATCCAATCGCCTGCACCGTCGCCGCCGATCAGGTGATCATTCCCTGCATCACCTTGCAGCGTATCATTGCCCGCACCGCCCTGCAGCGAATTATGGCCCGCGCCGCCCAGCAGTTCAATGGCAAGCGCGTTGCCGATGATGAGGTTATTGCCTTCATTGCCGATCGCGCGTTGGGCATTCCCTGTCGGGTAAAGGGTCAGAATTTCGAATTCGCTTGGAATGTAGAAGTCAATGCCCGCCACAATCTTATCACTGCCCGCACCCGGATTTTCCAATACCAGATCATCGGCACTTTTTATCCAGTAGAGATCGTTGCCCAATCTGCCTTCAAGAATATTCTGCCCGGATCCGCCGGCCAAGGTATCATCACCGCCACCGCCCAGCAGGTAATCATCACCATCATTGCCGCTGAGGCTATCATTGCCTGCACCGCCGAAGATGTGGTTCCCGGCCTAGCTGCCCAGTACGGCCATCGCAGCGCTGGCAGTTCTGGCATCTACCGCTTCGAAGCCGGCGATCCAGGCGCCATTGGCCGCCTGATTTTGGTCAAGTCCAAGATCAATGAACAGCCCAGTCGAGAGAATGAGCCAATCATGCCCATGCCCGCCATCAAGCCGATCGGTGGTATCCTGCAGGACCAAGCGATAGTTGCCGCCACCGCCCTCAAGCGTATCGGCCCCGTCACCACCTACCAGGCTATCGCCACCATCGCCGTCAATCAGCCGATCATGCCCTGCGCCACCTTCCAGGATATCGGCACCGTCAGCGCCATAGAGAAAATCATCGCCATCGCCGCCCAGCAACCGATCCTGCCCTGCCCCGCCAAAGAGCCAGTCATTGCCAGCTTTGCCCTCCAACAGATTGGTTGCCTCCGGTGCATCCGCGTCATCCAGGGTTGGGCCATCGGCATAAAGCGCATCATGGCCATTGCCACCCAGCAGCCAATCATTCCCGGCACCGCCCCAAAGCTGATCGGCACCGCCAAGGCCGAAAATCGAATCTGCATCCGCACCACCTGAAAACCTATCTGCGGCTACTTCACCACGCAACAGATCCGCACCGCCAAGCCCGAATAGCTGAGACCCGGAAGCGATGGCGGAAAGCGCTTCATTAGTCTCGCTTCCTGTCATGCCGGCAAAACTTCCTGGCGTGGCCAAGACATAGAAATTTCCAGACGTAAAGCTGGTTGTCACTAGGCGAATCGAAACATCGTTGGTGCCAGGCGCATTATCCTGATCAGTGTCAATGCCGATACAGCCGCCTGCTTCAGTATCGCTGCTGGCGGCGGGAGTATACCAGGCCTGCAGATACCCCAATCCCAATTCCGCACCGAGCAAGGCAAGCCTGGCCACCGGTCCCGAACTGGTCTGCAAGGTGCCTCGCCAGATCAGCGGCGCTGGTCCATAAGCCCCTTGCAATACACCATTGCTCAACCCGAAGGAGATTGCGTCCCCCTACGCGCGGGAGAAATCGGCGGTGGTGTCCGTAGCAAGGAAATTGCTGGCGAGCCCAGGGTTCCCCAAAAGATCGATCAAGAAAGTATCGGCGTCATTGCCGTCAAACAACCAATCCGCTTTGCCACCGCCGCCCAAGACATCCTGACCATCGCCGCCGTCAAGCGTGTCGCGCCCCAGCCCACCAAGCATCACATCATCGCCTGCCTCACCGCGCCACAGGTTGCGTGATGTGGCGGTATCGCCACTGCCGCTTGGCGCATCGGCAAACAGCACATCCCAGCTATTGCCACCCAACAACGTATCATCACCCGCATCGCTTTACAGGCCATCGGCCAGGTCGCCGCCATCAAGCCAGTCATTGCCTGTCCCGCCGGAGAGCTGATCAACGCCGCCGAAACCAAGCAAGGTAGCCTGACCGGCAAGCCCGGCCAGACTATCATCGGTAATGCCGGGCGTTGATAGGAAGTCATCGCCAGCAGTTCGAATTGGGGGAAATGTGCCGCTCATGGTGTCGCCCCCACCATTTCTGAGATGGCTGCCGCATACGCGATGCCCCGGATCAATGATCCGTTAGCAATGATGGACGATGTCTTGAGAAATACCGCGGCAACCGGCGCAAGGCTTTGTTCCACGAGCAAAGAGGATTTTTGGGATATGAACATCTTTTGCTCCTCATCCACTGTTCTGCCATGCTTAGATTTACATTTGGAAAACGCCGGCACCTTTTTCGCGAAGCTTGCGCGCCACACGCGCTTCGGGTTATACCCGCACGGGAATAACGGAGGCGCGCGATGCACCGTCGCCTGATGCTGGTTTTAGCGGCGCTGCCATGCGCGACAGTGCGTGCATCTGTGGTGGACCGCCCTTTGATTGCCGCCGCCGCCAGCCTGCAGCCGGCCTTGGAAGAGGCAGCCCCGCTTATAGGCGCACAAACCGGCACCGCGCCGCGCTTCACCTATGGCGCCAGCGGCAATCTGGCGCGGCAAATCGCGCAAGGCGCGCCGTTTGAAATGCTGCTCGCCGCCGATGAAATTAGCATTCAGAAAATCAGCGAAGCGGGGCAGACGCGCGATGCGGGGCATGTCTTTGCGCTTGGCAGGCTGGCGTTGTTTGCCCCGCGCGGTTCAGCGCTTGATCCCGCTGCCGGCTTGGAAGCTCTTCGCCCTTTGCTGGCGGCAGGGCGCGTGCGGCGCTTTGCCATTGCCAACCCTGAGACAGCCCCCTATGGCCGCGCTGCCGAACAAGCCTTGCTCAGCCTTGAATTATGGGAGGCGCTGCGCCTGCGCCTCGTCTTCGGCGAGAATATCGCCCAGGCAGCGCAATTCGCCATGACGGAAGGGGCGAGTGGTGGCCTGGTTGCATATTCCCTGGCGCTTTCCCCCGCGCTCAAGGTGCGCGGCAGCTATAGCCTAGTGCCAGCGAATCTGCATGAGCCTTTGGGTCACCATCTGGTTCTGACCAGGCGCGCGTCTGACGCGGCGGCACGCCTGCAAGCCTGGTTCCTGTCACCCAAGGCAGCGGCGGTTTTCGCGCGCCATGGTTTGGAGAAACCCTAAACCATGGATTGGCCCGCCTTCCGCCTTTCGCTCTGGCTTGGTCTTGGCACGGTGGTGATCCTGCTGCCCTTGGC
Organism: Alphaproteobacteria bacterium; assembly: GCA_016869715.1. GTDB lineage: Bacteria > Pseudomonadota > Alphaproteobacteria > Acetobacterales > Acetobacteraceae > Neoroseomonas. Next base: position 14,115 of record VGDM01000012.1, read on the forward strand.
GTTGTGGCTTGGACGCTCCCTGGCGCTGCGACGTTTTCGCGGGCGCGGCGTGGTTGAAGCGGCGGTCGCGCTGCCTTTGGTACTGCCGCCGACCGTGCTCGGCTTTTATTTGCTGACTGCCTTCGGTGCGGGGTCTTGGCTTGGCGGTGCCTTCCAAGCGGCCTTCGGCAAGACCCTCGCCTTTTCCTTTGAAGGGTTACTATTGGCGAGTGCGATTGCCAATATCCCCTTTGCTATACAGCCAATTCAAAACGCCTTCGGTGCCATCCCGCCCAATCTGCGCGAAGCCGGCGCCACCTCCGGCATGGCGCCCTGGGCAGTGTTCTGGCGCGTTGAATTGCCTTTGGCTTGGCCGGGCATTGCCACCGCCATTGTGCTAACCTTCGCCCATACGCTTGGCGAGTTTGGCGTCGTGCTGATGGTGGGCGGCGCCATTCCCGGCGAAACCCGCACCGCCGCCATTGCCATTTATGATCGCGTGCAGGCGTTTGATGATGCCGCCGCGGCCAGCATGTCGGCGCTGCTGCTGGTGATTTGCCTGCTGGCGCTGCTGCTGGTGCAAAGGCTTACGCGCGGGATCGGGAGGCGGCGCCATGACTGAATCGGGGCTTTCCGTGCGGCTCAACTCCGCCGCACCCATTGCGCTGGATGTCGCGCTGGAATGCGCACCGGGCGAGCTATTTGCGATGATCGGCCCCTCAGGTGCGGGCAAATCCACCACGCTTCGCGCCATTGCCGGGCTGCATCATCCCGCCAGCGGCAGCGTGATCTGCGATGGGGAAACCTGGCTCGATACCAGCCGCACGCTTGATATGCCGGCGCATCGGCGCCGCGTTGGCCTGGTGTTTCAGGATTACGCGCTGTTTCCGCATATGACAGCGCTTGGCAATATCATGGCCGCGATGGGGCATGTGCCCGCTGCATCACGTGCCGAACGCGCCGCTAGCCTTTTGGCGCGCGTGCATCTGGCAGGGCTTGAGGAACGCCGCCCGGCGGAGCTTTCCGGCGGGCAGCAACAACGCGTCGCCGTCGCACGCGCCTTGGCGCGCGACCCTGCCGTATTGCTGTTGGATGAACCCTTCAGCGCCGTGGACCGCGCCACGCGTCGGCGCTTGCAGGTGGAATTGGCCAATCTGCGCCAGGGCCTTGCCATCCCAATCATTCTGGTCACGCATGATTTAGATGAGGCCGCGTCACTCGCGGATCGCATGGTGTTGTTGCATCGCGGGCGCGGGCTGCAAACCGCGCCGCCCGCGGAAATGCTCGCCCGCCCTGCTTCGGCCGAGGTCGCGCGGTTGCTCGATCTACGCAATCTGTTCACCGGCGTGGTGCTGGCGCATGAAGCTGACCTGACGCGGCTTCGCTGGGGTGGGCAAACCCTGGAAGCCGCCCCCATGCCAAGCCTGCCGCCGGGGACCGCTGTGGATTGGCTGATTGGTGCGGGCGGGGTGGTGCTGCATCGGCGTGGCCGCCCCTCAGCCGGGGAAAGGGAAAACCCGGTTTCCGGCACCATTACCGCGCTTTTGCCGATGGGTGAGGAAACGCGCGTCACGCTGGATGTGGGCGACACACAAGGTCGCCAATTGACCTTCGCCCTGCCGCGCCATGCCGCGCAACGCAACGGCCTGGCAGTGAATGAGGCTTGCAGCGTTTCCTTGCTGCGCGATGCGCTGCATGTGATGCCCCGGCCATGAAGGACGCCGCGCTATGGCTCCGGCTTGATTTCGCTGATGGCCGCGTTGGGCCGGGCAAGATCGCCCTACTGCAGGCGATTGCGGAGGCCGGTTCGATCAGCGCTGCCGCCAGGTCACTTGGCATGTCCTATCGCCGGGCCTGGGAATTGGTGGCGGAGCTGAATGAGACCTTTTCGGCCCCCGTGGTGGAGCGCATTACCGGCGGCGCCGGGGGTGGCGGGGCGCGGCTGACCCGCCTGGGTGAGGCTTTGGTGCTCAGCTTTCGGGAAATTAAAGCGGCGGCGACCCGCGCCGCTTTCCAGCATTTGCGGCGATTGGCGAAATCCTGAAGCGCGACACCTTGCGGCGGATCCCTGGGCGCGCTGCAATGCGGGTATGAGTAATCGCACCGCCGCCCCCGCCCGCCCGGCTTCCACCGTCATGCTGCTGCGTGATGGGAAGCGCGGCATGGAAATTTTCATGGTGGTGCGCCACCGCCAGATTGATTTCGCCTCTGGCGCCTTGGTGTTTCCCGGCGGGCGGGTTGAAGCGTCTGACCAGGTGCTGGCCGGTGGCGATGCGCATGGCGCGTTTCGCGTCGCGGCCATTCGTGAAACCTGGGAAGAATGCGGGGTATTGCTTGCCGAAACAGGTCAGACGCCAGAAGCCGAAGGCGAATTCGCTGCCATGCTGGCCACGCGCGGCCTGATGCCCGCATTTTCGGGCCTGGCGCATTTCGCGCATTGGATCACGCCGGTGGATGTGCCCAAGCGCTTTGATACGCATTTCTTTTTGGCCGCCGCGCCTGAGGATCAGGCCGCGCTACATGATGGACAAGAAGCGGTGGATAGTGTCTGGATCAGGCCCGCCGAAGCCTTGGCGGAAGGCATCGCCGGCACGAAGAAGCTTGTTTTCCCAACACGCATGAACCTGACCAAGCTCGCCCGGTATGACAGTGTGGCGGAAGCCTTCGCCGCCGCCCGCGCCACACCCGTGGTCACGGTGCTGCCGGAACAGATTGGCATGACCCCTGAAGGGCGCATCCTGCGCCTGCCTCGTGCAGCCGATTATGGCGGCGAGGATTTCCTGGCGGGCGACCCGCCTTCCATGTGATGGAGACCCCACCCATGCTGCCTCGCCGCCTTCGCTTTGGCATCTTTTTGGCCCCGTTTCATCGGGTTGGTGACAATCCGACACTGGGACTGACGCGCGATTTGGAATTGATCGAATGGCTGGACCATCTGGGTTTTGATGAGGCCTGGATTGGCGAGCATCATTCCGCCGGCTGGGAAACCATCGCGAGCCCGGAAATCATGATTGCCGCGGCGGCGGAACGCACCAAGCACATCAAGCTTGGGTCTGGCGTGACCAGTCTGCCCTATCACCATCCGCTTCTGGTGGCGCAGCGCTTTGTGCAATTGGATCACATGACGCGTGGGCGCGTGATGCTGGGCTGCGGGCCGGGTGCGCTGGTATCTGACGCATACATGATGGGCATTAATGCCGCGCATCAGCGCCGGCGGATGGATGAATCGCTCAATGCCATCACGCGCCTTTTGGCCTGCAAAGAACCGGTCACGATGGAAACCGATTGGTTCACCCTACGAGAGGCGCGGCTTCATCTGGCACCTTATTCCGAACCGCGTTTCCCAATCTCGGTCGCGTCTTCAACCACGCCATCGGGTGCGCTGGCAGCGGCGAAATACGGGCTTGGTTTACTCTCCCTAGGCGCGGGTTTGCCGGGCGGGCCGCAATCGCTGGCTGAACAATGGCAAATGGCGGAAGCGGAAGCCACCAAGCATGGCCAGACAATGGACCGGCGCAATTGGCGCCTGGTCGTCAACCTGCATTGCGCCGAGGATGATGAACGCGCTTTGCGTGATGTGCGCCATGGCGAGGCTCTGGAAACGCTGACCTATTTCAGCGAAACCCTGGGCCGGCCGCCGATGCGTTCGGAAGACCCGCTGCGCGATGGCTTGGCGATGGGCTCAACCCTGGTGGGATCGCCAGAGACAGTTGCGGCAGGGATTGAACGGCTGCTCGGCTTCACCAACGGGGGCGCAGGGGGTGTCTTGTTCCGCTCCCATGAATGGGCCGATCGGGAAGCGACGATGCGTTCCTTTGAGCTTTTCGCGCGTTGGGTCATGCCGCGCTTCCAGGGATCGCTCGTGATGCCGCAGCAATCGCGCGATTGGGTCAGCAGCAATCGTGAGAGCATTTTCGCGCCGAATATGGCGGCACTGAAGCAGGCCTTCCGCGATGCCGGGCAGGAAGCGCCGGAAATGTCTCGGTTGAAGCTGCATACCGGCAAGGTTGAAGCGCCGCAGGTTTGACGCCCATGATCACGCGGCGTGGCTTGGCGGCGGTGGCCCTGGTGCCGCTTGCAGCGCCGGTGGCGGCGCAGGGGCGCGCGGTAAACCGTATCGCCTTCGGCACCTGCGCGGATGAAAAGCAGCCGCAGCCGATCTGGCGCGCGGTGCGTGCCTGGCAGCCGGAGTTTTTCATCTTCGGCGGCGATAATGTCTATGGCGGGGTGCGGCGGCATGATTTGGCCGAATTGCAGGAGGCCTATGCAAGGGCGCTGCAGCATCAGGAATTCATGGGCTTCATTGCGGAACAGCAGCATCATGCCGCGATTTGGGATGATCATGATTTTGGCGTGAATGATGGCGGCGTTGAAAACCCCTTCAAGCAGGAAGCGAAGGATGCGTTTCTGGCATTCTGGCGGGTGCCGGCGGACGATGTGCGGCGCCGGCGCGACGGGCTTTATCATCATCTGACCCTCGGCCCGGCAGAGCAGCGCGTGCAAATCATTCTGTTGGATACGCGTTGGTTCCGTTCACCCTTGCGCATCACTGATGCGCGCGGTGCGCCGGGGCGGGAACGTTATTTGCCCGATGATGATCCCGCCAAGACCATGCTGGGTGAAGCGCAATGGGCCTGGCTTCGTGCCTGCCTGCAAGAACCGGCGGAGCTGCGCTTGATTGTTTCATCCATTCAGGTTGTGGTGGAAGGCCATGGCTGGGAAAGATGGGGCAATTTCCCGCGTGAACGGCAGCGGCTTTATGATCTGATCGCCAGCACCAGGGCGCGCGGCGTGGTGTTTCTATCTGGTGATCGGCATATCGGCGCGCTCTATCGCGAAAGCCAAGGGACGCCCTATCCGCTCACGGAAATCACCTCAAGCGGGATCAATCGGCAATTCGTTAATGCGCGAGAACAAGGCCCCAATCGCCTTGGGGAGCTTTACCCGCGCATCAATTTCGGTACGGTAGAGATTGATTGGCAGAACAGGCGCGTTGGGTTGGCGCTGCGTGATGAGGATGGCGCGGTGCAGCGGCATGTCTCGCTCGCGCTGAATGAATTGCGCGCGGGGTAGGATAGTTGGCGATGGCAGTGGTGCCGCCATCGCCAAGCCTTGATCAATTGATCCGAAGATTTAGGCGACGGATAATCGCGCCCTCCTCTTCGATAATCTTTGCCACGGATGCGCGGTAATCCTCACTGCTCTTATAGATCAGCGGCATGTCGAAGCGTCCCAGTGCGGTGGTGTGTACCGGATCATAGAGCGCTTGCTTAAAGCCATCATGCAGCACCTTGACGATGCCGGGATCAACACCCTTGGGCGCGGCAATACCATAGGGTGAAGTGGAGACAATGTTGATGCCACTTTCAACCAGCGTTGGCGCATCCGGGTAGCGTTTGGCGCGTGTCTCACCCCAGGTACAAAGCAGGCGGAATTGCCCGCCATCCACGAGGGGCGCCCAGGAGGTTGAATCGACCATTGCCTGGGTCTGTCCACTAAGCAGGGCTTGCGCATTATCGGCGCCGCCCCGGAAAGGCACATGCAGCCATTCAATGCCGCGTTCGAGTGCGATGCGTTCCATGGTGATATGCAGCGTGGTACCAACACCGGGCGAACCATAAGCAACCTTGCCCGGATTGGCCTTGGCATAGGCGAGGAACTCTTCCCAGGTTTTCCAGGGGCTAGCGGCCTTCACCACCACGCCGAACAGATAGCCGGTCAGGTGGATGATATAGGTGAAATCCTTGAGCGGGTCCCAGGTTGGGCGGCTCGACATCATCGGGAAACGAAACACGGTGATGGGCAATTGGCCCACCAGATAACCATCGCCGCGCTGTTCCTGCGCCATGGCCGCCGCCGCCAAGGTGCCGCTGGCGCCGCCGCGATTATCAATAATCACCTGCTGGCCAAGATAGCGCGACCCTGCCTCGGCCAAGGCGCGCAATTGGCCATCGGTGGAGCCGCCAGGCGGCCAGGGAACGATCAGGCGAATGGGGCGATTGGGAAAGCCCGATTGCGCGATGGAGGGCGTTGCGCGAAGTCCCGCAGCGGCGGTCAGGGCAGTGCGGCGTGTCAGTTTCATATCTTGCTCCCGGTTGCTGCGCGGTGTTGGCATGACCCGCGCTAATAGATCGTCAGGTTATCAGAGGCTTGTAAGGCAGGGCCATGGCTTTTGATCAACGCGCCAGCCGGCCGGCCTCGGCCAAGCATGCCGCCCGCGCATCAGCAAGGCGCTGGTTGATGGCGGCAATCGCCGCGCGGTCTTCAGCCAACCTGTCTCGCCGGCTTGCGATCAGTGCTGCCATGGCATCAGGCGCGGGGCCGCCTTGCACGCTGCGCCCGCGCAAATTCTCTGCCGGATCAAGCGCGGCACGGAGTTTCTCAGCCGGAATATGCAAGGCTTTGCCGAACAGCACTTGCGCCGCTCCATCCAAGGCAGCACTTGAAATGCTCTCCGCCGTGCGGCCTCCCGCCAGCGCATCGCGCACGACAATCGCAACGATGTTATGCGCCATGCGGAAACTGAGGCCGGTTTCGCGCACAATCACATCCGCCAATTCAGTGGCTGACCCAAACCCCTCCCGCGCGGCATTTTCCATGCGGGTTTCATTCAGGCTGAGGCCATGCATCACTTTCTGAAACAATGCCAGGATGCGCCGGCTGCGAAGCGCGGCATCCAGGACAGGTTCATTCACCGCGGTGACCGCATCATTCACATCGGCGAAGGCAGTATTTTTTGTGCAGGCCATGGCGGCGTGATGCGCACCCTGCACCATAGCCGCTGCTGCCTTCAGATGTTCCAGCGCCACAGGGTTTTTCTTCTGCGGCATGATGCTTGAGGTCGCCGAATGGCGATCTGCCAATTCGATAAAACCATACTCCCAACTGCTCCAGTTTTGCAGATCGGTCGCAAGGCGCGATAGCAGCGTCATCATCACGGCCATGGCTGATGCCGCTTCAAGCGCATCATCGCGCGATGATACGGCATCATAGGCCAATTCCAGCGGTGCCGCGAAACCAAGCGCGCTTGCGACCCAGGTACGATCAAGCGGGAAGGCGGTAGTGGAAAGCGCGCCTGCACCCAAGGGGCAAAAATCACAATGCATCAGGGCACCCATCAGCCTTTGATGATCGCGCGCCAGTGCATCCGCAGCCGAGGCCAACCAATAGCCAAAGGTGATCGGCTGCGCATGCTGACCATGCGTATAGCCAGGCATGATGGTGGCGATGTTGTCTTCCGCGCGCGCCAGCATCACCTGCCGCAAATCAGCAAGCAGCCCCAGCACCGCGAGCAATTCCGTGCGCAGTGCCATGCGCCAGGTGGTGGCGTTCAGATCATTGCGGCTGCGCCCGGTATGCAACCGCCCACCAATATCCGGGCCAAGTTTTTGGATGATGCACTTTTCGACATAGGAATAGAGATCTTCCTGCCGATAATCCACCGGCACCGAATCTGGCCCCGCATCAGCCATAATGAGGATTTCCGGCAGGATTTGCGCCATGGCATCGCGCGCAACAATGCCTTGGCGTTGCAGCATCAGCCCATGCGCCAGATGAACCCACATTTCATGCTGAAAGACATGATGCTGCGCCCGCGCGACTGACCCTCGGTAATAGCTTTCCACCAGCAATGGCGAAGGCGGCTCCTTCACCCTTTCGCGTAAATTCACCGCCTCAGTCATGTGCAACCTCTCTCAGGGACGCTGATTGCTCAGCACCACGGTACCAGACGCCGAGAACATGCCGCCCACGCCATGCGCCACGCTGATCTTCACATTGGGCACTTGCGCAGGCGCGATGCCGCGTACTTGGCGGACACTCTCCTGCAGGGCGAACATGCCATACATGCCAGTGTGCGTGTAGGATAAACCTCCGCCATTGGTATTGATCGGAAGCTTGCCACCCGGCGCGGTATTGCGTTCCCAGATGAAATCCTTCGCCTCACCCCGCTTGACGAAGCCAAGATCTTCCAGCCCATACATGGGCAGATGCGCGAAGGCGTCATAGATCATCAGATGATCCACATCGGCGTGCCTGATGCCGGCCATGCGGAAGGCTTCCGGCCCCGCCATGCGGAATGCGCGCGATGAGGTGAAATCCTCCATCTGGCTCACCATGGTGGTTTCCACACTCTCGCCCGCGCCAAGAATGTAGCAAGGCTTGTTCAGAAAATCCTTGGCGCGATCGGAAGATGTCAGGATCAGCGCGCCACCGCCATCCGTCACCAGGCAGCATTGCAGCAGCCGGAAGGGATAGGCGATCATTTTGCTGTTCAGCACATCATCAATCGTGATCGGGTCCTTGAAGGCGGCGCGAGGATTCTTGGCCGCCCATTCGCGCTGCACGACGGCAACCTGCGCCATTTGTTCATGCGTAACGCCATAGGTTTTCATATAGCGCAGCACAGGAATGGGGAAGAGCGTCGGCGGACCCATAGGGCCGAAGGGCGCTTCGAATTGGCCATTCAGGCTTTGCGGTTCCGCCGGACGCGGCGTGCCATTGACGCGTGATTTGCCGCTTTCGCCATGCGTGATCAGCACGGTCTTGCAATAGCCGGCATGAATGGCTGCCGCCGCATGGCGCACATGCAGCATGAAGGAACAGCCGCCCACCCCGGTACCATCCACCCATTTCGCCGTGATGCCAAGGTAATGCGCGATCTGCTGCGGCATCATGGGGCCAACGCAGGCAACGCCATCAATGTCGCCGGGCTTCAAGCCCGCATCCGCCATGGCATTCAGCGCTGCATCCGCATGCAGCATGATTTGTGCCATATCGGGGACAGTGCCGATGCGCGTGCTTTCAGCGGCGCCAACAATGGCGATTTCACCGGGATTTATCATGGCTCAACCCTCATTCACGCGGCGGAAAAGGGGCAGGGTTATATCATCATCCATCTTGGTCGGCGCAAATTCCAACTTCATGTCCAGGACCAAGGCTTCCGGCGTTTGCGGGCATTCAACGATATTCGTCATCATGCGCGGGCCTTCTTCCAGTTCGACAACCGCAATTCCGTAAGGCGGCTTGAAACCGGGCACCGGGCGATGATGGATCACATAGGAATACAGCGTGCCGCGGCCTGATGCTTCGAATACTTCGACATTGCGCGTGCCCGTATAGGGGCTGAAGGGACGCGGCGGGAAATAGGGTTTGCCCGTATCACCACAGCGTTGGAGCAATAGCTTGCCTTGGCGCAGCCCCTCCCAGAAATGGCGGGTTTCGGGTGTGGGTTCCGGCCGGGCGCGGCCTGGTTCAAGGCTCATGGCAGAGCTTCCTCCTGATGTTGATCAGGCGATGTTCCTATGGCTTGGTGAGCATGGGAAGGGGGTAAATGGGCGGGGCGCGCCCGCTATAAATCCAGAATACGTTCGGGTGTGACGCGCCCGCGTAGCAGATCCCAAAGTCCGACCATATTGCCGCGAAACCGCCCCCAGCGATCCGCCCAGGGTTCCGGGAAAGCCGAGCGCAGCAGATTCTTCGCGCAATGTCGCGCGGCGCTTGGGATGGCGTGACTCCAGGGAAAAGAACCTTTTATCGCGAGATAGATCGGGTTCACCACCTGCGAATAACCAAGCCTGAGGCCCGGCACGCGCCCTGCCTTGACGCCAAGATGCACACCGCGCGCGCCCGCAAGGCGCAGGGTTTTGCCATGCGCACCAAGCCGGCGCGTGACATCAATATCCTCATACCAGGCGTAAAGCGGCAGGCGTTCATCCACGCGAATATCATGCGCGCGCACCGCAGACATGCGAAAGGCCATGTTGCAGCCATAGCCGTTGAAGGCTTCCGCCACGGCCAGCGCATCTACCGCACCAGTATCGGCGGCGAGCAAAGCGGCACCTTCGGTCAGATCATAGCCAGGTGCATTGGCGCCATCGGCAATCATCGTGCCAGTGGCGACCACCATTTCGGAGTATTTTTCAAAACAGCTTTCCAGCACAGCAATGTACGCCGCATTGCAGAGGAAATCATCATCCAGAAACAGCACCACATCGCTGCCCCGTGCTGCATCCAGAATATGGTTGCGCTGGCGCGGTAGACCGGCGGAGGCGGTGATGAACTCCACGTTGGGAATGGCTTCACAGCCGGTGATATCGTCTGCCGAGACATGGCAGACGATAATGCGATCCGCGTGGCGCGATTGCCGCGCCAGATCACGCAGCACACCCGCCAGAATGGCCGGCCGGCCAAGTGTGGCGATGCCGATGGTGATATGCATTACGCGGCCCCTTGCAGCGGCGCGGGCAGGGGGCCTTTACGCGCTTCGCGTGCCAGGCCACCGACCAGCCGACCCCAAAAACTCATGGTATAGTAGGCGGCATTGTGAAGGCGCAGTTTTGCGAGGCTGAGCAACGCGCCGCCAATGGGGCGCACCAGGAACGCGAACCACACCGAAAGCGGCACACCATGCCGGCGCAATACAAAACCAAGCCCGCGCCCGTAACTTGCGGCACGCGAAACCGCCACTTCCGTCAGCCGCTTATCGGGGTGGATGATACGCAAGCCCGCATCATATTGCGCCACGGCCCCACCTGCCATGGCGCGGCAGACCAGATCATTGCCTTCAGCCGAGCCCCAGCGCGTGCCGGGGCCGAGCCTCTCATCAAAGCCGCCCAGCGCCAGCATCAACTGGCGCGGCATGAACAGGTTGAATTCAATCACGCTGATCCAGACATCGCTCAGGTCAATCGCGCCTGAAGTTTTGCGCCAGCGCCCTGAACCAAGCCCGCCTTCCGGTGATGCCGCTGGCCCCGTCAGCACACCAAGCGATGGCGCCGCGCGATATGCGCCATCCACGCGCGCGAGGACACCCGGCGGGTAAAGGCAATCATCATCAGGAAAAGTTACGATCTCTCCGCGCGCCTGGCGCAGCCCAAGATTGCGCGCGTGATTGGCATTGCGAATCGCGGAACGCAGATGGGTGATCGGTAGGCGTGCCGCATAAGGCTGCAGCACCGGCGCCACGCAATCATCCACATTCTGATCTACGATGATCACTTCGAGATCATCGCGGCCTTGCGCCAACAGGCTCTCCAGCAGCGCGCCGATTTCGGCGCTACGGCCAAGGGTTGCGACAATCAGTGAAAACCTCATGTCGCGGCGATCCCAAGCGCGTCATGCACCACCTGCCGGAAGCGGCTGCGGAAATGCGCATTGCTGAAGCGTTCCGCATTGGCACGGCAATTCCCAGGCGAGATGGCAGGCGCCATGGCTTCAAAACGCTCCACTGCAGCGATCAGGCTGGCGGTGGTTTGTTCCTGAAAGAAAATCCCGGTCGGGCGCGCATCAGGTGGCGCCACAACAATATCCCGGGCACCACCGCGACCATAGGCAATCACCGGCGTGCCGCAGGCTTGCGCTTCTACCGTTGTGATTCCGAAATCCTCCTCGGCAGCGAAAACCGCGGCGCGAGCACCTTGCGTCAGCGCAATCAATTCCGCGCGCGGAAGTCGCCCCTTGAAGGTGATATTGGGCGCATCGCCGGCAGCGGCGCGCGCCTGCGCCTCATTCGGGCCATCGCCCACAATGATCAGCTTGCGTTTCGGCATGGCGCGAAAGGCAGCGGCAATTAGATCAACCCGCTTATAAGGCACGATGCGCGATGCGATCAGATAGTAATCACTCTTATCGGGCGCGGGCGTGAAGCTTTCGATATCCACGGGCGGATGCAACACCTGCGCATTGCACCGCCAGGTCTTTTGGATGCGTTCGGCGATATAGCTTGAATTGGCGAGGACAATATCCGGGTTAAGCGCACTCGACCGGTCCCAAAGCCGCATGCGATGCAAAAGCCAGCGCGTATAGGCGCCCTTCAGCCCGCGCGTGAGGCCCGCTTCGCGCAGATATTGGTGCTGCAAATCCCAGGCATAGCGCATGGGGCTATGCACATAGGAAATATGAAGCTGCCCTGGCCCGGTCAGCACGCCCTTGGCAACCGCATGGGACGATGAAATCACGACATCATAGGCCGAAAGATCAAGCAGTTCGATTGCAAGCGGCATCAGGCCCAGGAATTTGCGGAAGTGTTTGCGCGCAAAAGGCATTTTTTGGATGAAGCTCGTGGTGATAGGCTTGCCTTGCAGAAAACCACGCTCCGCTTCCGGCATAAAATCGCAGACGGCGAAAACATCCGCTTCCGGCCATTCCAACAAAAGCTGTTCCAGCACGCGTTCGGAACCCGCATAGCTATCCAGCCATTCATGCACCAGCGCGGTCTTCATGGCGCCTTCTTTCGGATCAGGGACAACAAGGCAAGCGCTGCCTTTTCCCAGGTGTAAGATGCTGCGCGCTTCAGCCCTGCATCGCGCATACCGGCGGTAAGGCCTTCTTCATCCAGCAGGCGTTCCAAGGCCTCGGCTAAGGTCTCAGGCCGCAGCGGGTCGAACCACAGCGCGGCATCGCCACACACTTCCGGCACCGCGCCGGCATGGGCGGCAACAAGCGGGCAGCCGCATGTCATGGCTTCCAGGGGCGGCAGGCCAAAACCTTCATAGCGGGACGGGAAAATCAGGCAGAGCGCGTTTTCATAAAGCGCGCGCAACTCGGCATCAGTGACGCGCCCCAGGATGCGCCCGGCATCGGCCGCCGGCCCGCCACCGGCGCGGAATACCGCGGGATCAGCCGCACCCGCCACGGCCAATGTCAGGCCGCGCGCCCCGAGCAGCGCCGCAGCACTGGTCAGCGCCGCCAGATTCTTATGCGCCGCCGGATTGCCGACCACCAGGGCATAGCGCCCCGCTTCCAGATCATGCCGCGCCGATACGCCGCTATCGGCCGAAATGCGCAGCATGTGATCGCCACCCTCCGGCAGCACGCCAATGGAATCAGGTGCCACACCAAGGGCCGCAGCAATACGCCCACGCGAAAACGCGGACACCGTCAGCAATTGCGCGCCTGAGCGCGCGAGCATCTTGTGCAAAAAGCAATACCAGCTGCGGAAAGCCGGCGAATAACTCTCTGGCGTGTCAAAGACGCCGGCATCATGGATCACAACCGCCTGGCCGCTGCCGAACATCAGCGGCGCGGTATTGCCAAGGTTGATCAGGAAGGAACCCTTGGCCGCTTTCGGCAATTCCAATTGCTCCCAGAGCTGGCCGGATTTCTGCCCAATGGCTTCTGCCTTCAGATAGGCAAAGGGGCTTTGCGCCACGCTGCTTGGCATCAATAGCTTCGCCTCGGGCCAGGCATCATGGCCGGCCAGCCTATCCGCCGCTGCGGTGATTTCGCGCGCAAAGCGCTGCACGCCGGTCATGCCCTGGGTCAGGAAGCGACCATTGATGGCGATTTGCATCATGCGCTGCGGCGCCCCATTCTGCGGATTATCTTCAAGGCATGGGCCTTGTCCTGAGGCGCGGCAATGGACCAGCCGGCCGCGAAAACCAAGCCGAAAATCAGCGCCGCCAAAAGCGCGGGCCAAAGCCGGCCACCCAACAACACCAGCCCCGCCAAACCAAGCGCCGCCGGCACGATAGGCCACAGCAATTCCCGCATGGTCGCACGCACCGCCGGATAAAGCCTTGCTGCGAACCAGCAGCGGCCCAGGCAATCCATCAGGCAGCGCGCTGCCCAGGCGAGTGCCGCCCCTTCAATGCCAAGCCAGGGCAGCAGCGCCGCGCTCAGCGGCAGGAAAATCGCTGCCAGCGCGAGGGAAAATTTCGCCGGCACATCCGGCCGCCCCATCGCTTCCAGCAAGACACCGGGGATGAAGGCAAGGCAGGAAAAGAAAATGCCAAAGCCCAATATGCGCAGCACAGGCCCACCGCCCTGCACGAATTCCGCACCCAACCAAAGCCTGAGGAACAACTCCGCGCCTGGGATAAGGATCAGGGAGGCCGGCAGGCTCATCAGCATCACAATGAGCGCTCCGCGCTTGATCAGCAGGGCAGTATGGTCGGGGAGTTCGCGGAAGGACGAAGCAATTGCCGGCAGCATGGTTTGCACCACCGCGACAGGAATGATCCAAAGCCGAATGATCAGATCAAGCGGCGTTGCGTAAAACGCCACGGCTGACAGTGTCAGCACCGCACCGATGATGAAGCGATCCGCATAAAGCAGAAGCTGTGTCAGCGAGCCCGAAAGGCTCATCCACAGGCCTTGGCGCAGCAAGGGGCGCATCAGGCCAAAGCGCGGCGCCCTCAGGCCAAGCCCCGGCACATCGCGATGGGCGATGATGGCATAGGCAATGCCGCTGAAAAGCCGCACCAGAAGAACCGCCAGCATCACGCCGATCAGGCTGTTCCAGAAGAAGAGCACCAGCAAAGGACCAAGATAGTAAAACGTATTGAGCGGGATATTGACCAGGTTGGCGATGCGAAAACGCTGCCAGGCAGACAGCACACCCCAAAGCGCAGCATTCAGCACGACCAAAGGCGCGCCGGCAGCGAGCAATTGAAAGGCGATGGTGGCTTCCCGCTGCAAGGATTCCGGCACATTGAGAAAATGCCTAACCAGCCAAGGCACGGTCAGAAAAAGCATCGCCGCGATGATGGAAGAAACGCCAAGCAGGGCAAGCAATGTCGCGCCGATCATGGCGCGCGCCTCATCAACCGCGCCGGCGCCGAGCTTTTCCGAAACGCCGCGCGTCAGCGCCATGCCCAAGCCAAGATCGAAGACCCCCAAAATACCGATCAGCGCCAGCGCCAGGGTGAAAAGCCCCCATCGTTCAATACCAAGCGCAGCAACCAGAAACGGCGTGATGACAAGGGCAAGCATCAAGGGCAGCCCGCGCCCAAGCCCGTTCCAGAGGATACCGGAAACCAACCTGCGTCCGCCCGCGCGTTCTGCGGAAGTGGAATTTTGCGCCTCAGCCATTAGCAGACCCTTCAGCCGGCTGCGCGCTGAAATTTACAGAAAGGGCGCGGAAGCCTTGCCGCGCGCCTTTGCCTTCAATGCGCGCCGCGGCGCGACAATACCGCAACCGGCGTGCGCAGCAGAATGGAGAGGTCTGCCAGCATGGAAGGGCGCGACACATAGGACACATCCAAAGCCACGCGGGATTCGTAGGATGTTTCACTCCGCCCGCTCACCTGCCACAGGCCAGTGATGCCAGGGCGCACCGCCATGTAATGCGCGGCAGAGGCGCCGTAATAGCGATCAATCTCGGCTTCCTGTACGGGGCGGGGGCCAACCAGGCTCATTTCACCGCGCAGCACGTTGATCAGCTGCGGCAATTCATCAAGGCTGGTGGAACGCAGCAAGCGCCCGATGCGCGTAATGCGCGGGTCGTTCTTCAGCTTGCGGGTAGCTTCCCATTCGGCGCGCGCCGCAGGATCATTCGCGAGCAGCGCTTCCAGGCGCGCCTGCGAATCAATCACCATGGAGCGGAACTTCAGGCAACCGTACAGCTTGCCGTCGCGCCCCACGCGCTGATGCGCGAAAAAGGCCGGCCCGCCATCGGCGCGCACGAGCAGTGCCACCACCAGAAAGAAGGGGGAAAGCAGCACCAGCCCAAGGCTAGCGCCGATGATGTCAAGCGCGCGCTTCGCGATGGGGAAGAGCGATTTGCGGTCACGCTCCAGGCCAATGGCCTGCGTCGCGGGCTGCTGGATGGTCTGCACGGGTACGCTGGACATGGTGTCCTCAGCCTTCGAACCTGAAAGAAAGAAGCGGTGAAACCTCTCACGGGGGAGACCGGCCTTCCGGAATCCGTGAAGGTTTATGGCGCCCAACGGGGGCGGATTTGGGCCGTGGTTGCGGCCAGATTGTGGCAAGCGCGGCGTTATGTGCGGCGCTTGGCATCGGGTTCGGCGAGGGGGTGAGAAAAGCGGCGTAAGCTATTGGTACGTAGATATTTTACTTGCGGGCATGCCAACCCGGGGCCAGCACCCAAAGCCCGTTAAAACCGCCAATCAGGTCGCGGCCCGGCTGATGGCTGGTGCCAGCCAGGGCAAGCGCGCCCTCATCGGCCAAGACATAAAGGGTTTGCGGCTCAAATTCGCCCTCTGCCAATTGCTGCGCCAGCTTGGCATTCAGCGCCGCAACGCGCTTCGGGTCGAGTCGCGCCAGATACACCGCATCGGTCTCCAGCCCCACGGTCGCGGCATAGACCGCGATCTCCTCCCACCAGGGCGCCTGATTGCCGGATGGGATGATGCGGATGCGGGTGTAATACCGCACGGCCTCGGCCCAAAAGGGATCGGAAAGGCGCAAGGGCACGGTCGCGGCGGTGGGCGGGAAGAAGTGGTGCAGCCGGGCAAAGCCGGGGCGCATATCCAGCAGCTGGATCAGCACCAGCCCAGCCAGAACAAAGCCGGCAAGCCGCCCGCCAAGCCAACGGATCAGCAAAAACGTCGCGGTGATCAGCGCCGCATAGCCGATCGGCCAGATGAAGCGTTCAGATGCGCGCAAGGCATCCGCATAGCGGAGAGTCCATGATGGCAGCTCAAAAACCGTGAAGCTCCTGCCGGCGACCGAGACATTGGGCGAGACGGCAAATAGCGCCATGGCCAGCAGCACCAGGACCAGCGGCCAGAAGCGCCTTGCCGGTTTGGCTGGCTTGACCGCCCAGGCAATCAGCCCAAGCAGCACCAGCAAAAGCGCGCCAAGCCCGGCATAGGAATGGCCGACCTCCAGGTGATTTGGCCCCGGCACATCCGGCAAAAAGGCGCCCCAGGGCGAGGGGTCCAAGGGCGCCAGCAAATCCATTTGCATCTGCCCATAACCGCCCCAGGACCCGCCAAAACCACCGTCCAGCATGAAAATGCCGCCCGCCCAAAGTGCCGCACCCACAATGGCAAAGATGATGATGGCTTCAGCGAAAAGCCAGCTGCGCCTGGTGCCATCCAGCCAGCGCGCCAGCAGATCCGCGGTCCAAAGGGCGGCCACCATTGGTAGCAGATAGGCGTGGATGAGCGCGGTCGCGACCAGCAAGGCGGCCCAGGCCAGGCAGCGCGATTTTGCTGTCTGCGTCAAGCAAAGCCACAAGCCCATCAGCAGCAGGAAATGCGCCGAAAGCGCGAAATGCCCACCCATGCGCGCCAGCATGGTCGGTTGCAGCACGAATAGCGAGGCACCCGCGACTCGCGCCAAGGGATCACCTGTCGCCAGCCCGATTATGCGCCACGCCATGAAAGCTTGCAGCGCGGCACAGCCATAAATCCAAATCCCCCAGTATTGCGAAACCTCGATCACCGGGCTGATCGCCTTGAAGAAAAACGCCAGCAGCGGAATCGCATCCGCGTAGTAGATGGAGGAACTGACCTCCAGCCCCAAAAGCGGGTTGAGGCCCGGCGGCCAGGACCAGGGCGCGCGGCGAAAGAAGCTCCAACCCAGCCAATATTGCACCGGGTCGGGGCCGATCATGCCGCTCAACATCCAGCCGGTATTCCAGGGCGGCAGGATATGCAGCCCAAAAGCATAGGCAATGACCGCCCAGCCGATCAGCACCGAAGCCGTGGCCCCGGCCCAAACATGCAAAGGCTTGCGCGTCACGCCTTATCGCCCGGCAGATAACGTTCCACCAGGTAAAGCGGCCGGCCCTTGGTTTCGTTGAAGATGCGCCCGAGATATTCGCCAATGATGCCAAGCATCATCATCTGCACGCCGCCCAGGAACAGTGTCACGGCCAGCAGGCTTGGATAGCCGGCGACAGGATTGCCGAAGAAAGTGGTGCGGAAGATCAGCTGCGCCAGATACAGCAAGGCGCCAATCGCCGTGATCAGCCCGATATAGGTCGCGATTTTCAGCGGTGCAACGGTGAAGGAGGTAATGCCCTCCAGCGAAAAATTCCACAGCTTCCAGTAATTCCACTTGGTGGTGCCGGCAGCGCGCGGCGCGCGATCATACCGCACGGCAATGGCGGGAAAGCCGATCCAGGCAAACAGCCCCTTCATGAAGCGATGCTGTTCGCGGAGTTTCAGCAGCGCATCCAAGGCGCGGCGGCTCATCAGCCGAAAATCGCCGGTATCGGGGGGCAGATGCACCTTGCCGCTGATGCGCTGCATCAGCCGATAAAACGCTGCTGCCGTCGCCTTTTTCAGCCAGGTTTCGCCAGCCCGCGTATTGCGTTGCGCATAGGCGATATCAAAGCCCTGGCGCCAGGCGGCGATCAGGTCCGGGATCACCTCCGGCGGGTCTTGCAGATCGGCGTCTATCACTACCACCGCCTCTGTGGCGCAAGCGTGATCCAGCCCGGCGGTCAGCGCAATCTCCTTGCCGAAATTGCGGCTGAGATTGAGCACGGAGGCGCGTTGATCCTGCGCCCGAAGGCCGAGCATGACGGCAAGCGTCTCATCCTTCGACCCGTCATTCACATAAACAACTTCCCAGGAAAGGCCGATGCCCGCCAGCGCCGCTGCCAGTCGCGCATGGAATTGGGGCAGCACCTCCTGCTCATTGTAAGCGGGGACAATGATGGAAAGCGCGGGCGGGTCCTGGGACAAAGGCAGTGCCTCAAAAACGATTCACGAGAAGGCTATTAACAGCCGAGATAGGGCGAAAACATGGCCCCGTAAGGGCCTCACATGGGCTTGGCCGTGGTTTTGCACTCTGGGCCGAAATCCTGGATGCTTCACCCTAAACGAAAGGAGCCTTCCCACATGCCGGCCCCGCGCAGTCTGACCGAGCTTGAAGCCCATATCAGCCGCGATCTGGAAATGGTGGCCCATCCGCGCGCCGCCTGGCTTGAGGCCAAAACCAGCGGCGGTGCGCCGGTGCTGGATTGCCTGGTCATCGGTGCGGGGCAATGCGGGCTGGCGGTGGCGCATGCGCTGAAGCGCGACAAGGTGAGCAATATCCTGCTGCTGGATCGCGCGCCTGAGGGCAAGGAAGGCCCCTGGGTCACCTATGCCCGCATGCCGACCTTGCGATCCTGGAAGGATCAGAACGGGCCGGATTTGGGCATACCCTCATTGACCTATCAAGCCTGGCATGAGGCGCAATTCGGCGCGGCGCATTTCGCGGCCATGCGCATGATTCCGCGCGAATCCTGGCAGGATTATTTGAATTGGCTGCGGCGTGTGCTCGCCTTGCCGGCACAAAACGGGGTGGAGGCCGGGTGCATTTCCCCCACGCGCACGGATGATGGGCTGCCCTGTCTGCGGGTGGAAAGCTCCGCCGGGCCCTATCTGGCGCGCAAGGTGGTGCTGGCGACCGGGCAGGAAGGTGTTGGCGAATGGTGGATGCCCGATTTCCTGCGCGCCTTGCCGGCGGAGATGCGCGCGCATAGCGCGGATGCGATTGACTTCGCGGCGTTGAAGGGAAGCGTGGTGGCAGTGCTGGGCGCGGGGGCTTCCGCCTTTGACAATGCGGCCATGGCGCTGGAGGCCGGGGCGGCTGAGGTGCATCTGTTCTGCCGCCGCGCCGATCCCATGATCATCCAGCCCTATCGTTGGCTGACCTTTGCGGGCTTCATGCGCCATATCTTCGAAATGCCCGATGAATGGCGCTGGCGCTTCATGTCCTACATTCTGGGCCTGCGCGAAGGCTTTCCGCCAGATACCTATGCACGGGTCAATGCTTTTCCCAATTTCACCATGCATGTCGGGCGGCCCTGGACAGGGGCGTGGGTTGTGGACGGGCGCGTGGAATTGGCGACAGCGCGCGGCACCTTCCTGGCCGATTACGCGATTTGCGGCACGGGCGTGCGCATGGACCCGGCACTGATCCCGGCACTGGGCGATTGCGCGAACAACATCGCGCTATGGGCGGATCGCTACACGCCGCCGCCCGAGGAAGCGAGCGAAAGGCTTGGCGAATTCCCTTATCTGGCGCCGGATTATGCCTTTGTGGAAAAGCGGGAAGGTGAGACGCCCTGGATTCGCGATATCCATTTGTTCGGCATCGGCACCACCATGTCGTTCGGGCCCGCGGGGTCTTCCATCAACGCCATGACCATGGCCGCACCGCGCTTGGCGGCCGGGGTGACGCGCGGCTTGTTTGAAGGCGATCTGCCGCGGCTTTATCGTAATTTGCGCAACTACGACATTCCACAAGTGGTGCTCGACCCAAGCCGCATCGCGGCGGAGTGAAGGCTTCACGAAATGAAAAACCCGCCTTGGCCTATGACCGGGGCGGGTTGTTGAGTGGTTTTCCGAAACGTAGGCGTTTCAAAATTTTCAAGTCAGACTGGCCATAAAGCGATTGCTGTAGATCTTGAGATCGAGCATTTCTTTTTGCTGATATCAGTCCCGTAATAGCCAACACTGACCGAAAAGCCTGCGGCAATGTCGCGTCGCGGGAAGATGCCGTAGGCCAGGTAATCCGGCGCACCGAAGCGTTCGTTACGCTCAATCCACTGATAACCAAGGCGGCCCGATAGCGTCACATCAAACACGGGCGTCTTCCAATCAAAGCCGCCTTCAAGCCAGACGCCTGTGCCGGAACTGCCGAAGAAATCCGGTGAATAGGCCGCGGCGCCGAGCAGCGTCACGGCATCGATCTCGTAAGAAAGCTTCGTCGCGCCTTCAGCAAAGGCGAGATCATATTGATTGGATGCGGCGGTATAGCCGGGGTAGGAACAATAAACGCCGCCGATATCAACTTTGAGGCCGCTCAGTTCAAAGCGAAAGCCCGCCAGCCCATCCACTTCCTGCCGCGCATCAGTGCCGACAAAAGTCACGTTGCTGGCAAAGCCGCCCACGTAAAAGCCGCTTTCATGGGACAATTCCGGGCTGCCCTGCACGGCGGGGCGATTGCGCGTCTGGCTGATGTTGTGAAACATATAGCCGGTCTGACCAACGGCAGAGCCGGTGACCGAAAAGCCATTGACCAATTCCACCTGGGCGAGTGCCGGGGTTGAAACCAGGCCAAGCGCGAAACCCAGCGCCATAAGTTTTTTCATGATAGTAAGCTCTTCCTTCGTAACGACGTTGCACTGATGACGGAAGGCCGCGTCGCCAGCTTGGTACGAAGGACAGTCTATGAAAAAATGTTTTTCGACTATTAAACGTCGCCCAGAAAAATCTATCCGTAAAGCATGTAGATATTGCGGTTGGGATAACAAAACGCATAATCGAACAGCTTTCGCAACAAATTGCCTCAAAAAAAATCACAAAAATCCCATTTTGCTATAGCATTGCTCAAGCCCGCAAACCGCATCGCGGGCCCGAGCATGGCGGCCTCAAGCAGCCGGCAAAGGCATGGTCCTTTTGCGCCAAGCAGAAGCCTGCATGGCAGATGATTTCACATGCACCAGCACCGGCCGATCGGTGATGGCGAAAGCCTCCGTCAGGGCGCCTTCGATTTGATCTTCCGTCTCAATGGCAATCGCCGCCGCGCCAAAGGCCTTGGCCCAGGCGACGAAATCCGGATTAGCAAGCCGGATCGCGGCATCATAGGCGCGGCCCGGATAGCGTCCTTCATGATGCATGCCAATCGTGCCGTAGCAGGAATTATTCGAAAGGATGATCACCGGCGCCACACCTTCCCGCGCCGCGGTCGCGATTTCATTGCCCGTCATCAGAATCCCGCCATCACCCACAAAGGCAACCGCGCGCTTTCCCTTGCGCCGCAGTGCAGCGGCAACCGCCATTGGCACTGCTGCACCCATGGCACCCACCACGGAAGCCAGGAAGCATTGCGTTTGTTTGAACGGGAAATAGCGATGCAGGAAGGATGAGAAATTCCCGGCATCTGACGTGACCGCCGCATCTCGCGGCACATGCCGCGCCGCCGCCGCACAAACCGCGCCGAAATTCACACCATCTTCCATTTTGTCCCATTCGGGTGCGAGCAATTTGCGGTGAATGGCATTCAGGCCGGACACCCAACGCTTGCGCGCCTCACTTGCTTCCGGGGCATTGCGCGCGAGCAAGCCACGAATGACCGCGAGCGGATCAGCCGCAATAGGCAAATCCACGCGCCAGACGCGGCCAATTTCATTCGCATCCGGCCAGACCTGCACCATAGTGAGCTGCGGTTCGGGCGCGGCCGGGAAGCTATAGGATTGGCTGACCGAATCCGACATGCGTTCGCCAAGGCAGATCATCAGATCGGCCTTTTTCATCTCCTCGATCAGCGGTTTTGGTACGCGAATGCCCATATAGCCACCGAAATTTGGATGCTCGGCGTCAAACAAATGCGGGCGACGATGGGTTGGGCTGATCGGCAAGGTCCAGGCTTCCGCTAGCCGGTTCAATTCGGCGGCAGCGTTTTCGCCATGGGTCGCAAGCGCGCCCCCCACCAGCACCAGCGGGCGTTCAGCATTGGCCAGCATTTCCGCAAGCTGGTCCAAATCCTCGGCGCGTGGGCCTGCCAAGGGCATGGCGCGTGGTTTCACCACGGGGCCTTCGGCAGGCTCGTCAAAAATATCCTCGGGCAGGATTACGGCCACCGGACCCGGCGTGCCGGATTCCGCCAAATGGAAGGCGCGCGCAATCGTCTCACTCGCCTGGATCGGTTCAATGACTTCAAACACGCCTTTTGTCACATCGGATAAAAGCCGCGCATAATTCTGTTCCTGCAATGCAAGCCGGCCCACATCCTTGCGCTCCACATGGCCGATGAGGATCACCATCGGCGTTGCATCATGATAGGCGGTGTGCAGCGAGATCATGGCATTGGTAGCCCCCGGCCCGCGCGAGACGAGCGCGACACCAGCGCGGCCATTGCGCATGCGCCCATCGGCAGCCGCCATGAAACCAGCACCGCCTTCATGCCGGCAGACCACCAGCCTGATGCCAGGAAACTCACTCAGCGCATCAGTCAGCCCAAGATAGCTTTCCCCCGGCACGCAATAGATGATGTCAATGTCATGCGCCGCGAGGCTTTCGGCCAGCATAGTGCCGACGGTCTTGGTCATGTGTTTCTCTCCGATCCTGTCTTATTCTGCGCGAATCCCAAGCTGCCGGATGACAGCTTCGAAATTCGTCCGATACTCCGCCAAAACCTGTCGGAAGGCATCCGGGCCGGCGAAGGCGGCCTCGGTTCCGATACTCGTCAGACGCTCATGCGTGTCCGGCTGTGCAGCGATTTGTTCCACGGCGGCGGCGATTTGCGCGATGATTACGGGCGGCGTGGCGGCGGGTGCCATCAGGCCGATCCAGCCGGTGTAATCATAGCCTTGGATATCGGCGGCTTCGGCAAGCGGTGGGATATCGGGGGCCAAGCGACTGCGCCTGCCGGCGGTGGAGCCATAGGCTTTCAGTTTGCCTTCACGGATCAGCGTACCGCAAGCGGCCAGTGTTTCAATGGCGAAATGCACCTGTCCACCCAGCAAGGCCGCCATGGCCGGCCCGCTGCCCTGATAGGGGATATGCAGCGCCTCCACATTGACGCGGGCGAGCAAAAGCGCGGTCAGCACATGCTGCGATCCCGCTGCCCCGGAGGACGCATAGGTATATTTGCCGGGACTTGCGCGCAGCAAAGCGAGTAGGGCGCGGGCATTGGGTGGTGGGAAATCCGCCCGCGCCACCAGTATAAAGGGCGAGCCCGAAAACCGCGCGACCGGCGCCAGATCTCGGTCAACGTCATAAGGTGTACGATGGATAAGCGGCCCCAGGCTGATCGGCCCGATGGATGCAGCCAGGAGCGTATGACCATCGGGGGTAGCCTTGGCGACGATATCGGTACCGATGCTACCGCCTGCGCCGGGGCGATTTTCCGGCACGATGGGTTGGCCCAAGCGTTCCGAAAGCCGTTGCGCCATCAGGCGCCCGACCTGATCGGTCGCCTGGCCAGGCGGCCAGGGCACCGCCAGGCGAATGGGCCGGGCCGGCCAAGTTTGCGCCACCGCCGGCCGGATCAGAAATGGCAGCGCTGCTAAGCCAAGTGCGCGGCGATTGATCATGATGCGTTTCCTCACCCTCTCACTATCCTGACGGATTGGGGCGCGAGTGCAAGCGGGTGCGGCAGCGCGCTATTGCGGCTTGATCCCGGCGGCCCGCGCCAGCGCGCCCAGCGTTTCTAATTCGCGACTGATGAAGGCGGTATATTCGGCTGGTGTCCATGGCGGCGGCGCGCCGCCTAAATCCTCAAGCCTTGCGCGCGTATCAGGTTCGGCCAGCATGGCCTGGGTTTCGCGCGTGATGCGCGCAAGGATGTGCGCTGGTGTCGCGCCGGGTGCCGATAAGCCGAACCAAGCCGCCGAGACCACATCAAGCCCGGCTTCGCGCATGGTGGGCAAATCAGGAAATAGCGGCGAACGGGCTTCAGCAAGCAGTGCCAAGGCACGGAGCGACCCGCTGCGCATATGCCCAACCGCGGAAGGCAGGCTATCAATAATGCCAGGCACAATCCCGGCAATGACATCCGTCAGCGCCGGTCCAACGCCGCGATAGACAACAGAGCGCACCTCCACCCCCAGTGCCTGGCCCAGCCGTACGCCCGCCAGATGGGATGAGGTGCCGATGGCCGCCACCGCCAGCGTCAATTCACGTTCCCGCCGGCCCAATTCAAGATATTCCTGGATATTGCGCGCAGGATGGTTGCGCGTGACCAAAAGGGCAGGCGGCGTGCGCGACAGCAGCGCGATATGCGCGAAATCCGCCATCGGATCATAGCCGATATTGGGATAGATCGCGGGCGACACACCATGCGAGGTTGAAGAAGATACAAGCAAACTATGCCCATCGGGTTCCGCGCGCGCCACCAATTGTGCGCCAAGCGTCGCACCGGCGCCGGGACGGTTTTCCACCAGCATGGTCTGACCAAGCCTGGGGCCGAGTTTCTCCGCAGCCAAGCGCCCGACGACATCGGTTGTGCCACCCGGCGCGAAAGGCACAATCAGCCGGATCGGGCGGGATGGCCAAGCGGGTGCCTGTGCCCGCGCTGCCCAAGGCATGAAGGGCAGCGCCAAAGTAAGACGACGCGGCACCATAGGCAGCTTCGGCATCGCCTCACCCCTTCTTCTTGCGGGCTTCCCATTCATCCAGATCAATGCGCGGGATTTCGATACGGTCCGTGGTGCGCGCATACCAGCCGCGCCCATGCATGCGGCCGACCAAGCCAAGCTTGGGTGTGTCAATGTAATACTTGGCCGGGTCCATCACGCAATCATCCTGCACATGCATTCCAACCACCTTGCCGAGCACAATGATATGCCGGCCCGCCGGCACGAATTGGAATACCTCGCATTCCAAGGCGACCGGGCTTTCGGCAATGCGTGGCACGGCGACTTTGGTGGAAGGCGCGGTGGAAAGCCCCGCTTCAGTGATTTCGCTGACGCCCGGCGGGAAATCCACTGCGGTGATGTTCATTTTCTCAGCTAAATCAGCCGAGACCATATTCACCACGAATTGCCCGGTCGCTTCGATATTGGCGACGGTATCCTTCAGCGCGCCCGGCGCACGCGGCCCGCAGCCAAAACCCACCACCACGGGATTGTCGGAGAAGGCATTGAAGAAGGAATAGGGCGCGGCATTCACCACGCCATCCTTATCCTTTGTCACCACCCAAGCGACTGGGCGCGGCACCACAGTGGACACTACCAGCTTATAGGCCTGTTCAAAGGGGATCTTTGCGAAATCGAAATTCATCTTGTGCTACCTTGGTGTTGAGAGCGAAAGATCAGACGATGCGATGCGGGGGCGAAATGCCCTGGATCAGCACGGCGGCAAGGTTTTCAATGCAGCGCATGCCCATGGCATGGCGCGTTTCGATAGTGGCGGAACCGAGATGCGGCAGCAGCGCCACATTCTCAAGCGCCATATAACCGGGATGCGCACGCGGTTCGCCATCATAAACATCAAGCCCGGCGGCGCGGATATGGCCGGATTTGAGGGCTGCGATCAGCGCTTCATCATCCACGGAAGGCCCGCGGCCGGAATTGATGACAATGGCACCCTTTTTCATCTGCGCGAGCCGTTCGGGATTGAGCCATTTGCGTGTGCCATCCCCGCCCGGTACATGCATGGAAAGCACGTCAATGGTCGCCAGAAAGCCGACATCGGTGTCATGGAAAATTGCGCCTTGTTCGACCTCAGGTGGCAGGCGCTGCATGTCGCGATAATGTATTTCCATTTGCATGCCGCGCGCCATGGCGGCCAATTCGCGGCCAATGCGCCCATAGCCCAAAACGCCGAGCTTCTTGCCTTGCAGCGTCACCCCCATGAGCTGTGTGGGCGCCCAACCTTCCCAAAGCCCTGCGCGGACCATGCGTTCCCCCTCACCAGCGCGGCGGGCGGCCATCAGCATCAGGGTGAAGGCGCATTCGGCAGTCGCGAAGGAAAGCACTTCAGGCGTATTTGTCACCGCCAAGCCGCGCGCAA
This sequence comes from Alphaproteobacteria bacterium, assembly GCA_016869715.1. GTDB lineage: Bacteria > Pseudomonadota > Alphaproteobacteria > Acetobacterales > Acetobacteraceae > Neoroseomonas. The sequence goes on from VGDM01000012.1 coordinate 40,238, forward strand.
GCGCCGCATGAATCGCGATATGATCAAAGCCAACACTGAAGGTCGCGATCACCTTCACGCTTTCGGGCAAGGCATTGATGGTAGGGCCGTTCATCGCATCGCCCGCAGCACAGAGGATGCCAGCCGCCCCGCAGGCCTTGGTGCGGGCGGCGATTTCAGCGCCATCGCGGCCCCAAAGCGCGTCTTGGGGGTTCAGCCTGGCATCGAAAACCTCAACAAGCCGCGCCTCAATGGCCTCAGGCAATTTCCGGGTGACGAGGATAACTGGCTTGGCCATGGGGGTATCGCGCTCCGCTGGTCTGATCGGGCTGCACCATGGCCCGGCTTGGCCCGTCTTGCCAGAGGGCGGGTGAAGGGGCAGGGTCAGAGCATCATTCTTTCGCGGAGAAACGGGTCATGGATTTGGGGTTGAAGGGCAAGCGCGCCTTGGTCATGGGCGGTTCCAAGGGGCTTGGGCGGTCCATCGCGGATGCCATCGCGGCTGAGGGCGCCGTTGTGACCGTCAGCGGGCGCGAACAGGCAAGCCTCAATAAGGTGGCGGCAGAATTGAAGGCACTCGGCGCTAAGGCGGCCTATGGCATTCAGGCTGACGTCTCCTCAGGCGCGGAGATGGATAAACTTGCGGATGCGGCAGTCGCCGCCATGGGGGGCGTGGATATCCTGGTGCTGAACCATGGTGGGCCGCCGGTCTGCACCGCTTCCCAAATGAAGGAAGATGATCTGGTCAAGTGGTTTCAGAATATTGTGCTCTCCCCCATTCGCATCACCAACCGCTTGATGCCGGCGATGCGCGCGCAAAAATGGGGCCGCGTGATTGTGGTGGGCAGCACGGGCATGCAGCACCCGATCCCGACGCTTGCACTTTCCAATACCTTGCGCGCTTCCATCTGGGGTTGGCTCAAGACGCTCGCCGCCGAAGCAGCCGCTGATGGTGTCACCATGAATGTGCTGGCACCTGGCAGCATCCTGACCGATCGCATCACCACCAATACCGCCATTCGCGCCAAGCAAACGGGCGTTTCGGAGGATGAAATCCTAGCGCAAACCGCCAAGGAAATCCCTGCCGGGCGCATTGGCACGCCGGCGGAATATGGGCCGATGGGCGCGTTTCTGGCGGGTGAGACCGGCGCCTATATCACCGCCTCCATGATCCGCGTGGATGGCGGGCGTGTGCGGAGCATGCTGTAAGCCTGCCCATGCTGCCCAATCTCACCCCTGACATGGCGCTTGCGGCGCGGTTGTTTGACGCGCTGCGCAACGCTACACGCGATGGCGAGGGTGTCACGCGCGAAGCCTATGGGCGCGGTGAACGTATCGCGCATCAATTGGTGCGCGATGCAGCCGAAGAACACGGCCTGGAATGCCGCATTGATGTCGCGGGCAACCTGTACATGACCCTGCCCGGGACGGATCGCGCGGCCAAGCGCGTCATCATGGGCAGCCACCTTGATTCCGTGCGCGAGGGCGGGAATTTTGATGGTGCCGCCGGGGTTCTGGCAGGGCTCGCGGCGGTGGCCGGCATGAGGCGCGCGGGGTTTCAGCCCACCCGCGACATGACGGTGATGGCCATTCGCGCCGAGGAAGCGGGGCAATGGTTCCCGACCTCCTACCCCGGCAGCAAGGCAGCACTTGGTTTGCTGGCGCCTGAAATTCTTGACGTGAAGCGCACCGATAGCGGCCGGACGCTCGCCGAACACATGCGCGATGAAGGCTTTGACCCTGATGCGGTGGCGCGCGGTGAGCATTTGCTCGGCCCCGAGAATACCGCGGCCTTCCTGGAAGTGCATATCGAACAGGGGCCGAGCCTTGACTCCGATGGGCTGCCGATTGGCATTGTGACCGGCATTCCCGGATCGCGCCGGCTGCGCGCTGCGCGGGTGCTTGGCGAGTATAATCATTCGGGCGCGACGGCGCGGCGCTATCGGCGCGATGCGGCGGTTGCGCTGGCTGAGCTTGTGCATCGGCTGGATGAGGAATGGTGCCGGCTGGAAGCGCTGGGCCATGCCATGGTCTGCACCTTCTGCACCATGGCGACCACGGAAGAAGCGGGTTTCACGAAAATCGCCGGTGAGGCGCGTTTTCAGCTTGATATTCGCAGCGTTGAGCTAGCCTCACGCGATCTGCTTTTCGCAGCAATGGGGCGGTTAGTGGCTGAGATTGAAGCGCGCCGTGGTGTGCGGTTTGATCTTGGGCCGGAGACCGGCAGCCTTTCCGCACCGATGGATCAGGGTGTGCGGGCAGGGCTTGAAAGTGCGGCCAGGGCCCTTGGGATTCGCTATCGGCATATTGTATCGGGCGCCGGGCATGATGCGGCGGCCTTTGCAGAAGCGGGTGTGCCGGCGGCGATGCTTTTCGTTCGTAATCAGAATGGCAGTCATAATCCGAAGGAAGCTATGCGCATGGAGGATTTTGCAACCGCTTGCGCTGTGGTCACGCGTTGGGCTGCGGAGATGGGGCAATGAGTACATCAGCAAATAGCAATGCGCGGCTTGCCGTTGATATCGGCGGCACCTTCACCGACTTGGCCATTGAAAAGGATGGCGAGCGCTGGACCACCAAGGTCCTGACCACGCCTGCCGCACCAGAGAAGGGCGTGCTGGAAGGCGTGCAGCAGGTGCTGGCCAAGGCCACCATGAAGCCCGCCGATCTGGCGCTCGTGATCCATGGCACCACGCTTGCCACCAATGCGATGATTGAACGCAAAGGTGCCAAGACGGCGTTGATCACGACGGAAGGTTTTCGCGATGTTTTGGCACTCGCGAATGAAGCGCGTTACGATCAATATGATCTGAACATCGAATTGCCCAAACCCCTGGTGCCGCGCCGCTGGCGCCTGCCGGTGCCGGAACGCCTGGATAATACCGGCAAGGTGCTGCTGGCACTGGATGAGGCTGCGCTGCGCGCGCATATCCCCTTCCTGCGCGCTGAGGGGATTGAAAGCCTCGCGATTGGGTTCATCCATGGCTTTGTGAACTCAACCCATGAACGCCGCGCAGCTGAGATTGTGCGGGAAGCTTGGCCGGAACTGCCGGTTTCGCTTTCATCGGAAGTCTCGCCCGAAATGCGCGAATGGGAGCGTTTTTCAACCACCGTCGCCAATGCCTATGTGCAACCCTTGATGGCGCGCTATCTGAAGCAATTGGAATTGGGCTTGCGCGAAGCGGGGCTGGCTTGCCCGCTTTATCTAATGCTGTCGGGCGGTGGCCTGACCACGATTGACACCGCAGCGCGTTTCCCAATCCGCCTGGTGGAAAGCGGCCCGGCGGGCGGCGCGATCTTCTCGGCCTTTGTCGCGCAGCAGCGTGGCTTCAATAAGGTGCTGTCCTTCGATATGGGCGGCACCACGGCCAAGGTCTGCCTGATTGATGATTTCCGTCCGCAGGCGTCGCGTAATTTCGAAGTCGCGCGGGTTGGGCGCTTCAAGAAGGGCTCTGGCCTCCCGCTCCGCATTCCTGTGATTGAGATGGTGGAAATAGGTGCGGGAGGCGGTTCCATCGCGCAGGTGGATAGCATGGGGCGCATTCAGGTCGGCCCGGAAAGCGCCGGCGCTGATCCCGGCCCAGCCTGTTACGGGCGCGGCGGCACGCATGCCGCTGTGACTGACGCTAATCTTGCACTTGGCCGCTACGATCCGGCGCTTTTCGCGGGTGGTGCGCTGCGTTTGCATTCCGATCAGTCACGCAAGGCGCTGGCGGAGCATGTTGGCGGGAAGCTCGACCTTTCCGCTGATATGGCGGCGCTTGGCGTGGTTGAAATGGTGGATGAGAATATGGCCAATGCCGCGCGCGTGCATGCAATTGAAAGTGCCAAGAATTACGAAGGCCGCGTGGTGATTGCCTTTGGTGGCGGCGGCCCCGTGCATGGCTATCGCGTAGCGGAGAAAATCGGCGTGAAGCGCATTCTGGTGCCCTCTGGCGCTGGTGTGGGGAGTGCGATTGGCTTCCTCCGCGCGCCGGTGGCTTATGAGGTGGTGAAGTCGCTTTATCAGCGCTTCGGCAGCTTCGATATTGCGGCGGTGAATAGCCTGCTTGCCGCCATGTCGCAGGAAGCGGCAGGCGTGGTGGCGGAAGGCGCTTTTGGGGCGCCGATTGAAGAAACGCGCATCGCCTATATGCGCTATGTTGGGCAGGGGCATGAAATCGCGGTGCCGATCCCGCCGCGCGCGCTCACCGCGCAGGATGTGCGCGAAATCCGCGCGCTTTATGACGCGGAATATAGCCGCTTCTATGACCGCCCGGTGCCGGGTTCAGATGTCGAAATCCTGTCCTTTGCGGTGATGGTGCGCACCGTTGAAGCGCATGTCAAACCGGCAGCGCCAGTGGCCAATGCACCGGCGCCAAGCGCAATCCGCGTACAAATGGTGCGCGATACAGCGACCGGCGAAGTGGCGGAATGGCAGGTCTATGATCGCGATGCGATGCGGCCCGGCGCCACGGTGGCCGGCCCTGCCATTATCGCGGAGACGGAAACCAGCACCTTGATTGGCCCCGGCTGGATGTGCCGCATGGATGGGCTTGGCTATCTTGATCTGACGCAGGAGGCTGCACGATGAAGGAAACCAGCGCACTGGCGACAATTCAACGCCAAATCCAATGGAATCGCCTGATCGCGGTGGTCGAAGAACAGGCGCAAACCATGATCCGCACTGCCTTCAGCACCACGGTGCGCGAAGCGGGTGATCTTTCCGCCGGAGTCTTTGACCTGCAAGGACGCATGCTGGCGCAGGCCGTGACAGGTACGCCTGGCCATGTGAATTCTATGGCGGAATCGGTGGGGCATTTCCTTGCGAAATTCCCAGCCGCCGGCATGAGGCAGGGCGATCACTACATCACCAATGACCCGTGGCTTGCGACCGGGCATTTGCATGACCTGACCGTAGTTTCGCCCGCCTTTCGTGGAGGCAAGATTGTCGGGCTTTTCGCCAATACCGCGCATATCATTGATATCGGCGGCCTTGGCATGGGCCCGGAAGGGCGCAGCGTTTTCGAAGAAGGGCTCTATATCCCGATCGTGAAATGCTTCGATGCCGGCGCACCGAATGAGACGTTTTTTGACTTCATTCGCGCTGGATCGCGCACGCCGGCGGAATTGGAAGGCGATATCTATTCGCTCTGCGCCTGCAATGATGCCGGATCGAAGCGGCTTGTCGAAATGATGGACGAGTTCGCGATGGATAGCCTAGATGATCTGGCGGAATATATTTTCGAGGCCAGCCGGCGCGCGACGGTGCTGGAAATTGCCAAGCTGCCGCGCGGCACATTCCGTTCCGATATCAAATCGGATGGGTATGAGGCGCCGGTGACGCTGAAGGCGGCCATAACCATCCATGCGGATCGGATTGTGGTGGATTACGCCGGTACCTCGGGGCTTTCCAGCCGCGGCATCAATGTGCCGCCGGCCTATTGCCGCGCCTATTCCTGCTTCGGCATCAAATGCGTGGTGGCACCCGAAGTGCCGAATAACTGGGCGAGCCTGGCACCGTTCGAGATGGAAATCCCCGAAGGGTCCATCCTGAATGCGCCGCGCCCCTATCCTGTCAGTGTGCGGCATGTGATCGGGCAATTGATCCCTGATCTGATGATGGGCTGCCTGCATCAGGCCGTGCCAGGGCGCGTGAATGCGGAAGGCTCCTCCGCACTTTGGAATCCGCCGCTGCGTGGTGGTTCTCAGGTCTCCGGCCAGGAAGCCGAGGTAGATGATTTTGAAATCATCACCTTCAATTCCGGCGGCACCGGCGCGCGGCCCGCCAAGGACGGCCTGGATGGTACGGCCTTTCCATCCGGCGTGCGCACCATGCCGGTGGAAGCGACTGAAAATGTCGCGCCGGTGATTTTTTGGAAGAAAGAATTACGTCCGGATTCGGCGGGCGCCGGCAAAACACGCGGTGGCTTTGGCCAGATCATGGAAATCGGCGCCAAGAGTGATGCGGAATTCGCGGTCAATGCAATCTTCGATCGCGTCGCCAATCCACCTAAGGGGCGCGATGGTGGTGGCACTGGCGCTGGCGGTTGGGTCGGGTTGAATGATTCGAATGGCACGGTCCTGCGGACAAAAGGCTTCCAGGTGATCCCGAAGGGCCGGCGGCTGCTGCTGAAACTGCCAGGCGGCGGTGGCATGGGTGACCCCAAGGCGCGCAATCCGGAATTGGTGAAGCGCGATGTGGCGGATGGGCTGATAACCGCCCATGCGGCGCGCAATATTTATGGTGTTGAGGTAAAGTGACGCGAGACGGGCGGCGCTTTCTTCACGGCGCCGCCCATCACTTCGCAGGGTTTCAGCCAGCGGCGCTGTTCATTTCCCGCCGCACCAGATTGACCCAGAACGCCACGCCATGCGGCAGGGCGGCGTCATTGAAATCATAGAGCGGTGTGTGCAGCGCATGCGCCTTGCCATCCGGCGCATTGCCATTGCCCATGAAGACAAAGGCGCCCGGCTTGGCTGCCAGCATGAAGGCGAAATCCTCACCGCCCGTCACAGGCAACATCTTGTCATTCACCGCCGCATCGCCCGCCAGATCCCGCGCGGTATCGGCCATGATCGCGGTCTCCCGCGCATGATTGATCAGCGGTGCCGCACCCCACCAGAGCGTTACCTCAGCGCTCCCGCCCTGCATGCGTGCGGTCAGATCGGCCACTTCGCACATGCGATCATCCAAAAGCTTCTGCATGGCGGGATTGAAGGCGCGCATAGTGCCACCGACCATGATTTCGGATGGCATCACATTAAGCGCCTCTGGTGACCCGCCGGAGATATGACCAACACTGATTACCACGCTTTCCAGCGCCGGCGCATTGCGGCTGACAATGCTTTGCAGCGCATTGATGAAATTCGCCTGCGCGACGGTGATGTCACTCGCCAAATGGGGTGAATTGCCGCCATGCCCGCCGGTACCGCGAAACTGCACCTTCCAGCGCCCAGAACCGGCCATCATGGGCCCATCGCAGAGCGCGAAATGGCCAAGCGGCAGCCCTGGCATGTTATGCATGCCATAGACGGCATCGCATGGGAAACGCTCAAACAACCCATCATCCAGCATGGCGCGCGCGCCGCCACGGCCTTCCTCAGCAGGTTGGAAAATAAAATGTACCGTGCCTGCGAAATCGCGCCTCTTTGCCAATACCTCAGCCGCCCCCAATAGCATGGCGGTATGCCCATCATGCCCGCAGGCATGCATTTTTCCCGCATGTTGCGACGCATAGGGCAGATTGGTCGCTTCCATCAGTGCCAGCGCATCCATGTCAGCGCGCAGCCCAATCGCGCCCTGGCCGGGGCGGCTGCCGCGCAGCGTACCCACCACACCCATGCGGCCAACGCCCTCCACAGTTTCAATGCCAAGGCTGCGCAAGCGTACGGCTACCAGCGCTGCGGTGCGCGTTTCTTCCATGCCCAATTCCGGATGGGCGTGGATGTCCTTTCTGATGGCGATCAGCTCAGGCAGGATGGGCGTGATTTCCTGTATCAGGGGGTGTTCTGTCATGCGGCGTCTCTTTTCTTGCTAATTACATCACGAACGCGGCAGGGTTTCGCGTTCAACGGGTTGCGGCAGCGTCTCACCCGGGGCGGCCACCAATGGCAGCCAAGCGCGCAAATGCCGCCTTACCTGAAATTCGAATTCCACATTCATGTCCTGCCCTGCCAATTTCACCACACGTTCAGCCAGCGCCGCGCGGTCGGCGTCATTGCGTGTGGGGCCGGTGACCTCTCGCCTGACTTCGGCGGCGGCGGAAGCAAGCGCCTCATCCTCTGCCGAGATGATTTCCACCTGGCAGCGCATGATGCAGCGAAAAACTTCCGATGCCGGGGTGAAGACGCCAACAGCGCTGGCGACCTCGCGGGTCAGCCGCGCGGTTTGAATGACAAAGCGCGCCGCGCCAGTACCGCCGGCGGCACTCAGGCGATCCTGCGCCATGCGCAGCATCACCTCTGAAGGCAGCAAGGGCGCTGGTTGTTGCACCAGCAACGCTGTGCCGCTTTCAGCTTCCTTGATGTCCAGCGTGCCGACCTTGAGGCGAAGCGGCGTCAAATGCCGGTAGCTCGGCGGCCCGGGCGGCAGGAAAGGCCCTGCCGGTTGTTCATTGGCGCAGGCGGCCGGAAAGGGCAGGGCCAGGAACGCGCGGCGTTTCGTTAGCAACGCCATGGTCAATTCCCTGCCTCACGCGCCGGCAAAGCCGTGCGAACAAAGCGAAAATCGAAATTGCAGAATTCGCAAGTCATGGTGATGGTGCCCTCATCGGCCATGTGGTCCAGATCATCGGTGCTGAAACCACTTAGCACATTCAGCAAACGTTCGCGCGAACAGCGGCATCCGTAGGATAGCGGCTTTGGCCGATCAAGCCGAAGGCCCTCGGCATGGAATAGCCGATGCAGCAACTGTTCACCGGAAAGCCGATCATCCAACAATTCTTCGTTGCTGATGGTGCGCGCCAGAATGGTCGCGGTCTGCCAGGCTTCCTGCTGCTGTCCCAGATCCATCTGCTGATCGAGCCATCCGGCGCCGGCCACGCGTTCCATCAGCAGCGCTGATGCCCGCCAGCCTTTGGGCGTTTCCGCGCAGGCGAGCTTCACATAGGTATCAAGCTGTTCCGAGTTGCGGAAATACTCGCCGGTCATGTCGGTCAGGGTTTCGCCTTCAATGGCGACAATGCCCTGGTAGCGATCCATATCGGGCCCCTGATCGCAGGTGAAGGCCAGATAGCCTTTGCCGAGCAGCACGGCGGCGCTCATCGCCTCAAGCCCGGCCAGCCTTTCCTGATTGACCTTGGCATAGCCGCGCAGCGCCCCGGCATTGGTGCAATCCGCCAGAAAAAGCGAAACCGGGCCATTGCCCTTGGCCTGCAGGCTGAAGGAACCCTCAAATTTAAGCGCCGCCGCAAGACCCGCCGTCAGCGCCATCGCCTCGCCAGAAAGCTGCGCAATCGCCGGCGGATAACCATGCCTGGAAAGCAGGGCATCGGCCAAGGGCCCAAGCCGTACCAGCCGGCCACGCACCGGCCTTTCATCCAAATGAAAGGGCAGAATGGCCCTGGGCACCGCCAGATCGGGCACGGGCGGGCGGCCAGAGGCGTCAAACATTTGGCCATCGGCCTGTTCCGGCATTTGTGACACGAGACATCCTTGCAATGAATCGGGCGGTGCTGATTTTGGGTCGCCCCTTTCCCTTTTCACCAATAGGGGGCAGTTATAGCCAAAGTCCGGGGGTGGTGTCTTGGCAGAAATCTGGGAGTCCTGGGGGCACTACGCCTATCTGGGTTCTTTTATCTGGGCCTTTTTTGAAGGTGAGACTTTCGTTCTGGCGGCCGCTGCCCTCGGTGCGGCAACAGGTGCGGTCAATCCCTGGTGGCTGCTTTTCGCGGCCTGGTTCGGGTCTTTTCTGGGTGATCAAACCTGGTTTACGCTCGGCCGACGCTACGGCCCGCGCCTAGTGCGCCGTATCAAGGGCGCTGAGGAAAAAGTTGCCAGGGTCAATGAGCTTCTGTGCCGCTATGGCACCTGGTTCATTCTGAGCTTTCGTTTCCTCTACGGTATCCGCAATGTCGCTTCTGCCGCGTGTGGCCTTGCTGGGTTGAATTGGGGGCGCTTTGCGATCCTGAATTTCATCGCCGCCGGCATCTGGGCCAGCAGCTTCGTCGCCGCGGGCTGGTTTTTGGGTGCGCTTATTGGGCCAGAGCGGCTCGGCTGGACCATTGCGGGCATTGCCCTGGCGGCGTTGATCTTCTTTATCACCCGGCAATGGCGCCGACGCGCAGCCAAGGCAAAGGCGAAGACGGAAGCCGCCTGACTGCAGAAGGCCCCGGGGGTAAAGCCTTCGCATTTGCCCTGTTTTTTTAGTAGAGGCATTCCCTTTCGTGCTAAGAAAAAACAAAAATAGCCCGAGGCTTGTGCCGCGCCTTGGGCCGCGCGACGATAGATGTCTGAAGTTGCAACATCAGGCATGGTGATCAGCATGAATGGGACGGGGCATGTGGTGGATGGTCTGGCCGGCGCCATCGGAAATACGCCGTTGATCCGCCTGAAGCGCGCCAGCGACATCACCGGCTGCGATATTTTGGGCAAGGCAGAATTCATGAACCCAGGCGGTTCGGTTAAGGACCGCGCCGGGCTTAGCATTATTGCCGATGCCGAAGCGCGCGGCGCGCTGACCCCCGGCCAGCCCGGCACGATTGTGGAAGGCACAGCCGGCAATACAGGCATCGGCATTACGCTTGTCGCCAATGCGCGCGGTTATCGCAGCGTTATTGTGGTGCCTGAGACGCAAAGCCGCGAAAAGCTCGATTTCCTGAGGATGATCGGCGCTGATTTGCGCCTGGTGCCGGCCAAGCCATTTTCTGATCCCGGCAATTACGTGCATTACAGCCGCCGCCTGGCTGAGGAGCTTGGCGCGGTCTATGCCAATCAATTCGACAACCTCGCCAATCGCGCCGCGCATGAGGCCTCAACGGGCTTGGAAATTTGGGACCAGACCGGCGGGCAGATTGATGCCTTCACCTGTTCCTGCGGCACTGGCGGCACGCTGGCGGGCATTGCCCGCGCGCTGAAGGCTCGCGGCCCGAAAACACGCATTGTGCTGGCCGATCCCATGGGTAGTTCGCTGTATTCCTGGGTGAAGACGGGCGAATTGAAGCCCGAGGGCTCCTCCATCACCGAGGGCATCGGCCAGGCCGCGCGGGTGCCGGGCAATCTGGTGGGCGACCGCGCGCTGATTGATGACGCCGTGCAAGTGACGGATGAAGAAGCGCTGACCCAAGTGTTTGAACTGCTGATGCAGGAAGGCATTTGCCTTGGCGGGTCCGCCGGCTTGAATGTTGCCGCCGCCATCAAGGTGGCGCGCCAATTGGGGCCGAGGCATCGCGTGGTGACGATTCTGTGTGATGGTGGTGCGCGCTATCAATCCAAGCTGTTCAATCCGGAATTCCTGCGCGAACGCGGCCTGCCCATTCCGCCCTGGCTTGCATGAGGGCAGCAGTGTGATCAGGGAAACGCTTGAACTTGGCCGCAGCATCCGCGCGCGTGATCCCGCGCGGCCTTCCTGGCTTGAGACGATTTTTTGCTATGCCGGGCTGCATGCGGTGCTGTGGCATCGGCTGGCGCATTGGCTGTGGCGGCGCGGCTGGCGCGGCGCGGGGCGGTTGGTGTCGCATCTCAGCCGCTTTCTTACCGGGATTGAAATCCACCCCGGCGCGCAGCTTGGTCAGCGCTTTTTCATTGATCATGGTATGGGCGTGGTGATTGGGGAGACGGCGGAGATCGCCGATGATGTGCTGATTTATCATGGCGTGACGCTGGGCGGACTTTCCGGCAGCCAGGGCAAGAGGCACCCAACGATCGAAGCAAGCGTTTCCATTGGCGCCGGCGCGCAGGTCCTGGGGCCGATCACGGTGGGGCGAGGTGCGCGTATCGGCGCCAATGCGGTGGTAACGCGCGATGTGCCGCCGGAATGCACGGTGGTGGGCATTCCCGCCCGCCCGCCGGTTGGCACGACCTGCGGTGACCCCTTTCTTGGCTATGGGCTGAGCAATACCGAGGATGATCCGGTGGGCGACCAGCTTGCAGCCTTGCGCGCCGAGGTGGCAGGGCTACGCGCGCGGCTGGCGGAGATGGAAAAGCGGCAGCCGGGGGAATGAGGGGGGGGCGCACGCTGCGCAAGCCGCGCTTCACGCCGTATAACGGCCATCTTTCAAATGGCGGGCTTGGCCGAGCGCCACCAGGGTTTGCAGCATGGCTTCCATCTGTTCCGCGCGGCGCGGGGCGCCTTGGAAGCGGCGGGCGATATCACGGGCGGAGGCTGGGGCGCCAAGTGATGTCTTTGCTATCTGAGGGCCGCAGTCAGGGACTTACGACGCGCCAGGAGGTTGGCTAATGCGTCCGTCCAACTTCCTGAACCTGTCAACGCTTTCACGGGAAGAATAATTTACGGGTTTTTACCCGAGTACTCGCCTTCAACGACAGCGAGCCACGCGGCTGCCCCAAGCGGGGGGAGTTTCTCGGTTAGTGTGGCCAGCTCGGCTTCGGTCGGGTCCGAAGCTTGCTTAAGGCTAATGGCGGACGAACTGTCCCGCCCGCTCCTCACGTGATCTCAAACATCCCTTCCACTTCCACTGCCGCATCACCGGGCAGGGATGGAACACCAATCGTGGTCCGTGCATGGCGGCCAACATCACCAAAGACCTGAACCGCCAAATCAGAAGCGCCATTCATCACCAAAGCGTGCTGCGTGAAATCAGCAGGGGCAGCGATGAAGCCACCAAGCCGCACCACGCGCGTGACGTTATCCAGATCACCGGCAGCCGCCTTTAACTGAGCCAGCAGATTGATGAAGCAAAGCCTGGCCGCTTCGCGCCCCACCTCAATGGAAACACCCGCACCCAACTTGCCTGTATAGGCAATCTTGCCATCACGCACCGGCACCTGGCCGGAGACCACCACCAGCTTGCCGCTGATATTGAAGGGGATGTAATTCGCAATCGGTGCCGCTGGGGTTGGCAATACAATGCCAAGGGCAGCGAGCTTCGCTTCAATTTTTCCGGCCATGATTCTGTTCCTTCAAAACTGCCTATCACGCTGCGGGGCGCAACTGGCGGCGCATGCGGGGCGAAGGATGCGCCGGCAATTCCAAGGGAAGCAAGGGCAGCACCGCCGCACGTGGTTGCGGCGTTTCTTCCTCGACCGGGTCCGGCAAATCCTCGCGCCCCAGATAATCGCGCGCCAGGCGGCGAAACGCCCAATCCAGCACAGAAGTCGCGCGGCGAATGCCCGCATCGCCTTCCACCGCGCCGCCATGGCCGGGCGCATAGGCATAGGCATTGACGAAGCTCGCCAAGGGCACGCCCTGCGCGAGGCCAAGTGATACCGCCTGCGCCAGCGCTTCCATCAGGGCGCGAGTCACGGCCGCTTCGCGCGGGAGGGAGAAGGAAACCTCCCGCAAATGGCCGCGATCATCTTCAATGGCGCGCAGTGCAACGCGGCTGCGTGCGATGGAAACGCGCCAGCAGCGGCTGATCGGTGCATGGATCGGCCGTGGCGCGGCGCGGCGCGCTTCCGGCAGATCGGCAGGTGCCGGCATGGCGGGTGGTGGCGCATCAAGGAAGGGCATGACCGCCGCTTCCATGGCGCGCCGGGCCTGAGGTGCCACCGGCGCCAGCAACCGGGCGGCGTCGCCACCAGCGCGCTCAGCCGCGCGGGTTGGCACTTGCGTGATACGCCCATCCTCGCCACGCGCCGGGCGGCTTGCGGCCGGCGCGGGCGCAATGCCGGCGCTTTCCGCGCCCAGCAGCGCTTCCACCGCATCGGCGGGGGCGAGGGCGATGCAACCGCGATGGCGAAGCCCGGGCGAAGCCGCTGCCGCCGCCAAAGCCGCACGCGCTGCCTTCGCGAGACCTGGAATGGCGGTTTCCTCGGGCGGCGTCGGGCAGATCAGCGCGACCGCATGGCGCGCGCCAAAACGGGTCGCGAGCCGGCCGGATTCCGCCTCAGCCGCGCCACGTGTCAGGCCGGCAATGGCGGCGGCGACATCGTATGCCTCATGGCTGTCATAGGGAAGGCCGAAACCGGCGAGCAACCCGGCCAAATCGGCAAAGCCAAGGCGAAGGCTTTCTGCCTTGCCATGGCCCCAAATATCGAGGGTTTGCACCGCAAGCGTACAGGCCGCGCGATAGGCCGGCGCATCAAAACCCCCTGCCCCATCCAGAAAGGCCGGCAGGTTGAGCACAAAACGCCCCTCTCCCCGCGTATCGCGCCAAATCTCGGCCCCCGGCGCGCCGCGTCGGGCAAGGATCAGGGCGCGCAGCCCGGCGGCCAAGCTTTCCGCCGCATCGGCGCCATCCAGCAGGCCAAGGCGACGTCCGCGCAGCATAAGGCGTTGAATCCAGGCTTCCGCCACGCTTGGCAGCGTGGCCGGGCCACCGCCCGGGGCGAGCGCGGCCAGCGCCCCCCCGCCTTCATCTTCCCAAGGCGCGGGAATGGCGACAGCGCGCGGCGGCGCATCGGGATCCGCCCCCGCCTTCAAGCGCCGCAGCGCAACCCCAGCCCAGATGGTTCCGACTACTCCAGCCATGAGCCTATGCTAGGCGCGACTCGAAAGCCTGAAAAGCCTTATTTAGTGGTTTCTCGGGCTCGGACCCACAATATCCTGTGGATAGCTTGGCCCGCGCTTAGCTTTTGCGTGACCCGCGCGGCTGTGCGAAGATAGTGCATGTTTTGCTTGCTCCGGGAAGCCGCCATGCAGTTGCTCAGTACGCTCTTCATCCGCCTCACCAGCCGGCAGGTCGGCCAGGACCGCTTCGGCAATACCTACTGGGAAGCCCGCGGCCGGCGCGATTCCCATGGCCGGCCCATGCGCCGCGTGCTGTTCGCTAAGGAGGCGCAAGCCTCTGCCGTGCCGCCGGAATGGTGGGGCTGGCTGCATTTCACCACGGAACACCCCCTGCCTGAGGATGCGCCGCGCCGCGCCTGGCAAAAGGAACACCGCGCGAATATGACCGGCACCGCCGAGGCTTGGCGCCCGGTGAACCCGGCCGCGAGTCGCGGCGGCGATTACGAAGCCTGGACGCCGGGGCGTTAGAAGTTCACCCAGCATGCAAAAGCGCTCAGTCGCTGAAATCCTGACCGGTATCGTGGTGCTGGCCGTGGCCGCTGGCTTCCTCAGCTATGCCGTGACCAGCACAGGGCGCAGCTTTTACGGGCCAGGCATGAACCTGACCGCGAAATTCGACCGCATTGATGGGTTGGGCCAAGGGGCCGATGTCCGCATTGCCGGCGTAAAGGTCGGGCAGGTTGTCGCACAGCGGATTGACCCGGAAAGTTTCCTCGCGGTGCTGACACTCCGCGTTGATGCGGGGCTGAAGCTGCCACATGATACCTCGGCCGAGATTTCGAGCGAGGGTTTGCTCGGCGGCAAATATGTGGCCCTGGTGCCGGGTGGCGATACGCGGATTTTGCGCGACGGCAATGAAATCACCATCACCCAAAGCGCCATCAATCTGGAAAGCCTTTTGGGGCGCTTCATCTTCTCGGCAGGTGAGACCAATCAGCGCGGCAATCAGGAAAACGCGCCGGCCACGCCGCGATGAAACCGCTGCCCAAGCCACCTGTTGCCTGGCCTGGGGCGGATGGCAAGCCTGTGTCCTGCAATGAAAAGCTCAAAATGCTCGCGGAAAACCACAAGGAAGCCACGACCGTACTGCGGGATGTGTTTGAAGACGCCGTGCTGATGGGCGTGGATGAGGCTGCGATGCGCGCGATTTTGCATGAGATGATCGCAGCCTTGCCAAGCCCGAAGCTTGGCGAATGAAACGGCTTTTGGTTTTTGCGCTGTTGTGCCTGCCAGATCTGGCCCCGGCTCAGGAATGGGCGCCGCGCCAGCAGGCGCGCATTCAGGCTTTGGATAAGGTGACAGCGCGCGTGACCGTGCTGGAAGGCCGTGTTGGGGAAAGCCTGAGTTTCGGCACGCTCACCATCCGCATCGGCGCCTGCCATGCGCGCCCGCCGACCGAGGTGCCCGATTCCGCCGCCTGGTTTGAAATGACCGATAGCCGTGCGCCGCAGGGCAGCCCGCCGGTGTTTCGCGGCTGGATGTTCGCCGATGCGCCGGGCGTAAATATGCTGGAACATCCCGTCTATGATGTGCGGATATTGACCTGCCGGTAGGCGACTTTCCTGGGGACGAGTTGGCGCCTTATATCCGAATTCGTGCAGGAAGATCAGCCCATGTCCTATGTCAGCATTCGCCCTTTTTTCGCTGAGGCGACCAATACGGTCAGCTATTTGATTTTCGACCCAGCGACCCGCCAGGGCGCGGTGATTGATCCCGTGCTGGATTGGGATCATCGCAGTAAAGAAGCAGATACGCGTTCGGCGGATCAATTGATTGAAACCGCGCGGCAGGACGAGGTGACGATTGCGCTGATACTGGAAACCCACGCCCATGCGGATCATCTGACCGCGGCGCCCTGTATAAAACGGCGCTGCGGCGGGCAGATTGCCATTGGCGAACACATCAAGGATGTGCAGCGTATTTTCCGCCCGGTTTTCGCCGCCGATGACGTGAAGCCCGAAGGGGGCGATTTCGATTTGCTGTTGCGTGATGGGCAACGCCTGAAACTTGGCACCCTGGAAATTGAGGTGATCCATACGCCGGGCCACACGCAGGCCTGCGTTTGCTACCGGATTGGCGATGATGATTTCGTAGGCGATACGCTGTTCATGCATGATTACGGCACGGCACGGGCGGATTTTCCGGGCGGCGATGCCAGGGTGCTGTTTCGGTCCATCAAGCGCCTGCTCGCGCTACCGCCCGAAACTCGGCTTTGGATGTGCCATGACTATAAGGCCCCGGGCCGCGATGATTATGCCTGGCAAAGCACGGTCGCCGAACAGCGCGCGCATAACCCGCATGTGAAGAATGGCGTGACCGAGGATGAATTCGCGGCCTTCCGCCAGGCGCGCGATGCGAAGCTGGCTGCACCGACGCTATTGCCGCCTCTGATCCAGGTGAATATCCGCGCCGGGCGTTTTCCGGAGGCTGAGAGTAATGGCGTGCGTTACTTGAAGATACCGGTGAAGGCGCGGGCCAGGATTGCGTGAAGCTTTGGCTTGCGGAGCCCGTCGCCCATATGCTTGGTGGTAACGGCAAAACGAATGCTGGGAGAGAAACGCAGATGATGAGACGCCTTTTCCTTGGGGCAGCCATGGGCATTGGATTGGCAGCACCGGCCATCGCGCAAGGGCTGCCGGATCGGCCCATTACGCTGGTAAGCGGCTTCGCCCCCGGCGGGTCTACCGATATCACTGCCCGCCTGCTGGCGGAGCGTATGCAGGCGCATATGGGCGGCAATGCGCGCGTGGTGGTGGAAAACCGCCCCGGCGCTTCCGGCACGGTGGCCGCCGAATGGCTCCGCCGGCAGCCCGCCGATGGCACGGTATTGATGCTGAATGAGGCTTCATCCCATGCGCTGATCCCTGCCGCCATGCAGGGCGGCACGCGCTATGACCCGATCGCCGATTTCAGCCATATCGCGATTGCGGCGAACGGCCCCTTGATCCTGGTATCGGCGCCAAATTTCCCGGCGGCCAACGCGGCAGAGGCAGTCGCAAAGCTGCGCGCCGGGCCGCAGGATAACCTGCCTTATGCGTCATCCGGTGTAGGGTCCATGCCGCATTTTGCCGCGGAAGCAGTGGCGGTTTCATTGCTGTTAGGCGGCAAGTTCTCTCATGTCCCATATCGCTCCGGCGGGCTGATGGTCGAATCTATCGCGCGCGGCGAAACGGCTTGGGGAGTTGCGGTATTAGCCTCAGCCGCCGCGCAGGTACGCGATAATCGCGTGCGCGGCATTGCAATCACCGGTCTGGAGCGTTTCCCCGCTTTCCCGGAAATCTCGACCCTCGCGGAATCAGGCATGCCCGGTTTTGATATCGGCAATTGGTTCGCCGTGGTCGGGCCACCGCGGATGCCGGAAGGCACCGTGGCGGCGCTGAACCGCGTGATCAACGCGTCGCTTGCGGATGCGCAACTGCGGGAGCGTTTTCTGATTGCCGGGATTTCGCCCTGGACAAGGCCCAATACGCCCGCCGATGCGCGTGCGTTTTTCCAGGCGGAGTTGACCAAGTTTAAGGGTGTTGTGGAGCGCACCGGCGTGAAGATGGAACAGTGATGCTAGCGGGCGCCTGAGGGTTTTTCAGGCGCCCTTTTTATGTCAAACCTGCGGCGGCAGATGGAGCGCGACAACCTCGCCCCCCTGCCCTGCCACTTCCGGAAAGCGCCGCCGTACATCCGGGTCATGCCCCGGAATGACACGGCTATCGTCGCCACCTGCTAGTTTTTTCGCCGCGCGCCAACCGGCCGCCATCGCCCCCAGATCGAAAATGATCGGGAAGGGATTGCCGCTGAGCGCATTGGCGTAAAAATGCATGGCGTCGGATGCCAGCACCACAGGCCCGCGCGCGGTTTGCACGCGTACCACCTGAAGCCCATCCGAATGCCCGCCGACGCGATGGACAGAAACGCCCGGCGCCACTTCGCCATCGCCATCATGGAACGCGACGCGATCCGCATAAAGCGCCTTCACCATGGCAACCACATGCGCGGCTTCGAATGGCAGGCGAATGGCATGCACGCACATATGCCGGCCGGTTGCGAAATGCATTTCGCGTTCCTGCAGATGGAATTTCGCACCGGGGAACATGCCAAGTGAACCCGCATGATCATAATGCAAATGCGTGATGATCACATCGGATACCCGGGCGGCATCCGTGCCCATGGCCTTCAGGCTATCGCGCACATTGCGCGCGATGGTGCGGCCTCGGCTAGCCGCGGTTTCCTCATCAAAACCGGTATCCACCACGATTTCCTGCCCATCCGGCGCGCGCAACAACCAGATAAAGTAATCAAGCGGCATGGCTTCATGCGCATCTGGCACGGGCAGCAGGAAATTCGTCTGCGCCGTGCGTTCATGCCGCCCGTAACGGATAGCATAGGCTTCCCAAATCATTGTTCCTTGTTCCCCCCAAGCACCGTGCCGGTCATTTGTTCCAGCATTTTCACAAGCGCGGTATGATCAACCCCCGGCCCAAGCGATGTTGACGCCGCCAGCCACATTTCACGGCACAGCGCCGAGAATGGCGCAGGCGTTGTTGTCTCTCGCCCCACTTCCAGCGCGATGGATAGATCCTTCACCATCAGATCAAGCCCGAACCCTGCATCAAAGCGGCGGGAAAGCACATATTCCTTGAACTTCCTCTGCGTGGAATTATTCATGCCGGACGATGCATTCAGCACATCCACCATGGTGTTCGAATCAAGCCCGAAGCGCTGACCAATCAACAGCGCCTCAACACCGATCAGATAGCCACCAGCCGAGACAAGATTATTCAGCGCCTTCATCGCCTGCCCGGCACCAGTATCGCCGCAGCGATAGATGGATGTGCCCATCGCCTTCAGCACGGGCTCGGCACGATCAATTTCCGCTGCTGGACCGCCGACCATGATGGCAAGCTGGCCCGATTTGGCGCGCGGCACGCCGCCCGAGACCGGGCAATCAATCATCGGAACGCCATGGCCTGCCAGCATCGCCGCGATTTCTCGCGTGCGACCAGGCTGGCCAGAGGTCATGTCCATTACCAGCATCCCAGGTTTGAGTGATGGCAGCATGGCTTCCACTGCTTCCCCTACCTGCTTGCTGGTTGGCACAATCATCACCACGCAATCCGCGCCATTGGCAGCTTCGGCGGGCGTTGCGGCGGCTTTCGCGCCAGTTTCGGTCGCGAAGGATGCGGCGCGGCCTGGCACCACATCACAGACCGTGACTTCAAAACCCGCCTTCACCAGATTGGTCGCCATGGGCCAACCCATATTGCCGATGCCGGCAAAGGCGATGCGCTTCAGAGCTTCAGACATTATTTCTTTCCCGTAATGGCGCCTTCGGCAATCAGCACCTCATGCGCGGCCTTGAAGGCATCGAGCCCGGCAGGGATGCCGCAATACGCAGTGGCGTGCAGCAAAGTCGCCTTGATTTCATCCACCGTGATGCCATTATTCAAAGCACCTTTCACATGCAGCTTCACTTCTGGGATTTTGCCAAGCGCGGTCAGCATGGCCAGATTCAGGAGCGAACGCGTCCTGCGATTCAGCGTCGGGTCGCCCCAGGCCCAGCCCCAGGCCCAGGCGGTGGTGGCGCGCTGGAAGGACATCATGAATTCATCGGCCTTGGCCATGGAAGAATCCACATATTCCGGGCCCAACACCGCGCGGCGGATGGGCAAACCCTTGTCGAATAGCGCCTGATCGTCGGACATTCTTCTGCTCCTTCTGGATTGGATGGTGCAGGCTGGCGCGATGGCAAAATGCGGTCAACCGTGGTAGTTTACACTGACGTTATTCCGTTTTTTTCGGTTCATACCAGGGCCAGCGCTCCTTCACGACAGGGCTGTCGGGTGCATAGGCTATGCAGCTGCCGATCAGGGCCGGCCTGACTTTTTTTTCATCCACTGCCTCCCCAGCGGCGCGGCGCGCTTCAGCCTTTTCGCGTTCCCGCTGGCGGCGCACGGGATAGAGCGTTTGGAAAGCAACCGTGCCCATCTGGCCAATCACTTCGCGCAAATGCGTGCAGCCATGAATACCGCCGACCCGTTCTTTCACCGCGCGCACAAAGCCAGGCCCGATCTTGAGGCCCGCGAGCCGCGCGAAATTCGGCGCAGCAGCCGGGCAGACATCATAGGGCGTGAAATCAGATGCCGCTTCGCAGGACAGCACCTCAAACTCCTCAGTGATGGTCATGCGAAGCCACATGCCATGCAACGCCTCACCGGCTTCGATCCAGCCGCGGCCTTCATTGTTGAAACCGTAGCTTTTGGTGTCTACCAAATGGGCTTCGATATCGAAAAGCCCATCCTTGCGCTGATAGCCGCGTAATTGGATGTCGCGCAGATGAAGCAGGTCACGCTCAGTGGGGTCGGAAAGCGGCATGGGGTGTGTTCCGGTTACGCTGCATTGCTGCAGGCTATTGCCACACGGCGCGCCGCAAGGCCAGATCAGGCGGCGGTCAGGCGGATGGTGCCGTGCAGCGCCTGGCCTTGGGCCAGCACGCGTATGGGCGCGGCGGCGGCCAGCGCGGGGCGATTGGGCGCATCTGGCATGTGGCTCACGGGCTCCACGCAGAGGATCGGCTGCGCTGCCGGGGCATAGACCTGCACACCCGAAGCGAAATCACCCGTGACGCTGAGCGTGATGGTGCCTGCGGGCGTCCTAAGACGTGCCGCGCCATCCCAACCGGTGAAGAAATTATCAAGCCCGATCAACCCAGCCTCGTCCGCCGCAATGCCATCGCAAGGCGTAAAGCTTTTCGGTAGCCCGCGCGCATCATGATTGGCGCGTTGCGTCGCTTTCAGGTGCAGCGATGTTGCAGCGCCGCGGATGAACCATGGATGCCAACCCATGCCATAGGGCGCCGGCGGGGCACCTTCGTGACGCAAGGTCATTTCCATGACGACGCCAGCACCATCAAGCGCCACCAAAAGCTGCGCTGTGTAATCGAAAGGCGCGAGTTGCACGCACTGTTGCAGCACCGCCTGATTAGTAGCGGCGCTGATCACCTCCCAGGGTAGATTGCGCGCTAAGCCATGAATGACAGTGCCTTCCGCCGCGCGATTGATCAGCATGACATGGTCGGCAATGCGCCCGCCATCCAACCGATTGGCCCAGGGCAGCATCCAGAAAGCGCCATAAGCGCCGGGATGGCGCGCGCCTTCTGGTGTTGGCACCAGCACATCACGCCCGCGCCATTGCAGGCGCGAAAAAGCGGCACCCTGTTCTGTGCAGATCAGCGCCTGCCAATCACCGTATCGCAGCTTCATTCCGGTGCAAAATGATCCCGCGGCGATGGCGCGCTACGCGAATATTCAATCGCGGTATAAGCACCGCCCTGATAGCGTTCTGAAACGGGATCAGCCGTGATGCCTTCAAGCTCCGCCCGCCAAGCTTCCGCATTATCTTGCGGCACCCAGCCGATGCGCGCGCGATGATCCTCTCCCCAGTAGCCGGTTGGATTATTGGATTGGCCCCAAATCACCGCGTGGCCGGTTTTCTCCGCCAGCACACAGCATTCAATCAACCGCGTCAGATCGGGATAGGACAGCCAGGTGGACAGCATGCGCCGATCCAAGGGCTTTGGTTGGCAGGAACCGATGCGGAGGTTTATATTCTCAACGCCATGCTTGTCCCAATACATCCGCCCCATTATTTCGCCATAAATTTTCGAAGTGCCGTAATAGCCATCAGGCCGGAAGGCGCAATCCGCATTCAGCTTGGCATCATTGCCGCGCGGGCGTTCATGAAAACCGATGGTGTGGTTGGAACTGGCAAAAATCACGCGCGCGCCTTCGCGCCGCGCCGCTTCATAAACATGATACAGCCCGCGCAGATTGGGGCCGAGGATTTCCTCAAACGGGCGTTCCACACTCACGCCGCCGAAATGCAGAATGGCGCCGCAGCCTTCCGTCTGGCGCAGCAGCGCAACACCATCATTCAAATCAGCCTGTAAGAAGCGCGCGGATGGTGGCAGCGGATCGGGGAAGGGTGCGATATCCGTGAGCCGCAATTGCCAACCCAGCGCGCCGAGGCTTTGCGTAAGGTGTCGCCCCAGCGCGCCGGAAGCGCCAGTCAGCAATACTGGTTTGGTGGGCGCGGTCATCGCCTTAGCCTCCATAGCCAAGCAACAGGCGCGGCAGCGTCAGTGACATGGCCGGCCAATAGGTGGTGAGCAGCAGCACGAGCAGGATGGCGCCGTAAAAGGGCCAGATGGTGCGCATGACCTGTTCCATCGGAATTCGGCCTATGGCGCAGCCCACAAACAGCACCGCACCAACCGGTGGTGTGGTCAACCCCAGGCCGAGGTTCATCATCATCACCATGCCGAATTGAACCGGATCAACGCCAATCGCGGTGACAACGGGCAGAAAGATTGGCGTGGTGATCAGGATCAGCGCCGCCATATCCATCACGCAGCCGAGCAGCAATAGGCACACATTGATCAGTAGAAGAATGACGATGGGGTTGGCACTGATGGCGAGCATGCCTTCCGTCAGCAATTCCGGCAGGCGATACATGGCAAGCAACCAGGCAAAGGCTGTTGCCGTGCCAACCAGCAGGAACACCACCGATGTGGTGCGCACACTGGCCTTCACCGCAATCACGAAATCTGGCCAGGAGAGGTTGCGATAGACCAGCAACGTTACCACCAGCGCCCAGATCGCACCAAAGGCCGCACTTTCCGTGACCGTGAAAACGCCGGACAGCACGCCGCCCAGAATGATCACCGCCGTCAGCAAGCCCGGCAGCGCGTCAACAAAAGTCCAGAACAAATGCCGGAACCCTGCCCAACCCTCAGAAGGATAGCCGCGCCGCACCGCCATGACATAAGCCGCAATGCCGAGGAAAAGGCACATGGTCATGCCAGGCACGATACCCGCGATGAACAGCGCACTCACGGAAATCCCACCACCCGCCGCAAGCGAATAGAGAATCATATTGTGGCTCGGCGGAAGCAGAATGCCGGCGATGCTGCTGGTGACGGTGAGCGAAACAGCGTAATCCACCCCATAGCCTTTGGCCTTCATCGCTGGGATCAGGATGGTACCAGTCGCGGAAGTATCCGCCACCGCCGAGCCGGAAATCCCACCAAACAGCATGGAGGTTGAAACATCCACCATGCCGAGGCCGCCGCGCATCCAGCCAACGCAGGCGGAAGCCAGCGACACCAGGCGCCGCGCAATGCCACCATGCAGCATGACCTCGCCAGCAAAAATGAAGAAAGGAATGGCGAGCAAAGAAAAAATGCTCATCCCACTCGCCATTTGCTGAAAGGCAACAGCGGGGTTCAGCCCTTCATAGATGAAGCCCACAACAGCCGCGATGCCAAGGCAGAAGGCCACAGGCACGCCAGCAATGACTCCCAAGGCGAACACCGCAAAAATCAGGAAAAGCCCGGGTTCCATCTGCCTATTCCAAAAACGCCGCGGCAGGGCCGCGTTTTTCCGGCGCTTCGGGCACAAAAATGTCGCGCAGCACTTGCTCCGCCGCAAACAGCGACATCAGCGCGCCGCCAACCAACATGGGCGCATAGGTCCAGCCCTGGCTGATGCCGAGCAAGGGGATGCGGAAATTCGCCACCATTTCCACCAATTCCCAGGACCAGATCGCCATGCCAAGGCCGAACAGACCGACCAGCGCATCACAAGCCACCGCCATCCAGCGCTGCATGGCACCCGGCAAGGCCTCACGCAGGCCAAGCACGGAAAGATGAAAGCGTTCTCGCACACCCACTGCCGCCACTGGCATTGCGATGCACAGAATGGCGAGTGTCGCACCACGTTCGATCCAGGTTGGCGTATCATTCAGCACATAACGGCCAAAAACCAACCAGCCCATCATCACCACAAGCGCGACCAAAGCCGTACCAGCAAGCGCTATGGTCACGCCCGCCAGCACATCTAGAAGGCGCGAAAATGCAGCGAGCGGCGCGGGCAGATCGCCGCGCCGCTGCGTTTCAGGCACGCTCACCGCGTTTCACGAATACGCTTCAGCAAATCCGCCATGCGCGGGGCAGATGCGTATTTGGTATAGACCGGTTCCATCAGCGTCTGCCAGGGAGTACGATCAGCCACTTCGATTACGGAGGCACCGCCGGCTACTACGCGATCGCGTGAGGATTTTTCACGTTCCGCCCAAAGCTGGCGTTGCAGCGCCGCACTTTCACGCGCCGCATCGCGCAGGATGGCGCGCTCAGCCTCATTCAAGCGCTGCCAACGCTGCCGGCTAATGGCCAGCACTTCGGGCACATTGGAATGTTCCGTCATGGTGTAGAATTTCGCCACTTCGAAATGCCGCGTGCTTTCATAGGATGGCCAGTTGTTTTCCGCGCCATCAATCACGCCAGATTGAAGACTGGTGAAGACCTCACCAAAGGGCAGCGGCGTTGGGTTCGCACCCATGGCGCGCATGATGTCAATCCAAAGATCAGAAGTCTGCACACGGATTTTCATGCCACGCACATCGGCCGGCGTACGTACCGGGCGGGTTGTGTAAAGGCTGCGCGCGCCCGCATCATACCAGGCGAGCGTGATGATGCCGATCGCTTCCAGATCGCGCGCGATATCCTCCCCAATCGCGCCATCCACGACGCGATGGCTATGGCCAACATCACGAAACAGGAAGGGCAGCGTCAGGATCGCGGTGGAAGGCGCCAGATTGTTCAGTGGCGAGAGATTGAAATTAGCAAAATCAATCGTGCCAAGGCGCATCTGCTGAATGGCCTCATCCTGCTGGCCAAGCTGCGCGGAATGGAAGGTGCGCATGCGAATGCGGTTATTGGTGCGCTGGCCGACCAACTCCGCAAAGCGGTCCATGCCGCGGCCATTCGGGTAATCGGCGGCGTGGATGTTCCAGCCGCGCCATTCCTGCGCCGAAACCTGGGCAGGCACGAATGCCATCAGGGAAAGCGCAGCGGCGGCAACAGCGCCTAGCAGGCCGCGGCAACGGGGTTTTGAGAGCAAGGACATGATGTCTCCTCCAGCCGGGCGGTCCTGGCCGCCCTGTTCTTCGGTGTGAGTGGCTGATCCTGAGCGGATGGGCGCTCCCCCGTCAATGCGAAAGGGTTCTGGACAGGTGGGGATTGGCCTTGGCCGCGCTTCCGGCCATGATTTCCACCGGAACCCTTCTGAGCACCGGATGCCGCCCCATGCCCAAAATCGTGATTGAAGCCGCCGCCGCACTTGCTGCCGGGCACACCAGTTCCGCCGCTTTGGTCGAAGAAGCCCTGGCGCGCATCGCTGATCCCGCCGGTGAGGGCAGCCGCGCCTTCATGACAGTGCATGGGGAGGCCGCGCGCGCGACAGCCGCTGCGATGGATTCGCTCCGCAAGGCGGGCCGTGCGCCGAGCGCCTATGCCGGCATTCCAATCAGCGTGAAGGATTTGTATGATGAAGCGGGCATAGCGTCCCGTTCTGGTTCCGTGGTGCTGAAGAGCAGTGCGCCAGCGAAGCTGGATGCACCAACGGTGCAGCGCCTGCGCCGTGCTGGTTTTGTGGTGATTGGGCGGACCAACATGGTGGAATTCGCCTTTTCCGGTTTGGGGGTAAACCCGCATTATGGCACGCCGAAAAGCCCCTGGGATCGTGCGACAGGCCGCTTGCCAGGCGGTTCTTCTTCCGGCGCTGGCGTGGCGGTGGCGGATGGCATGGGCTTTGTCGGGCTCGGCACCGATACGGGTGGTTCCTGCCGCATCCCAGCGGCACTTTGCGGTGTTGTTGGCTGGAAGCCCACGGCGAAGCGTGTGCCGATTACGGGCATTTTGCCGCTATCACCTTCGCTTGATTCTGCCGGACCTTTGGCACGCAGCGTTGCGGATTGCGCGCTGATTGATGGCTTCATGGCGGGTGAGGAGAACCCCCTGCTACCCAAGCCCGTCACGCTGAACACACTGACCTTCGCCCTGCCGCGCGGCACCTATTTGACCGATAGCATGGATGGCCATGTCGCCGCAGCGTTTGAAACTGCCTTGCGCAAATTATCGCTTGCGGGTGCGCGCATCATTGAAATTGCCCTGCCGGAATTGACCGAAATTCCACAAGTCACCGCTGCCGGCGGCTTCCCGGCCAGTGAGGCTTTGGCCTGGCATCGCAGGCTGATTGCGGAAAAAGCCGATGGCTATGACCCGCACATCCTGAAGCGCATCCGGCGCGGTGAAGGCATGTCAGCGGCGGATTATGTTGATTTGGTCAATGCGCGCGCGCGTATCATTGCAAGTGTCGCGCCGCGCACCGCGCCCTTTGATGCGCTGATCTGCCCGACCTGCCCGCTGATCCCGCCCGCCATCGCTGAGGTGGAAGATGAGAAGGAATATAACCGCATCAATATGCTGCTGCTGCGGAATACGAGTGTCGGTAATTTCCTCGATCGCTGCGCGATTAGCCTGCCCTGCAACGCGCCGGGTGAAGCACCGGTCGGGCTGATGCTGACCGGCGCGCATGGTGCGGATCAGCATCTATTTGCGGTCTCAGCGGCGGTTGAGGCGGTGCTCACGGCATGACGGCGCCGCGTTTTGGGCAATTGCATGAGGGAATCGGTGGATATGTCGGACAAAGACGCAAGACTGGGCCGGCAAGCCGATTTCGGCCTTCCAAGCCCAGAACTCATACACCAGGAAACTGACTATGCGTCCCGCCACTTAGTGGTGACCAAAAACCTTAAACGCATGCCGAATGGGCAGGAGGCAACTTTCTATCTTCGGCAGAAAAGTGATGTCACCGTTTGTCTTCCGGTGACGCGGGAAGGCCGCGTTGTTGTGGTTGAGGAATATCGCCATGGGCCAGGGTGCTGGCTATTTGAAATCCCTGGCGGTGATGTGGATAAGGATGAGAGCGCCGAAATGGCTGTAGCAAGGGAGGTTCAGGAAGAAACAGGTTAGGCGGGAGAAATTGTTCATCTCTGCTCGACCTGGATTTCAGCCTATCCAAATGCGCGCAAGCACATCTACTTGATGCGCAACGCAGAAAAAGTCACCACCCCAGAAATGGCTGATGCTGCCCTTTTTCCGAGTGGCCGAAATATCTCGTGACGAATTGGACCTCATGCTCACGGCGGGTGCGCTCACTGACCGTGACGCAGGATTGGCCTGCCTCAGAAAACTTGGCCTTATGAAAGTCGCTTAAGGTTGGGTTTGCCAGCCTCAGCTCTTCTTGCCATCCCCCGGCAAGGCAATCCCCGTCAGCGCCTGCCAGACGCGAATGACAAAACCATCATCAGCACCACCCTGACCCATGGCGCGCGCGGCGGTGAAAAGCTGCTGCGCTTGCGCCGCGAGTGGCACCGGGAAGTTCAAACCCCGCGCCATGTCATTCACCAGGCCGAGGTCCTTCACAAAAATCTCCACCGCACTGCGCGGCGCGTCATCGCCGGTCAATACACGTGCCATGCGGTTTTCGAACATCCAGGAATTACCCGCCGCACTGGTCACCACATCATAAAGCGCTTGCGGATCAGCACCGGCGCGAATGCCAAGCGCCATCGCCTCAGCCGCCGCAGCGATATGCACGCCAGCGAGCAATTGATGCACCACCTTCGCCGTGGCACCGATGCCGATTTCAGACCCCAAGCGCCAGACTTTGGTGGCAATGGCATCAAATACCGGCGCGGCCTTGGCGAAGGCGGCATCACTGCCCGCGCCCATCACCGTCATTTCACCCGCGCGCGCCTTGACCGTACCGCCCGAGACCGGCGCATCCAAATAGAGCAAGCCGGCAGCTTCAGCCTTGGCGGCCAAGGCGCGCGCCGCATCCGGTGCCATGGAGGCGGAGGAAATCACCAAACCGCCCCTCGCCATACGCGGGGCAGCGCCATCCGGGCCAAAGACAGCAGCTTCGGTTTGCGCGGCATTCACCACCAACACGACCAGCGCATCCATGCCTGCCGGCAAATCGCTCGCCTTCGCCACTGCTGCGCCACCGGCGGCGCTGAATTCATCGCGCGCCGCCGCACGGGGATCGCAGCCCATCACATCCGCCCCCGCGCGCAAAAGGCTGAGCGCCGCGCCCATGCCCATGCTGCCCAAACCAATCACCCCAACGCGCATCAGCAAAATCCCCTTTTCAAAAAAGCGCGCGCAGTATCTGCGCCAGCGCCGTAATCACCAGCAGCACCAGGACAATCTTCTGCAATTTATCCATTGATGGCATGACACACCTTATCCCGCGCGGAATGCCAAAATCACCCCATGCGCCGCCGCTGGCGCGACCGCAATGCCGCCACCTGGAATGACGCTAAAGGGCAGGCTGGCTTTCGTCAGGCAGGCTTGCGCGGCGGCAAGATCGGCAACAGTAATGCCAAGCGTCACCGGCCCGGCATCGGGCAGACCCGTCAGATCAAGCGCGCCGTAACGCGCAGCCAGCGCAGCGCGGTTAAACACAATGATGGGCGCTGCGCTGGTCGGCACGTGCAGCACGCCATCACCCACGGCTTCCGGCTTGCTGTCCAGCAATGTGGCGATGGCAGCGGCAACGGCGGCAGGATCAGCGGCCAAAACCTCAAGCCCCGTCAAGGCTTTTGCGGTATTGGCATGGGTCATGGTCCCAGGCACCCAGGTAGCACCAGGCGTCAAATGCTGGCAGGCAAAAATCCGCAAGCCAGGTGCGACAGGATCAACCAAATGAAACGTATTGAAGCGCGTTTCGGTGCGCGTACCATCCGGCATATCAACGGGCCGGCCAAAGCGCATCACCGGCATGGTCGGGATGCCGCGCGCTGCAACCTCGGCCGTGCCTTTCTCGGCATCATGCGCGCGCATGGCAATGGCGGTCATGCCTTCGCGCGTTTCCAGGACGGCGCGCCATTTCGCATTCGCTTCGGTCGGTGTCAGTACGCCCAGAATTTCGAAGTAATCCTTCTCAAGCATCACGCAATTATTGCCAGTGCCCATATGCGCCGAATGCACGCCGCGCGGCGCCACCGTGAAACCGGCACGCGCGAAAGTCTCAGCGGCCTTGTCCAAATCCCTGACCAACACAATGCAATGATCAATGCCGCCGACATGTTCCAGCATGGTTTCCCTCTCAGCCCGCCACGGGCACAAGCCGCGTCAGGCGCGGCGGATTTTGTTCTGATAAGAAAATGCTGCCATCCGGCGCAAGCCACATGCCATGCGCACCATTCAGTACCGGGCGGCAACGGCCAAGCAGCGTACCATCCTGCGCCAGCAGCGAAAGCCGCGGCACCTGATCCGTGACGTAAAGCGTGCCCCCCGGCCCGCCATGCAC
The DNA here is from genome assembly GCA_016869715.1 of Alphaproteobacteria bacterium. Taxonomy (GTDB): domain Bacteria; phylum Pseudomonadota; class Alphaproteobacteria; order Acetobacterales; family Acetobacteraceae; genus Neoroseomonas. The sequence goes on from VGDM01000012.1 coordinate 69,533, forward strand.
GGACATCGGCTTGTGATAATCTGTCCAATCCGCGAGCCATTCGCCATCACCGGTGAAAACCTGCACGCGATTATTTTCCCGATCCGCGACTGTCACGCGCCCATCAGACAGCACCCAGACGGAATGCGGCGTCGAGAATTCGCCAGGCCCAGACCCAGGCCGCCCCCAATGGCCCATGGGCGTGCCATCTGCTCTGAAGCGATGCATCACCGATGCCCCATAGCCATCCGCGACATAGATCGAACCATCAGGTCCGAAGGCGACATCACAAGGCGCGTTGAAGGGCTCACCAGGGCGATGTCGCTTGCCAAGCCCGCCCAGCCTTTTGCCGTGGTGATCAAAAATGATGATTTCCTGCGCGTCGCGATCCACGACAAAAACGCGCCCATCGGGATGGACCGACAGCATATGCCCATCGGCGACTTCATCGTCACCCCAGGCGGCAATGCGCTTGCCATCGGGCGCCAGAACCACCACCGCCGGACCTACTGCGCCCGCATAAGGGTCTTGCCGCAACTGGCAATAGACATTGCCTTCGGCATCACAGGCGACATCGGAAGGTGCGCCAACCCCCATCGGAACATCGCCCCAGGGGCGTTCGATGCGATACAGCGTCTCGGCAAGACGCACATAAAGCGTATGGCGGGTCATGCTGTGCTCTCCTAGTTTACGCCATCATGCCTCAAGCAACGCAGCGCGTCGAATGGCGCCTTTAGGGCTTGGAAGGCCGCGCGCGACGCTTTACCGTAAGCGCCATAGCCAAGGACCCTTTGGTGACGCTGCAAAACTCCGCCGCTTGGAAACCCAGGCGGAACGGCGCGCATTGGCCGAAAAACTGGCCGTCGAGGCCGCCGCGCAGCAAGCCCTTGCCGCCGCCGAACAGGCGCTGCGGCAGGAAAGCTCCGAAGGGCTGAATCCGCAGCTTTGTGCCTTCATCCAGAAGGCGCTCGATGTTCGTGCAACCGCCCAAGCCACGCAGGAAGAAGCGCGGCAAGAAACGGATCAGCAGCGGCAGATCCTGGCCGATGCGCGCGCAGCAGAGCGCGTAGTCGAACAGCTCCGCGAAAACCGCGCGGCCGAGGCAGCGCGGGATGAAGCGCGCCGCCAGCAAAACCTGATGGATAAGGCAGCGCGCAAGCCCAGCTGATAGCCTACCGCCCCTTGAAGACCGGCTTGCGTTTTTCAGCAAAAGCGCGCTGCGCTTCGCGCGTATCTTCCGTGTGCGACAGTGCTGCCGTTTGCGTCTGTTCGTAGCGATAACCCTCAGACAGTGGCAGATATTCCGTCAGCGTAAAGCTGCGCTTTGCGGCTACCACTGCAAGCGGCACCTTGGAGGCGATCTCCGCCGCCATCCCCTGCGCCGTTGCCAATAACTGTTCCTGCGGCAAGCAGGCGGAAGCGACGTTCATGCGATAAAGGTCAGGCCCATAAAATCGCCGCGCGGTATAAAGCATCAAGCGCGCATTGGATTGCCCAAAATGGCGCAGCACATGGCGCACACCGCCGGCAAGGCCAACCTCCACCTCGGTCATTGACATGAAGCTGTCTTCGGCGACCACGATGATGTCACAGACCAAGGCGAGCACGCAGCCCGCGCCAATCGCGGCACCATTCACTGCTGCAATGACCGGCTTGCCGCATTCCATGACGCAATCAAAGCCCGCACGCACCAGGCGGTTATGGCGCGGGAAGGCACCTTGGCGCGTCACATCCGGCCTGTCCTTCAAATCCGCCCCGGCCGAGAAATTCCGCCCCTCACCCGTCAACACAATCGCGCGTACTTCCGGCATTTCGTGGAAAGTGTCGAAGATACGCGTGATTTCATCGCGAAAGGCGCTGTTCTGCGCATTCACCGGCGGGCGCGCAATCACCACGGTGGCCACGTGATCGGTGATGCTGACCCTGAAGGATTGCAGATCGGGAAAGGGGTTCATGGGCTACTCCAAATTGATATTGCCGGCGCGGACAACCTGACCCCAGCGCGCGCTACCTTCACGAATGGCTTGCGTGAATTCCTCGGGCGTGCTGCCGACCAATGTGCCTCCTTGCGCGGCAAAGGCCTGGCGCGTTTCAGGGTCATTGATCGCAGCCACCATGGCATTGCGCAATAGCGTGATTCGCTCGGCCGGTGTGCCCGCAGGCGCCACAAGTCCGTAGCTGGTATCGCTGATCATTCCGGGCAGGCCGGCTTCAACCAGGGTTGGCAGATCGGGCAGGGTATCCAGCCGCTGCGGCGCGCTGATGCCAATCGGGCGCAGCGTGCCGGCGCGTATTTGCGAGAGAATTACCGGCACATCCGCCATCAGAATCTCGATCCGCCCGGCCACCGCATCTGTCACCGCGGGCGCAGCACCACGATAGGGCACATGCACCACATCAATGCCGGTGATCTGCTTCAGCAATTCCATGCACATATGCAAGGAAGACCCGATCCCGGCCGAGCCATAGGAATGCTTACCGGGTTTCGCCTTTGCGCGGGCGATGAATTCGCGCAAATCGCGGACCGCAAGGTTCGGATTGACGGTCAGGATTTGCGGCACGGAAAGCACGAGGCCGATGGGTGCCAGATCGCGCGAAGCATCGAATGGCATTTGCTGCGTCAGATGCGGCTGCACCGTCAAAACACCGCTGCTCGCGAGCCCAATCGTCAGCCCATCAGGCCGTGACCGCGCGACGGCTTCAATACCAACCAAGCCACCGCCGCCAGAGCGGTTTTCGACAATGACGGGCTTGCCGAGTTTGTCGGCCATGACACGGGAAATCAGACGCCCAATGATATCCGCGGGGCCGCCGGGCGGGAATGGGACAATCAATCGGATGGGCTGATCCGGAAATGCCTGCGCCAAGGCGGGCAAGGGCAAGGCCGCCATCAGACCAAGCGCGCTTCTGCGGGTAAGTTTCATGACCGAGCCTCCGATATATCAGAGAAAAAGTCACAAGATAAATGACCGCGCGACGGCATGATCAATCATCCACCACGGGCGTCGCAACGAAGGAAGGGCGCGCGACCGCCGCCGCATGCCATGCGGTCAGCGCCGGTGCGCCCTGGCGCCATTGCAGCGCATTGAAACGGAAATCGAGGTAGCAAAGCGCGCAAGCAATCGCGATATGGCCAATGCCGAAATCATCGCGGGCCAGCGCCTCTGCCTCGGCTTCCAGCGCCTTCACGGTTGCGGTGTGCTTCAATTCGCAGCCTTCGATCATGCCTGGGTTTAGCGCGGCACGCCCCGCTTCATTGCGCCCCATCAGCAGCATATCCAGATAGCCATTGCCAAGCGCGTGGCGGCGCAGCGCCTGGAAGCGCGTCGGGCCTGAAGGCGGGAACAATTTCGGTTTGGCTGCGATGCTATCAAGGTAATCGCAGATCACCACCGAATCATAAAGAATGGTGCCATCGTTCAGGATCAGCGTTGGAATCTTGCCGAGCGGATTGTCACTCAGCAGCCCCTTATGCACCTGGTTCGTGGCAACGCGCGTGCGCATGGTTTCAAGCCGATCCGCCAGGCCCAATTCATGCGCCGCGATCATGACCTTGCGCACAAAGGGTGAGCGCGGCGACCAATGCAGCCGCATCTTGCTTGTGGTGGCTATGTCTCGGCTCCGCTCCGTTTCTTCTGGCGAAAGCTTCCGCCTTCACGTCCTGCCTGTCCAGCCCGGTCAGGGTATGGAAAGCCCGGTCGCGGCCACGATGCGCCGCGCCATATCGCGGTCCTTGGCAATCACCGCCTGATAGGCAGCGGGGTAGGAAATCACCGGGTCCGCCCCGGTCGCTTCCAGCCGCGCCTGAATGGCAGGGCCTTTCAGCGCGTGATGAATCGCGGCCACAAAGCGATTCTGCGCCGCTTCCGGCGTGCCGGCGGGTGCAAAACAGCCGGTCCAGGACACCAAATCATAACCCGGATAGGTCTCGGCAATAACGGGAATTTGGCGAAGACTGGCCTGCCGTTCGGCCGCCGTGCTCGCCAGCAAGGTTGTGCCGCGTTCCACGGCAGGTTTCAGGCTTGAAAATGAAATCAGGCCCGCCTCCAGCCGACCGCCGGCCAAGTCGCGCGCCACATCAGCGCCGCCGCGATAGGGGATATGTTCCAGCTTGATGCCGGCCATCAATTGCAGCAATTCGCCCATGAAATGGCCGATATGCGCCACACCTGGCGTGCCATAGGTGATCTCGCCTGGGCGACGCTTGGCTTCCGCCACAAACCCCGCCAGATCGCGCGCCGGAAAGCCCGCCCGCACGCCAAGCATATAGGGCTGCGTCGTCACCTGCACCACGGGAATGAAGGCCGCGGTATAGTCAATCGGCAGGCTTCGGCTCACCAGCGGCAGGGTGGCGAAGGTCGCACCCTCGAACAAGAAGGTGTGCCCATCAGCCGGGCTTTGCGCCACCGCCATGGCGCCGATGGAACCCGATGCGCCGGTGCGGTTTTCGATGATGAAGGATTGGCCGAGATGTTCCGCCACTTTCGGCTGAATAATGCGCGCAATCGTATCCGCCACACCGCCCGCGCTATAGGGCACAATCATGCGCACGGGCCGATCCGGATAGCTGCCCTGCGCCCTAGCCTGTCGCGCCAGAAAAGGCGCTGCCAATCCCAAGCCTGCCAGCCCGCGCCGCGTGATCTGCGCCATCTCACCCCTCCACCCGCTTGACCGCGCATCTTTGGCGCGGCGTGATAGGGACAAACGGTGCGGCGCCAGCGGTGCCGCCGTCAAGGATTTGGGGGAAGCACATGGCCGCGACATTATTCGACAAGATTTGGGACCCGCATGTCATTGCCGATCTTGGTTCCGGCTGGTCGTTGCTGCATTGTGACCGCGTGCTGCTGCATGATCTTTCGGGCGGGCGGGCGCTCCGCGAAGTGGGCGAAACGGGTTATGCGATCCCGCACCCGGAACTTGTCTTCGCCACACCGGATCACGCGGTGGCCACAACGCCAGGCCGCACGGCGGAAAGCTTCCCAAAGGGTGGTGAGCTGATCGCGGGATTGCGCAAGCGTGCCGCCGAAACCGGGGTCAGGCTTTTCGATCTTGGGCAGGATGGCAATGGCATTGTGCATGTGATGGGGCCAGAGCTTGGTATTGTGCTGCCTGGCACCACGCTGGTCTGCGGCGATAGCCATACCTGCACCAATGGTGGGCTCGGCGCCCTGGCCTTTGGCATTGGCGCATCGGAATTGCGCCATGTGCTGGCAACCCAAACGCTGCCGCAGAAAAAACCAAAGCGCATGCGCATTCGTTTTGAAGGCACGGCTCCAGCAGGTGTCACGCCAAAGGATATGATCCTGCATGCCATTGGCCGTTTTGGTACCGGTGCGGGCACGGGTTACGCGGTGGAATATGCCGGTTCCGCAGTACGCGCGCTTTCGGTCGAAGGGCGCCTCACGCTTTGCAATCTTTCCATTGAAATGGGGGCAAAGATGGGCATGGTTGCCCCCGATGATGTGACTTACGCATGGCTCGCTGGTCGGCGCTTTGCCCCCACGGGAACAGCCTGGGATGCGGCGCTCAATCATTGGCGCAGCCTGCCGAGTCATACGGATGCGGTGTTTGATTCCGATCTGCTGATTTCCATGGCGGATATCGCACCGCAAATCACCTGGGGCACCAGCCCGGAACAGGTGCTGCCTGTCACGGGCCATGTGCCCGATCCTGCCACCGCGTCTGATCCCATTCGTCGCGCCGCTTATGAAGCGGCCTTGGCCTATATGGACCTGAAGCCCGGCCAGCTGATTGCGGGCACCAAGATTGATTGGGTTTTCATCGGTTCCTGCACCAATTCACGGATCGAGGATTTGCGCGCTGCGGCTGCTGTGCTGCGCGGGCGCAAGGTGGCAGGGCATGTTACGGCCTGGGTGGTGCCGGGATCGGAACGCGTGAAGAAGGAAGCCGAAGCCGAAGGGCTGGATGCGGCCTTCATCGCAGCGGGCTTTGAATGGCGCGAGCCTGGCTGCGCGTTATGTGTAGCAGCCAATGGCGAAGCCGTGCCGCCAGGTGCGCGCTGCGTTTCCACATCGAACCGCAATTTTGTGGGCCGCCAGGGGCCGGGAGCGCGGACGCATTTGGCCTCTCCGGCCATGGCGGCGGCGGCGGCGCTGGCGGGTGCCATTGCCGATGTGCGGCAATTCGCAGCGTAAGGGGGCGGACATCATGGAAAAATTTACCAAACTCTCCGGCCCTGCCGCGCCCTTGATGCGCGCCAATGTGGATACGGATCTGATCATTCGCATCCACCGCCTGGTCGGCACCGGGCGCATCGGGCTTGGGCCTTATGCTTTTGAGAATTTACGCTTCCTGCCCGATGGTACGGAGAACCCCGATTTCGTGCTGAACAAGGCGCCTTATCGCGAAGCGCCCATTCTGCTGGCGGGGGCGAATTTTGGCTGCGGATCATCGCGCGAAGGTGCGGTTTGGGCGCTGATGGGGGCGGGCATTCGCTGCGTGATCGCGCCAAGCTTCGGCGATATCTTCCACAATAACTGCTTCCAGAATGGCTTGCTGCCGATTGCCCTGCCCGAGGAAGTGGTGAAGCAAATCGCCGCCGAGACAGAAGCAAGCCAAGCTGCGCGCTACACCGCGATTGATTTGGTGCGTCAGGTGGTGATTTCGCCGGAAGGTGCGGAGATTCCCTTCAGTATTGATGCGCGCAAGCGCGATGCGCTGCTGGAAGGGCTTGATGATATTGCGCTGACGCTACGGCTGAAGGATCAGATCGCCGCCTGGCAGGCTGCGGATCGCGCCAAGCGCGGCTGGGTCTGGGAGAGTGTGAAGTTGTAGCGGGCACCTGATCGGCTTGCCTCAATTCCCCTCCACCGCGACTTGCAAGCGAAGCGGCGGCACATCCCGCCCGATCCCTTGTTCTGAGCGAATCAGCACGCGATCGGCAGCGCAGAACCAGAAGCGATTGGTGAAAAACGCCGCACCTTCGCAAATTTCCACGGGTTCAATCACGCCGCCAATGACGGGCTCCTCGGCCTCAATCCGGCATTGCACCACTTGGCCGAAGCGCATCTGTTCCGCGCGCCCCTCAGCGCCAGACAGATCGAAGCTATGCCCAAGGCGGAAGGGCGCGGGGCCAAGGGGGGAAGCGCGGCGCAACGGATCATCGCCGATGTGAGCGCTGGCCAGCAGCATGGTCGGAAGCCCAGCGGTGGCGACCACCCGCGCGCCTCCGGTCACAAAGACAAACCCTTTATCCATGAGCCAAAAGCGGCGCGGCCCTTCCGCCCGCACCGGGCGCGCGGGCCCAGCATCCTGGCCAAGCTCCGCCCACAGCGCCCGGCCTGGCGGTGGCGCGGCCAGGGGCGCAAATTGCTCGGGCGGCACCATTTGGCCGGCCGGCGGGGCATTGCCGATCAGTCCTGCGCGCCCCAATGCGCCACAACCGCCCAGCATCAGGGCCAATAACAATGACGCAGCCTTCATTGGCGAAGCTTCGCATATTTGCGCATGGGTTGCGAGAACTCCCGCACTATTGACCTGCGTAAAGACATGCCTGGGCAAAACCGGCATCAAAGCGGCACGATCAGGAGGAATACACCATGTCCATACTCACCGCCCGTGATCTGATGACCATCGAACCTGTCACCGTACCGCCCGAAACCCTGGTGATCGCCGTGGCGCGGCTACTCGTTGATCGCGGCATTTCCGCCGTGCCCGTCCTGGCCGCTGATGGCGCCCTGCTTTGCATGGTGACAGAGGCAGACCTGATCCGCCGCCTGGCCGGGGAAGAAGACAAGCCCTCTTCCTGGTTCTCTGGCCTTTTTGGCGACCCTGGCCGCGGTGCCGAGCATTACGCGCGCACCCATGGCGCCAGGGCGCGCGATATCATGACGGAAAAGCTGGTCACGGTGGAACCGGACGCGACCGCCGCCCATGTGGCGCAGATCATGGAACAGCACGGCATTCGCAGGGTGCTGGTAGTTACCGAAGGGCGGCTGCGTGGCCTGATCAGCCGGGCCGATTTGCTGCATGCCCTGCTGCTGCCCCCAGAAAAAGCTAAAGGCATCCCGGATGAGCGGATCCGGGCCGCCGTCCTGGCCGCGATGCGCAAGGAACCCTGGGCCGATACCTATTACATCATGGTGGTTGTGAAGGATGGCGCGGTGACCTTCCACGGCTTCTCCCGCTCGGACGCCATCAAGCGGGGCCATCGGGTTCTGGCAGAGGGGGTGCCTGGCGTGACCTCAGTCACGGATGAGACCCAGCCGCTACCGATGTACGTCTACGCCATGAGCTGAGGGGGCAGCGCTTTCTTTCCGGAATCTTGACCAAGTCGGTGCTTCCAGCCTAGGCCCCGCTTCCTGCCTATGTTAAGCCGAAAATGCCGGGCGGAGTGGGGCGCGAGTCCCAAACCATCAGGTAGACAGCCGCATTGTTTTGGGGAGCGCGGGCCAAGCCCCGCCAAATGGAGAGTTGCGCGATGAGCGATACCGCCGAGAAGGTCAAGAAGATCGTTGTCGAACACCTTGGCGTCGAAGAAGCGAAGGTGACCACTGAGGCATCCTTCATTGATGACCTGGGCGCGGATAGCCTTGACACGGTTGAACTGGTGATGGCGTTCGAAGAAGCCTTCGGCGTGGAAATCCCGGATGATGCCGCGGAAAAGATCACGACTGTGAAGGACGCGATCGACTATATTGAAAAGCACAAGAGCGCCTGAGCGCCCTTTCGCTGATCTAACGGGGAATCGCGCGTGTTCCAGAAGGGTTTTGCGCCGCGTCGCGTTGTCGTGACGGGAATGGGCATTGCCTGCCCCCTGGGGGTTGGTGTGGAGCATGTATGGAAGCGCATGCTCGCCGGCCATTCCGGCATTGGCGCCATTCAATCCTTTGATGTTGCCGCCCTGCCGGCACGCATCGCGGGACAGATCTCGGCAGGCGTCAAGGCCGAAGGCGGGCTCGACATCGATGAATGGATCCCCGTCAAGGATCAGAAGAAGATGGATCGCTTCATCCAATTCGCGATCGTCGCGGCGGATGAGGCGGTAATCGATTCCGGCTGGACGCCGCAGGATGAAGATCAGCGCTGTCGCACCGGCGTGATGATCGGGTCCGGCATTGGCGGGCTTGAGATGATCCACGAAGCCGCTTCCCTGATTATCCAGGGTAAGATCAAGCGCATCTCCCCTTTCTTCATTCCCTCGGCGCTGATCAATCTGGCCTCTGGCCAGGTTTCCATCCGCTTTGGCTTCAAGGGCCCCAATCATTCCGTGGTGACAGCTTGCGCCACCGGCGTGCATGCCTTGGGGGATGCGGCGCGGTTGATTGCGCTGGGCGATGCCGATGTCATGGTCGCCGGCGGGGCGGAAGCCGCAGTGTGCGAAATCGGCATGGCCGGCTTCTGCGCCGCGCGCGCGCTTTCGACCAGCTTCAATGACAATCCAACCGCCGCGTCCCGCCCCTGGGATGAAGCGCGCGATGGCTTTGTCATGGGCGAAGGGGCGGGCGTTGTGGTGCTGGAAGAATTGGACCACGCCAAGGCGCGCGGTGCCAAGATTTACGGCGAGGTGATCGGCTATGGCATGAGCGGTGATGCCTATCACATCACCGCCCCGGCCGAGGGCCATGATGGCGCCTTCCGCGCCATGAAGGCAGCCCTTGCCAGCGCCGGCATCATGCCTGAGCAGATTCAATATGTGAATGCCCATGGCACTTCGACGCCGCTTGGGGATGATCTGGAATTGGAAGCGGTTGAGCGCCTTTGGGGCGATGCCGCACGCGGGCTTGCCATGTCTTCCACCAAATCCGCTATTGGGCATTTGCTTGGTGCTGCTGGCGCGGTTGAGGGGATATTCTCGATCCTTGCTATTCGTGACCAGGTCGCGCCAGGCACGCTCAATCTGGAAAAGCCATCGCGCGAAAGTGCCATTGATCGCGTGGCGAAGGAAGCTCAGCCGCGCAAGATTGATGTCGCGCTATCCAATTCCTTCGGCTTTGGCGGCACCAATGCCAGCATCATTTTCCGCGGTGCTCCCTGATCGCGAATGAATGAAACCACCCCCGCACCGCACAGACGCCGCGGGCGGGTGGCGCTTATCCTGCTCAGCCTGATCCTGGCTGTAATGATCGGCCTTGGTGCATCGGCGAAACGGGCACGCGAGGTTTACGAAGCCCCCGGGCCGCTGGCCGCTGAACGTGCCGTAGTGATCCCCCGTGGCGGGACGGAAGTGATTGCCGGCGCGCTCAATGAAGCCGGCATTGTCGCCGATGCGCGGCATTTTCTGGTCGCAAGCCAACTCACCAAGGGCGCGGGGCCCTTGCGTGCGGCGGAATTCGCCTTTCCCGCAGGTGCCTCGCTCAAGCAGGTGCTACACATCCTGCGCGAAGCGCGGCCTGTGCAGCGCCGCGTGACCATCCCCGAAGGCTTATCGGCGCTGCAAATCCAGGCCCTGCTGGACACGACCGAAGGTCTGACGGGCGAGGCCGAACCCACCGCCGAGGGCAGCATCCTGCCCGAGACCTATGCCTTTGAATTTGGCGATAGCCGCGCTGGGCTGATCCGCCGCGCCCAGGCGGCCATGAATACCGCGCTGTCCGAGGCCTGGCGCGACCGCGCGCCCAACCTGCCGCTGCGGAACGCGCGGGAAGCGCTGATTCTGGCATCCATCATAGAACGCGAAACCGGCAAGGCTGAGGAACGCGCGCTGGTTGCCTCGGTCTTCATCAATCGCCTCAGGCGCAATATGCCGCTGCAATCGGACCCGACAGTGGTTTACGCGGCCTTGGGCGGCGCGGCCCTGGACCGACCCATCACGCGCGCTGATCTGGACCGCGACAGCCCCTTCAATACCTATCGCAATCGCGGCCTGCCGCCAGGGCCGATTGCCAGTCCCGGGCGCGATTCGCTCCGAGGCGCCACCAAGCCGGCGACGAGCAATTTTCTTTATTTTGTCGCGGATGGGTCAGGCGGCCACGCATTCGCCGAAACGCTGGAGGCGCATAATCGTAATGTCGCCCGCTGGCGGGAGATTGAGCGCCAACGCGGCGGCCGATAGGCGAAGAAAAACCCGCAGAAGCTGCCCCCCGCGGGTTGCGATAGCCCGGCTTGAAAAGGCTTTAGGCAGCCTTGGCGGCCTTGGCGGCCTGGGCGCGTTCCAGGCGGCGCTTCAGCACAATGGCATCTTCCGTCAGCTTGCGGTCCGGCGTGACGAGCAGGAAGGCATCAAGCCCGCCATTATGCTCCACCGTGCGGATGCCATTGGTGGAAAGGCGAAGCTTCACCGGCGCGGCAAGGATTTCCGACCAGAAGGAGCTTTCCTGCAGGTTGGGCAGGAAGCGGCGACGGGTCTTGTTATTGGCGTGGCTGACATTGTTACCCGTCAGAACACCCTTGCCAGTAATAACGCAGCGGCGAGACATGGCGCAAATCCAAACTTAAGAACGCGCAGGCCAAGCCTACGCGCGGTTTCAACACAATATTGTACTTGTGGCGGGAAGTCCCGCGCGCGTCAAGTATCAAGAGGGGGGTGGGGCCCGGAATTCGCCGCTTTCCACAGAAGCAAGCGCCTGGCGCAGCACCCCAGCCACAGCGCGGTCATCCAAGGTCCGGGTCAGCACCCCAAGCGCGCCCCCCAGCAGGGCGGAGGCGATGGAAATTGGCTGGATTTGCTGCTCCATCATGTATTCGATCGCCTTGTCTACGACCGAACCGGCATGGCTCAAATCCTCGGGCGCAATGCCTTCCGGGTCCATCTGCATAGGTTACTCCTGGTTGTAGCGGGCAAATGGGGAGGCTCAGGGGCCAGGGGAAGGGGGGGCGGCGTTGGGGCGCTGGCGGGGCATTTCCAGATCAGCCTCGGCCTGGGCCCGCGCGGCGGCCTCGGCGGCGGCCATGGCTTCCGATTGGCGGCGCCACATATCGGCATAAAGCCCGTCTGCGGCGATGAGGGCGCCATGGGTGCCGCATTCGGCAATGGCGCCTTCCTGCAGCACGATAATCTCATCCGCCTCCACCACGGTGGAGAGCCGATGCGCGATGACAAGCGTGGTGCGATTGCGTGCCACGTCACGCAGGGCCGCCTGAATTTCCTGCTCAGTCCTTGTATCAAGCGCGCTGGTCGCCTCATCCAAAATCAGCAGGCGGGGGTCCTTCAGGATAGTGCGCGCAATCGCGACCCGCTGCTTTTCCCCACCTGAGAGCTTGAGGCCACGTTCCCCGACCCGCGTCGCATAGCCATCCGGGAGGCGGGTCACGAAGTCATGCACCTGCGCAAGGCGCGCGGCGTTTTCAATCTCCGCATCGGTGGCGCCCGGGCGGCCATAGCCGATGTTGTAGCGGATGGTGTCATTGAACAGCACCGTATCCTGTGGCACGACGCCAATCGCGGCGCGCAGGCTGTGTTGTGTGATGCCCCGCACATCCTGACCATCCACCAGAACACGCCCGCCCGTCACATCATAAAAACGGAACAGCAGGCGAGAGATGGTAGATTTCCCGGCCCCGGTCGGCCCGACAATCGCCAGCATCCGTCCCGGTGGCACGGTGAGGGAAATGCCTTTAAGAATTTCGCGATCCGGCCGATAGCCAAAGCGCACATCTTCAAAGCGGATGATGCCCTGTGTCAGCGCCAGCGGCACCGCGCCCGGCGCATCGCGCACCTCGGCGGGGACATCAAGAAGCGCGAACATCTGCTCCATATCCGTGAGCCCCTGCTTGATTTCACGATAGGCGAAACCAAGGATGTTCAAGGGCTGATAGAGCTGGATGAGATAGGTATTCACCATCACCAGATCGCCAATGCTCATGCTACCATCGGCAATGCCGCCGCCTGCCAGCAGCATGGTGATGGTAAGCCCGACCGCCATGATGGTGGCCTGGCCGGCGTTCAGCATATTCAGCGTGGTTTCGCTGCGCACATAAGCGCTTTCATAGCGCGTCAGGCTTTCATCATAGCGTCGTGCTTCGTGGCCTTCATTGCCGAAATACTTCACCGTTTCATAATTCAGCAGGCTGTCCACCGCCTTGGTATTCGCTTCCTCATCCGTCTGGTTCATCTGCCGGCGAAAGCGGAGCCGCCAATTGGTGAAGATCAGCGTGAAGGCGACATAGGCAATGATGGTGCCAAGCATGGTCAACGCGAAGGACGCTGCGAACATCCACCAGAGAATGGCCGCAACAAACAGAATTTCGACAATGGTCGGGATGATGTTGAATAGTAAAAAATTGAGTGAGGTGGCGATACCGCGCACGCCCCGTTCAATCACGCGCGAAAGCCCGCCCGTGGCGCGGTCCATGTGGAAGCGCATGGAAAGCGCGTGCAAATGGCGGAACACTTCCAAGGCGACACGGCGCCCGGCGCGCGCCTGCACCTTGGAAAACACCGCATTGCGCAATTCGCCAAGTGCCGAGGCCATGACGCGTAGCAAGCCATAACCGAACAGGAGCGCCACCGGCACGGCAATCACCGCACCCGCGCCGGATTGCGGCGCCAGCGAATCCACCGCGCGGGCATAGGCAATCGGCACCAGCACATTCGCGGCCTTGGCGGCAGCGAGCAGCCATAGCGCGCCCACCACGCGCAGCCGCAGCATGGGCTCGCCTTCCGGCCAAAGATGCGGCGCGATGCGGCCAAGGGCCAAGAAGGGAATGCCGGCGCTAGGGCGGGTTGGGGAGTCAGTCGGGGTCATGATCGCCCCTGTCATGGGCCAGAGGAGCCATACCGGGCAAGCCCCCAGTGCCTCGCCTAGCCGTGACGCCCGGTGCTAGATGACCCAATGGATCGCTTCGCCCGACATATCGCTGCCTGCAATAACATTGGCTCGCCCGCTCGCTTTCTTGGCTTTCACATGGGCGGCGTACAGGTGGGCTTCGTGACACCCGAATTGGCCCGCGCGCTCACCTTCCGTCCGCGCGATTTCCATTTCGATCAGCATGGCGTCGCCATGGCGGGCCGCTTGAAGACCAGCGGGGCACGGAGCGATGCGCTAGCTGCCGCGCTGCCCAGCCTGGCGGAGGGCGGGTATCTCCGAATCCGGCGCGAAGCCTTTGACGTGCGACAAACGAGCGACGGCACAGTGCTGGCCAGGCTCGATCGCGGCGCGCTGCCGGCCTTCGGCGTCATGTCCCAGGGCGTGCATATGAATGGCTTGGTGCGCCGCGCCGATGGGCTGCATGTCTGGGTGGGAATCCGCGCCCGCGACAAGGCGGTGGCGCCGGGGCAGCTCGATAATCTGGTCGCGGGCGGCATTCCGGCGGGGCTGACGCCCGCGGAAACCCTGGTGAAGGAGGCGGCCGAGGAAGCTTCCCTCCCGCCCGAATTGGCGGCCCGCGCGCGCCCAGTTGGGCGGGTTTCCTATATCCTGCTGAATAATGAAGGCCTCAGGCGCGATGTTCTGCATTGCTACGATCTGGATTTACCCGAGGATGTGACGCCAAGGCCCAATGATGATGAGGTGGAGCGGTTTGAGCTTTGGTCGGCCCAGCGACTTTTGGAAGCGGTTGCCTACTCGGACGACATCAAATTCAACGTGAACCTGACGCTGATTGATCTTTTCCTGCGTGAGGGGCTACTGGCTGACCCAGATGGTTCCTTGCGTGCCAGGCTTGATCAGGGGCCAGCATAGCGCGCCATCTGGACAAGCCGCATTTCCCTTTTACACATGACACCCAGAAAAGGTTGAGGATTGAAAGTGTCATGGTTGACCTGACACGGGTTTGGGATGTATTGGTCGCAGGCGGTGGAAATGCTGCGCTTTCTGCTGCAATTACCGCGCGCCGGGCCGGGGCAAGTGTATTGCTGGTGGAACACGCGCCGCGCAGCATGCGGGGCGGCAATAGCCGCCATACGCGCAATTTGCGCGCGCTGCATCCCGCGCCGACCGAGGTGCTGACCGAATCTTATCTGGAAGAGGAATATTGGGACGATTTACTGCGCGTGACCGGCGGCAAGACGGATGAGCATCTGGCGCGCATGTGCATCCGCGCATCGCAACATGCGCCGGATTTCCTGAAATCTTGCGGCGTGGTCTTCCAGCCTTCGCTGTCCGGCACGCTTTCACTCTCACGCACCAATGCGTTTTTCCTGGGTGGCGGCAAGGCGTTGGTCAATGCGCTCTATCGCACCGCGGAACAGCTCGGCATCGGCATTTTATACGATACCGAAGTGCAGCATATGGACGTGCAGGAAGGCTTCGCGACCGAGGCCATTATCTCCCATCACGGTTTTCCGGAACGCGTGCGCTTCAAGGCGCTGATTGCATCGGCGGGCGGGTTTCAGGCGAACCGTGATTGGTTGCGCAAATATTGGGGCGATGCGGCCGATAATTTCCAGATTCGCGGCACGCCTTATGCGCAAGGGCGAGTCTTACGCAATCTGCTTGATCAGGGTGTGCATGAGGTGGGCGACCCCACGCAATTCCACGCCGTTGCCAATGATGCGCGCGCGCCGATGGAAGATGGTGGGCTTGCCATGCGCCTGGATTGCGTACCATTTTCCGTGGTGGTGAACCGCAATGTTGAGCGCTTTTATGACGAAGGCGAGGATGTCTGGCCCAAGCGCTACGCCATTTGGGGCCGGCTGATTGCGCAGCAACCAGGGCAGGTCGCTTTCGCCGTGACGGATAGCAAGGCGCTGCATAATTACCTGCCGAGCGTCTTCCCGCCCCATAGAGCTGACAGCATCGCGGAACTGGCTGGCATGGCCGGGATTGATGCGGGCAAATTGGAAAAAGTGGTGGCGGATTACAACGCAGCTGTGCGCCCCGGCACCTTCCAGCCGATGAAGCCCGATGATTGCCGCACCGAAGGGATAACGCCGCCCAAAAGCCATTGGGCGCGGCTGATTGATACGCCGCCCTATTACTGCCATCCGCTGAAGCCAGGCATCACCTTCACCTTTCTGGGCGTGAAGGTGAATGACCGCGCGCGCGTTTTGATGGCCGATGGCAAGCCTTCGGCGAATATCTTCGCCTCGGGCGAGATCATGGCTGGCAATATCCTGGGCCAGGGCTATCTGGCAGGTTTTGGGATGACAATCGGCACCGTGTTTGGCCGGCTGGCGGGTGAGGAGGCAGCACGCAATGTGCGCAATTGAACAGGGCAGGTCGCGCTGATGCTAGCGGAAAACGAAACCATCGCTGAAGCCCGCCGCCACATGGCGGTATGCAATGCCTGCCGGTATTGCGAAAGTTATTGCGCGGTCTTTCCCGCCATGACCATGCGGCGGGAATTTTCGACCGGCGATCTGACGCATCTGGCCAATCTCTGCCATGGCTGCAAGGGCTGCTACCATGCCTGCCAATATGCGCCGCCGCATGAATTCGGCATCAACCTGCCCGTGGCCTTCGCGGAGCTTCGCGCGCAATCCTATGCCCATTACGCCTGGCCGCGCGCCATGGGCACGCTGTTTGAACGCAATGGTATGGTGGTGACTTTGGCGGCAGCGCTTGGCGTGACGCTGGTGCTGCTGCTGACCATGGCTTTGGTTGATCCTTCCATCCTGTATACGGCGCAGCGCGGCGAAGGCGCTTTCTTTCGCGTCATTCCCATGTGGCTGATGGTGACGCTGGCGGGCGGCACTTTCGGTTACGCCATCGTTGCCATGCTGATTGGTGGCATACGCTATTGGCGCGAAATAGGGGGCGGCGCTCCGGCACCGGGCCCCATCCTTGATACAGCCGTGGATATCCTGACGCTCCGCAACCTTGGCGGTGGCGGGCATGGCTGCAATGATGTTGATGACAGTTTCTCCAGCCAAAAGCGCTGGATGCATCAGGCGGCTTTTTATGGCTTCATGCTGTGCTTCGCGGCCACAACAACGGGGGCGATCTATCATCACATTCTTGGGCTGCGGTCGCCGCATGCCTTCTTCTCCCTGCCGGTGCAGCTTGGCACTTGGGGGGGCGTGCTGCTCTGTCTTGGGACTGCGGGGTTGATCCGGCTGAAGATCATCACGGACCCGGTGCCAGTGGCGCGGCGCCTGGTCGGCGGTGAATACGCCATGTTGTCGCTCCTGTTTCTGGTGAGTGCGACCGGGCTTTTGCTGCTGGTGGTGCGCCATACTGGGGCGATGGGTGTGATGCTCACCCTGCATCTGGGCCTGGTTTTGGCGCTGTTTGTGGCGCTGCCCTATAGCAAGATGGTGCATGGGGTGTATCGCGGGCTGGCGCTGTGGCGCCATGCGCGGGAAAAGCGCGGCATGGTTGCGGAAGTTTGACCCGGGAACTTCATCAGCGGCTTTGTTACGAGCTTCGTCGGCTTAATTACGAGCCTGTCGGAAACCCGTCCTTTGGCTAGAACAATAAATCCATTGGCTCGGAGGTAAGGACCACAGGCGGCAGCCTATTCTGGGCAAAGCTGTTTTCGGCGCCCGAAGAAAAGGCAATTGGCCGGGATTGGGAAGGCGAAAAGACCGCGCCTCATTGGCCGGTTCCATGGAAGCCGAATCTACATCACTTGTACAAATTCGGCGAAGAATACTGGACGCAGCTGATCATCACAGACAAGGTATCCGGCACCATCATTGGTGAGAGTCAGCACAGGATAACGCCGCATGCGGTTGTCTCAGATGAATATGTGATTGAATTGCGCGAGGCACTTCGGTGGTTGCGCGAGGTAAGCACAGATCGGGTCAATACGCGCTTCGATCTAGTCCGGCGCAGGGTATCCGAAAGATGGGCAATAAATCTCGATTATGCGGATTGCGTGCGAAAGACCATCCACGGGGATTTGCACTGAAAGAATATCGCAGGTCCGCGGCTAGAGATTATTGACTGGGAAGGCTGGGGCGTCGGGCTTCAGCATCAAGATTTAGCATTTCTCATAGCCCTTTTGGGTCTCGATCATATTTTGGAAAGCAGTATCAGAAGGGTTTTCCATGGCTCGGTTGTGACCCAAAGCCTGACCGTTGCCGAACTCTTTGTCACTACGGAATTGCTGCGTGCGTCGGAGAAGCACGGCGAGCATCCGGACCTCGCGCCGGTAGTGACAATCCTCGGGATGCGCGCTTGGGATGAATGGCTTGGCTAGGCGGTTTGCGTGCCTAGCAACTGGCAGCCTGCGGAAACTGCCATGGTTCGACGGATCAGGGGTTGTCGCGCGCCCCAAGCGCGCCATCTGTTGGGACATGAATGCCATTTCCCCCGCCCTGCCCGATATCGCCATCAGCGAAATGCCAGCCTGGCTGGTCGGCGAATTGCGCTCAGACCATGCTGGTGAGACCGGCGCGGTGATGATCTATCGCGGCATCCTGGCCTTTTGCCGCGATCCCGCCATCCGTGAATTCGCCGAACGGCATGGCGCGACGGAACAGGGGCATCTTGATCTCTTGAATGCGCTGCTGCCGCAGGACCAGCACAGCAGGCTATTGCCGATCTGGCGCATCGCCGGCTGGCTGACTGGCGCTATCCCCGCCATTTTCGGCCCGCATGTCGTCTATGCCACGATTGATGCAGTGGAAAGCTTTGTGGATCACCATTACCAGCAGCAATTGGATAGGCTGGAAGCCGAGTCGCTTTTCCCGCCGCTACAAGCGCTGCTCCGCCATTGTCAAGAAGAGGAAATTCACCACCGGGATGAGGCGCGGGAAGCCAGCGAAGGCCGCGCCTATGGCCCGTTGATCCACGCCTGGGCCTGGGTGGTAAGCGCGGGTTCCAAGGCAGCGGTGGCAGCGGCCAAGCGCATCTAAAGACGCGCTATCGCCGCAGCAGTTGCCGCTCTCGCCACCAGACCAGCAAGCCACCGGCCAGGATCACGCCGGTTCCTACCCAGGTCCAGAAATCGGGGAAGGTGTGAAACACAAGCCAACCCACCAATGCCGCGACAACAATCTGCACGGTGCTGAAGGGCGCCAGAAGCGATGCCGGCGCGCGGCGAAAGGCTGAAATCAGCAACAACTGGCCAAGCAAATTACAAAGCCCCGCCGCAGCAAAGATCGGGATATCCGCCGCATCTGGCATGCGCCAGACCAGCGGCACGAAAAGCGCTGCTAGCAAAAGCTGAATAGCAGAAGTCCAGATCAGCGTTGTCATGCCGCCATCGCGCGGCATCATCCGCGTGATCACCAGCGCAAAGGCCCAAAGCACAGCCTCAGACAGCGGCCAAAGCGCTGCCGGGCCAAAAATCCCAGTGCCTGGCCGCAGCACAATCAGCATACCCAGAAATCCGATCACCACCGCAAGCCAGCGCTGCCAATCCACTTTTTCCCTAAGCAGGAAAACGGAAAACAGCACCACCACAAAGGGCGAGATATAAGTCAGCGCGATGCAATCCGCGAGATCAAGCAGGCTCAATCCCTGCACGAAAAGCAGCGTGCAGACAAAGATGCAGACACCGCGAAGCGCCTGCATGCCGGGATGAGCGCTTTTCACCACGGCGCCGCCGCGCCAAGCGATGATCAGGAACAGCGGCAGCACCTGAAACACCGCCCGGCCAAAGGTGACTTCAAGCGTGTGATATTTCTCCGTCAGCAGCTTGGAGGCCGCATCCACGCCGGTGAAGACGGAAAACCCAGCGAGCAATAGCCCAACCGCCAAGGCGCTGTTTTGGGCAGGGTGAGTCATGTGGCCCCGAAAAATGAACGCGGCGCGGCGCCATCCGCTGCCAGAACCAGCGCGGCAAGCCGGGCCATGCGTGCCTCACCTATCACCGGCCCGGCAAAGCGCTGGCATTTCGCCAGGACCGCTGCTTCATTAAGTGCAAGCCCCGCATCACTCGCAATGGCGCGGACGGAAGCCCGATGGCTTTCACCATTAGCAAGCGTCACGATCAGCCGCGCGCCGCGTTGTTCCGCCTTGGTCAGCGCCGTGTCTTCCGCAAGTACCACCAAGTCTTCCAAGCGCCGCAGTGCGAGATCGGCAAGCGCGGCGTCGGTATAGGCAGAAGGGCCAAGATCACCCTGGGTCAGCGCCGCCGCCACCGCCCAAGACAGGCTGAATTGCGCCTGAATGGCGCGTATCGGCGCGCGATTGACGGCATAGCGCAAAGCCTCGGCATAGGTCTCCAGGCGGAGCGCCAAGACATCACCCAAGCGGCCAGCGATCGCCGCGCGCAATGCCAGTGCAGCGGCGGCAGCGTAATGCGCATGGCGCACGCCCGCGAAGGGTTTGATATAGGCTTCAGCGATCAGCCATTCGCCTGACGCTGCGCGCAACGCTGGCGCTTCATGCAGCAGCGCAAGGCGCCGCGCCTCGGCCAGTCCATCCGCCGGCGCATCCATGTCCGAACGCGCCGCCGCTGCGGCCATGGCGCCGAGCAACACCGCATGCGCTGGATAGCTGTTGCGCCCATCCATGCCAGCGGCAATCGGCGCGTAAAGCGCGAAGGGGATTTGGCAGGCCTTCAGGCGCATTGCACGCGCCACTTCCGCCGCATCTCCATCCGCTAGCCGTGCAGCCGCGGCAGCGGCGCCCATAGCATGCCAAGACCCATCCACATGCATGCCGGGGCGGATGTGCCAAATCTCTCCCGTTCGTGCGGCGACTTCATAGCCAAGCACGAAAGCGTGATGCGCGGCGCGGAGCGAAACACGCCCTGCCGCCAAGGCAGCGATACACAGCGGCGCAACCGCCAAAGCGGGGCGACCATGGGCGCGCGCCAGCCCCTCATTCGCTTCATCCCAGCACATGGCAGCAGCCAGCACCGCCGCCGCGCCCGCTTCCGAAACACCCGCCGCGCAGCCGGGCAAATGCACCGCGCCCGGCATGGTCAACGCCAAAGCCTCAGCAAAGCGAGGCGGCGTAGCATGGCCAAGCCCCGCTATCATGCAGCCGAGGCTATCCAACAACAGCAAGCGCGCGGATTGTGCCACCGCGCCGGAGGGGCCATCCCAGGCGAAGGCGATCACATCGTCAAAATCTCCGGCATCCTTCATGCGCCGTCTTGATAAAGCGGCACAAAACGCATCCGCCCCATCGCCTGGAGCCCCACCATCAGGGAAGCGACATGCCCCGATTGCAAAAAGGCGCCTCCGCCGATCAGCGCAGGCAGGTCCGCGAGCGGCAGCAGCTCCACCGCGATTTCCTCACCTGCTTCCAGGCTCTGCGCGCCATCCGCATAGGCGCCTTCCGCCAGTACGATATGAATGCGGTTGGTATGCGTGGCGGAATTGGGGCTGAGGCTGACAATCGAGCGAAATTCACGCGCCGCGAAACCGGTTTCCTCACGCAATTCGCGCAAGCCCGCTTCAACCGGCCCGGCATCCGCTGCATCCATCACGCCGCCTGGCAATTCCAGATGCACGCAGCCTGCACCATGGCGATATTGGTGGTTCACCACCAACCGATCATCATTGGTCACCGCCACCACATGCGCCCAATCGGCATATTCCAGCACGTAATAGGGATCGAGCACCGCGCCTTCCGGCGTGATGCAGGTATTCGCACGCAGCCTGATCCAGCGATCAGCATGGATCAGGCGTGAAGCAGCCACGCGCCAGGCACCTGGCCGGCGCATGGTTATTCCGCGGCGATCTGCTGGGCGTAGCTTTCCAGCGGCGCGCAGGTGCAAACCAGATTGCGGTCGCCATAGACATTATCAACGCGCTTGACCGGCGGCCAATATTTCCTCGCCTTCACGAAGGGCAGCGGAAAGGCGGCGTCCGCGCGGCTATAAGGGCGCGCCCAAGTCTCCGCCATGACTTCCGCCGCGGTATGCGGCGCGTTTTTCAGCGGGTTATCGGCCTTGTCCATCCGGCCTTGCTCGACGGCGCGAATTTCGGCGCGGATTGCGATCATCGCATCAATAAAGCGATCAAGCTCGGCCTTTGGTTCGCTTTCCGTTGGTTCCACCATCAGCGTGCCGGCCACCGGCCAGGACATGGTGGGCGCGTGAAAACCATAATCCTGCAAACGCTTGGCGATATCTTCAACCAGCACGCCGCCGCCTTGCTGGAAGCCGCGGCAATCAAGAATGCATTCATGCGCGACCATGCCATTCGCACCCTTATAGAGCACCGGGAAATGCCCATCCAAGCGCTTCGCCATGTAATTGGCGGAAAGGATCGCAACCTCTGTCGCGCGGCGCAACGCCTCAGGCCCCATCATGCGGATATAGGCGTAGGAAATCGGCAGGATGGAAGCGGAACCGAAGGGCGCCGCACTGACGGGGCCGAAGCCCGTTGCAGGGCCGGCTTCCGCCAGCATCGGGTGATTGGGCAAATGCCGTGCCAGATGCGCGGCAACGCCGATTGGTCCCACACCTGGCCCGCCACCTCCATGTGGAATGCAGAAGGTCTTGTGCAGGTTTAAATGGCAGACATCAGCGCCGATGGTGCCTGGGCTGGTCAGGCCCACCTGCGCATTCAAATTGGCGCCATCCATGTAAACCTGTCCGCCCTTGGCATGCACCAGCGCACAAATTTCCTTAATCTCGGCTTCAAAAACGCCATGGGTGCTGGGATAGGTCACCATCAACGCGGCAAGCTTCGCGCCGTGTTGATTTAGCCTCGCCTTCAGATCATCAATATCCACATTGCCGTCACTGTCGCAGCCCACCACCACCACCTGCATGCCCGCCATCACGGCGGAGGCCGGGTTGGTGCCATGCGCCGAAGATGGGATCAGGCAAATGGTGCGCTCAGCATCGCCGCGAGAAAGATGCCAGGCGCGAATGGCAAGCAAGCCAGCATATTCACCCTGGCTGCCGGCATTGGGCTGCAAGGACACGGCAGCAAAACCAGTGATGCGCGCGAGCCAGGCTTCCAGCCGGCGGATCATGGTGATGTAACCCACCGCCTGATCCACCGGCGCGAAGGGATGGATATTGCCGAAACCGGGGAAGGTCACCGGAATCATCTCGGCCGTTGCGTTCAGTTTCATGGTGCAGGACCCAAGCGGGATCATGCTGCGATTGAGCGCGACATCCTTGTCTTCCAGCGATTTCATATAACGCAGCATGCCATGTTCGGAATGATGGCTATTGAAAACGGAGGCAGTGAGGTAAGGCGAAGTACGCCGCAGGTCTTCCGGCAAATCGCCGGCAAGCCCCAGCGCCTCAACCGCAGGTGTCGCCTTGCCCGCCGCTTCCGCCAGCGCTGCGACCAGCCGCGCCAGATCATCGTGCGAAATGGTTTCATCCATGGCAATCGCCACGGCACCGGCATCCACGCGGCGCAGGTTGAAACCATGCTTGAGCGTCGCCGCCATCACGGCATCAGCGCGCGCACCGGCTTCCAGCGTGATGGTATCGAAGAACCCTCGATGCCTCAGCGTGAAGCCAAGCCGTGCAGCCGCATCACCCGCCAGCCGCGCTAGCAACCGCACGCGTTTGGCGATGCGCGTCAGCCCCTCCGGCCCATGCCACACCGCATACATGCCAGCCATGACGGCCAGCAGCACTTGCGCGGTGCAGATATTGGAAGTCGCCTTTTCACGGCGGATATGCTGTTCGCGCGTTTGCAGCGCCAAGCGCATTGCGGGCGCACCGGCAGCATCCACGGAAACACCCACAAGGCGCCCCGGCATCAGGCGCTTATGCGCATCCGTCACTGCCATGAAGGCAGCATGCGGCCCGCCATAACCCATCGGCACGCCAAAACGCTGCGCGCTGCCCACCACAACATCAGCGCCCATTTCGCCCGGCGGCTTCAACAGCGCCAGCGAAAGCGGATCAGCCGCGACAATCGCAAGCCCGCCAACCGCATGCACGGCAGCGATCTCGGCGGTCAGGTCACGCACTTCGCCGGTGGTGCCGGGATATTGCAGCACCAGCGCAAAGGGTCTTTCCGCTGCACAGGCTGCCGCAATGCCGGCCACTTCCGCCACCACCACGCGATAGCCAAGCGGCGCCGCGCGGGTTTCCACCACAGCTTTGGTTTGCGGGTGCAAATCAGCCGCCAGCACAATCGCATTGCTCTTGGTACGCGTTGCGGCATGTGTCAGCGCCATGGCCTCCGCCACCGCCGTTGCCTCATCCAGAAGCGACGCATTGGCCACCGGCAGCCCCGTAAGGTCCGTCACCATGGTCTGGAAATTCACCAGCGCTTCAAGGCGGCCTTGCGCAATCTCCGCCTGATAGGGCGTATAGGCCGTGTACCAGCCGGGATTTTCCAAAATATTGCGCAGGATTACCGGCGGCGTCAGCGTGCCATGATAGCCAAGCCCGATCAGGGATTTGATATCAGCGCGGTTCTGTTCGGCCAAGGCGCGCAATTCGCCAATTGCCTCAGCCTCACTCACGGCGGGCGGTAGGGCGGAAAGATCGGCTTCCAGAATGGCAGCAGGCACGGTGCGCGCGGCGAGTTCGATCAGGCTCTTTGCGCCTACCACGCGAAGCATTTCGGTGATGTCCGCCTCCGATGGGCCGATATGGCGCCGGTCAAAAGCGTAATGCGCTTCAAGCGCCATCAGTTCGGCGGCGCTCATGCCAAGCTATCCACAAAAGCGTGATAGGCGCCCTCATCCAACAATGCGGCGATTTCACCCGCATCGGCGGGTTCAATGCGGAAGAACCAACCACCTTGCGTCGGCTCGCGATTGACCAGGCCCGGATCGTCCGAAAGCGCCACATTCACTTCAATGATCTTGCCCGCAATCGGCGCATAGACATCGGACGCGGCCTTCACGCTTTCGACCACGGCGCAGGCCTCACCAGCCTCGACCACGTGGCCCACTTCCGGCAAATCCACAAACACAACATCACCCAGCGCATTCTGCGCGTGGTCGGTAATGCCAATGGTCGCGCCATCGCCATCGGTGCGGACCCACTCATGATCCTTGGAAAAGCGCATTTCAGTCATGGTGGCAGAGCCTTTCAGCGGGCGTAACGATGGGGGGTGAAGGGCATGGGCGCGACACGGGCGGGAACCGCCTTGCCGCGCACCATGAGATCGAGCGAGGTACCATCCTCGGCAAAGGGGCGCGCGACATAGCCCATGGCAATCGGTGCGCCAACGGAAGGACTAAATCCGCCCGAGGTCACCTTACCAATCATCGCGCCATCCGCGCCTGCAATGGGCGTATGGCCGCGCGCTGGCTGACGGCTTTCCGGGCGAACACCAACGCGAAGCCGCTTCGGCCCATTGGCCAATTCGTCGCGCACACGCTCAGCGCCGGGGAAATTCCATTCCATGCGGCGGCGCTTGCCAATGCTCCACACCAGGCCCGCTTCAACGGCGCTGGTGGTTTCATCAATATCGCTGCCGTAGAGGCAAAGCCCCGCCTCGAGTCTAAGCGAATCCCGCGCGCCAAGCCCCGCAGGCATCACGCCGGGAAGTGCGAGCAGGCGGCGCGCAAAGGCCTCCGCCTGCTCGGCAGGGACCGAGATTTCAACGCCATCCTCACCAGTATAACCACTGCGAGAAATAATCGCGTGCACGCCACCGATATCAAAGCTGCCAATGCCCATGAAGGAAAATGCCGCAAGCCCCGGCGCCAGCCTAGCCAATGCCGACACCGTGCCCGGCCCTTGCAGCGCGAGCAATGCGCGGTCCTCATGCCGATGCAGTGTCACACCTTGGGGCAAATGCGCCGCGATATGGCCAAAATCATGTTCCTTGCGGCTGGCATTCACCACCAGGAAAATCCGGTCGCCCAGATTGGCGAACATGAAATCATCAAGAATGCCGCCGCTTGGCGATGTCAGCAGCCCATAGCGCTGCCGGCCCGGCTTCAGCCCCGCAACATCGGCGGGTGTCAGTGCTTCCAAAGTCGCTGCCGCGCCTTCGCCGCGCAATTCTCCTTGCCCCATATGGGAGACATCGAACAACGCCGCGGCGCTCCGGCAATGCAAATGCTCCGCCATGATGCCGGCGGGGTATTGCACCGGCAGCGCATAACCAGCGAAACCCACCATCCGCCCGCCCAATTCGCGGTGCAGCGCGGCAAGCGGGGTTTCCGCCAGGGCTTCGGTTGGGGATTCGACCACGTAGCCTCCCGCCGCTTCGCGCGGCGAAATGGGTTCAACACGTGGCCCCCCTCTGTCTGATGACCTGAGAGATTCGGCGGGGGCATTACTCGCGCCTTTCTCCGTCGGTGCCATGGCTTGCGCCACGGGCTTTCCAGAGGCCCCTTTCCCGCGCGGCCCTTTTGCCTGAGCGTTTCCGGGGACCGGTTGCGCCTTCGGCGGCAGGCAAGCCTGCTCTCTCCCGCGCGGAGTCAAACGGGGTGGAAGGGGAATGACAGATCGGGCGGGGGCGCGCAATACGAAAAAACCGCGCCCGTTACGGCCTGGATTTAAGCCTTTGGTTTTTCGGTGAACCCCACTATACGCGCCATGAAGTTCTCGCCCGGAGCAGGCATTCACGGTTACATCCCCGGTCAATCCCGCATAATGCATTGCTGCCGGGTGGCGCGGTGCGAGATTTGCGCCGATGCCCTGCTGGACGGCCACGGCGGCCTGGTCATTCCCGACTCGGCGATGCGCGGCCCCTGCCTGAACGGCATCAGCCTTGGCATGTTGAGCGCCTTATCTGGGCGAACCCGCCAGCCTTGGCCGGCTGATGCGCCTGGATGAGGCGCTGATGCGGCGCATCTATCGCCGCCTGATTTGGGATGAACTCGGCGCGGACCGGCTGCCGCCAGGGCTTGATCTGGCCTTGATGGCCTTTGCGCTGGAAGCCGGGCCGCATGCCGCGATCCTGGCGTTGCAGGATGCGCTGGGCCTTGCGCGCAGCGGCGGCTTGGACGAACCAAGGCGCGCTGCCATGCAGGGGCTGGGGCCAGCCCATGGCAGAGCCGCCCGAGACGCCGCCCGCCAGACAAATTGAAAAAGGGAGAACCGCAAGCACAGGGCGTAGCGAACGCGTCAGCACGTCACTTCGTGAGCGCTCGGTACACTTTTCTATGCCCTCTAGCTCAAGCAAGTAGCCACGCCGCGGTACCATGCGATTCTGGTCACCCTGACTATCATCTAAAGCTTTTCTAAGTTCTGCTATACATTGGGTAAGGCTGGCATCCGTAACAAAGACTTCCGGCCAGACTGTTTCAAGTAAATCCGCGCGCGACACCACGCTGCCGACATTCCGAATAAGGTGGCGCAGCACATTCCATGTCCTCGGTCGAAGCCATATTTGCTGATCATCCGGCCCAAAAAACAATCACGCTGACTATCTACCCTCAGGAAACTCAACTAAACCTCGGAAGGGAAAGGATCGGTCTTCAGGGCTGATGCCTTCTTTTGATTGGCACTTTCACAACGATGTACATGTTTTGATACCTACTTACAAATTCTGCTTTATGGGGTGAGAGGTTCCCGTTGCAGCGATGTCCACCCACCTCAAGGCAAATCTTTCTGATGGACCCGAGCCTGGCCGACGGACATAAAATTGACTTTGCTAGACGCTTGCCTCAACTTGCTAAGCCTCAGTCTGGACTGTGACGGCGAGATTGTAAGGCAGCTACTCCTCCAAAACCCGACCAGCCCGGTGCCGGCGCAATAACCAAAGCCCGATCAGCACCGAAACTACGAAAAGCATCGTCGCAAGGCCCATCTGCCAGGCGCCATCCACCCGGATGCCCTTGCCAAGCAGCGCGAAAATCACTGTCTGCGGCACATAGCCAAGCGCCGAGGCCGCCAGGAACGCCAAGGGCGGCACCGCTGCCATGCCGGCCAGCAAATTGACCGCCAAATTATTGCCAATCGGCAGCAGCCTGAGCGCCAGCGTGACGCCAAAGGGGCTACCCACCAGCACATCCCGCATGGGCCGCAGCCGATGGCCGAAACGGCCTGCCAGCCGCGCCTCGGCCCAGGGGCGGCCAATCGCCCGCGCCCAGGCATAGGCCACACCACAGCCGAGGATTTGCGCTGCCAAGGCCAGCGCCGTGCCCTCCAGTGCGCCAAAGGCATAGCCGGCCAGAAAGGCGATCCCCTGGCGCGGCACGCCCGCCGCCGTCAGCGCCGCACCCGCCAGCACAAAAACCGCATCGCCCAGTAGCCCCTGGCCCAATACGTAATGGTCCACCCATTCCGCCCCCGGTGCGGCGCCGAGGCTTCTCAGCAGCAGCCCCCCGGCCATCAGGCCGAGCGCCAGCACCAGCAGCCGGGTCAGCGCCGCCCGCCGCCGGGCGGAAGGCGTGGGCGGGGTCATGCCTAGGGCTCGATCACCGGGCGCTTGCCGCGCCTTTGTAGCCAGGTAACGCCGATCAGGTCCAAGATACTCACCGCCAGCCGATCCAGCGTGCCGTAATTGGATTTGCCGCGCAGGCGCGGACGATGATTGACCGGCTCGCTAATCACAACCCCGCCCGCGCGCAAGGTCAGTGCCGGCAGGAAGCGGTGCATGTGATCAAAATGCGGCAGACCGAGAAACAGCGCGCGGGAAAACACCTTGAGGCCGCAGCCGGAGTCGGGCGTTGCATCGCGCAGCATCCAGGCGCGGAAGCGATTGGCGAAGCGGCTGGTGAAGCGCTTCACTGTCGAATCGCGCCGATTAACGCGATGCCCGGCGATCAGTACTGGCAGCCCCTTCCCCGCCTCAGCCTGGGCACGCGCCAAAAGGCGCGGAATATCGGCTGGGTCGTTCTGGCCATCGCCATCCAATGTGGCGATCCATTCCCCCCGCGCGGCCTTCACCCCGCTGATCACGGCAGCCGATTGCCCGCAGGACGCGCGGTGGCGCAGCATGCGCAAGGGCGCGCCGGCTGCCCGCGCCGCTGCCAATTCCTGCGGCGTGGCATCAATGGACCCATCATCCACATAGACAATCTCATGCACCACGCCGGCCAGGGCAGCGCCGATTTCGGCAATCAGGGGCGCGATATTGGGTGCTTCATTGCGCACCGGCACGACCACGGAAATAAGGGGCGCAGCCGAGAACAGAGCATTATCGAGAATCATGAGGATTTCGCGGTAGCAGGGCAGCCAAGTCACGGCAAGCAGGGGTGTAT
Source organism: Alphaproteobacteria bacterium (assembly GCA_016869715.1). Classification (GTDB taxonomy): domain Bacteria; phylum Pseudomonadota; class Alphaproteobacteria; order Acetobacterales; family Acetobacteraceae; genus Neoroseomonas. The sequence continues at coordinate 98,290 of VGDM01000012.1, forward strand.
CTGCTGGAGATTCCCCCTATATCCGCTCCATGCCCTTCGACACACGCTCCCTGCCCGCCGATATCGCCGCCGGCGAGCAACAAGGCGCGCGCCGCGCCATTGCCTTTTGGCTGCTTGGCATGGCCGGCATGGTCTGGTTCATGGTGGGGCTTGGCGGTGCCACGCGGCTCACGGGTTCTGGCCTTTCCATCATGGAATGGGCGCCGATTGCGGGGACGCTGCCGCCGCTGTCACAAGCCGAATGGCAGCGGATTTACGATCTCTATCGCAGCATTCCGCAATATCAGCTGGTCAATCAGGGTTTTGGGCTGGAAGGCTTCAAAGAGATTTTCTGGCTGGAATGGGGGCATCGGCTCTGGGGGCGGCTGATCGGCATTGCCTATGTGGTGGGACTTGCCTGGTTCTGGCTGCGCGGGCGGGTGCCGGCGGCGCTAAAACCGCGCCTCTTGCTGCTGCTGGCGCTGGGTGGACTGCAAGGAGCGGTTGGTTGGTTCATGGTGGCTTCAGGGTTTGAGGCGGATCGGACCGCGGTTTCGCCCTATCGGCTGGTGACCCATCTGGGGCTCGCTTTTGTACTGTTTGGGCTTTTGTTCTGGACAGCGCTCAGCCTTTTGCGCCCGGCGCGCAAAGTCCCGATGCATGCGGGGGCCTTGCGTGGCTTGGTGCATGCGACCGCCGGGCTTGCGGTGTTGGCGATGCTGGCGGGCGGCTTTGTGGCCGGGATTCGCGCTGGCTTCAGCTACAATACTTTTCCGCTGATGGATGGCCGGCTGGTGCCGGAGGGCTATTGGGATTTGGCGCCCGCGCTCAAAAATTTCACCGTCAATATCGCTGCCGTGCAGTTCAATCATCGGCTATTGGCGAGTGCCGTGCTGGTGGTGGCGCTCGTCGCTGGCGCTTTGGCCTCGCGCCGCCTGGCCCCCGGCTTTGCGCGCAATGCCGTGCTGGCGCTGACAGGGGCCGTCACGCTGCAATATGCGCTTGGCATCGCGACCCTTCTGGCCGTGGTGCCGGTCTGGCTCGGCACGCTCCATCAATCCATCGCGGTCCTGGTGCTGGCGACCACACTTGCCGCGATTCATGGCTTGCGCCGGCCGTGCGCAACCGTTTCTCTGAACGCCTGATCTTAGAGGTATAAGCCCATGAACGCGCTCGGCATCACTGATGAATTGTTCTTCACGCTGCTCGATCGCGCGGGCGCGGAACGCCAATTGCGCGACGCGACGCAGGGCTGTGAGGATGGTGAGCTGTTCCTGGAATATCGCGAAAGCGAGGCGATCACGATTGATGATGGCCGCATCCGTTCCGCGAGTTACGACGCGACGCGCGGCTTTGGCCTGCGCGCCGTGGCGGGGGAAGCGGCTGGCTTTGCCCATGCGGGGGAATTGTCGGATGCTGCGCTTTCGCGTGCCGCTGCGGCGGTGAAGGCGGTGCGCCAGGGCCATAGCGGGGCTTTGGATATCGCACCACGTGCCACCAATGCGCGGCTTTACACTGACGCCAATCCCCTCACGCAAATGGATTTCGCCGCCAAGACAGCTTTGTTGCAGGAAATTGACGCCTATGCCCGCGCGCGAGACCCGCGCGTGGTGCAGGTGATGGCCTCCATCACCGGGGAATGGCAGGTGGTGCAGATTCTGCGCCCGGATGGGCAGCGCCTGGCTGATCTGCGCCCGCTGGTGCGCTTCAATGTCTCGGTCGTGGTGGCGGAAGGGGATCGGCGGGAGACGGGCAGCTTCGGCACTGGCGGGCGCTTTGCCTATGAACGGGTGCTGGGCGGCGATGCCTGGAAGCGCGGTGTGGATGAGGCGCTGCGCCAGGCGCTGGTCAATCTTGGTAGCGTTCCGGCGCCAGCCGGAGAGATGGAAGTGGTGCTCGGCCCCGGCTGGCCCGGCATTTTGCTGCATGAAGCAATCGGCCATGGCTTGGAAGGCGATTTCAACCGCAAAAAGACTTCTGCCTTCGCGGGGCTGCTTGGCCAGCGCATCGCGGCGCCGGGTGTCACTGTGGTGGATGACGGTACGCTGCCGGATCGGCGCGGCAGCCTGACCGTGGATGATGAGGGCACGCCAAGCGGGCGCACCACGCTGATTGAAGATGGCGTCCTGGTTGGCTTCCTGCAGGATCGGCAGAATGCGCGGCTGATGGGTGTGGCGCCTACTGGCAATGGCCGGCGCCAGAGCTATGCCTATAGCCCCATGCCGCGCATGACAAATACGGTGATGCTGGGTGGCGCGCATACGCCGGAAGAGGTTTTGGCCAGTGTGAAGCGTGGGCTTTACGCGGTGAATTTCGGCGGTGGGCAGGTGGATACCACCTCCGGCAAATTCGTCTTCAGCGCTTCTGAGGCCTATTTGATCGAGAACGGCAGGATCGGCGCACCGGTGAAGGGTGCGACATTGATTGGCAATGGTCCGGATGCGCTGACCAAGGTCAGCATGGTGGCCAATGACATGGCACTCGACCCCGGCATTGGCACTTGCGGCAAGCAGGGCCAGGGCGTGCCGGTTGGAGTTGGCCAACCGACCTTGAAGCTGACCGGGCTTACGGTGGGCGGGACCGCGGTTTAGTTCGCGCCGGCTTCACATCCGTTCAGCGGACACGCACTAAAACTTTTCTAGGGTCGCATTTTCCGAGTCGCCAAGTGAAGACACTTGACTTGAAAATGCTCCTAACTCGCCTTCGCCGCCGTGCGCATCAACTGATAAGCGCCGCGCTCGCCTGAGCTTGGCACCAGCCGCGTGGTGAGGCCAAGCACGGTCTCAGCGCCACCCAGATAGACATACCCACCCGACTGCAATTGACCGGCGATACTGGCCAGCACCTGAGTTTTGGTGGCTCCATCGAAATAGATCAGGGAACCTCTGATTTAATCCTGCCTTTTTGGTCTGTGATTGATTTTCTGAGTCTATTGTGCCTCGGTCATTCATCCCTTGAGCGCGACCCCCATGCAGTAAAAAAGCTTCTCGAGCCTCGGCTTTGACCGCGCTCGCAAGCAAACGCGGCGAGAGCGCTTCCTGGCCGAGATGGAGATTGTCGTTCCCTGGGCAGCACTTTCAGCCCTGATT
>VGDM01000013.1 GCA_016869715.1 Alphaproteobacteria bacterium
CTTCGCGTGTGTACTCATCAAGAACCGTCAGCATCTTGTAGGGGCGGCCATTGCTGAGCTTGTCATGTACAAAATCAATCGACCAGACATGGTTCGCGTAATAAGGCCCAGCGCAAGCCCAGCATGCCAGGCTGCTTCTTCCAGCCCTGAATCAAATGGCGCAATTCCTGGAGCGTCGGTGGGAATTGGCAAATCACCGCGAAACTTTCCGGATAACGCCGCGCGGCTTCTACTGCCATGGCATTTGAATCAGGGTCCCAGCTTGCCGGCGGATGGATCACCGCGGCATGCACACCGGCCTCATCCATTTCGCGCAAGGCTCCCCCTACCGTATAGGATGAAACCTTGCGATGCAGGCCGGAAGGCGTACCCTTGGACCAGATATGGATTTGCGCATCAGCGATTTTCATGAAACCCGCCCCTATTGCGCGATAAAGCCGCCATCAATCACCAGCTCGGTTCCGGTGATGAAGGATGCCTCATCGGAAGCAAGGAACAACACACCATATGCAACCTCAATCGGCTCCCCCAGGCGACGCAGCGGCGTGAGCGGAATCTTCGCCGATCGCCCCGGCCCATTCGTGCCGCCCAGCATCGGCGGCAGATAACCGGGATGCACGGAATTGACGCGCACCCCCTGAGGCCCCCAGCGCACCGCTGCATTCTTGGTCAGTAACCGCACCGCGCCCTTGGAAGCGGAATAGCCCGGATGCCCCTCCGCGCTGCTCACAAACCCCATGATGGAGGAGATATTGACAATCGAGCCCTTGCCCTGCCCCGCCATCACCTGGCCCACCAAGGTCGTGCCCAAAAAGACGCCCGTCGCGTTGATCGCCATCAGCTGATTCCAGCCTTCCAGTGACAGCATATCGCCAACCGCGCTGCCGCTGATGCCTGCATTATTTACCAGAATATCAATCCGCCCATAATCGGACAGCACCTTTTGGATCAGCCGCTTCCAAGCCGCTTCCTGCGCCACATCCATGGCGATGAAACTCGCGCGTCCCTGGCTTGCGGTGATGTCAGCCGCCAGCGCTTCACCCAGATCAGCATGACGATCCGCGATGATCACCACCGCGCCTTCCTTGGCGAATAGTCGCGCCTCGGCTTCACCCATGCCATGTGCGCCACCGGTGATGATGGCAATCCTGTCCTTCAGACGCATTTTCCGTTCCCTTCAGCCCGCACTTCTTACCGTATTGGGTGATTGCATCGAAACGCCTGCCCATTCCTCATAAAGCTGCACAACCGAAGTCATATCCGCATCCGGGCCAAAGCGATTGTTCGCAATGCTCAGCATTTCGCGCGCCAGCGCTGCCATCGGCGCGGAAAGCCCAAAGGCCGAGAATTCCGCCACCGCCAAGGATAAATCCTTTGATACGATGGCATTGCTCGCGCCCCCCGAAAACCGCCCATTCAATACCGCACGCGGAAACTTCGTCACCGTAGAGCTATTGCGACCTGTGCTCACATTGATCACGTCACACATCAGCGCCGTATCAATGCCGGCCTTGGCGCCGAGTGAAAACGCCTCTGCCGTCAGCACCATCCCCGCAAGCGATAGAAGATTATTTGCAAGCTTCATGGTCTGGCTAAGGCCGGGCGTATCGCCAATGGTGAAGACCGTGCGCCCCACCACCTGCAACAAAGGCATCACCGCAGCCAGCGCATCCGGCGCGCCGGAAGCAATCACCGCAAGCGCACCGGTCTCTGCACCCGGCACGCCGCCGCTGATCGGCGAATCAATGAGTGTAATCCCTCTTCCTGACAAGCCCGCCGCAATGCGCCGCATCGCCGCGCTGCCAATGGTGGACATCTCGATATAGCTGCGTACTGCGCCTGGCGCGCTGGCAATGCCCTCGGCGCCCAAGGCCACGCGTTCGGATGTTTCGGTACTCGGCAGACAGGCAAAGACCACGCTGCATTGCTGAGCAACCGCGGCGACCGAGCCCATGGCCTCGGCCCCCGCTTCGGTGGCGCGTTGCATGGCTTCGGCGCGGGGATCAAAGACCAGAATGCGCTTGCCTGGATTGCGCTGCGCCCAATCCGCCATACGCGTTGCAATCGGGCCGCCCATGGCGCCCAGCCCCAAAAATCCGATGCGTTCCATATCCATGACGCTGCCTTCCTCCCGCAGTCGAAGGCGCATTCTTCACCCATTTGGGTTGCCTGAATAGGGAAGGCGTGGCCAGCTTCGCTCAAAATGACTTTGCAGGATGGAGCGGTAGCATGTGGGGATAGCGCAGCATGATCCAGGCATTCGCCATTTGGGCTTTCCGCAGCGCCGGACGCGCGGCTTGCGCGCTTTGGGCGCTTGCCTACATCTCGTCCGCCGCGTTCGTGCAATCCGCTGCCTACCCCACGCGCCCGATGCGTCTGCTGCTTGGCTTCGCACCAGGCAGTGCGACGAATGTGGTGGCGCGCATTCTGCAACAGAGCATTTCAGAACATCTCGGCCAGCCCTTGGCGGCTGAAAATCGGCCCGGCGCCAGCGGGATGATCGCGACACAGGAATTGGTGCGCGCCGCGTCCGATGGCTATAGGCTGGCCATCATTGTCGGCGCGCATGCGGGACCGGCAGCGCTTCGACACAATATGCCCTTAGATCCTATTCGTGATATGGCGCCAATCAGGCAGATTATTCACATGCCGGCATTGGTGGCTGTGCTTGCGAAATCATCCGTGCAGAGCTTGCAGGATTTGGTGGCTTTGGCGCGCGCCACGCTAAGTGGGCTCACCTATTCCGCCTCTGGCCCCGGTGGCTGGCAGGAATTTGGCGTGACGGATTTCGGCAAAAGGCTTGGCGTGAGTTTCGTGCATGTGCCGTATCGGGGCGGCGGGCCGGCCGGCGAGGCGCTCGCCACCGGCGATGTTGCCTTCAGCTTCGCGACTTTCGCGTCCGTCACGCCCATGGTGCAGGCGGGCACGGTGCGCGGGCTTGCGGTTAGTGGCGCGGAACGCTCCGCCGAATTTCCGAACCTGCCAACAATGGCCGATGCGTTGGGCATGCCCGGCTATCGCACCTTGGATTGGCGTGCGCTGGCTGGCCCGGCGGGTTTGCCGGCTGATCGCCGCGCGCGCATCGCGGCGGCCCTCCATCACGCCTCGGCCAAGCCAGAATTGGCACAGCGGCTGCAAGCGGCGGGCGCCACACCGGCACCTTCAACGCCGCAACAGATGGAAGAATTCGTCCGCGCCGAAATCGCGCATTACACGGAATTGGCGCGCGCCACCGGGATCAAGGGCGAATAGGCTTCCGCCCCACCGCCAGCCGCGCCATTGCCACAAAGGAACGCGGCCTATCAGCGTCACCGGCCAGATAGGCACAGCGCGCGAATTCCTTGATCGGCGGAATGCGCTCAGCGGGCAGTGCGGCGATGAAGGCCCCGGCAATGCCCCGCCCGCCAGCAGCCCAAGGGTCCCACCAATCCTCAAAATCCGTGAAGTCCTGGCGGATGGCGATGTCGCGTTCCGTCACCTGTTCAATGCCCGCCGCGTCAAACAAGGGCGTCATGCGCCCTGGCGCACCGACCGGGTCCGCCCAATAGCGCGCGCGAAACGCCTCGCCCTCCGGTTCGGTGATGGCAACACTATCGGCGAAGGCGCGCAAAAACGAAAAACCGCCAGTGAAATTTCACATCGCTGCTGCCACCACGCCGCCAGGCTTCGTCACGCGCAGCATTTCCGCCACAGCCTCGGCGCGATCTGGGACGAATTGCAGCAACAGCAGGGAGAGCGCCGTATCAAAAACCCCATCTGGCAGATCAAGCGCGCAGAGATCACCTTGGGGGAAATCTCCACCCGGCACGCGCGCCCGCGCGGCTTGCAAAAACGCTGGGCTGATATCAATGCCGGTGATGCGCGCCATAGGGTCGCGCAGTGCCAAGGCATCCGCGAGCGCCCCGGTGCCACAGCCCTCATCGAGCACCGCCATACCGCGCGGCAGCACCAGCACATCCAGTATAGCATCCGCCAGCTTGCGGGACCATCGGCCCATGCTCTGTTCATAAGCCGCGCCATCCGTTGCAGCGTAGCCGGACATGCGCGCTATTCGTCGTAGCGGTAACGAAAATTGCAGTGGCTTGCGCCACCCATGATGGTTTGTGTGCGTTCCAGTTTCAGGTTCGAGTCATAGCCCTCACAAAACGCGCCATCTCGATTGCAGGACAGGATCGCACCCAATTCCGCCAGGCCCATGGCGCGATACATCTCGGCATAGCGGCAGCGCGTCACGTTGAAATCATAATGCTTGGCGTCCTTCCGGAGCGTCTCAATTTGCAGCGCATCCCCCTTGGTCCAGAGCGGCTGGAGGGAGACGAAATGTCCCAAGGATGGCTTCCCCTCCGGCGCCTGCTTGGCCATGTCGGCCGCGGCTTCCTTGGCGAGCTTGATGATGGCGGCCGATAGGATGCATTTCGCCTTTTCTTCACCGACCTGCGCCTTCATTTCCTCATAAATGCCCTTGGCAAAGGCGGCTTCGATCCGCCGTTGTTCAAGAATGCCTAAGCTTTGCTTGGCCATAAGCGCCTCCCCGGGGTTTGATGAGCGAGCTTAGCTTGCCCTGCAAAACGGGCCAGCCCGAAAAGGACATAAATGTATCCTTATATACTTCTTTCCCTCTAGCCCCGCGCCCCGCCCCGTGTTACCCGCCGCACCAGAAACAAGGAGTCGGCGTCATGCCCGCCCAAGACTACGTGATTAAGGACCTTTCCCTCGCCGCATGGGGGCGAAAGGAAATTGCTATGGCCGAGGATGAAATGCCCGGCCTGATGGCGGTGCGCGCCGAATATGGCGCCGCCCAGCCGCTCAAGGGCGCGCGTATCGCGGGCTGCCTGCACATGACCATTCAGACCGCGGTGCTGATCGAGACCCTGAAGCATCTTGGCGCCGATGTGCGTTGGTCTTCCTGTAATATCTTCTCAACGCAAGACCACGCGGCGGCAGCAATTGCCGAACGCGGCACGCCGGTTTTCGCCGTGAAGGGCGAAACGCTCTCGGAATATTGGGAATATGTGCAGCGCACACTGGAATGGGCCGATGGCGGAGAGCCTAATGTGTTGCTCGATGATGGCGGCGACATGACGCTGCTCGTGCATTACGGGCTGCGCGCCGAACTGGGCGATACCGCGTTTCTGGACAAGGCGACGAATGAGGAAGAGGAAGTCTTCTTCGCCCTCATCAAGAATTGCCTCACGACCAAGCCAGGCTGGTTCGCGAAGCTTGCCGCCGCCATCAAGGGTGTTTCGGAAGAAACCACCACAGGCGTGCATCGGCTTTATGCCATGGCCAAAGATGGGCGCCTGCTCTTCCCGGCCATTAATGTGAATGACAGTGTCACCAAGTCTAAATTCGATAATCTCTATGGCTGCCGCGAATCCCTGGTGGATGCGATCCGTCGCGGCACCGATGTGATGATGGCCGGCAAGGTCGCGATGGTCTGTGGCTTTGGTGATGTGGGCAAGGGTTCCGCTGCGTCGCTCAGGAATGCTGGCTGCCGCGTGATGGTGAGCGAGGTTGACCCAATCTGCGCCCTGCAAGCCGCCATGGAAGGCTATCAGGTCGTCACCATGGAACAGGCCGCGCCAATGGCGGATATTTTCGTGACCGCAACTGGCAATGTGGATGTGATCACCGTTGATCACATGCGCGCCATGAAGCACCGCGCCATTGTCTGCAATATCGGCCATTTCGATTCCGAAATTCAGGTTTCTGGCCTGCGCAATATGAAGTGGGATAATGTGAAGCCGCAGGTGGATGAAATCGAATTCCCTGACCAGAAGCGTATCATTCTGCTGTCCGAAGGCCGCCTAGTGAACCTTGGCAATGCCACCGGCCATCCTTCCTTCGTCATGTCGGCTTCCTTCACCAACCAGACACTCGCTCAGATCGAACTCTGGACCAATACCGCCAAATATGAGCGCAAGGTTTATACCCTGCCCAAGCATTTGGATGAGAAGGTGGCGGCGCTTCATTTGGCGAAGGTGGGCGCGACGCTGACGCAGCTTACCGCGCAGCAGGCCGGCTATATCGGCGTAGCGGCGCAAGGCCCCTTCAAGGCCGAACAATACCGTTACTGAAAATAACTCACCGGGACGTGGACACGGCTCCCGCCCCGGCGCAAGAGCGCATGGACGTTTGTCTGGTCGCATTTTCCGGGTCACCAAGTGTTCCACTTGGCTTGAAAATGCTGTAACGCGCACCGTGCATCCCACCCGCGCCACGCATGGATCACGCGCATGGACCTGAGCGCCCTTTTCTCTGCCTTGCTCATGGGCATTGTCGAAGGTTTGACTGAATTCCTGCCTATTTCCTCGACCGGGCATTTGATCCTGCTTGGCGAATTGACCGGCTTCCAGGGCCCGCCCGGCAAGGTTTTTGAAATCTCCATCCAGCTTGGCGCCATTCTTGCCGTGTGCTGGATTTATCGCGCGCTGATTGTGGATCTTTTGCGCGGCATGTGGCGGCCAGGGCGGGAACGCTATTACGTCGTCAACCTCATGCTCGCCTTCCTGCCGGCGGCGATTATCGGCTTGCTGTTTCACAAAACCATCACGACGCTGCTGTTCAACCCCTGGGTTGTGTCCATTGCGCTTATTCTTGGCGGCATTGCCATCATCGCCATTGAAAAGCTGCGCCCGGCGCCGAGCATTCATAGCGTGCCGGAAATCGGCCCACTTGCCGCCGTGCTGGTCGGGCTTGGCCAGGCGCTCGCGATGATCCCCGGCACATCGCGCTCGGGTGCGACGATCATCACAGCACTTTTGATCGGCGTAAAACGCCGTACTGCGGCCGAGTTTTCCTTCGTGCTTGCGATCCCAACCATTTTTGCCGCCAGCTTCTATAGTCTTTGGAAGGTGCGCAGCGAGATTGACCCAAGCGCCTTCGGGCATATCGCGGTTGGCTTTATCGCGGCCTTCATAGTTGCCTTCATCACAGTGCGCGCCGTACTAGCATTGATCGGACGCATCGGCTTCACGCCCTTTGGCTATTATCGCATCGTGCTCGGTAGCCTGATGCTCGTGGTGCTGGCGCTCAGCTAATCAAGAATGATCCCACGTTACAGCTTCGCCTATGGCTCCAACACCGACGACCAAGATTGGCGCGATTGGTGCGCGCGCACTGGCCATGACCCGGCAGCAATCCGCCCAATCAGCCCCGGCATTCTGCCCGATGCGCGCCTAACCTTCGATTTTTTTAGCCAAAGCCGCGGCGGCGGCGCGCTGAATTTCCAAAGCCGGCTTGGTGGTTACATTGAAGGCGTGGTGCTGGAAGTCTCTGCTGCTGGCTGGCAAGCGCTCGACCAGAAGGAAGGCGCGCCTCACGCCTATCAGCGCCGCACGCGCCACATCATCCTGCCCGATGGCGCGGCGCTTGAAGCCAGCGCGTATCAGGTCACGCCCGAACGCCAACAAGGTTTTGTCGCCCCGCCCGCCACATATTTGGACGCAGTGCGCCGAGGCTTCGCCGCCCATGGCCTGCACCCGCAGCCTGTCGAAGCCGCAGCGCGTGACGCAGAAGGCTGCCACATCCTGCCCGATGTCTTTGTCTATGGCACGCTCATGCAAGGCGGCTTCTGGCATGGTCCCGCCGCCAAGGCCGGCATCACTGCCACCACGCCGGCACAGGCCACCGGCACGCTATTTGATCTTGGCGATTACCCTGCCCTCATCCTTGGGGCCGCCACCCCCATCCAGGGAGAAATTCTGAGCTTTCAGGATATCGCCAGCGCCTTGCCCATTCTGGATGACATCGAAGATGCCGCGCCCAATGGCGGCAGCTCCGGCATGTATCGCCGCACCATCATGACCGTGACGGATCAGGCCGGGCAGCGCCGCCGCGCCTGGGCCTATGTGATGGCGCCGCATAATCTTGGTGCCGCGCCCACCATCGCCTCAGGCGATTGGCGCGCGCAGTCCGTAAAAAAGCGGGCCGGGTAAGGCCGCCCAAAAAGATTACTGTTCTTCGTCGCGGTCGGTGCCGACTTCGATATCCTCGCCGATATCCTCCGCGTCATCTTCCAGCTCTTCGGCGTCTTCAATCGCCTCATCGCCTTCGATGTCAGCCACTTCGATATCATCGGTCTCGGCCTCTGCCGTGCCGGGCGCTTTCTTCAGCCGTTCATCCAGCGGGTTCGCGCCAGGGCGGCGCAGGCGCGGCTGTTCCGCCGGCTGTTCCGTGGCGCATTTCGGGCAGACAGCCGGGGCGCGCAACAAATCATAAAATTTCGCGCCACAAGCGACGCAAGTCCGCTTCAGGCCGAGTTCTAGCTTCGCCATGCAAACGCCTCTTGACTTCCGCTGGGCACGGTTTTGCAAATGAATCCGCCCGACATGATCAGACCGACTCCGTACCACCAGAAAAGCGCGGATTGCCACGCCCTGCCCTGCCATGTCAAACCGCGCCCATGTCCAGCGTCCTGCCCCGCCCCTTCCGTTCCAGCAAACCCTCTGCCCCGCTTTCCGGCAGCGCTGGGGTGGCCGGCGACAAATCCATCAGCCACCGCGCCCTGATGTTCGGCGCGCTCGCCGTCGGCACCACCGATATCACCGGGCTTTTGGAAGGTGAGGATGTGCTCCGCACCGCCGCCGCCATGGGGGCGCTGGGTGCAAAGATTGAGAAACTCGGCCCCGGCCAATGGCGTGTTTCTGGCCGCGGTGTCGGCGGCCTTACCGAACCCGCCGATGTGCTGGATATGGGCAATTCCGGCACGGCGGCCCGCCTGCTGCTCGGCCTGCTGTCCGGCCATCCCTTGTTTGCGGTGATGACCGGCGATGCGTCACTCCGCCGCCGGCCCATGAAGCGCGTCACCGACCCGCTTTCAGCAACCGGGGCGCAATTCCGGACCCGCGAAGGCGGGCGCCTGCCACTCGCGGTGCGCGGCGCAGCGGACCCGTTGCCCTTGGATTACCGCCTGCCCGTAGCTTCGGCCCAGGTCAAAAGCGCCTGCCTGCTGGCCGGGCTTTGTGCGCCAGGCATCACGCGCGTGGTGGAACCGGAACCGACGCGCGATCACACGGAAAACATGCTACGCCATTTCGGCGCCATGGTGGCGGTGGAAGACACCGCCGAAGGCCGCGTGGTGCGCCTGGATGGCCAGCCGGAATTGAAGGCCGCGCCGATCAAGGTGCCGGGCGATCCTTCCTCGGCCTCCTTCCCGCTGGTCGCAGCACTTCTGGTGCCTGGGTCGCGCATCAACTTGACGCAGATCGGGCTCAATCCTTTGCGCACCGGGCTTCTCACCACCCTCCGCGAAATGGGCGCCGCGCTCAAGATCGAAAACGCTCGGATCGAAGGCGGTGAGACGGTGGGCGATATCATCGGCGAATATACGGCGCTTAAGGCCGTGGATGTGCCGCCGGGCCGCGCTCCTTCCATGATTGACGAATACCCGATCCTGGCCGTCGCGGCTTCCTTCGCGCAGGGAACCACACGCATGCGCGGCCTCGCGGAGCTCCGCGTGAAGGAAAGCGACCGCCTCGCTGCCACCGCCGCGCTGCTTGACGCGAACGGCGCCAAGGTGACGATCGAAGGTGATGATCTGCTGGTGCATGGCACTGGCGCGCCACCCGCGGGCGGAGGCTTGGTCACCACGCATATGGATCACCGCATCGCCATGGCTGCGCTGGTCCTGGGCCTTGCCACCCAAAACCCCGTCATGGTGGATGATGCGAGCTTCATTGACACCTCCTTCCCTGGTTTCGCCGCGCTGATGAACCGGCTGGCAGGGTCGGACGCGATCCGCGCCGCATGAGGCTACCCGCCGGTACCGTGATCGCGGTCGATGGCCCCGCTGCCGCCGGCAAGGGCACCCTCGCCCGGCGCCTGGCGGCCGAGCTTGGCCTGCCTTACCTGGATACCGGCCTGCTCTATCGCGCCGTTGGCCGGCGCGTTTTGGATCGCGGCATAGACCCGCAAGATGCCCGCATCTCCGAAGCCGAAGCCCGCGCGCTGAAGCCCGAAGACCTGGCGCGCGGTGATTTGCGTGGCTCGTTGGCCGATATGGCGGCCAGCAAGGTCGCCGCCATCCCCGCCGTGCGCGCGGCCTTGCTTGATTTCCAGCGCCGCTTCGGCGCCGCGCAAGGCGCCGTGCTGGATGGACGGGATATCGGCACGGTGGTCTTCCCCGCAGCCCAGGTGAAGCTTTTCATCACCGCGAGTGTCGCCGAACGCGCCCGGCGCCGCTTTCTGGAACTGACAGCGCGCGGTGTCGCGGCCGACCCCGCCCGGGTTGAAGCCGAAATCCGCGACCGCGATGCACAAGACGCCAATCGCCCCGTGGCCCCGCTGAAACCCGCCCCGGATGCCATCGAAATAGACACCACCGCGCTTGATGCCGAACAGGCCTTCGACGCCGCGCTGGTTTTGATCAAGAAAAAGCTTGATTCCCCTTGACGCGCCAAGCTGTCAGGCCCTAAGACCCCGCCTTGCTCTGTGGTGGAAATTTCGGCGTTGCCCACCTTGGGCCGGCAAATGGTGGTCCGTTATCCCGCCCTGAACCCTTGGGCCTTCCTGCGCATCGCGCAGGGGTCAAGCCGTCCTTCCCCTGCGGGTGGAAGGGCGCCGACCCAATCGCCGCGCCTGCGGCGCATACAGGACACATAAACTGCATGGCTACTGCCACCAGCCTCGCCAATGCTGGCGTGGAGAATTTTGCCGCACTTCTCGATGCCACGCTTGGCCCAGATACGGGTTTTGCCGGCTCGGTCGTGACCGGTCGCGTTATTCGCGTTGACGGCGATTTCGCCGTTGTTGATGTTGGCCTGAAAAGCGAAGGCCGCGTTCCGCTGAAGGAATTCGCCGCCCCGGGCCAGAAGCCCGAAGTGAAGCCAGGTGACGTTATCGAACTTTTTGTCGAGCGTTATGAAGACCGCGATGGCTCCATCGTGCTGTCGCGCGAGAAGGCGCGGCGCGAGGAAGCCTGGACCACGCTCGAAAGATCCCATCAGGCGGGAATTCGCGTGAATGGCGTGATTTTCGGCCGCGTGAAGGGCGGCTTCACCGTGGACCTTGGCGGGGCGGTTGCCTTCCTGCCGGGCTCTCAGGTGGATATCCGCCCGGTGCGTGATGTGATGCCACTCATGGGCAATGCGCAGCCCTTCCAGATCCTGAAAATGGATCGCGCGCGGGGCAATATCGTCGTCTCCCGCCGCGCCGTGCTGGAAGAAACCCGCGCGGAGCAGCGGAGCGAGTTGATCCAGGGCCTCAAGGAAGGCATGATCCTGGACGGCGTGGTGAAGAATATCACCGATTACGGCGCCTTCGTGGATTTGGGCGGCGTGGATGGCCTGCTGCATGTCACCGATATCGCCTGGCGGCGCATCAATCATCCCTCCGAAGCGCTCACCATCGGTATGCCCGTCAAGGTGCAGGTGATCCGCTTCAATCAGGACACGCAGCGCATCAGCCTTGGCATGAAACAGCTGATGTCCGATCCGTGGGATGGCGTCGCGCTGAAATACCCGGTTGGCGCGAAATTCGCTGGTCGCGTCACCAACATCACCGATTACGGTGCCTTTGTGGAGCTGGAAGCCGGTGTTGAAGGCTTGGTCCATGTGTCCGAAATGTCCTGGACCAAGAAGAACGCGCATCCCGGCAAGATCGTTTCTACCTCAGAACAGGTGGATGTGATCATCCTGGATGTGGATGAACCGAAGCGCCGCATTTCCTTGGGCCTCAAGCAGGCGCAGGGCAATCCGTGGGAGTTGTTTGTGGAAGCGCATCCGGTGGGGTCCACCATCGAAGGCGAAGTTCGCAACATCACTGAATTCGGCCTGTTCATCGGTGTCGGCGCGGAAATTGACGGCATGGTGCATATGTCCGACATTTCCTGGGACGAAGCCGGCGAAGCGGCAATGCAGGCCTACAGCAAGGGCCAGATGATCAAGGCGAAGGTGCTGGATGTGGATGTGGAAAAGGAACGCATCTCGCTCGGCATCAAGCAGCTTGAGGCCGACCCGGCCGCCGAAGTGCTGGACCGCGTGCGCAAGGGTGATGTGGTCACCTGCGTCGTCACCAAGGTCGAGCAGAACGGCATTGAAGTGAAGGTGGATGGTGTGCTGACCGGCTTCATCCGCCGCGCCGAATTGGCCCGCGACCGTGGCGACCAGCGCCCCGACAAATTCGCCCTTGGCGAAAAGGTCGATGCAAAGGTCACCGCCGTGGACCGCGCCGCGCGCCGCCTGACACTGACCATCAAAGGCAAGGAAGTGGAAGAGGAACGCGAAGCCATGCGCGAATATGGCTCGGCCGATTCCGGTGCCTCGCTCGGCGATATCCTGGGCGCGGCCATCCGTCGCCGCCGGGGGATTACCGGGGAAGAATAATTCCCCGCGTCACGGCTAACCAACTGATAGCCCCGGGGTGGCAACGCCCCGGGGTTTTTCATGTGGCAGCGTCATCGCGCTTGGAAAGCGCTATCAGTTACCGTGATCTGATAGCAACGAAGTCATTTCTCGTGGGATGCTATCATGGCCGCTGTCACCATTCGCAACCTCTCAGACGAGGCGCATCGCGCGCTGAAGCTCCGCGCGGCGCAGCATAATCGCAGCACGGAAGCCGAAATGCGCGCCATCCGGAAGCCGCTGTACAGCCAGAGGGTCGGCTGCTTCTCGGCACAGCCCCATCGGCTGCGAGCCGGGAATTGGGGCTGACCAATGCCGATATGGCGGCGCTGGAGCAAAGCCTCGACCAGTTCCGCGACCGCCGCCCCGCCGAGCCCATTACCTTCGCATGACGGGACAGGGCGCATGATCCTGCTGGATACCAATCTGGTCTCTGAAGCGATCAAGCCCGAATCCCATCCAGCGATCCGCGCCTGGCTCGATGCCCAGCTTGCCGAGACCTTGTTTCTGCCCGGCATCACCATTGCCGAGCTTCTGTTTGGCATCGGCGTCCTGCCGGATGGCAGGCGAAAGACCATATTGGCCGTGCGGATTGATGGCCTGCTGGAAGCCTTTGCCGGCCGCATCCTGCCCTTTGATGCGCAGGCAGCGCAGCACTATGCCGATCTCGCGGTCAAGGCGCGTACTGCTGGCAGGGGCTTCCTAACGCCCGATGGCTATATCGGCGCCATCGCCGCTGCACATGTTTTCGCCGTGGCATCGCGCGACACAAGCGCCTTGCATGCTGCGGGGCTCGCGGTGATTGATCCCTGGAAAACCTGACGCATACGCGCGGGAAGGTGACTACGCCCAGGGGCAGGGCATTTTTGCCCTCAAGGTCGAGTCATTTCTGCAAGGACTAATTTAGGTTCGTTGCAGCCTCACCCCTTGCTCCAATCCCCGTCGCGCTCCACAAACAACTCATGTCGCTTGAAGCCGATCTCCTGGCCGAACGGCGCCGCCTGTCACGGCGCGTCACCTTTTGGCGTGCGCTCGCCGTGATTGGCGCTATCGCCGCGCTTGCGGCGATGTTCGGCAAAGGCAATCTGGGCGGGCTCGCGTCCAATGATCATGTGCTGCGCCTCCGTATCGAAGGCGTCATCACCGAAGATCGCCGCCTTCTCGAAGTGATCGAAGAAGCGGGCCGCGATGCCTCCGCCCGCGCCATGCTGCTGGTGATTGATAGCCCCGGCGGCAGCATGTCGGGCGGCGAGGCGCTGCATGGCGCGCTCAAGCGCTTTGCCGAGAAAAAACCCATCGTGGCCCTGATGGGCGGCACTGCCGCCTCAGCCGGGTACATGATCGCGATGCCGGCCAAGCATGTGCTGGCGCGGGAAGCGACGGTTACGGGCTCGATCGGCGTTCTGCTACAAAGCTTTGATGTTTCGGAACTAATGGCACGGCTTGGCGTGCGCCCGGATATCCTGGCCACCGGCCCCTTCAAGGGGCAGCCCAACCCCTTCCAGCCCATGACCGAGCAGGGCCGGGCAGAGATGATGCGCGTTTTGGAAGATTTGCACGGCCAATTCATTGGCATCGTCGCCCGGGGCCGGCGCATGGATGAAGCGCGCGTGCGCCCACTAGCAGATGGGCGGGTCTTTACCGGGCGTCAGGCACTACCCCTTGGCCTGATTGACGCCATTGGCGGAGAGGCCGAGGCGCGCGCCTGGCTCGCCGCCCAAAAGGGCATCGCGGAAGCCTTGCCGGTGCGGGACCTTGAACCGCGCGACCGGGTAGAGAAATTCCTCAATCGCTTTGCGGGAAGCCTTATTCGCTCGCTAATGACGGAATGGCTAGGCATTGACGCCCCCCGGGCAGTCTGGCAGCGTTGAGCGGGGCGATGTTCGTTTAGCGCATTCAGGTGATGCCGCTGTGCGGGCTTTGCTCCGACAGGAGAGGTTTAGGCGTACCCCCCAATTCGGGCGCCGCACAAACGAGCGCTTCGGGAGAAACCCCAGGATGACAAGATCGGAACTGATGGCGCAGCTCGCGGCAAGCAATCCGCATTTGCGCCAGGGCGATGTGGAAGCGATTGTTGCGACGATCTTTGGCGAGATCGCCGCCGCCTTGGCGCGTGGTGATCGCGTGGAATTGCGCGGCTTCGGCGCCTTTTCCACCAAATCGCGCGAAGGCCGCACCGGGCGCAATCCACGCACCGGGGCATCCGTGCCGGTTGAAGCGAAATCCGTGCCCTATTTCAAACCCGGCAAGGAATTGCGCGAACGCATCAATGCCAGGAAGGCGCCCGCCCCGGCCAAGCGCGCCGCCGCGCGCAAGGCGTGACGCGCTGAGACTGCCTGCCAGTTTTTCAACAACGAGGGTGGCGTTTGTGACGATATGATGATCGCGCATGCCGCGCCTTACGCGATTATGCCTTGACGTGAAGTCATCACCGGGGATTGTGTGGCCAGGCTGATCGCTTAAGGTCTCACAATGCGCTGGTTCATCTTGCTGCCCCTCGCCATTTTGGTTGTGCTCTTCATGCTCTCGAACCCGCAGAGCATCGAATTGCGCCTTTGGCCCTTTGATGTCGCCTGGACCGGTTCAGCCTCCATCGCCGTGCTGTCCATCGCCGCAGTCGCCTTTCTGCTGGGCGCGCTGATTGCCTGGGCGGCTGCAGTACCGGCACGCCGGCGCGGCCGCGCCGCCGAACGCCGCGTGACCGCCCTGGAAGCCGAGGTAAAGGCGCTCAACGCCGCCAAGCAGGCTTCCGACGAAAAGGCCCTGACCAAAGCATGATCGCCCGCCCGCAAAGCGGCGCTGCCCGCATTATCCCAGCGCTTGATTCAGGCGATGCGGCGCGCGCCCAAAGCCTCGCCGAAGCCCTCGCCCCCCATTGCGGCGGGCTGAAGGTGGGGCTGGAGCTTTTCACCTCAGCCGGCCCCGCCATTGTCAGCGCCATGGCGCGGCATCGCCCGGTGTTTCTTGATTTGAAGCTGCACGACATCCCAAACACCGTGGCCGGCGCCGTGCGCTCCTTGCTGCCGCTCCGCCCCGCCATGATGACGCTGCATGCCGCGGGCGGTGCTGCCATGATCGCCGCCGCGCGCGCCGAGGCTGAGAAAGCCGGCGCCGAGCGCCCCATGCTGCTGGCGGTGACCGTGCTCACCAGCATTGACGCCGAAACCCTGGCGAGCACGGGTGTCGCCGCCAGCCCCGCCGATCAGGTGCTGCGCTTGGCGCGGCTTGCGCTCAATGCCGGGGCGGATGGCCTGGTATGCAGCCAGCAGGAAGCGGGCGTGCTGCGCGCCGCGCTTGGCCCTGCGCCCTTTCTGGTGGTGCCGGGCGTGCGCCCTGCCGGCAGCGCGGCGGGAGATCAGGCGCGCACCGCCACACCGGCCGAGGCCGTGGCGGCCGGCGCGGATTGGATCGTGGCGGGCCGGCCGATTACTGGCGCAGCAGACCCGGCAGCAGCGGCGGCTGCCATCGCGGCAGGGCTTTAGGCGTGCTGGTCAAGATTTGCGGCATCAAGGACTTGGCCGCGCTGGAAGCCGCCCGGCAAGGCGGCGCGGATATGGTGGGGTTTGTCTTCTTCCCGCCCTCCCCGCGCGCCGTGACGGCCAATCAGGCTGGTCTGCTCGCGCGGTCCCATGCGGATGGCCCGAAACGCGTCGGGCTATTTGTGGACCCGAATGATGCCATGCTGGCCGCCACATTGGCCGAGGTGCCGCTCGATATCCTGCAATTGCAAGGGGAGGAAACCCCGGCGCGGGCGGGCGAAATCCGCGCCCGTTTCGGCAAGCCGGTGATGAAGGCGCTTGGCATTGGCAGCAAGGCCGATCTGGCGCGCCTGCCCGATTATGCTGATCAAGTGGATTACTTCCTGCTCGATGCCCGCCCACCGCCCGGCGGTGCCCTGCCCGGTGGTAATGCGCAGGCTTTCGATTGGGCGCTGATGCAGGGCGAAGACCCGCCGCGCCCCTGGCTCCTCGCGGGCGGGCTGACGCCAGCCAATGTGGCTAAGGCGATTGCCGCATCTGGCGCGCCGGGCGTGGATGTATCTTCAGGCGTTGAACGGGCGCGCGGCGTCAAGGACCCCGCCGCCATTACGGCCTTTGTCGCTGCCGCCAAAGCCGGGCGCGCGTGACAGCGCCAGGGGAAGCCGAGGCCGCCGAAAAAGCCAAGATGCGCCGCGTTTTGGCGATTTTCGGCCCGGCGGTCTTTGCCGGCGCCTTTGCCACACGCGTGACTGACCCGACGGTGGCCGAAATCGCCGGCGAATTCAGCGTCACCGCCGCCGAGGCCGCCTTGCTCGGTACCGCCTATACCTTGCCCTTCGCTTTGGTGCAGCCGATCCTGGGTCCGGTTGCGGATTCTATCGGCAAGCGGCGGATTGTCATGATTTGCGTCGCGCTGCTGGGCGTCATGCTGCTGGCTGCTGCGGTTTCGGCGAGTTTTGGCTGGCTGATGGCGTTTCGCGCCGCTTCCGGCATGGCGGCAGGGGGCATGATGCCCCTCACGCTTGCCATTATGGGGGATGCGGTATCGCTCAAATACCGCCAGGTGGCGCTTTCGCGTATTCTGATCTTCGGCATTAGCGGGCAGATCGCAGGCGGTGTGGTTGCGGGCCCCATCGCCGCCATCGCCGGCTGGCGCGGCGTGCTGATGGTTTGCGCCATTGCGGCCTTCATCGGGCTGGCCGCCCTGATCCTGGCCGCCCGGGGCGCCCCGCGCGAGGTGATGACGCGCTACGACCCCATGGTCGCGCTGCAACGCTATCGCGGCATCATCGCCAGCCCTGCTGCGTTGCCCTTGTTTGCCGCCGTTGCGTTGGAAGGCGGCCTGGTTTTTGGCGTCTTCCCCTTCATCGCGCCGCTGCTGATCGAACGCGCCATCGGCAGCACCATGGAAGCGGGCTTTGCCATTGGTGCCTTTGGCCTGGGCGGGCTGTTGTTTGCTGCCCTGGTCGCGCCCCTACTGGCGCGCTTCGGCCAAGGGGGCGTAATCCGCATTGGCGGCGCCACCGGCGCCCTGGCGTTGATTGGCTTTGCACTGGCGCCTTCCCTGCTGGTGGCGACGCTGGCGGGCTTGGGCCTTGGGCTTGGCTTTTACATGATCCACAACGCCATCCAAACCCGCGCGACCGAGCTCGCCCCCCAGGCGCGCGGCAGTGCCATGTCCCTGCATGCCTTCGCCTTTTTTGGTGGCCAATCGCTTGGCCCCATTGCCTATGGGCTGGGGGCGATGGTCTTCGGCCTGCCCATCACGCTGGCGCTGGCGGGCGCCGCGATCATGTTGCTGGCGTTGCTTTTGGCATGGCGCTGAGGCGGCGACCCGGAGGGCGAATCGGGGACCGAAAATCACCCCCGGCCAGGGTCAGCGAACAAAACAAAAATATTGCCGCGCGGCGCTTTTCTTTTTATCTAATTTTTTCAGTATTATACTACTGCTGAAAAGAACAAAACCAAACCGCGCGATTCGGGCGGGAATTTGACGCTCGCCTTCCAAGATATGGTGGGCGCAACCCGCCAGAGACCACAAGCGCGTTCGCTTCCCGTCCCGGTGCCTCAGCCTCAGAAATCGCTCACACGACCCTTCTGTTCCCAATCACCAAAGCGCGTCGGTTCTGGGCCTTTCGGGCCGCCAATCTCCTTAGGTTTGGCGGGTGGCGCCTTGGCGGGGAGCGGCGTTGGGGTGGCCGGGATTTCGGCTGCAGATTTCTCGGTCATGACAAATTCGCCTAGCGGTTTTAACGTCATTGGTCGAGTGAAAAAAAGGGCGCTTCGTGGCCGGTTATACCCGCACAGTCATCCTGCTTGCCGCGCTGACTGCGTTGTTTGGCGTGATCGGCCAAATGATCGGCGGCCAACAGGGCATGATCATGGCTCTGCTTTTCGCAGGCAGCATGAACCTATTCTCCTGGTGGAATAGCAATAAGATGGTGCTGCGGATGCACAATGCCCAGCCCATCAGCCCGCAAGAAGCGCCCCGGCTTTACGACTTGACCGCGAAGCTTGCCGCCAACGCGGGCTTGCCCATGCCAGCGCTTTACGTGATCCACGAAGAACAGCCCAATGCCTTTGCCACCGGGCGGAACCCACAAAAGGCTGCGGTTGCCGTGAATACCGGCCTGCTTGAGATGCTTTCAGAGGAAGAAGTGGCTGGCGTAATCGCGCATGAATTTGCGCATATCAAGAATCGCGACACGCTGGTGATGACGGTCACGGCCAGCATTGCCGGCGCCATTTCGGCACTCGCGCAATTCGGCATGATGTTCAACCGTGGCCGGAACCGGCAGGGCCAAAACCCCTTTGGCCCCATCGGCATGCTGCTGATGGTGATCCTGGCGCCCATGGCGGCGGCGATTGTACAAATGGCGATCAGCCGGTCACGCGAATATGAGGCCGACAGGATGGGTGCCGAGATTTGTGGCCAACCCATGGCGCTGGCTGGAGCGCTGCAGAAATTGGAACATTACGCGCACCAGCGTGTGAACCAGCGGGCCGAGGCCAATCCCGCCACCGCGCATATGTTCATCATCAACCCGCTATCGGGCGCGCGGATGGATAATCTTTTCTCGACCCATCCGCGCACGGCAAACCGCGTGGCGGCGCTGGAGAAACTCGCCGCCAACATGAGGGCGCGGCCAAGCAGCAACCCGTGGGGGCAGGAAATCCCGTCCGAAAAGCCACCAGCACTGCAGGGTCCTTGGGGGTAAAGCTGGCAGTCCCGGGCTAGGGCGGCTAATATCATTCTATGTACGCCCTGCCGCGCCTGCTTCCCCTGGCCGTGATCGCCCTGCTGGGGGCAGACATCCTCCCCGCTGCCGCACAATTCGCTGCGCCCCAGGGTCAGCGAGGCGCGCAGGAGCCCAGGCCACCGGCGCTGCCAGGTCTCGCAGCGCGCCGCGCGCCAGAGCCCATCCCAGCGGATGACAATGCCAATCTTTCGCCGACGCCGGCGCTATTTGATGCCATCACGCGCGGCGATCTGGCGGCGGCGCGTGATGCGGTCAATCGCGGTGCTGATTTGAATGGCCGCAATGCGCTTGGCCTGACGCCCACGGATTGGGCTGTGGATCAGGGGCGCAATAATATCCTGTTCTATTTGCTCTCGGCCCGCGGCATGGCCGGCAGTTCCGGCCCGACAAGTGCGCGCAGCGCCGCCGCCGCCCGCGCCGAGCAGGAACGCGCCGAACGTGCCGCCCAGCAGGAAGCGCTGCGCCTGTCGCGTCAGGCGGCGGCGCAGGGGGCGCGGGCGCCGAGTGTTTCCATCAGACCCAGGCTTTTCGCCAATGATGGCGGCGCAGCGCAATTGGAATCGGGCTTCCTTGGCTTTGACGCCGGGCGCCACGGTGCTGCCCGTCGCGGCGGCTGAAATGGCGTTTTTCGAAGGCTTCACGCTGGAAACACGTGAAGCCAATGGGCAGAGCATCAGGCTCCGCCGCGCGGGTTCCGGCCCGCCGCTTTTGCTGCTGAATGGCAATCCACAAACGCATGCCATGTGGCATCGCGTGGCGCCGATGCTCGCGCATGATTTCACGGTGATTGCGCCCGATCTGCGCGGCTACGGGTTTTCATCCAAGCCCGCTGTCAGCGCCGATCACGCGCCCTATGCCAAGCGCGAAATGGCCGCCGATATGGTGGCGCTGATGGCCGGGCTTGGCTTTCCGCAGTTCCAGATTGTGGCGCATGATCGCGGTGCGCGCGTGGCGCATCGTCTGGCACTGGATACGCCGAAAGTGGTGGAACGGCTTTGCGTCTTAGATATCATTCCAACGCTTGAACATTTTGAGCGCGCCGATATGGCCTTTGGCCTTGGCTATTATCACTGGTTCTGGCTGGCGCAGCCGCATGATCGGCCCGAGCGCATGATCCTGCGCGATATCGAAGATTGGTTTGACCTGCACACATCGCGCGAACCCAAGGACAAAACCTTCTTCCATCCGGAAGCGCGCGCGGATTATCTGGCCGCCCTGCATGTGCCCGGCACGGTCGCCGCTATTTGTGAGGATTACCGCGCCGCCACCACGATTGATCTTGTCCATGATCGCGCGTCTCGCGCGGCGGGGCAGAAAATCTCCTGCCCGCTATTAGCCCTTTGGGGCGCCAAGGGCAGCATCCCCAGATGGTATGATGCGCTGGCCATTTGGCGCGATTACGCCGATGGCCCGGTGACTGGCGGCGCAGTCGCTTCAGGGCATTATTTGGCCGAGGAAGCGCCCGGGGAAGTCCTTGGCTGGCTCGAGGATTTTCTACGGAGATAGTCGCTTTCCCGTCTAAAGGGGCGCACAGGTGTTTACACCAAAGCGTCGCCATGCGGAGCTTATCCCCTCTCCGCGAGACATGAGGATTTTCAGGCCACCAGCACCATTGATGGCTATCCAATCGCTTATGCTGAAACGGGCAGCGGCGCGCCTGTAATCATGGTGCATGGCACGCTTGGTGATCAACGTTCCTTTTCCGGAAAGATGGAAGCCTTTGGGGCGCAGTATCACGCCAACGCCATCAGCCTGCGCCATTACTGGCCCGACAGCTGGCGCGAAGATGGGGATTTCACCATTGCGCGCCATACGGCTGATATCGCTGGCTTCATGCGCGCGCCGGGCAAGGGCAAGGTACTTTTGATTGGCCCTTCGCGCGGCGGGCATATCGCCTTTCGCGTGGCGCAGCATCATCCGGAATTATTGGCCTCTCTTGTGGTTCTGGAACCAGGCGGCGAATTGGATGAAAGCCTGGGTGTCGCGCCAACCGCAGGCAATCAGGCATCGGCCTTTGCGCGCGCGGCGGCCCTGATCGCTGAGCGCAAGGTGGAAGAAGGCATGACGGTTGTTGCCGAACATACCGGCGGGCCAGGTGCTTGGGCCAAGTGTTCCGTGGCACGCAAGATGGTCAATCGCGACAATGCCACAACCTTACTCGGGCAGATCAAGGAACAGCGCAAACCCTATACGCGGGCCGAGGCAGCGGGGATCACCGCCCGCACGCTATTGGTGGGTGGTGATCAATCCCTACCGCAATTCGGGCGCATCCCGGATGCCTTGCAGGGCGTAATGCCGAATGCTGAGCGCGTGACGATTGCGCGCGCCGCGCATGGTGTCCAGGCGGATAACCCGGCTGATTTCAACGCGGCGGTGCTGGCATTTTTGGCCGGCTGACGCTTCCGCCACACCTCATCCGGGGTTGGGAAAAGCGGGCCCGCCGCGCCCGTTTCCATCACGCGTCGCGGCGCGCCTGAACGCGCTTGTTCTGGGCGGAAACGCTGCCCACCCGCGCGCCATGGACATGGCTTCTGCCCTTTGCGCTAGCCTTGCTCTGCACACCCGCGCTTGAACCAAAGCCCGAACCCGGATGCTGGGCGCGCAGCGCCTGACGGCGGGCGAGGGCGGCTTTCAGCGCGGCGCGATGCTCCGCGCGGCGGCGTTACTGCGTCAGCTCATCAAAGTGGCTATTCACGCGCTTCAGCGCCGAAGCATAGACCTGCTTGCAACGGGTTGCCTTGCCGGCTTCGGCATTCGCCGCTGCGCGGGCATCGCCCTTGCCGCGCTTGGCGCGGTGGCCTTCTTGGATCAGGTCGCGCAGCTAGGCGTGTTCGGCGCACAACCGGATCGCGATGGCGCGGAGCTCCTCAGGCGGCAGAGTGGCGATGGCCGGCTGGTGGGTCGGCGCGATCAGGGAGAAGGCGTCGTGGCCCAGAAGGTCGCGTTCTTCGCGCTGAGAAATCGCCATGGCGTTTGATCCTTTTTGTTTATGGTCAATCTTTTGCAACCGGGCATGGCTCGTCTATCCATGGTGGATGCGTCCCGAAGCTGTGCCAAGCATGCAGGGCGTGGCGTTACCGATACAACCCCGCCGCCCGCGCTGCCTGCGTCGCCAAAGCCACCATCAGCGCGAAGTTCGGCATGGGCACGCCCAAATCCTGCCCCAACTGCAAGGGCGCGGTGAACAGCGCGTCAATTTCCATGGGCCGACCCAATTCCAGATCCTGCAGGATGGACGGTTTATGTGCAGTCTCCCCAAAGCGGCGCATGCGCACTTCGCCCGGCACTTTCAGATCATGCCTAAGGGCGCGGGCGAGTGCCGTACCCTCATCGGAAATCCTTACACCGGCTTCGAAGATGGCGGGATCAGCCAGCGTTGCCCTCATATCCTGACGCGAGAGCAGGCAAAGCGGCCCCACCACCATATTGCCGAGCAGCTTGCCCCAAATGCGGTGGCGGATATTGGCAACCGCTTCGGTGGGCATGGCGCCCGCACTCAATAGAGCTGCCAGCGCCTGGCCACGAGGCGAAACAGCGCCATCAGGTTCCCCCAGATAAAGCTTCAGATCGGCATGTTCCGAGGTGACGATGCCAGGTGCGACCACAGCACTCGCCGCATAGATCACGCCGCCAATGGCGCGCTTCACACCCACCGCACGGCGCAGCGCGTCATCGGGGTCCAGCACCGGCAGGCGCTTCCCTTCCAAGGCGCCGCCAATGCCTTCGAAATACCACCAGGGAATGCCATTCATGATGAAGGCAACAGGTGTATCGGGCCTAAGCAAAGGCGCGATCCCTGTGGCTACTGCTGGCAAGGCTGGCGCCTTGACAGTGACCAGCACGGCATCCACTGGGCCAATCTCGGCGGCGTCCTCCGCCGCCTGCACCGGAAAAGTCTGATCGCCCACCGAATCGCGCAACGTGATCCCGCGCGCCCGCATCGCAGCCAGGTGGGCGCCGCGCGCGATCACGCTTACCTCAGCGCCGGCGGCAGCCAAGCGCGCTGCCAAATGCGCGCCAATGGCGCCCGCGCCATAGACACAAATGCGCTTCACGGCGCGTAATCGCGCAGCTGCGCGCAGATGGAAGCCCCGGCAGCAACAAGCTGTTCCACAATCCGCGCGCCATGGGCGGCATTGGCCCCGCGCGGGTCAGGCGCGGCAACGCCACCAGGTGCTACTTCTTCCACCCACATCGGCACGGCGAATTCCACGCCATGGGCGCGGATGGCGCCAAAACCCGTTGGCGGCACGCCAAGGTAAGGCACAGAACCTTCCCGCGCCCGCGCAGCTTCGGGGCGGCAGAGCTCTGGCTTCAGCGCCATAGTCACAGACGCAACCGGGTCCCCGCCATGGCCGAAGGTAATGGGCTGCCCGCCCAATTCACCATGCAGCTTGCCGGCCTCGCGCCAAAGATGCAGCGCCGGGATAATCACGCCATGGCGATGACGTATGCTGCGCGCAGCGGCATCAGCGGGTGCGATGGTGCCGGCGTGGCCATTGACGATCATGATGCGCCGCGTGCCGGTTTTGATGAAGGCTTCGGCCATTTCCTCGATCACGGCGGTCAGAGTCGCGACGGTCAGCGTGATACCGCCCACGACGCCGGCGAAGAAATCCTCGCCACCAAAGGGAATGGCGGGGGCAACCAAAGCATCCGCACCCTTCAGCAGGGCGGCGGCAGCAATGCCGCTCGCAATCTCCTCCGCCACCAGATAATCGCCCATCGGTAAGGCCGGGCCATGGGTCTCAAGGCTGCCCATGGGCAGGATGGCGACAGCGCCCGTCGCCAAACGGGATGCCACTTCAGGCGCAGTCAATTCCGCGATGCGATGCACACTCATGCCAGCAAATCCAGCGCAGCGCGCGATAGTGCCTGCACCCCAAGACCGATGCAACGCTCATCCGGTTGGTAGAAGGCATTGTGTAACCGGTCTTCGCGCCCCGGCTGGCCGGAACCGATACGCAGCTGGAACGAAGGCGCGACGGCGGCGAATTCCGCGAAATCCTCGGCGCCCATCGAAGCCTCGCCTTCATTGATCACATCGCCCATTTGCCGGCGCACAGCGGCAAGCACGGGATCAAGCACGCGATCATCATTCACGAGCGGCGGCACCTTGCGGACGTAATTCATCTCCGTCTTCACGCGCAAGGAAACACCAATGCCTTCCGCAAGCCGGCGCAAAGCCGCTTCGGCGATATTGCGCGATTCATAATGCAGCGTGCGCACCGTGCCCTTCAGATGCACGCGTTCGGGAATGATGTTGTAGGTGGTGCCGCCCACGAATTGCCCAATCGTCACCACGGCGGGATGCAGCGGCTTGATTTCCCGGCTGACCACGGTTTGCGCTTCCTGCACAAAGGCCGCCGCCGCTACAATCGGGTCAATCGCGGCGTACGGATGCGCGGCATGGCCGGACTTGCCGTGGATGATCAGGTCAAACCGGTCAGACGCCGCCAGGCAGGCGCCGCGCACATAACCGAAACTACCCACCGGCATATCCGGGTGGTTGTGAAAGCCAATCGCCATATCAATGCCATCCGCCGCGCCATCAGCGATCATGGCAGCCGCCCCTTCCAGCACTTCCTCTGCCGGCTGGAAGATCAAGCGCACCGTACCGGCAAGCTGCGACGCCAGATCCTTCAATACCGCCGCGACGCCCAAAAGCGTGGAGGTATGGATATCATGCCCGCAGGCATGCATCTGCCCGGCAATGTCACTCGCGAAGGGGAGCGCGGTTTGCTCATGGATCGGCAGCGCATCCATATCGGCACGGATCGCAAGCGTGGGGCCAGGCCGCCCGCCCTTGATTTCAGCAACCACGCCCGTGCGCCCCACGCCGGTGCGGGGCGTGAGGCCAAGGCGCGTAAGCTCCGCCGCTACAATCTCGGCGGTACGGGTTTCCTGAAAGGCGAGTTCCGGACGGGTATGGATATCGCGCCGGATTTCGATCAGGCGTGGCGCCACAGCCTCGGCTGCTTCGCGGATGCAGGTTTCAGGGTCATTGGGCAGGCGGTCGGCTGACGACATGGGGCGATTTCCTGTTGCGGACTTAGATCCGCGGTAATGATCGGCCCTGGCGCCACCCGAGGCAAGGCTTGGCCGGTCCGCGCTTGCCGAGGTTTTGAACCCATGCAATAGAACCGTGATAAAGAAAGGGTGCAAAGGGATGAGGAGCGTTGCTCGCCGTAGCGTTGTCTTGGGTGTTGGCACGTCGCCGCTTTTGGCGGTAGGTGCGCGTGCGCAAGGCGCCTGGCCATCCCAGTCCATTCGCCTGGTGGTGCCATTCGCACCTGGCGGGACCACGGATTTGGTGGCGCGGCTGATCGCCGCCGGTCTTCATGACAAGCTTGGCGTTTCCATTGTGGTGGAAAACCGTGCCGGTGCCGGTGCGACGCTCGGCAGTGAAACCGTCGCGCGTGCCGCGCCCGATGGCTATACCCTGGTCATGTCCAATATCGCGAGCCATGCGATCAGCCCGGCGGTTTATGGCAGCAAGGTGCGCTATGACCCGGTGAAGGATTTCGCCCATATCGCTTTGGTGGTCAGCAACCCGACCGTTTGGGTCGCCAATCCGCGCGCAGGCATTCGTACCATGGCTGATGTGGTGGCGCGCGCGCGGGCCGCGGGCGGTTTGCAGGTGGCAACCTCTGGCGCTGGGTCGTCCAATCACCTTCTGGTTGTGCAAATGAGCCGCCTGATCGGCACGGAAATCACCCATGTGCCCTTCCGTGGCGCGGGGCCGGCCATGCAGGCGGTGATCGCGGGCCAGGTGCCGATGATGTCAGACAGCCTGCCTTCCTCCGCCGCCCACATCAAGCAGGGCTCGGTGGTGGCGGTTGGCATGTGTTCGGCAGAACGGCACCCATCCTTCCTGGATGTGCCGACCTTCCGCGAACAGGGCTTCCCGCTGGATTCCGACTCCTGGTTCGGGCTTTCCGCACCGGCGGGCACACCGACGCCGGTTATTGAGCGGTTGAACCGCGAAGTACTCGGCCTGCTGCAAACCGCCGAGATCAGGAACCGCTTTGCCGAGCTTGGCGGCACGCCGGGGACCTACTCGGCGGCAGATTACAACAGCTTCATCATAAGGGAGGTGGCCAAATGGGCGCCTTTGGTGCAGGCTGCGGGCGCGACGGCGGATTGATTAAGTCGAAGTAGGGCCGAAAGGCTTGGGGGCAAAGCAGACCCGAAGGGTCACAAAGGGTGGGAGACGAGGATGAAACTTAACACGAAAGACTTGCTTTCGGCGGGACTATTCATTGCCTTTGCCGTTGTCGGCCTTTGGCTGAACCAGGATCATAATCTGGGCACCGCGCGCCGTATGGGGCCGGGCTATATGCCCATGCTGACCTTTTGGCTGTTGATCGGCCTTGGGTGTATCGTTCTTCTGCTCGGTCTGTTCAATGGGCCTGATCCGCTGGCGAAATGGTCATCCGCCGAAATCGGCTTCCTGATCGCCGGGCCTGTCGTGGGTGTCGTTGTTGGCATGATCGCAGCGCGCATTCCGGGGTTTCCTTCCGCTGGCTGGAATGCGTTTGGGATTGGGCTTTTTGTCGGCTGCCTTGTGGCGGCGGTGCCACCAGGATGGCGCGCCTTATTCCTACCAAGCGCTGCCTTCACGCTTTTTGGTCTGGCGCTTGAACCACTCGGCTTCCTGGTCGCCATTATAGCCGCTGTCATTTGTTCGGCCTTTGCAGATAAGGAGCATCTGGAACGGCCATTGGGCGTCGCCGGTCTTTGTACCTTCCTTTGCGCGCTCTGCTGGGCCATTTTCATCCGCTATCTGGATATCCGCGTGCCGCTCTGGCCGCAGCTCTGATCGGGAAGGCAAAACACCATGGATCTTTGGGCCAATCTCGCGCATGGCTTCAGCGTTGCGCTCACCTTCAACAACCTGCTGTTTTGCCTGATCGGCTGTATCATCGGCACCGCCATCGGCGTTTTGCCCGGCATTGGTCCGGTTGCGACGATTTCGCTGCTGCTGCCGATCACCTTTGGCCAGCCCGCCACCACCGCCATCATCATGCTGGCAGGCATTTACTACGGCGCGCAATATGGCGGGTCCACCACGGCCATTCTGCTGAACCTACCAGGAGAGGTGAGTTCGGTCGTCACAACACTTGAAGGCTATAAGATGGCCCGAAGGGGCCGCGCTGGTGCGGCGCTGACTGTCGCTGCCTTGGCCTCCTTCTTTGCAGGCTGCGTATCCACCGTGCTGGTGGCGGCTTCTGGCCCGCTGCTCACCTCGGTCGCGCTCTCCTTCGGGCCGGCGGATTACTTCTCGCTCATGCTGCTCGGCCTGATTATCTCGGCTGTCTTGGCCCAGGGGTCGGTGGTGAAATCCATCGGCATGGTGGTGTTTGGCGTGGCGCTTGGCCTGGTCGGCACAGATGTGCAAACCGGCCAGCAGCGCTTTACCTTCGGTATCCCTGAGCTTTCAGACGGTATTGGCTTTGTGTCCATCGCCATGGGCATGTTCGGCATTGCCGAAATCATCCTGAATCTGGAAAAGCCCGAAGCGCGCAGTGTCATGTCCGGCAAGGTCGGCAGCCTGATGATGACGCGCGAGGAAGTCAGGCGGTCGATCCCCTCCGTGCTGCGCGGCACGACGGTAGGCAGCCTGCTTGGCATTCTGCCAGGTGGCGGCGCGGCGCTCTCTTCCTTCGGTTCTTATATGATGGAGCGCAAAATCTCCAAGGGGCGACATGAATTCGGCACCGGCGCCATTGAAGGTGTCGCGGGGCCTGAATCAGCCAATAATGCGGCGTCGCAAACCTCCTTCATTCCGC
Source organism: Alphaproteobacteria bacterium (assembly GCA_016869715.1). Lineage (GTDB taxonomy): Bacteria > Pseudomonadota > Alphaproteobacteria > Acetobacterales > Acetobacteraceae > Neoroseomonas. Next base: position 27,873 of record VGDM01000013.1, read on the forward strand.
TGCTGACGCTCGGCATTCCGGCCAATGCGGTGATGGCGCTGATGGTGGGCGCGCTGATCATCCAGGGCATCCAGCCCGGTCCGCGCATGGTGGAAGCGCAGCCTGACCTGTTCTGGGGGCTGATTGCCTCCATGTGGATCGGTAACCTGATGCTGCTGGTCATCAACCTGCCGATGATCGGGCTTTGGGTGAAGCTGCTGGCGATTCCCTATCGCCACATGTATCCCTCGATCCTGATCTTCTGCGCCATTGGGGTCTATTCGCTGCAGAACAACGTGTTCGATGTGTATCAGACCGTGTTCTTCGGCCTGTTCGGCTACCTCTGCTCCAAGCTGCGCTTGGAACCGGCGCCGATGCTGATCGGCTTCGTCTTGGGGCCAATGATGGAAGAACATCTGCGCCGCGCCATGCTGCTGTCGCGTGGTGACGTGATGGTGTTTGTCCAACGCCCGATCAGCGCCACCATGCTGGCGATTGGCGCCATCGCGCTGATTGCGATGCTGATGCCCAATATCCGCAAGGGCAAGGACAAGGCGTTGCTAGAATAGTGGCAGCGCGCGCCCCTTACCAAGGCCGGCCCTGCGCAAGTGGGGCCGGCTTTTTCTTTTCCCGGTTCTGCGTTAACCCGTAGCCTGCTTTTTTGACACTTCAAGGACTTGAATAATGCCCCCGCTTTCCGCTCGCCTTTCCCCGGCCTTGCAGGTTGTCACCGCCGCCGTACAAAAGGCAGGGCGTCGCCTGCTGCGTGATTTTGGTGAGGTGGAACAGCTTCAGGTCAGCGTGAAGGGGCCATCGGATTTCGTCTCCACCGCCGATCTTCGCGCCGAACAGATTTTGCGTGAGGAACTCTCAAAAGCGCGCCCTGGCTTCGCCGTTCTGATGGAAGAATCGGGCGCTTCGGGAGGCGATGATTGGGAATGGCGCTGGGTGGTGGACCCCTTGGATGGCACCACCAATTTCCTCCACGGCATTCCCCATTGGGCGATCAGCGTGGGCGTGGAAAAACGCATCGCCGCCGATAAGACCGAACTGGTGGCGGGCGTGGTCTATAACCCTGCGTCAGATGAGATGTTCTGGGCGGAGAAGGGTGTCGGCGCCTTCCTGAATGACAAGCGCCTGCGGGTTTCTGGCCGGAAGGACATGCGTGAGGCCCTATTTGCAACCGGCATCCCCTTTGGCGGCGTGGCGCGTAAGGCAGAATTCAGCGCCACCTTGCACAAGCTGATGCCGCAAGTGGCCGGTGTGCGGCGCTTTGGCGCGGCGGCACTTGACCTCGCTTGGGTCGCGGCAGGGCGCTATGATGGGTTCTGGGAATTGGGGCTGAAGCCCTGGGATATCGCGGCCGGAATCGTGCTGGTGCGCGAAGCCGGTGGTTTCGTGAGCGACCCGGACGGCAATGACCCCTACCCCTCGGGCATGGTGGTTTGCGGCAACCCGACACTCCAGCCCAAGTTGCGCGAAGTAGTGGCGGACGGCATCGCCGCCGTGAAAGCGCATCAGGCCGCAGGATGAAGCCGGGCGCGGCCAGTTTTAAGCGCCGGGCGGGCTTGGCCGCTGGGTTCGCCCTGCTGAGCTCGGCCGCGCGGGCGCAAGCGCCCGACCTAAACCTGCCGCCGGACCCTGCCCCGGCCCCGCCGCCGCCCGTCCAATTGACCCCTTTGCGCCCGCAAACACCGCATTCCCGGGCTGTGCCCTTGCCGGGCCTGCAAGCGCTGCCTGAGGGCGGCTTTCGGCTGCGCATGACAGGCACAGAACTCACCCCGACACAAGCCGCCGCCGTGCAGTCCTTGGCCGGCAACTTGGCGATGCTGCCCCAGGGCAGGATAACCGTTGAAGCCCAGGTGGCGGGGCCAGCCGATGATGTCTCAACCGCGCGCCGCCTAAGCCTTGCCCGCGCGCAAACCGTGAAATCCGCGCTCATTGCCGGCGGGCTCACGCCAACTCGAATTGACCTCCGCCCGCTTGGCCGGCTTTCCGGCGCGCAGGATGCGGTGGACATCCTGCCCCCTGGCGTGGCAAGCCCGAATTCGGAGGCACGGCGCTCATGACCCAGCCAACAATCTATCTCTGGCGCATGGTGATTTTCCTGGCGGCGGTGGGTGGCATTGCGGCCATGCTGGCGCCCGATCTGCTGCATGCCTTCCAGGCCAATCCGCTGCTGAATGGTGTGATTCTGGCCGTGCTGCTTTTTGGCATTGGCATGACCTTTAGTCAGGTGCTTTCACTCCGGCGGGAAGTCGCCTGGGTGGATGGTTTCCGTACGTCCAAGGATGGTCTTTCTGCACGCCAGCCAAGCCTGCTGGCGCCGATGGTTTCCATGCTGTCGGGGCGGCGGAATGAACGGGTTTCGCTCTCGGCCTCCGCGATGCGGAGCGTGTTGGATGGGCTGCAATCGCGCCTGGATGAACGGCGCGAATTGTCGCGCTATGTGACTGGGCTGCTGATCTTCCTCGGCTTGCTTGGCACCTTCTGGGGCTTGCTGCTGACCATTGCTTCCATTGCCGATGTGATCGGCAATATGTCGGTCGGCTCCGGCGATTTGAACGTGTTGTTTGAACAATTGAAGACCGGGCTTGCGAAGCCCTTGCAGGGCATGGGCACTGCCTTTTCCGCTTCCATGCTGGGGCTTGCGGGGGCGCTGGTGGTGGGGTTTTTGGACCTGACGGCGGGGCAGGCGCAGAATCGTTTCTTCAATGATTTGGAAGAATGGCTGGCCGGGCTGACGCGGCTTTCTTCCGGCATTCTGGGCCAGGAAGGTGAGGGCAGCGTGCCCGCCTATGTCCAGGCGCTATTGGAACAAACCGCAGAAAATCTTGAGACCCTGCAATCCACCATCGCGCGTGGTGAGGATGGCCGCGCCGCGACGTCCCAGGCGCTGATAACGCTAACGGAACGCATGACCGTGCTGACGGAACAGATGCGCGCCAATAATACGCTGATGCGCCGCATTGCCGATGCGCAGGATGGGCTGGCGCCGGCCATATCGCGGCTTACGGAAAGCCAGGCCGATCGGGGTGAGGCGGAAGCGATGCGCGGCCATTTGCGCAACCTTGAAATCTATCTCGCGCGGCTGGTGGAAGAAGTGGCGCAAGGCCGCGCGCAATCCATCAATGACATCCGCAATGAGATCAAGATCCTGACCCGCACCATCGCCGCCATCGCGGAGGAACAACCGCGGTAATGGATAAAGAGCACTAAGGGAATATGGCACGGTCTTCCGAAAGGCGGCGCGGGCGTGGCGGCAATCTGGATGTCTGGCCAGGCTATGTAGATGCGCTTTCCACGCTGCTCATGGTGATCATCTTCGTGCTGCTGGTCTTTGTGCTGGCGCAGGGCTTTCTTTTGGTGGCGCTCAGCTCCCGCGAACAGGCGATGGATCAGCTCAATCGCCGCGTTGCGGAATTGGCCGATCTGCTGTCACTGGAAGCCGCGCAGGGCGAGCAATTGCGCCAGCAATTGGGGCGGCTGAATGATGATCTGCGCAGCGCCGCAACGGCACGCGATACGGCACTACAATCGCTGGCGCTGCTTCGCGATGAACGCGATAAGCTTACTAGCGAACGCGATGGGCTGCGCAGGGAACGTGACAGGCAGGGCGCGCGACTGTCGGATTTGGAATTGGCGGGGCGTAGTGCGGCGGACCGCGCAGCGGCCACGGAACGGCAATTGGCTGAGGCGCTGGCGCGCGCTGAACGCACCGGCGGTGACGCCGCGCGATTGCAGCGGGATTTGCGCGGCAGCCAGACGGAATTGACCGAAGCGCGCCAGCGCGCCGAAGCGCGCATCAGCGATCTTGAACGCGAACGCCGCACCGCGCTTGCGGAATTAGTAGTAGCCCAAGCGGCACTGGAAGCGCTGCGGCGTGAAGCGCAGGCGCTGGACCGGCAAGTGCGCGTTGAACGCGAAACCGTCACGCAACGGCTTTCCGAAATGGCGCGGCTTTCTGAGCAGATCAGGGCGTTGACGGCGCTCCGCAATGATTTGGAACGCCGCGCGGCGCAGGAACAGCGCGGGCGCGAAAGAGCCGAGGCGGAAGCGGGCGAAAAAGCGCGCCTGGCAGAAAGTGCCGCAGCGCAAGTAGCACTACTGACGCGCCAGACGGAAGCGCTGCGCGCCGAACTGGCGCGGCTGTCACACGCACTCGATTTGGCGGAAGCGGAAGGGCGGGATCGCAATGCGCAAATCGCGCTGCTTGGTCAGCGCCTGAATGCGGCACTCGCGGCACGGGTTGAGGAATTGCAGCGCTATCGCAGTGATTTCTTCGGAAGGCTGCGGGATGCGCTCGGTGAAAGGCCGGAAGTGCGCATTGTAGGGGACCGCTTCATCTTCCAAGGTGAGGTGCTTTTTGCCCCCGCAAGTGCGGAATTATCTGAAGCCGGCCTCAGGCAGGTGCGCGCATTGGCGACAGTATTGGCCGAGGTGACGCCGCTGATCCCCGCCGATGTTGCCTGGGTGTTGCGCGTGGATGGTCATGCGGATCGCAACCCCATTCGCAGCCCACGCTTTAACAGCAATTGGGAATTGGCCGCGGCGCGGGCCATCGCGGTCGCTCAGATGCTGATTGCGGAAGGGCTGCCGCCCAATCGCGTGGCCGCGACCAGCTTTGGTGATACACAGCCGATTGATCCGGGCGATACGCCCCAGGCTTTCGCGCGCAACCGCCGGATTGAATTGCGCCTGACGGATCGCTGACGGCGCGGCGCCTTGGCCCTGCCTTCAGAGCAGATCACGTTCAGATGGAATCGTCTGAACGCCTAAAGATGCTCGAAAAACAACGAGGTAGAGCGGGTGGCGTGAAGACATGTGAACGCAACACGCTCTAGTAAAGATTGGCCTTCATCCGCGCCGGCGCGGCCTGATCATAGGCCACCGGGTCCACCGCGCCCTTCTTATGGGCGGAAATCATTTGCCCCATGCTCGGCACCTCCGCCGGGCGGGTACGGCCACCCCAAAGGGCAGAGCGCATCAGCGCCTTCGGGCATTGCATGAAGATTTCGCGGATTTTGATGATCAGTACCGTCGCCGGTTCCTTGCCCTGCACCAGGGAGCGTGCGCACAATTCCGGATCGGTTGAAATCGAGGCCGTGCCGTGCAGACGAAGCGTTTCATTCACGCCAGGGATCAGGAACAGCAGCGATACGCGATTGTCTTCCAGAATATCGCGCAGCCCATCCAGCCGGTTATTTCCCTTGCGATCCGGCAGCATCACATGACGGTCATCCAGCACCTGGATAAAGCCAGGCGCATCACCGCGCGGCGTGATGTGATTGCCACGCGCGCCCTGCGTGCCGAGCAGCGCAAAGGGGCAGGCGGCAATGAAGGCGCGTGTTGGTGCATCCAGCCGATCGGTGGATTTATTGGCAGCGGTTTCCAGCACCTGATCATACAGGGCTTCAAGTGCGGCGACGGTGGTGATGGCGTGTTTTTCCATGAAGCGCATGGTCGCAGAATCCCTCGCGACGCACAAGAAAAACCTAGTAGCGCCCTGCCCTGGCTGCGCTTAAGCTGTGGCCACTAACCCACATAGGAACCCTGCATGATCATTGATCTTCGCATCTATACCTGCCTGCCCAATAAGGTTGCCGACTTCGTCGCAATTTATGAAAAGGAAGGCTGGGACATCCAGAAAAAGCACCTCGGCCGCTGCTATGGCTGGTTCACCACCATCGAAGGTGAGCTCAATACCATTGTCCATATGTGGGCCTATGATGATCAGGCGGACCGTGAACGCCGCCGCGGCGCCATGGCAGCAGACCCCGCCTGGGCCGCCTACCTCAAGAAGGTCGCGGATACCGGCGCGCTGGTGAAGATGCAGAATCGCATCGTCAAGCCAACCGCCTTCTTCGAAGCCTTCCAAGCCGCGCAAAAGGGCTGAAGCCAATGGCCGGGCCGGCAGTACCGATCGAGGTTGATCCCGAAACCAGGATATGGCGCACCGATGGGCTGCCCATGATCTAACTGCCGCGCCATTTCCTTGAGAATATCCAGAAAAGCGTGGAGGACGCGATCGGCGCTGAGCGCTTCCGCGGCATCATGTATGGATCGGCTGATCTCTCTACGCTGCAATGTTGCCGCGCGGAGGCCAAGACGCATGGGCTCAGCCCGGTTGAGACATTTCGCCATTATCTCAGAATGTTTCTCGTTCACCTTCGTTCACGAGACACGCTATAGAGCATGTTGCGTTCACATAGGTTCACGCAACCCGCTCTGGATCATTGTTTTTCGAGCATCTTCACGCATTCAGATGATTCCATCTGAACGTGATCTGCTCCAAGCTTTTTCTGATCGTATTTTCCGGGTCGCCAAGTGTTTCCGCTTGGCTTGAAAATGCCCAAGCGCCTCTCACCACGTGGCTATGGCTTGTTTGAGATCACTGGCTTGGATGAAGCTGTCGGCACAGCGGCGGTGACGGTGCGCCATTCGGCCTATGCGCTCGCTTACGGGCAGGTCGGGCGCCCGGTCTGCCATATGTTTGAAGGCAGTTTTGGTGGGGCGATGCGTTTCGTCATGTAACAGGCGGAGCGCACGGCGGAGCCGACCTGCCGCGAAGTCGCCTGCGCAGCGCATGGCGCGAGCGAATGCCGCTTTGAACTCCGCTGCGGTCCGGTGTGACCGGTGACGCGCTAAACAACCCGCGCTTCAAAGGGCGGTCGCAAATCTGGCGCGTCGAATTCCACCACCCACACATCAGGATCACGCTGCACCTGCCGCGCGACATAGGCATCCGCCGTTTCCTGATCCACCACGCCAGGCCCCGTCGCACGCAGCCAGGCGGGCCGGCCCTCGGCATCGCGGATTTGGCTCAGTACCTGCACGCCCGCCTGCCCGCGCAGCACGCATAGAATGCCGCCGCTATCGGGGTCCCCCTTACGCAGCACGGCAGCCGACCGCCCAGCCATGTCGGAAAGCCGGATCGCCATGGAAACCCAAATGCCGGCCTTTACTTTCGCGTCCATGGGGGCGCTTCTGCCACTCCTTGCCCCTTGCCGGAAGCCGCGCGCCGCGCCATTCAGGGCATCCAGATAGGGAAGTCACCATGGCCGACCAGAAATTGACCGAAGCGCAACGCGCCTATGAAGCCAAACGCGCCGCCAAGGCGGGCATGAGCCTGGAAAAATGGCTGACTGAGAAGGAAAAGCGCGCCGCCGCCGAAGCCAAGTCCGCCGCTGAGGCGACCAAGCCGCCGGCTGAGCCAAAAAAGCCGGGCTTCCTCGGCCGCTTACTCGAAAAAGCGCAAAAGCCGCTTTGAGAAGGGCGCACGGGCTTGGACAGCGCCTCGCCCAGGCCTAAGCTTCCCTTCTGAACGGTATCAAACGCAGCATGAGCAAGATCATCTGGCGCGCCGAGGACGGCAGCGCAGAATTGCATCCAACCCTTGTCCCTTTGGCGGCTTCAGCACGCGTGGCGGAAACGCCTTGTGGTTCCGGCAGCATGGCTTGGCGCGCCTGGGGGGAAGGCGCGCCGCTGGTGCTGCTGCATGGCGGTTCCGGTTCCTGGCGGCATTGGGCGCGCAATATCGGCCCACTTGGCGCGGGGCGCATGGTGATCACGCCCGACCTGCCCGGGCTTGGCGATAGTGCCATGCCGGAAGGGGTCTCAACGCCCGATGGGATCGCGGCAATTCTGGCGCGCGGGTTGGATCAAATCCTGCCCGCTGGCAGCCGCTACGATCTGGCGGGGTTTTCCTTCGGCGCGCTCTGCGCCGGGCATCTGGCCGCTTTGGATCAGGACAGGGTGAGAAGCCTCACCATCATCGGCGCCGGTGCGCTTGGCTTTCGGCGAAGCCCCACGCAATTGGTGAAGGTGCGCGCGCTTGCCGGCGAGGAACGCGTGGCCGCGCATCGGCATAATCTTGCGGAATTGATGTTCGCCGATGCCAGCAGGATTGATGATGTGGCGCTGGCGATTCAGGAAGCCTCCACGCGCGGGGCGCGCTTCAAAAGCCGCGGCTTTGCCAGCACGGATTCGCTGAAACAGGCGCTGATGCGCGGGCAGGGGCAGCTCAACGCGATCTATGGCGCATGGGATGCGATTGTGCGGCCCCATGCGCAGTGGCGGCTTGATCTGGTGCATGGGCTTCGCCCCGGTGCGCGCGCGCATGCCATTCCCGGCGCTGGCCATTGGGTGGCTTATGAAGCTTCCGAGGCGTTCAACGCCACGCTGCTGCGTTTTTTGACCGAATAGCCATGAACCAAACCTCTGCAGCACCCCGGCATGCGGTGCTGCGCGGCATGGCCTTTATTGCGATTGCTGGCCTGGTATTCGCGCTGCTGAACACCATCATGCGGCGAATGACCAATGAACTTGATCCCTTGCAGGTGCAGTTTCTGCGCTACCTGATGGGCATTGTGGTGATGCTGCCCTTCATGCTGCGCGGCGGCGTCATGGCCTGGATGCCGCATAACCTGCGCGGGCAAATCTGGCGCGGCCTGGTGCACACCCTTGGCCTGATTCTTTGGTTCATCGCTTTGCCGCATGTTGCCATGGCGGATATGACCGCCATGGGCTTTACCGGGCCGATTTTCATCATGGCCGGTGCAGTATTATTTTTGGGTGAGCCCATGATCCGCGCGCGCTGGATCGCTGCCGGCATCGGCTTTCTCGGCGTGCTGATTGTGGTGGCGCCCGGCCTCAGCGGTGATGGCGGCTATTGGAATCTGGTGATGCTTTCCAGCACACCGTTATTCGCCGCGTCCTTCCTGATCACCAAGGCACTGACGCGCCACGACAAGCCAGAGGTAATCGTTGCCTGGCAATCCATCATGGTTGCAGTTTTCACACTACCCTTTGCGGTCGCGGTCTGGGCCTGGCCGAGTGCGGAGCAATGGGCTTGGTTTGTGCTGACCGGCATCCTCGGTAGTGTTGGGCATTGGTTCCTGACCGAAGCCTTCCGCTTGGCCGATATGTCGGCGACCCAGCCGGTGAAGTTTCTTGATCTGGTCTGGGCCAGCCTGATGGGCTGGCTGGTCTTCAGCGAGGAACCGGCGCTGACAACCTATGCCGGCGCGCTGATAATTTTTCTGGCCACCACCTGGATCGCGCGGCGGGAAGCGCAGCGCCGAAGCTGATTAGCCGAGCAATAAGTCTCGCGCAGCATTGATGCGCGCCGCCAACCAGGCGCTACCACCCTGATCCGGATGCGCCGTTTTCATCAGGCGGCGATGGGCGGCGCGAATTGCATCCTCATCCGCGCCTTCCGTGAGGCCGAGAATCTCCAAAGCCTCCTCCCGCGTCATTGCCGCGCTGCGCGGTTCGGCGGCGGGTTCATTGCGCCAATCAGGATGCGTGCGATCAAGCCAGGCTTCCAGCAGCGCGACCGAATCAATATCCGCGGCTTGGCATTCGTCCAGCAGCGCCAGAAGCTCCGGCAGGGTCAGCGTGGCGAGGTCTCGTCCAGCGAATTGACCGGCCTTCACGCTGCCCGTCATGCGCCCGCTATCATGGTCCAGCGTCATGATCAGAAAGGCAGTTTCCAGGCTATTTGCCGCGCCGGTTTGCGGTGCCGGGCTGCCGAAGCGCTTATTGGTGCGCCAGCGCTGCGCCCATTGCAGGATCAGCGGCAGGAAGAAGGCAAGGGAAATGAGCGTCTGCTGCCCGCGCGCCGTAAAAAGCCCAAGCAGCAACAACACCGCGCCGATAGACGCCAAGACCACCGCGCCGAATTGCTTCACGCGCGCCACCGGCGCATTGGCAAAAGCGCGCAGCAGCAGAAAAAGTAAAAACAGCGCAATGGCGCCAAGTGCAAGCCAGGTCATGCGCCGGCTTTCGGCTTGGGCAATAGCCCCGCCACCTGCCGCGCCGCGGCCCCCGGCAGCCGCGCCAAGGCGCCCTGCCCGCCCGCCGCATAAACCGCAATGGCGCGCAGCAAATCGCGCAATTGCCCAATCGCCGCCGAATCAAAGGGCAGATAGGCGCCGCCGCTCAGCCGCGCGATGTGCCCAAACACCGCCCCTGCCACGTAATCAGCGCCCTCATGGAAAACAAAGGCCGGCGTGCCGCGCAGGCCGAGCTCACCAGCCGTATGGCATAGCGCATCTGCATCTTCTTCCATGGCATCGCCGATGAAAATCAGCGCCCTGATCCTCTCCCGCTTCGTCTCATCCAGCGCATGATCCAGCACCGCCTGGATCTGCGTCTTGCCACCCAGGCAGGAAACACCAGAAAGCCGCCGCGCCAAATCCGCCGCATCCTTCAAGAAAGGTGTTGCGCGAAATTCGCCATAGCCACGGTAATAGGCGAGCGAGAGCGCAAGCCCGCCAATGCCCTGCGCGGCCTGCAACATCTCCGCCGTCAGCCCCGCTGCCTGATCCCAGGTACGCTCACGCGATGCAGTGGCATCAATGGCGAAGATAAGCCGCGCCACCGTCGCGGGCGCGGTGCGCAAGGCCGGCACACTCGCCGCCTGATCCAGAAAGGCGGCCACGGCGGCAGAAGGGGCGCGCGGGGCGGGGGGTTTGCTCATGCGCGGGATGTGGGGGCGGGGCGAGCGGGATAAAAGCCACAGCGCCCTGGCGTGCGGATCAGGGGAGTGGGCTCCGCACCCAGGCAGTGCCGGTCGCGATGGTCGTCCGGCGCAACCGCGGCACGACCGCGTCCAGCTCCTCTGGCCGGGCGGAGCTGCTGACCAGGGTCGCCAATATGGCCACCTGCCAGTCCTGCAGCGCATGCTGTTCCCACCCCGCCACCAGATTGCCGCGCGCGGTATATTCGAAGGCAGCGCTTGTGTCGGCCGCTATGGCCTCACAGGCTGCAGCGACGCCGGGCGAATAGGCCAGGCCAAGGTCGCGTTGGGTTTCCATCCGCTTGGTCGGCGTGACGGAAAGCTTTCCGGGGCGGGGCAGCCGGTGGTAATCCAGCGCGGCTTTGCGGAAATCATCATCCATGAGGGAAACCTTACCCGGCAACACCCGAAAGGGTGGGATATGGTGCGGCCAAGAAGATTCGAACTTCCACGGGGTTGCCCCCACCAGCACCTCAAGCTGGCGCGTCTACCATTCCGCCATGGCCGCAAACCAGGTACAACGCGGGCGCTATAGCCGATGAATGCTGAATCAACAACGCCCGCCCTTGAATGGGAAACCCTGCCGGGCCTGACCCCCTATGCCGATACGCTCGCGCGCATGGAAAGCCGCGCTGGGGCCATCAGGGCGGGGGCGGCGGGGGAGGCTGTGTGGCTGGTGGAACATCCGCCCAGCTATACGGCTGGTACCTCAGCGCGCGCGGAGGATTTACGCGATGCCCGCTTCCCGGTGTTTGAGGCCGGGCGCGGCGGGCAATGGACTTATCACGGGCCGGGCCAGCGCACGGGGTATGTGATGCTGGATCTGCATCGCCCCCATGGCGGCATCCCGGCGCGCGATGTGCGCGCCTTTATCGCCGGGCTGGAAGATTGGATGATCCGCACATTGGCGCATTTCGGCGTGCAGGGCGAAAGGCGCGAAGGCCGGGTGGGGATTTGGGTGGCGGATCGCGCGACCGGGCAGGAAGCCAAGATCGGCGCCATTGGGGTGCGCGTGACGCGCTGGGTGTCCTGGCATGGCGTGGCGTTGAATGTAGCGCCTGATCTTGGCCATTTCGGCGGCATTGTGCCCTGCGGCATTGCGGAGCATGGCGTCACCAGCCTGCAGGCGCTTGGCGTTCCGGCCAAGATGGCGCAGGTGGATCAGGCGCTGCGCACCGCTTGGGGGCAGGTTTTCGACTGAAAACCCGGCTGCGAATCGCGGGGGTTTGGGGTAAGTGAAAGACTCCCGGTTCACGGAGCCACCCGCCATGCCCATCCCCATCGCCTCTGACCATGCCGGCTTGCCGCTCAAACAGGCGTTGAAAGCCGCTTTGGAAGCGGAGGGGCTGAGTTTTGATGACCTCGGCACCCATGGCCCGGAATCGGTGGATTACCCGGATTTCGCCCATGCGGTTTGCGCGCGGGTGGCGGGGACGGACGGCTTCGGCATTCTGGTCTGCGGCACTGGGATTGGCATGGCAATGGCGGCAAATCGCCACCCCGGCATTCGCGCTGCCGTCCTGCATAACGCGACCGAGGCGCGGCTCACGCGCGCCCATAACAACACCAACATCGCCTGCCTTGGCGCCCGCATGATGGGGATTGAGGTCGCGCTGGATGCCATCCGCGCCTTTCTGGGCTCACCCTTCGACGGCGGGCGGCATTTGGAGCGGGTACTAAAGCTTGATGCCATGCTTGCCAAACAGGGTGCCGCGGGCGCAAAACCATGAGCATGAAAAACCCCCTCCCCGCCCTGGTTCGTGCGCCGGAAGGCCTCTGCGCCGCCCCGCCCCCCGCTGGCTTCTTCACCGCAAGCCTGGCGGCATCCGATCCCGAAATTGCCGCGGCCGTTGCGCAGGAATTAGTGCGCGAACAGGATGGGATTGAGCTGATTGCGTCTGAAAACATCGTCTCCCGCGCTGTGATGGAAGCGCAAGGGTCGGTGATGACGAACAAGTATGCTGAGGGTTATCCGGGGCGGCGCTATTACGGCGGGTGTGAGGCGGTGGATATCGCCGAAAGGCTCGCGATTGAACGCGCCTGCAAGCTGTTTGAATGTGGCTTTGCCAATGTGCAGCCGCATTCGGGCGCGCAGGCCAACCAAGCCGTGTTCCTCGCGCTATTGCAGCCCGGTGATTGCTTCATGGGGCTTGATCTGGCGGCTGGTGGGCATTTGACGCATGGGTCACTCGCGAACCTATCGGGCAAATGGTTCAAGCCAGTGCCGTACACGGTGCGGCGCGAAGATCAGCAGATTGATATGGCGGAAGTGGCGCGCATTGCGCGTGAAGCGAAGCCGAAGCTGATTATCGCGGGTGGCAGCGCCTATGCGCGTATTTGGGATTTCGCGGCCTTCCGCGCTATTGCCGATGAGGTCGGTGCCTATTTCATGGTGGATATGGCGCATTTCGCGGGGCTGGTAGCGGGTGGGGTGCATCCCTCCCCCTTCCCGCATGCGCATGTCGCGACCACCACCACGCATAAGACGCTACGTGGCCCGCGTGGCGGTATGATTTTGACGAATGACCAAGCGCTGGCGAAGAAGTTCAACAGCGCTGTCTTCCCTGGCCTGCAAGGCGGGCCGCTGATGCATGTGATCGCGGCCAAGGCAGTTGCATTCGGGGAGGCTCTGCGTCCGGAATTCCGCGGCTATTCGCGCCAGATAGTCGCCAATGCCAAGGCGCTGGCGAGTGAATTGCAGGCGCAGGGTTTGGATCTGGTGACGGGTGGCACGGATAATCATTTGTTGCTGGTTGATCTGCGCCCGAAGAGGCTGACCGGAAAGGTCGCGGAAGGCGCACTCAATCGCGCGCATCTCACCTGCAACAAGAACGCCATTCCCTTTGATCCCGAAAAGCCGATGGTGACTTCCGGTGTGCGCCTTGGCACGCCCGCCGGCACCACGCGCGGCTTTGGGGAAACGGAATTCCGCCAGATCGGCACGCTGATCGGTGAAGTGCTGGATGGCGCCGCGCGGGCAAATGATGAAGCCGGCAATGGCGCGGTGGAAGCTTCGGTAAAGGCGCGGGTGATGGATCTTTGCCATTGCTTCCCGATCTATCCGGTATGAGGTGCCCTTTCTGCGGATTTGAGGATACGCAGGTCAAGGATAGCCGCCCGGCGGAAGATAGCGCGGCCATTCGCCGCCGCCGCGCCTGCCCCGAATGCGGCGCGCGTTTCACGACGTTTGAGCGGGTGCAGCTGCGCGACATTACCGTGATCAAGACCGATGGTAGGCGGGTGCCGTTTGAGCGTGAAAAGCTCGCCCGGTCCATTCGCGTTGCCTTGCGCAAGCGCCCGGTGGATGAGGATAGGATCGAAAAACTGGTGAATTCCATCCAGCGCCGGCTGGAAACCGAAGGCGAAAGCGATATCCCGTCCAACAAGATCGGGGAAATTGTGATGGAAACGCTGAAGGAATTGGATCAGGTGGCCTATGTGCGCTTTGCCAGCGTCTATCGCAATTTTGGCGAGGCGAAGGATTTTCAGGCATTTCTCGGTGAATTGGGGAGAAAAGATTAGTGCTTATCTGGCGCTGACCCAGATGATGCCGCGATGATGGATGATCTGCTTCACATGCGCGCGGCGCTGGCCCTCGCGCGGCGGGGGCTGGGCAATGCCTGGCCGAACCCTGCCGTAGGCTGCGTGCTGGTGAAGGATAGCCGTGTGATTGGCCGTGGCTGGACCCAGCCGGGTGGCCGCCCCCATGCGGAAACCGAAGCGCTCCGCCGCGCTGGTGATGCAGCGCGCGGTGCCACCACTTACGTGACGCTGGAACCCTGTTCCCATCACGGTCGTACGCCCCCCTGTTGTGAAGCCCTGGCAGAGGCCGGAATCACCCGCGTGGTGATGGCGATGCGTGATCCCGACCCGCGCGTGAATGGCCGTGGGCTGGCCATGCTGCGCGGTGCGGGCATTACCGTGGAAGAGGGCCTGTTGGAAGCCGAAGCCCGCGCGCTCAATGCCGGGTTTTTTCGCCGCATCCAGGCGGGCATGCCGTTAGTGACGCTGAAGCTGGCTTCCACCCTTGATGGCCGTATCGCCACCGCTACGGGCGAAAGCCGCTGGATCACGGGGAAAGCGGCGCGGCGCGAAGTGCATGCGCTGCGCGCGCGGCATGATGCGATCCTGGTTGGTTCCGGCACGGTGCTGGCCGATGATCCGGACCTGACCTGCCGCATCCCGGGCATGGAGCGTGTGCCGATGCTCCGCGTGGTGGCGGATGCCCGGCTGCGCACACCGCCCGCTGCCCGGCTGGTGCAGGGCGCGCAGGTGGCGCCAGTACTGATCATCACCGCGCCCGGCCATGCGCCGGCAGCGCAGGCGCCTTTCATGGCCGCCGGGGCGGATATTGTGACGGTGCCGGCCCATGCGGGGGGCGGGCTTGATCTGCCTTCCCTGCTCCGTGCCCTCGGCCGGCGCGGCGTGACGCGCGTGCTGGCCGAAGGCGGCGCGGGGCTGGCGGCGGCGCTGCTCCGCCAGGGCCTGGTGGATCGGCTGGTTTGGTTCCACGCCCCCGCCGTGATGGGCGGCGATGGGCATCCGGCGCTTCAGGGCTTGCGTCTTGCCGCGCTCAGCGCCATGCCTCGGTTTCGTCGCATGGCGCAAAGAGTGCTGGGCGATGATATGCTCTCTGAATTCGAACAAATTGAGGATTAGCGCCATGTTCACCGGTATCGTCACCGCCCTTGGCACGGTCAGAGAGGTGCAGCCGATTGGCGGCGGGCATGATTTGCGCCTGGTGATGGGCGTGACGCCGGATTTTCTGCTGCAACTAACACCGGCTGTGCTTGGTGCTTCCATTTGCTGTTCGGGCGTGTGCCTCACTGTGGTGCAGTTGTCGGCGGATTCCTTCAGCGTGGATGCCTCGGCTGAGACCGTCGCAAAAACCACCCTTGGCGGTTGGAAGGCGGGGCAGAAGGTCAATCTGGAACGCGCGCTGCGCCTAGGCGATGAACTGGGCGGGCATCTGGTGTCCGGCCATGTGGATGGCGTAGCAGAGGTGATCTCCGCGACGCCGGAAAATGCCTCGGTCCGCTGGCGCTTTCGTGCGCCGAAGGCACTGGCGCCATTCATCGCGCCGAAAGGTTCGGTTGCCCTTGATGGTGTTTCGCTGACAGTGAATGAGGTTGACGGCGCGACCTTTGGCGTCAACATCATCCGCCATACAGCCGCGATGACAAGCTTTGGCACGCTCCAGCCTCGTGATCTCGTCAATATCGAAATAGACACGCTGGCCCGTTACGTCGCCCGCATGATGGAGTTCAGGGCATGACTTCCCATTCAAGCAAGACCGCCTTTCGTACATCCTTGGCGGAATTTCTTTCGCCGACTGGAGAATTACTGGAAGAAGCGCGCCGGGGGCGCATGTTCATCCTGGTGGATGATGAGGATCGCGAGAATGAGGGCGATCTGGTCATCCCCGCGCAATTCGCGACGCCGGATGCAATCAATTTCATGGCGCGTCATGCGCGCGGCCTGATCTGCCTTTCCATGACGCGCGCACGGGTGGATCAGCTGGGCCTGCCGCTGATGGCGCAATCCAATGGCACGCGCCACCAAACCGCCTTCACCGTTTCCATCGAAGCGCGTGATGGCGTGACAACGGGGATTTCAGCCGCGGATCGCGCGCGCACGGTTGCAGTTGCGATCAATCCTGAATTGGGGCGCGAGCATATTGTGACCCCCGGCCATGTCTTTCCGTTGGTGGCGCGCGAAGGTGGCACGCTGGTGCGCGCGGGCCATACCGAAGCGGCAGTGGATTTCGCGCGGCTTGCGGGGCTCAATCCCTCCGGCGTGATCTGCGAGATTATGAATGATGATGGCAGCATGGCGCGCATGCCTGATCTGGTGGCCTTTGCGCAGCAGCATGGGCTGAAGCTTGGCACCATCGCCGATCTGATCGCGCATCGGCGCCGGACGGAAAAGCTGGTGCGCCGCGTTGAGGAAGGTGAGGTTGAACAGGCCATCGGCGGCACTTGGCGCGCCGTTGTTTATGAAAGCACGGTGGCACCCGGAGAACATCTGGCGCTGGTGAAGGGTGATGTCAGTGGCGATGCGCCCGTACTGGTGCGCATGCATGCGGCGTCGCTGTTTCGGGAAATTGTCTCGGGCCGCGGGCTTGGCGATTTGCATGCGGCGATGCGCATGATTGATGCGGCGGGGCGCGGTGTGGTGGTGCTGCTGCGCGATCCGCGCCCCGATGCGCTTTCCATTCGCCTGAAGCGTGGCGCCACGAATGCGATCGCACCAGAGATTCGCGACTACGGCATTGGCGCGCAAATCCTGAATGATCTGGGCGTCAAACGCATCATTCGGCTTTCCAATAATCCGCGCCCGCTGATTGGGCTGGAAGGTTACGGGCTGCAAGTGCTGGAAACTCGTCCCATACCATCGGAGAAAACGCCATGAGCACAGTTGATTCGCCTGCCCGGGGCCGCGCATATCTTGCCGGTGACGCGCCGCGCATTCTGGTGATTCAGGCGCCCTACTACCGCAAGGTTGTCGAAGGCATGCGGCTGGGGGCCATGGCAGTGTTTCAGGATTTGCAGGCCGAGGTTGAGACCGTGGATGTCGCGGGCGGGTTTGAATTGCCGGCTGCACTTCGCATGGCGATGAAGGCCAGGCGCCGCTGGGATGGTTATTTGCTACTCGGCTGCGTGGTGAAGGGTGAGACGGATCACTACAGCTTCATCTGCGACGCGGTTTGCAAGGGCGTGATGGATCTGACGGTGGAAAATGGCGCGCCGATTGGCTTTGGCTTGCTGACGGTGGATAGCCTGGCGCAGGCAGAGGCGCGGTCGCGCGCTGATCGCATGAATAAGGGCATTGAAGCGGCGCATGCGCTTGTCGCGCAAATCGCCCTGGCGCGGGGCTGGGGGCTTGCATGAAGGCCGGAAGGTGCGCGCCTGCGCGCCCACGTACCGGCGCCCGCGTTGCTGCGGTGCAGGCGCTGTTCCAGAGCGAGCATACCGGCGAAACAGTGGAAACAGTCGCGGATCAGTTCATTCGCCACCGTATTGGCGCGCCGGCTGGCCCGATTGAATTCGAAGAAGGCGGCGTGCCGGAAGCGCATATTCCGCTGTTCCAGGCGATCTTAAAGCAGGTGGCGGATAACGCCGAAGCCGCTGATGCCGCGATCAGGGATTGTCTGCAAAAGGGCTGGACCTTGGACCGGCTTGACCCCGTATTACGTGCCTTGCTGCGCGCCGCGACGGGCGAGCTGATGCAGGCGCATGAACCGCCGGCACGTGTGGTGATCAACGAATATCTGGATATCGCGGCGGGTTTTCTGGATGAGGAAGCAACGCGCTTCGCCAATGGCGTGCTGGATACGCTGGCGCATCGGCTGCGCCCGGCGGATTTCGCATCGGGCGCTTGAAGCGCGCCATGGGCCTGCCCCGCGAATTCGCCTTGATCGCGCGGCATTTCCGCCCGCTGGCGGGTGATGGCGCGCTGGATCTGAGTGACGATGCTGCGTTGCTGACGCCGCCCGCCGGACAGCAATTGGTGCTGGCCGCTGATGCGCTGGTGGAAGGCGTGCATTTCCTGCCCGATGATCCCCCCGGCATGATTGCGCGCAAATTACTGCGAGTGAATCTGTCCGATCTTGCAGCGATGGGGGCGGCGCCACTCGGCTATCTGATGACCACGGCGTTTACGCGCGGCACGGCAGCTTCCTGGATTGCGGATTTCGTCGCGGGCCTGGCCGATGATCAGCAGCGTTTTGGCTTGGCGGTCTTGGGCGGTGATACGGTGGCCACACCCGGCCCGGCCTGTTTTTCGCTGACCATTATCGGGGTTGTGCCGCCGGGGCAGGCTTTGTATCGGCGCGGTGCGCGCATTGGTGATGAGATTTGGGTTTCCGGCAGTATTGGCGATGCCGCGCTGGGGTTGCGGGTTTTGCAGGGCAAGTTGGCCACAGATGCGGAAGGGCATTTGGCGCGGCGCTACCGCTTGCCGGAACCGCGTTTGGCCTTGGGGCAGGCTTTGCACGGCGCGGCGCGGGCGGCGATGGATGTCTCGGATGGGTTGGTGCAGGATTTGGGGCATCTCTGCCGCGCCGCGGGATGCGGGGCAGAAATCGCCGCCGCTGCGCTGCCGCTTTCTGCTTCTGCCAGTGCTGCCTTGGCGCGTGATGCCGCGCTGCTGCCGCTA
Source organism: Alphaproteobacteria bacterium (assembly GCA_016869715.1). GTDB lineage: Bacteria > Pseudomonadota > Alphaproteobacteria > Acetobacterales > Acetobacteraceae > Neoroseomonas. The sequence goes on from VGDM01000013.1 coordinate 46,531, forward strand.
TTGCTGACGGGCGGCGACGATTACGAATTACTCTTTGCCGCCGCGCCGGAAGATGCGAAAGCCGTGCAGGCCGCCTGCATCAAGGCCGGCGTGCCTGTGGCGCGGCTTGGGCGCTTTGTTGCGGGTGATGGGGTTGTGGTGCGTGATGCCTCCGGTGCCGCCATCACGCTACCGCAAGGCGGCTGGAGCCATTTCTGACTTGAGCTACTTATCCCGCTGCCCCGGCGCATAACCGCCGCCATCGGTTGGGCGCAGCGCTTCGAACATTTCCGTCACCGCCGCGTAATCGCGATACCCGCAGCGCGCGAGCGGCTGCGCCTTGGCCGTGTCAAACCGGCCATTGGTAATATAGGCCTCATCTATATGCACGCCGACCACCTGGCCGATGATGATCCAGCCCTTCAGCGGCGCGCCATTCAAATCCTGCAATTGCATGGAATGCGTCACCTTGCATTCCAAGGCGGCTGGCGCAGCGGCCACGCGCGGTGCCTTCACAATGCGGCAGGGCGCAGTGGCAAGCCCGGCGGCTTCAAATTCACTGACACATTCGGGCAAAGTGTCTGAGGAAATGTTCATCGCATCAAACAAGGCCCGCGTGCAGAGGTTGAAGACGAATTCCCCGGTTGCAATCGCATTCGCCGCGCTGTGCTTCATGCTTTCGCTAGTGAAAGCCAGCATGGGCGGGCTGGAATGCACGGCGTTGAAAAAACTATAGGGCGCCAGATTGGGCCTGCCTTGCGTATCAAGGCTCGAAATCCAGCCGATTGGGCGCGGCGCGATAATGGCCTTGAAGGGGTCATGCGGCAGGCCGTGGCCCAGATGCGGTTCGTAGAACATGCGAAAGCCTTTCGTGCGGTTGCACCTGCTGTAAACCTGACCGCAGATTCAGGGAAGCGCGTTGCCTTTTCGCCTATCGTTTAGGCTTGGTTGGGTGCAAAGGGGGGCGATGATCCCGAAACTCATCCTGGGGCTCGCCTTTGGCATGGCCTCTGCCCTGATCTGGGGCGGCCATGCGGTGGTGGCGCGCCCCGTTTTGGCGGATGGCAGCTTCGGCAGTTTTGACCTGGCCGCATTCCGCTACGGCGTTGGTATGATGGCGCTGATGCCCTTCGCCTGGGCGGCGCGGGCCACGCTACTGCGGCTTGGACTCAAGCGCATTCTGTTGCTCGCGCTGTTTGGCGGCGCGCCCAATCTGCTGTTGTTCCTGGTGGCGCTGGTTTATGCGCCGGCATCGCATGGCGGGACGATTGCGCCCATGACCTCCCCCATTGTCGGCGCCTTGCTTGCCATACCGCTGCTCAAGGAATGGCCGACACGCGGGCGGGCGCTCGCGCTCAGTATCATGGTGATGGGGGTGCTCATGATCGGCTGGGATGGCGTGATGGGGGATAACCCCGGCGCCTGGCGCGGCGATTTGCTGCTGATGGCATCCGGCGCCACCTGGGCGGTGTTCACGCTACTGCTGCGCCGCTGGCAGGTGCCGGCGATTCCCGCCACCGCTGCCATCACCATTGTCTCGGGCTTGGCGATCCTGCCCTTTTGGCTGCCGCTGCGCGCGGCCGAGGTCTTTGCCATGCCGGCGGGCTTGGTGCTGTTTCACTTGATCGCTCAGGGCCTGGTGCTTGGCTGTGTGGCGATGTTCTTCTTCGCCCGCGCGGTGGAACTGCTGGGCGCGACGCGCGCTGCCACGCTTTCCGTCATGGTCCCCGTGGTCGCGCTGCTACTGGCGGGGCTTTGGTTGCGCGAACCGCTTTCCCTGCTGCAAATTCTGGGGGCAGGCTTGGCCGTTGCCGGGATGCTCTCCGCGGTGCTGTTCACCGGAAGGAAAAGCGCATGAATACACCAATGCCCTCCAGCCTTTGGGCCGCCACCGCGCCCGCGCCACCGGCGACGGAACCGCTGCTGGGCGAGGCGCGCACCGGGGTTGCGGTGGTGGGCGCTGGCTTCACCGGGCTATCGGCGGCGCTGCATTTGGCCGAAGCCGGCGTGCCGGTGACAGTGCTGGAGGGCGCAGAGATCGGCTGGGGTGCTTCCGGGCGCAATAACGGCCAGGTGATCCCAAACCTCTCACGCCTTGATCCCGATGCGATTGTTGCCAGTGTCGCGCGTGAAAATGGCGGGCGCGACAAGGGCGAGGCATTGGTCGGGCTGATCCGCGATAGCGCATCCTTGGTGTTTGACCTGATCCGCAAGCACGATATCCCAGCCGAGGCAGTGCAGAATGGCTGGATTCAGCCGGCGCATCGGCCTTCACGCATGAAGCTCGCCGCATCGCGCGTCGAGCAATGGGGCCGCCGAGGCGCCCCCGTGCGCATGGTGGATCGGGCGGAAATGGCCTCCCTGTCCGGCACGGATTACTGGTATGGCGGGTGGGAGAATAAGACCGGCGGGCGGATCAATCCGCTGGGCTATGCGCGCGGCCTGGCGGCGGCGGCGATGCGCGCGGGGGCCGTGGTGCATACCGGTGGCCCGGTGCGCGCCATCAGGCAGGTGCCGGGCGGCTGGGCGGTGGAAACACCGCGCGGCGTGTTGCATGCGGAACGCGTGATTATCGCAACCCATGCCTATACCGGGGATTTCTGGCCGGGACTAAAACAAAGCATTGTGCCCGTGCGGTCATATCAGATGGGTACATCGGTACTGTCCGATAATGTGCGCAAATCCATCCTGCCGCAGGGGCATGCGCTATCGGACACGCAGGGCGATCTTTACTTCTATCGCTTCGATGCGAATGGAAGGCTGGTAACGGGTGGCGGCTTGATCGTGCCCTTTGGCTGGGAAGGGCGCATTCGTGCGCGAATCACGGAGCGGGTCAAGCGCGTTTTTCCGCAAATTGGCGATGTGCAATTCGATTACATCTGGTGGGGCTATGTCGCCGCCACTGATGACAAGATGCCGCATGTCTATGAATTGGCGCCGGGTGTGCTGACCTGGACCGGCTGCAATGGCCGCGGCGTGGCTTTGGCGACCGCGCTCGGGCGCGAATTGGCCAAGGCGAGCAATGGCACGGCCTTGGCCGATATTGCGGCGCCGGTCGAGAAAAAGCTCCGCCGCATTGCGGGCCATGAATTCCGCGCCTTCGGCATTGCCTGGACCATGGCGCAGAATCGCTGGCGCGATGGGCGGGATTGAGGGTTTGTCGGTTTTCCGCCGCTGCTGGTAAAAGACTGCTCGAAGAACGCGGCCAAGGAGCCGCGAATAGGTTGATGGTTGGAGAATGCCCATGACACCGCCGCTTGATGCCGCCGCCCCGGCGCGCCCGGAAAATTTCCGCTATTCACCCATGTTCCCGCTCGGCGCCGATACCACGCCCTGGCGCGAGCTGCCGATTGATGGCGTTTCCACTATCCAGGTGGATGGCAAGACCGTGCTGAAGGTAAAGCCTGCCGCGCTGGAAGCCCTCGCCTTCCAAGCCTGCAAGGATGTGTCCCATCTGTTGCGCCCGGCGCATCTGGCGCAGCTTGCGAAGATTTTGCAGGACGCGGAAGCGAGTGCGAATGATCGCTTCGTCGCACTCGATCTGCTGAAAAACGCCAATATCGCCGCCGGCGGTGTTTTGCCCATGTGCCAGGATACCGGCACCGCAATTGTCTTCGGCAAGAAGGGCCAGCGCGTTTGGGTGGAAGGCGATGAGGAAGAGGCGCTGTCCTACGGCGTGCATCGTACCTATACGGAAACCAATCTGCGCTATTCGCAAATGGCGCCGATCACAATGTATGAGGAAAAGAATACCGGCAATAATCTGCCCGTTGAGTTTTCCATCATGGCACAGCCCGGTGATTACCACGCCGATGAAATGCATCTGATGTTCGTGCTGAAGGGCGGCGGTTCCGCCAACAAGACCTTTCTGTTTCAGCAAACGCGCGCTGTGCTGAACAAGCCGAAGTTGCTCGCGTTTTTGGAAGAAAAGATCAAGACCCTCGGCACCAGCGCCTGCCCGCCCTATCATCTCGCAATTGTTATTGGTGGCACCAGCGCGGAAGCGACGCTGAAAACCGTGAAGCTTGCCAGTACGAAATGGCTGGATGCGCTGCCGACATCGGGTGATCTTTCCGGTCATGCCTTCCGCGATACGGCGCTGGAAGCGGAGGTGCATAAGCTCACGCAAAACCTTGGCATTGGCGCACAATTCGGCGGCAAGTATTTCTGCCATGATGTGCGCGTGGTGCGGCTTGCGCGACATGGCGCGAGCCTACCGATTGGCATTGGCGTTTCCTGTTCGGCGGATCGGCAGATCAAGGCGAAGATCACGCCTGAGGGTGTTTTCGTGGAGGATCTGGAACATGATCCGGCGAAGTATCTGCCGGAAGCAACCGCCGATATCCTGAATGGGGAAGTGGTGAAGATAGACCTGTCCCGCCCCATGAGCGATATTCGCGCGACCCTTTCCAAATACCCGGTGAAAACGCGCGTTAGCCTGACCGGCACCATGGTGGTGTCGCGTGACATTGCGCATGCGAAATTACAGGAACGGCTGGATGCCGGGCAGGGTCTGCCGCAATATATGAAGGACCATCCGGTCTATTACGCGGGGCCCGCCAAGACGCCGACCGGTATGGCGACCGGTTCCTTCGGCCCCACAACGGCGGGGCGGATGGATTCCTATGTGGAAGCCTTTCAAAGCGCTGGTGGTTCCATGGTGATGCTGGCCAAGGGTAATCGTTCCAAGGCCGTGTTGAATGCCTGCGAGAAATATGGCGGCTTCTATCTGGGCTCCGTCGGCGGCCCCGCCGCGCGCTTGGCACAGGACTGCATCAAGAAGGTTGAGGTGCTGGAATACCCGGAACTCGGCATGGAAGCGGTTTGGCGGATTGAGGTTGAGGATTTCCCGGCCTTTATCGTCATGGATGACAAGGGCAATGATTTCTATGAGGGTCTGGAGTGAGCGCCACAGAGGATCGTCGCCTGCCCCCGCGCTTCACGCTGCCGGTGACGGGCTTCATCCTATCCGGGATCATGACCATCATCATCTCCGGCATCTCAACACTGCTGGCTTTGGGGCCGGGGGCCAAGTTTCTGGCGGGTTGGCCGATTGCGTGGCTTTCTTCCTGGGTCATTGCCTTCCCTACCGTGCTGGTGGTGCTGCCAATCGTGCGGCGGCTTGTCGCGCGTATCGTCGTCGCGCCGTGAAAGGACAAGACCCATGCTGGAACTGAGACCCAATTGCGAATGCTGCGGGCACGATCTGCCACCGGAAAGCCGCGATGCGCTGATCTGTTCCTTTGAATGCGCCTGGTGTGTGGATTGCGCGCGCACCAAATCGACGAGCGGGCTTTGCCCGAATTGCGGCAGGGAATTGCTGCGCCGCCCGATCCGCCCGGCAGATAAGCTCGCAAAATTTCCAGCCTCCACCGAACGCAAATTCCGCCTGGAGAAATGCGGCGGGCCAAACACCGCATGACAGGGACAGCAAGCCATGAATGAACGCCGTTTGATCTCCTCCGGTTCCAAATTCGAAGCGGAGAGTGGCTATTCCCGCGCGGTGGTGGATGGCGATTATGTTTGGGTATCCGGCACCACCGGCTATGATTACGCCACCATGACCATCGCCCCCGATGTGGTGGCGCAGGCCGAACAATGCTTCGCCAATATCAGCCGCGCCTTGGCCGAAGCCGGCTGCACCTTGGATGATGTGGTGCGCGTGCTGACTATTGTACCGCGGCGGGAAGATTGGGAGCCCTGCTTGCCCATCTTCCGCAAGCTTTTTGGCAAGGCACGCCCGGCTTCCACGCTGATCCATGCCGGGCTCCAAACCGATATCATGCGCATTGAAATCGAGGTCACCGCGCGTTTGCCGAAAAAAGGCTAAGCATCATGCGTTTCGCCGTGGATCGCTTGGATCATCTGGTCATTACCTGCCGCGATGTGGAAATCTCCGCCTCCTGGTATCAGCGTGTGCTGGGGATGGAGCGGGAGGAATTCGGCCCGCATCGCCGCTCGTCACTCCGCTTCGGTGGGCAGAAGATCAATCTGCGCCCGGCAAGTGCTACGCAGGAAGAATGGTTCACGGGCGCGGCCGGCGGCGTGCCGGGGACGGATGATCTTTGCTTCGTGGTGACAATGAAATCGGATCAGGTGGCGGAATATCTGCGCGCCTGTGGCGTTGCGGTGGAAGTGGGGCCAGTCGCGAAGGCCGGCGCGCTTGGGCCGATCATGTCGGTTTACTGTCGCGATCCCGATGGGAACTTGATCGAGATCGCGAGCTATTTGGGTTAGCGCAGGGTTTCCGCACAGGCCGCGCATGAGATGAAAAATCATTTGATCAAGCGCTCCTTTCGCCTGGCAGGGCATGCGACTTCCATTGCCTTGGAAGCGGAATTCTGGGCGGTATTGGAAGCTGCGGCAGCGCAGCGCGGCCAAAGCCTTGCTGCATTGGTGGCGGAAGTGGATACAAACCGCGCCGCGCAGGGCCTGCCACTGGCAAGCGCCTTGCGCCTTGCGGCGCTGGTCCATGCCCACACCGGACAAGCGGAAGCCATTCACCAGGATCAATCACCAGACTGAACATCATCCAACAAGACAATAACGGGAGGCATGAGTGATGGGACCATTGCAGGGCATTAAGGTTTTAGAATTCGCCGGCATTGGCCCCGGCCCTTTCTGCGGCATGCTGCTCGCGGATATGGGCGCTGAGATCATTCGCATCGACCGCCCGAATGGCCACGATGGTGATCGGCGCGATATTGTTAGCCGCGGGCGGCGCTCCCTCGTGCTTGATCTCAAGAACCCGGCCGCCATTGCTGCACTGCATCGCATGATCACGGAATTAGATGTGCTGATCGAAGGTTTTCGCCCAGGCGTGATGGAGCGCCTCGGCCTCGGCCCCGATGAAATCTGCGCACGCCATGCAAAGCTGATCTATGGCCGCATGACCGGCTGGGGGCAGGGTGGGCCTATGGCCCTGCGCGCCGGGCATGACATCAATTACATCGCGCTCACGGGCGCGCTGCACGCCATGGGAAGGCCGGATGCACCGCCCGCCCCGCCGCTCAATCTGATCGGCGATTATGGCGGCGGCGGCATGTTGCTTGCGCTTGGCATTCTCGCCGCGCTGCTGGAACGCGCGAAAAGTGGTCAGGGTCAGGTGGTGGATGCCGCCATGGTGGATGGTGCCGCGCTGTTGATGGCGCCGCTTTATGGCATGAAGGCGCGTGGGCGTTGGCATGGCGGGCGGGGCGGCAATCTTCTCGATGGCAGCGCATCTTTCTATGATACCTATGCCTGCGCCTGTGGCGGCTTTGTCGCGGTGGGGCCGATTGAACCGCAATTCTTTGCGGAAATGCTCGCGCGCCTCGGCCTGGACGCAAGCGAATTCCAGGACCGCATGAACCCAGCCCGTTGGCCCGCACATAAGGCGAAGCTGGCTGCTGTGTTTCGCACCAAAACCCGCGATGCCTGGGCCGAGATTTTTGCCGAGAGTGATGGCTGCGTCGTACCGGTGCTGTCCATGGATGAAGCGCCGCATCACCCGCATAATCAGGCGCGCGGCAATTTCCGCTTGCAGGATGGCGCAGCAGAACCCACCCCGGCACCGCGCTTTTCGCGTAGCCAAGCCAAGCCCAGTGCCGCCCCACCGCTGCGCGGCGAAGATAGTGCTGCGATTTTGCGCGACTTTGGCTTTTCTGCTGTTGAAATTGAACAGCTAATCAAGGCATCCTGACGACAGAAGAACAAGGAAAACGCGCCATGGATAACGCCGCGCAAGGACTGAAGCACCGGCGGATTTTCTCCGCCGAGCATGAATTATTCCGCAACCAATTGCGCCGCTTCATCGAAAGGGAAGTGGTACCCTTCCATCGCGATTGGGAACGCGCAGGCCAAGTCCCGCGCGATCTATGGCATAAGGCCGGCGCGCAAGGTTTTCTCTGCACCATGCTGCCCGACGAATTTGGCGGTTGCGGCGGGGATTTTTGCCATGCCGCCGTGGTGATCGAGGAATTGGCCCGCGTGAATGCCTCGGGCGTTGCCTTTCAACTCCATTCCGACATTGTTGTGCCCTATATCCTCGCCTATGCGCGCGCCGAACAACAACGCGCCTGGCTACCCAAAATGGCGGCGGGTGAGGTGATCGGCGCCATCGCTATGACTGAGCCTGGCATGGGCAGTGATTTGAAGGCGATCCGCACCTCGGCCACGCGTGATGGTGATCATTGGGTGATCAATGGCGCCAAGACTTTCATTTCCAACGGCCAGAATGCCGGCCTGGTGATCGTGGTTTGCCGCACGGACCCGCAGGGCGGCAGCCGCGGGCTTTCGCTGATTTGTGTAGAGGAAAACACGCCCGGCTTCACCAAAGGCCGCAATCTTGAGAAAATCGGCCTGCATGCGCAGGACACAAGTGAGCTTTTCTTTCAGGATGTGCGCGTGCCGATCAGCCATCTTTTGGGCGAGGAAAATGCCGGCTTCCGCCAATTGATGCATCAATTGCCGCAGGAACGCCTGATCATCGCCATCCGTTGCGGTACGAGCATGGAAGCCATGCTGCACCAGACCATCGCCTATACGAAGCAGCGCCAGATCTTCGGGCAAAAGGTCTTCGATTTCCAGGTACATCGCTTCAAGCTCGCGCAAGCTAAGGCCGAGATTGGCATGTTCCGCATCTATTTGGATGATTGCATCGCGCGCCATATGAAGGGCGAGCTTACTGCCGAAGACGCTGCCGCGGCCAAGCTGCTCGGCACCGAAATGCAGAACCGCCTGCTGGATGATTTTCTGCAAATGCATGGCGGCTATGGCTATATGGCCGAATATGATATTGGCCGTGCCTGGGCGGATGCGCGGGTTGGGCGCATCTATGGTGGTTCTTCTGAAGTGATGCGGGAAATCATCGCCCGCACGCTTTGAAAACTGTCGAACAAGACAAATCGAACAAAACAACGAGGAACGGGAGCAAACAACATGAATCGCCGACAAATCCTTCTATCGGTCCTCGCGGCCCCCGCCATCGCGCCAAAGCTTGCGGCGGCGCAAAGCTTTCCATCGCGCCCCATCACGCTGCTGGTGCCCTTCCCGCCAGGGGGGGCCACCGATGTGCAAATGCGCGCCTTTGCCGAAGCCGCATCCCGCGCCTTTGGCGTGCAGGTGCTGACGGAAAATCGCCCTGGCGCAGGCGCAACTCTTTCCGCCGCTGGCGTCGCCCGCGCACGGCCCGATGGCTATACCATCGCGCAATTCCCGCTCCCAGCCATGCGGCTGCCTTTTATGCAACGCATGCCCTTTAATCCGCGCACCGATTTCACCGCGATCATGCATCTGACCGGTTATCTGTTCATCATGTGCGTGCGTGGCGATGGCCCTTATCAGCGTTGGGCTGATCTGTTGGCGGATGCGCGCCGCCGTCCGGGCGAAATACGCGTCGGCAATACGGGCGCGAATGGTACGCCGCATCTCGCGAATATTGATCTCGCCACGCGTGAGAAGCTGGACATTGTGCATGTGCCCTACCGCGGTGAAGGCGACGCCATACCAAGCCTGCTCGGTGGACATATCGAAGCCTGCTCGGCTGGCTCCGGCACGCTGCCGATGATTGCAGAAGGGCGGCTTCGCGCGCTTAATGTCTGGACACGGCAGCGCAGCAAGAAGCTGCCCGATGTGCCGACGCTGCTTGATCTTGGCTATCAGGATATGGTGATCACCTCACCCTATGGGCTGGTCGGGCCGGCCGGGATGGACCCGGATATTGTCGAAAAACTGCATCAGGGTTTCCGCACAGCGCTGAATGATCCATCGCATCTTGCAACACTCGACCGCTTGGATATGCCGGTCGAATATCTGAACCCTACGGATTATGCCGCCTTCATCAAGCGTACGATTGATGAGGAAGAAGCGCGCGTGACCCGGCTTGGCTTGCGCGGTGGATAGGCCCGCCGGGGGCGTTTCGTGGCGCAATACCAAATTACAGGTAGCGTTCCTTCAAGACCCGCCGAAGTAATTTGCCCGCCTCACTGCGCGGCAATTCCGCGACAAACTCAACCGCGCGGGGCTGCTTCGGCCCGGCCAATTCAGCGCGGCAAAGGGCCAGCAATTCCTCGGCCAGGGCGCCATCGCCACCCCCGTCACGCGCCACCACCAGGGCGCGCGGTCTTTCGCCAAATTCGGGATCCTTCACGCCAATCACCGCCGCCTCAATGACGCGCGGATGGGTCATCAGCACGGCCTCGATTTCGGCGGGATAGACATTCACGCCGCCCGAGAGAATCAAATCGGCCCGCCGATCAGACAGGAAGAGAAAACCCTCCTCATCCAACCAGCCAAGATCATGCAGCGTGGCCCAGCCGCGCGCATTGTAGGCTTCGGCCGTTTTCACCGGATCATTGTGATAGGCAAAGCGCGCACCGCCTTCAAACCAGATGCGCCCAATCGAATGCGGCGGCAGCGCTGCGCTGGCATCATCCAGAATATGCACGCGGCCATAGACTGGGCGGCCAACACTGCCCGGCTTGCGCTTCCAGCTTGCGCTATCAATCACACAAGTGCCGATCCCTTCGCTGCCGGCGTAATACTCCCAAATGATCGGCCCCCACCAAGCCAGCATGGCCTGCTTCACGGGCACCGCGCAGGGTGCGGCGGCATGGATGGCACAACGATGGCGCGACAAATTATGCGCATCGCGCATTTCTTGCGGCAGGGCCAGCAGGCGCACAAACATGGTTGGCACCCATTGGCTATGCGTCACGCCGTAATCGGCCATCACCGCGAGGCTGCGCGCCGCATCGAATTTGCGCAAGATAATCGCCGTACCGCCCAAATTGATCGTGCGCTGAACGTAACGATTAGGGGCTGCGTGATAAAGCGGCGCGGGCGAGAGATAAATGGTCGTTTCATCAAAGCCGTAAAGCTGCTGCCAGCTCATGTCGAATTCTGGCGCAAGACGATCCGCAAAGGCAATCAGCGGCCGGCGAATGCCCTTCGGCAGGCCTGTGGTGCCGGAGGAATAGAGAAAATCTCGCCCGATCGGCACTTCGCCTGCGGGCCAGGTGGTGGAGTGGCCAGCCATCAGCGCTTCCAGCGGCACGAAGCCTGGCAATGCGCCGCCCGCGGCAAAGCGATGCCCGACGCCGGCAAGATCCAGCCTGGCGACCAGCGCGGCGAGCGACGCATCCGCCACCAACGCCACTGCGCCGGAATCGCGGAGCACATGCAAAACCTCATTCGGGCGCAAATGAATGGAAAGCGGCGTCACCATCAACCCGGCACGCTTGGCACCATAGGTTAGGACCAGGAATTCGGGGGCATTTTCCAAGAGCAAGGCAATCGCCTGGCCCGGTGCCAGACCAAGCGCCGAAAGCCCACGCGCCATCTGATTGGCGCGCGCATCAAGATCACGAAAGCTGAGCACCGCACCACTATCCGGAAAAATTGCGGCAGGTTTATCAGGGCTGGTCGCGGCCCATTGTGCAAGCTGCGGCATCGCAATTCCCGGTCAGGGGCAACCGCCATGCTTTACGAGGCGGCAGGGCGCGTCAAGCGTCGCCGCCGGGACCCTGCGCCCTCACGCTCCAGGCGCGATCAGCGTGCAACTCCCCGCCGAGCGCGCCCTTTGGCACGCCTGCTCCGCCTGCGCGCGCGTCAGCCACTTCACCCTTGCGGTGAAAGCTGCATTATTGCCCTGCGCGACGCGCACCACCTCAGCCTGACCGCCACCGCCCGCCGAGGAGCGCGCCGATGAAGCCGCACTGCGCGCCAGGTTTTCTGAGGCAAAACGCCCCAGGCTCACTGACCAACCATTCCCGCCCCCGCTTGGCGGCGGCACCGAACCGGCGCGACCAAGGGCGGTTGCCGGCGCTGCCTGGGCGGACCTGATCAGACCAAGCCCGCGCGTAGGCGCAGCCGCCGGTGCCTGACGCGGCGCCGGTGGCGCCAGAGAAGCGGAAGCCAGCGCTGAACTGCCTGTATCCAACCCTGCACGCCGGCGCTCCGCCGGGGTGAAGGTGCTGCCATCAGGGATAGGGTCCATGCGCACGACATTGCCAAGGCTCGCCACCTGCGTACCCGCCGGCGCAGCCGGGGCAGGGGCAGCGGCCTGGGCCACCTGCATCGTCGGTGCTGGGCTGCGCTGTTGGTTCAACGCTAGCATGGTGCCGCCATCCATCCGGCGCGGCCCGCGCGGGATGCTCGTGCCGATATCGGCCGCCGCATAAACCTCGGCTGGGGCGCGGCGCGTTGGTGCCGTGCTTGCAATGCGTGGCCCGACCCGCGCCACGTAATTGCGGGTTTCATCGGGCAGGCCGCGCCCGCCCCATAGATAATCCTCCAGGCGCCGTGGCCCGGCATTATAGGCCGCCAGGAAGGCGGGCGATCCGTAAAGCTGATACATCTCTCGGATATAGGCCGCGCCGGCCTGCAAATTATCGTAAGGGTGATAGGGGTCCGGCCCCAAATTGTAGCGCTGCGCCAATTCCCGGTAGGTGCCGGGCATCACCTGCATCAGCCCCATGGCACCCACGCGAGACGTTGCACCTGGCCTGCCACCGCTTTCCTGGCGCATGACTTCGCGGATCCAAAGATCAGGCACATCAAACCGGCGGGATGCATCGCGGATCCAGGGACCCCAGGGATCGCCAGGCGGTCCGGGCGGTGAAGTGCTGTCAGGACGGTTGTAGAAGGGCCCATTGGCGTGGCGCCCCGTGCCATCTGCGCAAGCCGAAAGCACCGCCAGCAGCAGCCCCAAAACAAGAAACCGGCCATAGCCCAGTCGAAACCCGTGCATCCCCTGAAACTCCATCAGGCCTGGGGATTAGTGCCCCGAAACGGCCCCCCAAGGACTCCACCAATACCCCCGCATTGGCCCGGCCCAAGCCGTCCCGCTGATCACGCCCTAGTCATTGATACATCCAGAAACACGATCGCGACATTTCCGCCTAAGCTATTTGGAACAGGCAGGTCAAGCGTTACCCGAAGCCCACAGCATGTGGGGTATTTGCCACGGCAATCATGACAAGATTTAGGCAAAACACCAACAGAATCGAATGTTGAATCAGAGGTTTCACACCCGAAGCTCAGGCACTACGCGCAAAACCGTCACCCATAGGTCACAGGCTGACGATCTGCCCGGAACCAACAGCCGCCAGAAAACTCGCCGCCCCGGCCCTTTCAACGCCGGGCGCAAGGGGCACGGCGCCCAAATCCTCGGCCCTTAGCCCGGCCTCACAGACCATGCACTGCACGCCAAGGGCGGCGATGGCGGCAAGCAGGGTGCCAACCCCGGCGACGCCGCACGCGGCCAAATGCGCCTCACGCGCATCCTGCAACAGCGGGCAATCGGCCAAAAGCAGCCGGCAGCCACCATTGGTGGCGAAAAGCACCACATCGCGGCCAAGCGCTGCCGCGCCGCTCGCCATCACCAGGGCGTAATGGGCGCGTTCATGCCCGCCATCCAGCAGTAAAATCCCAAGTGGAGGACGCTTTTCACTCATGCCCGGCAGACCGGTTCCGCCGCGCCCTCATGCGCGGACAGGTCACGAATGATCGCTTCCGGCCCACAGAGCGCACAGGCCGGGTCGCGCTTCAGCCGCACGGTGCGAAACCGCGCATCCAGGGCATCCCAAAGCAACAGCTTGCCGATCAGCGGATCACCAATGCCAAGGATCAGCTTCAACACCTCGGTCGCTTGCAGCGTGCCCATCACACCCGTGACGGCACCCAAGACGCCCGCTTCAGAACAACTTGGCACGAGGCCGGGCGGCGGCGGTTCCGGATGCAGGCAGCGATGGCAGGGGTTGGCGCCATCATGGCCATGAAACACGGAAAGTTGACCTTCGAAGCGCAGTACTGCCGCACTCACCAAGGACTTGCCGAGCAAATGGCAGGCATCACCCAACAAAAAGCGCGTCTCGAAATTATCCGTCCCGTCGCAGATCACGTCATAATGGGGGATCAAATCCCGCGCCGCCGCCGCATCCATCCGCCGCGCATGGATATCCACCGCCACTTCTGGGTTCAGGCCGCGCAGAGCCTCTGCCGCGCTCGCCGCCTTGTTCTCCCCAATCCGCGCGGTGGTATGCGCCACCTGGCGCTGCAGATTGGAAAGCTCCAAGGCATCATGATCCACCAGCCCGAGCGTCCCGATGCCAGCCGCAGAGAGATACAGCGCGAGCGGCGAGCCCAAGCCCCCCGCCCCCACAATCAGCACGCGCGCGGCGCGGAGCTTGGCCTGACCAAGCGCGCCCACTTCACGAAGCAGGATATGGCGGGAATAGCGCTGCAATTCCGCGCGGGAGAAGGAAAGCGACATCTCATTTATATGGCCGCGATGCCCTTTGGCGCGCAAGCTTGCCGCTTGCGATAGCGTCATGGCTGGCGCCTTGTGACGCCATGGGCACGGAGGAGCTGATCCACCGCTTGGCCGCTGCGCTTGCCATTGGCTTGCTGGTGGGCACGGGACGGCATTGGCGCGAAAGGCAGGAAGCCGCCGGCAGGCGCACCGCCGGCGTACGCACCTTTGCGCTGACAGGGCTTTTCGACGGCGTCATGGCGGTGCTGGTTTCCGCATTGGTCGAGCCCGGCGGCGTGCTGCTACTGGGTTTTGGCCTTATCGCCCTTCTGGCCGCGCAATTGCCCTTCGCATTGCGGGAGGCCGCTGCCGAAAACCGCGTTTCCGCCACTAGCCAGGTTGCGGCCCTGGCAACCTACTAGCCTGGGGGCAGTGGCCGTGCTGGGCGATATGGCGGTTGCTGGCGCGGCGGCGGTCGCCATGACCGCCATCCTGGCCACGCGCGAAAGCCTGCATGGCCTGATGGCACGCATTGCCTGGGCCGAGCTGCGCTCCGCCCTTGTGCTACTATCCATGACCTAGCTGGTCATGCCGCTGGTCCTTGATGAGCCTATCGCCCTGCTGAGAGGGTTGAACCCCGGCAAGATTTGGCGCTTTGCCATTCTGCTCGCGGCGATTTCCTATCTTGACTACATTGCGGTGCGTCTGATGGGGCCGAAACGGGGCTTGCTGTTAAGCGGCGCGGCGAGGGGGCTTGGTGTCCTCCACCGCGGCCACGCTTGCCAATGCGCGCGCGGTGGCCGCGGGTGGCGCCGCTGTGGCGCTGGCGGCGGGCGCGTTGATGGCCGGCGCGGTATCTTGCCTGCGCACCATTGGCATTGTGGCCTTTATCGCGCCTGCGGCGGCTGAATACCTGCTTGCGCCGCTTGGCCTCGCCTCCATCATCATGGCGCTTGGTGGCTTCACCCTTGCGCGACGCGCGGAGGCGGATGCGGCGGCGGTCAGCGCGCCAGACAATCCCTTTGAACTCGCCGCCGTGCTGAAAATTGCCCTGTTGCTGGCGGCTGTGGCGCTGATTTCCAAAATGGCCGGCGAAAAACTGGGGCCCGAGGCCGTTTTGGCGGTCGCGACCGTGACCGGCCTTGCGGATGTGGATGCGGTGGCGCTTTCCTTGCCGTTGCTGGCGCCGGCGACGATAAGACTGGCCTTCGCTGCCGAGGCCGTGCTTGCGGCGGTTGCGCTGAGTATCTGCGCCAAATCCGCCTATGCCGTGACCCTGGGCGGCGGGCGTTTCGGCCTGCCCTTCGCCGCGATCTCGCTTGCGGGTGGCATCGCGGGGGCGCTTCTGGTCATGCTCACATAAGTCAACCCCTTGCCGCCCGCGCGCGCCGGCGCCACCCTGCACCCAATTGCAGGAGGAAGACGCGATGCCCGCCGAAGGCGGCCCCTTGAGTGCCGGAAAAACGACAGCCGATTTTGTGGCGCTGGAGCATTTTCAAGCCAAGTGGAAACGCTTGGCGCCTCGGAAAATGCGACTAAACCAAAACCTAGAGCTTGGGTGTTGAGCGCATGCGAAGCACACATGCTCTAAACGCGATGATTCGCCCCCGCTCTGTCGCGGTGATTGGCGCATCGGATGACGCCATGCGGATTGGCGGGCGCCCCATTGCCTATATGCAGAGCCAGGGCTTCCAGGGGCGGCTTTTGCCCGTCAATCCGAATCGCCAAACCGTGCAGGGCCTGCCAGCCTTCGCTTCCGTCGCCGCCCTGCCCGAAGTGCCGGATGCCGCGATCATCGCCGTGCCGGGCGAAGCCGCGATCCAGGCCATGGATGATCTTGGCGCGCGCGGCTGCAAATCCGCCATTGTCTTCACCGCCGGCTTCGCTGAGGTAGATGATGCTGGCGCCGCGATGCAGGATAGACTGGTCGCCGCCGCGCGCCGCCACGGCATGCGCATGCTTGGGCCGAATTGCCTTGGCCTGTTCAACTCGGAAATCGGTTTCTATCCGATCTTCTCCCTGTCCTTCGAACAGGGCTGGCCCATTCGCGGCAATATCGGCATCGCGTCCCAATCTGGCGCCTATGGTACGCATGTTTTCGCCGTGGCACGCCAGCGCGGCCTTGGCACCACGGTTTGCATCACCACCGGCAATGAGGCTGATGTCTCCTTGGGTGAGGCGATTGGCTGGATGGCGCAGGCGCCGGAAGTGGAAGTGATTTGTGCCTATGCCGAGGGTATTCGTGAAAGTACCGGTTTCGTCGCCGCCCTTGATCTGGCGCGGCGCAACCGCAAACCCGTGATCATGATGAAGGTCGGCGCCAGCGCTTTGGGTGGTGCGGCGGCGAAATCCCACACTGCCTCCATCGCGGGCGATGATGCCGTGACACAAGCCGTACTGGATGAATTTGGTGTTTTTCGTGCGCGCACTACGGAAGAGATGCTCGATATCGCCTATGCGGCATCGCGGCGCATTTATCCGGCCAATAATGCCCTTGGCGTGCTGACAGTCAGCGGCGGCGCCGGTGTACTGATTTCCGATGCGTCGGAAGCCGTTGGCCTGCCTATGCCGGAAATGCCGCAGGCGTCGCAGGATAAGCTGCGCGGCCTGATCAGCTTCTGCGCCCCGCGCAATCCAGTGGATTGCACCGCGCAAGCGGTGAACCAGACCGAGCTTTTCGGCGACTTCCTGGAAGCCACCGCAGGTGATGGCGGCTATCCTTCTGTCCTGGTGTTTTTGACACAGACGGGGGGTTCCACCTCCATGGCGCCGAAGCTCCGACCCTTCATGCGGGACGCCATCGCCAAGCGGCGTGACCGGCTTTGGGTGCTGTCGGCGATTTGTTCGCGTGAGAAGCTGCGGGAATATGAAGAAGACGGCTTCATTGTTTTCGAAGACCCGACCCGCGCGGTGAATGCCATTGCGGCGATGGGCCGCTTCGGCGCTTATTTCGCGCGTCAGGATGCGGGTGCAGCGGGCGCAGTGCCGAATGTGTCCTTGCCCGCACAAACCCCAACGGAAGCCGAAGCCAAGCGCCTTCTGGTCGCGGCTGGCGTTGCTGCCGTGCCAGAACACGCCTGCACCAGCGCTGAGGAAGCGGTGCGCGCGGCAGACGCGATGGGCTATCCGGTGGTCGCGAAAATCCTCTCACCGGATATTCTGCACAAAAGCGAAATCGGTGGCGTTATTTTGAACCTGGGCGATGCCGCTGCGGTACGCAAAGCCCATGCCACGCTGCTTGCGCGCGCCGCGCAATACGCACCCAAGGCGCGCATCGAAGGTGCACTGATTGCCAAACAAATCACCGGCGGCGTTGAAATGGCGCTTGGGGTGCTACGCGATCCTGTCTTTGGCCCGGTCGCCATGGTGGGGCTGGGCGGCGTTTTCATCGAAATCCTGGAGGATGTTGCCTTCCGCCGCTGCCCCTTCAACGCGACCGAAGCGGAAGCCATGATCCGCTCGTTGAAGGGCTTCCCGCTACTGGATGGTGCGCGCGGCAAACCCAAGGCGGATGTGAAAGCGCTTGCGGGCGCACTCGCCGCGCTATCGCGTTTTGCCGTGGCGGCGGGGCCGCGCTTGGCCTCCGTTGATGTTAACCCCATGCTGGTACTGCCGGCAGGACAGGGCGCCTTTGCCGCGGATGCGGTGATTGAAATCGAGGAAGGGCATTGAAATGCCGATCGTCTATGAAAAGCTGCTGAACTACTCCATCCCGGAAATGCGCCAGCATCTGCGCTGGCAGGATGTGGCGATGTATAATTTCTCTATCGGGCTCGGACAGGACCCGATGGATGAACAGCAGCTCGATTTTCTTTTCGAGCCGCGCTTGAAAGTCATGCCGTCCATGCCTGTTGTGCTTGGGGCGCCAGGCTTCTGGTCGCGCAATCCCGATACCGGCATGGATTGGGTCAAAATCCTGCATGGCGAACAGGGCCTGGTCCTGCACAAGCCCCTGCTGACCGAAGGCGAAATCATTGGCCGTTCGCGCGTGACGGGCCTCGTGGATCGCGGTGAGGGCAAGGGCGCGCTCATGTATTCCGAACGCGAAGTGATTGACGCGAAAACCGGCGATTTGCTCGCCACTGTCACCAGCACGTCATTCCTGCGCGGTGATGGCGGTTTTGGCGGGCCGAGCGGGCCGGTCACGAAGCCGCATCCAGAACCGGAACGCGCGCCCGATGTTTCGCTTGATCTCGCGACACGTCCGGAGCAGGCGCTGATCTATCGCCTGAACACGGATTTGAACCCGCTGCATATAGACCCAAAAATCGCTGCCACTGCCGGCTATCCGCGCCCCATCCTGCATGGGCTTTGCACCTTCGGCACGATCTGCCATGTGTTGCTGAAAACGCTCTGCGATTACGACACGGCGCGCTTTGGGAAGATGGATTTGCGCTTTTCCTCACCCGTATATCCCGGTGAGACGATCCGCACCGAGATTTGGCATGAAGAAAGTGGCGCTGCCTTCCGCGCACGTGTTGTGGAACGCGACAAGGTGGTGGTCAGCAATGGCCTGTTCCGCTTCGCCTGACGCCTGCATGATGATGGGACGAAACGAATGATCAACAAGATCGTGCAATCCATGGCCGATGCCATGGCCGGTATCAAGGATGGTTCAACCGTGCTGATCGGCGGCTTCGGCGCCGTGGGTCAGCCCGATCATTTGATTGAAGGGCTGATCGAACAGGGCGCGACGGACCTGACCTGTGCGGCGAATAACGCTGGCACGGGGCGTATTGGCCTTGCGCGGCTCATGGAATTGGGCCGGGTGCGCAAGATCATCTGTTCCTTCCCGCGCTCCGCCGGTTCTGTGGTGTTTGAAGAACTTTACCGCCAAGGCAAGATCGAGCTTGAGATTGTGCCGCAAGGGACCATGGCAGAACGCATGCGCGCTGCCGGCGCTGGTGTGCCCGCATTTTTCACCGCGACATCGGTCGGCACCATCCTGGCCAATGGCAAGGAACAGCGCAAATTCCATGGCCGCACCTATGTCATGGAACATGCGCTGAGAGGCGATGTTGCTTTGGTGGAAGCCTGGGAAGCCGACCGCTGGGGCAATCTGACTTATCGTTCCAGTGGGCGGAACTTCAACCCAGTCATGGCCATGGCCGCCGATTTGACCATCGCGCAGGTGATGCATATTCGCGAATTGGGTAAGATTGTGCCGGAAAACGTCCATACACCCGGCATTTTCGTAAAGCGCGTGCTGCGCATCGACCGCGGCCCGGACTGGGCTTGAGCAGGCCGGAATGATGTGTGCCCATGATTGCGTCAGGCTATTTGTTCCGTCCCTGAAGAGACTACTTATGAAGAAGAGGGGGTCATGTTTAGGGAAGCTCTGGAAATAAGTAAATGCACCGCAATTTACGGTCTGCTCCCACTTCTTTCTTTGGGTTGCTGGAACAGTGTCCCTTTGTTCAGGATACTGGTTTCCGGTATCGCCTTTCTTGCTTTTCTTCTGATGGCCAATTTAGCTATTTTGTACGTAACTCGCGGGCGCTTGAAGAGAGCCGGTGGCGATGAAAACGTGTGATGAGGAATGGAAACATGACAGGCTTTGACCGCAAGCAAATGGCCGCCCGTGTCGCGGAAGACATTCCGGAAGGCTGGTTCGTCAATCTTGGCATCGGCATTCCGACCATGATCGCGAATTACGTACCGCCGGAACGTGAAGTGATTCTGCATTCGGAGAACGGCATTCTGGGCATGGGTCCAGCGCCCGCGCCGGATAAGGTGGACCCGTGGCTCGTGAATGCCGGCAAGCAGGCCGTGACGCTCAGGCCCGGCGGTTCCTATTTTCATCATGCCGATAGCTTCGCCATGATCCGTGGCGGGCATATTGATCTTTGCGTGCTGGGCGCTTTTGAAGTCGCGGCCAATGGCGATATCGCCAATTGGGCCACCAGCGAAAATGACTCGGCGCCTGCTGTGGGTGGTGCCATGGATCTTGGCGCCGGCGCCAAGCGGCTTTGGGTGGTGATGGAACACACCACCAAAGATGGCGGGCACAAGATTGTGGAACGTTGCACCTATCCGCTGACCACACCTGGCGCGGTCAGCCGTGTCTATACCAATCTTGGCGTATTGGAAGTGGTGCCGTGCAAGGGTTTCGTGGTGCGGAATCTGGCGCCCGGTGTAACCTTTGACCAAATCCAGGCCGCCAGCGGCGCCAAGCTGCGCATGAATTAAAAGGGTGCCCCTTCGGGCAATGAGGAAACGGGCATGAGTGAGGTTTTGGAAGAACGCGCGGAATCCATTCGCATGATCCGCGATAGCGCGGGTGCCGTCGCGCCGCGCGGCGGGGATAGCAAGCGCGTGCGTCGGCTGCGCTTTGTCGCGCCTGGTTTTGACAGGCGCATTTTTGCCCAGATGGGCGAATTGGGCTGGATCGGCCTGGCGGTTGATGAAGCCGCCGGTGGCGCCGGGCTTGGCATGAGTGAGGCGATTGCACTCACCGAGGAACTCGCCGGTGGCTTGGCGCCGGAGCCGCTGATCCCGGCGATGCTGTCCGCGCGTTTGCTGGCGGGCGCGGATGATCAGGCGCTGCTCGGTCCTTTGCTTGCGGGTCAGCAAGTGGTGCTGGTGGCGTGGCAGGAACGTGCTGATACCTTGGCTGTATCCGGCAATGCCGATGGGCTGCGCGTTTTTATCCCGCAAGCCGGTGGCGCTGATGTGTTTCTGCTGCCGGTGCGTGAAGGCGCGGGGCTCGCGCTTTACGCGGTGCCCGCTGCCGGCGCTGATGTGACGTTGGAAAAAACTATGGATGGCGGCTATTTCGGCACGCTCCGCGCCAACCCCGCGAGTGGCCAGCGTATCGCCGCCGATATCGGCGCTGTGTTGGACGCTGCCCTGGATGAGGCCGCACTTTTGACCGCGGGCGCCATGGTTGGGCTGATGGAACGCGCCTTTGACATGACGCTCGCCTATCTCAAGACGCGTCAGCAATTCGGCCGCATCATCGGCACCTTCCAATCCTTGCAGCATCGCGCGGCGGATTTGAAAATTCATCTCGCGCTCACACGCGCGGCGGTAGAAGCAGCAGCGGCGGCTTTGGATGGCGGCGCGGCGGGCGATGCGCGCAAGGCCACGGTTTCCAAGGCCAAGGCGCGTGCGGGTGAAAGCGGGTTGATGGTGCTCCGCCAATCTATCCAGCTGCATGGAGGCATTGGATACACGGATGAATATGATGTCGGGCTTTATCTCCGCCGAGGTATGGTGATTGCCAATCAATTCGGCTCGGCTGCCTTGCATCGCCGCCGCTTCATGGCTTTGGCGCCGGAGGATGCGGAATGACCGCCCCCGCCGAACCCTTGCGTCAGCGCATTCTGGAACAACGCGATGGCGCGGTGCTGATCGTCACCATTGATTGCCCATCGCGCAAGAATGCCATCGCGCCCGTGTTGCGCACCGCGATGGAGGAAGTGATGGAACGCGCCCATGGCGATGACACCATCCGCGCCATTGTGGTGACGGGCGCCGAGGGTACTTTCTGCGCGGGTGGCGATATTTCTTCCATGGATATTGATAGTACGCTGACGGGGCGGGAGAGGATGCGCCGCACGCATAAGCTTGTCCGCCTTATGGCCAAAGGCGGCAAGCCAGTCGTCGCGGCAGTTGAAGGCTGGGCGGCAGGTGCGGGCATGGCGGTGGCTTGCGCCTGCGATGTCATTATCGCCGCCGAAGATGCGCGTTTCACAGCGGGTTTTCACAAGATCGGTTTGATGTCCGATATGGGCTTGCCGCATTTCCTGCCCGCACGTATTGGGATTGGCCGCGCACGGCGCATCCTGTTCTTCCATGAGGTGATTGCCGCACCGGAAGCCGAGCGTATCGGCCTGGTGGATTACGTCGCACCACCTGGCAAGGCTTTGGATATGGCCTTGGAAAAGGCGCGCTTCCTGGCAGCCGAAGCGCCAGGCCCCATCGCCTTCACCAAGCAAATCTTTGCCGATGGCCTGGATGAGGCTTTGGCACAGGAACAAACCTATCAGGCCGCGCTGTTCACGACTGAGGATTTCAAGGAAGGCCGCGCTGCCTTCTTCGCTAAGCGCAAGCCGAACTTTACAGGAGGTTGAAAAATGATCGAAGCGCTCGAAACCCAGGATCTAAACCTGCTGGAAGACGAAGCCTTCCGCCTGCATGTACGGCACTGGATTGAAGGCAATTACCCTGCCCAATTGCGCAATCCGCCAAAGCGCCTGCATTGGGAAGAAAACAAGCCCTGGTATTTCAAGCTCGCGGATAAAGGCTGGCTTTGCCCTGGCTGGCCGCGCGAATTTGGCGGGCTTGGGCTGTCCCCGGCGAAGCAGATCATCTTCACCGAGGAAGTGGAACGCCATGGCTGCGCGCGCACCAATGACCATGGCATTGTCATGGTGGGGCCTCTGCTGATCAATCACGGCACACGCGAACAGCAGCAGCGCTTCCTGCCGAAGATTCTCTCTGGTGAGCATATCTGGTGCCAGGGCTATTCGGAGCCCAACGCAGGATCGGATTTGGCGGCACTCCGCACCGAAGCCGTGCTGGATGGCGATACCTATGTGGTGAATGGCCAGAAGATCTGGACCACACTCGCCATGGATGCCAATTGGTGCTTCCTGCTGGTACGCACTGACAAGAACGCGAAAAAACAGGAAGGCATTTCCTTCCTGCTGGTGGATATGAACACACCCGGCATCACCGTGAAGCCGATCATCAATCTGGAATATCACGACGAATTCTGTGAAGTATTTTTCGACAATGTGCGTGTGCCCGCTGCCAATCTGGTCGGCACGCCCAATCGCGGCTGGGATATGGCGAAGGCTTTGTTGTCCTTCGAACGCATTTATCTCGGCTCACCCCGGCTTTCGGCCTATGCGTTTTCACGCCTGAAGCAACTCGCGGAACGGATGGGGGTTTGGGAGGATGCAATCTTCCAGGATACCTACGCCAAGCTGCGGCTTGATTTGGAAGATTTGAAATCACTCTATGGCGTATTCGTGGAAAAGGTGCGACGCGGCGAAACGCTCGGCCCCGATGTATCCATGCTGAAGGTGTTTCAGACGGAACTATTTCAGCGCATCACCGATACCATGCTGGAAATCTGTGGCGAGAATGCTGGCTTGCTCGACCCCATGGAAGGCAATCGCAACCTGAACCCGACCGGGCTTTATATTCAAGCGCGGCCTTCGACCATTTATGGCGGGTCGAATGAAATCCAGCGCAATATCATTAGCAAGAATGTCCTCGCGCTGCCGGGCTAAGGCCGTACAAAAAAGAAGGAAGTGACCATGGGCGATCTTTGGCGCCTTACCGCAACCGATCTCGCGGCGCGCATTCGGTCCAAGCAGGTCTCTGCCACGGAAGCGGCGAAGGATGCGCTGGCACGGCTGGATGCGGTGAACCCCAAGATCAATGCCGTGGTGGATCACCGCCCGGCAGAAACACTAGCCGATGCCGCGCGCATTGACGCCATGATCGCGCGCGGCGAAGATGCCGGTCCGCTCGCGGGTGTGCCCATCACCATCAAGGTCAATGCGGATCAGCAAGGCTACGCGACAACGAATGGGCTTCGCCTGCAAAAGGATCTGATCGCGAAGCAGGACAATCCCGTGGTCGCCAATCTGCGCAAGGCGGGCGCGGTGATTGTCGGGCGGACCAATACGCCGGCCTTTTCGCTCCGCTGGTTCACGCGCAATTCGCTGCATGGCCATACGAAAAACCCGCGCGATCCCAGCATCACACCAGGCGGATCCTCCGGCGGTGCAGGTGCGGCCACCATGGCCGGCATTGGCGCGATTGGACATGGCACGGATATTGGCGGTTCCATCCGCTACCCGGCCTATGCTTGCGGTATTCACGGGTTGCGCCCCACGCTTGGGCGTATTCCCGCCTGGAATGCTTCTGGTGCGGAACGTCATGTTGGCGGGCAGATCATGGCGGTCAGCGGGCCGCTCGCGCGCAGTATCGCTGATGTGGCGCTTGGCTTTGGCGCCATGTGTGCGCGCGATATTCGCGACCCCTGGTGGGTTGAAGCAGCGATGGAAGGCCCGCCCGCACCAAAGCGCGCCGCGCTTTGCCTTTCGCCGGATGGCATGAAGCTGCAACCCGAAGTGCGGGCGGCGCTGCGTGATGCCGCAAAGCGACTGGAAGCCGCCGGTTGGACCATTGAGGACACAGACACTCCGCCCTTGCGCGAACCCGCGCAATTGCAGGCCATGCTCTGGCTCGCGGAAAGCCGCCGCGGCCTTAATAGCGCCCTGCATCAGGAAGGTGATCCGGATGCCAGCTTCATCTTTGCGCAGATGGAAGAACTCTGCCCCAATCCTGACCTGAACAGCTTCATGGATGCGCTGCAGAAGCGTTCCTATTTCGTGCGGCTATGGATGGAGTTTTTCGAACGCTTCCCGGTGGCAATCACGCCGGTATCCGGCGAATTGCCCTTCCGCGACCAGGAAGATGTCGAAAGCCCAGCCGCATTCCGCCGCATCATGGAAGCGCAACTCACGCAAGTGGGTCTGCCGCTGATGGGGCTGCCCGGCCTTACGGTTACCACCGGCACGGTGGGACGCATTCCCGTTGGCGTGCAATTGCTCGCCGGCCGCTACCGGGAAGATTTGCTGCTGCAAGCGGGCTCTGTCATTGAAGCCGCCGGCGCGGCCATTACGCCGATTGATCCGGTCGGGTGATCACACCCGACCGGCGCATCATCAATCAGACAATGAAAGCCTTGGCCTCGGCGTCGTAATCGCCATAGCCAAGCGTGTCGCGCAATTCCACCGAAGGCATGGCGCTGGCGGCCTCCGAAAGCCCGGCTTGCAGCGCGGCAAGGCCCGCCTTCATGCCCGCCGCCGCTGGAGAGAGCATGCCGGTTGGGAAAGTCCCTATCTTGAAGCCAAGCGCCTTCGCTTCCGCTTGCGTTGGTGTGGCACGCACCCCGCCGGGGGAGAGCACCACAAAGGAAGGCCGGCCCTTGGCGGCCGCAATCGCGCGATGAATTTCCGTATTATCGGCGGGGCTGTCCAGAAACAGGATATCCGCGCCTTCTTTGACAAACATCTCAATGCGCGCGACAGCCTCATCAATGCCGGCGGTCGGGCGGCAATCCGTGCGCGCCAGAATCAGAATACCGGATTCCTTGGCAGCTTCAACGGCCGCGCGGATTTTCATGCGCGCTTCTTCGCGTGGCAGGCAGGGCTTGCCCGCAGCGGTCAAGGCGCGCGGCGTTATCTTGTCTTCAATCAAGATTGCAGCCGCCCCGGCGCGACCATAAGCGCGCACGGTGCGCTGCACATTCATGGCATTGCCGTAGCCATGATCACCATCGGCTAGCACCAGCGTATTCGGCGCGGCACCACGCACCATATTGAAACCGTCAAACATCTCGGCGAAGGAAATCAAATCCAGATCCGGCCCGCCCAGGCGGCTTGCGGCAACGCAGGAACCGGACAGAAAGGCGGTTTCAAACCCTGCGGCAGCAGCCATTTTGGCCGATAGCCCATCCCATACGGCGGGCATGACAAGGAAATCAGGCTTGGCGAGCAAGGCGCGCATTCTTTCAGGCGGGGTCATGATGTTTCCTCAATCAAGGTGAAGATGCGGCACGCTAGATCGAATCGCGCGTACCACCAATACCTGCGCCTTGCTGCGCCAGCGTCCCGGGCATAGGCTCTCTCGCAAGAAACGCCCAAGGAACTGCAATGCCGATCATTGACGCACAAGTCCATGCCTATGAACGCAACCTCCCGGGCCGCCCCTGGCATGCGGTGCTGCATGGCCCGCCCGAGGTCACTGGCGCCGATATGGTGAAGGCCATGGATGCCGTCGGCGTGGCTGGCGCCATTCTGGTTTCCGCCTTCACCATGTATCGCTTTGACGCAAGCTATGCGGTTTCCGTGCGCAATACCTATCCGGAGCGTTTTGCTCTGGTGAAGCCGGTTGATCCCAATGATCCGGCGGTTGCGGACACCATCGCCGATTGGCAGGCGACCCCTGGTGCGGTTGGCATTCGCATCATGATGCGCGGCGATGTCTCCGCTGATTCTGCGGATCCCGGCATCAATCGCGTGTTGGCAACGGCCGCGAAACGAGACCTGCCGGTCAATCTGCTTTGTTGGGGCAGGCTTGATCAGGTGCATGAATTGGCGCGGTGCAATCCGAATACGCGCTTGGTGATTGATCACCTTGGCCTGCAACAGCCTTTTGAACCACCGCGCATGGATCATGGCTTTGCCGAATTGCCAAAGCTGCTGACGCTGGCGGCCTTCCCCAATATCGTCGTGAAGATCACCGGCGCCTGCACACTCTCGCGCGGTGAATACCCTTACGCCGATATCTGGGAACCGCTCGCGCGCATATTCGATGCTTTCGGCTTGCAGCGTTGCCTATGGGGCACGGATTGGACTCGCGCGGTGGAGTTGCTGACCTATGCCGAAGGCGTGGATGCCTTCCTGAAATCGGATCGTCTTTCTGATAGTGATCGCGCCATGCTGATGGGTGAAGCGACCGCGCGCGCCTATCGCTGGACACCGGGCAAGCAAGCGCAGAACCAATGAGCAGCCCACTGATGCGTGACAGCCGCTTGGATGGCCGCGCTGCCTGGACGCGTTTGGCGATTGCGCTTTTGATCAGCATGATCGGCAGCGCGCCAATGTGGACCGTGGTGGTGGTGCTGCCCGCTGTGCAAGCAGAATTCGGCACGCTCCGCGCCGGCGCATCACTGCCCTATACCATGACCATGGTGGGCTTCATGGTGGGTGGAGTGCTCATGGGCAGGCTTTCGGATCGCTTCGGCGTCATGGTGCCGGTCTTAATCGGCGCCACCTCCATCGGGCTTGGCGGCATCGCGACTTATTTTGCGCCAAGCCTTTTCACCTTTGGTCTTGCCTATGGCGTGCTGTTCAGTTGCTTTGGCGCGGCAGCGGTATTTAGCCCCTTGATTGCCGATGTGTCGCTCTGGTTCGAAAAGCGCCGAGGCATTGCCATGGCGCTCGCCGCTTCCGGTAATTACTTCGCCGGTACTTTCTGGCCGACCCTGCTGCAATGGGGCATTTCCACGATCGGCTGGCGTCAGGCGCATCTAATAATGGGCATTGCAAGTTTCGTGACGTTGGTGCCGCTCGCCCTCCTGCTGCGCACCCATGCCCCAATGCTCGCGCCGGCCGCACCTGGTAGCGCGGTGCCGCGTAACCCCATGGCGCTTGGGCTGCCGCCAAATATCCTGCAGACACTGATCATTCTGGCCGGCATCACCTGCTGCATCGCTATGGCCGTGCCGCAGGTGCATATCGTCGCCTATTGCGTGGACCTTGGTTTCGGCGCGGCGCGCGGCGCAGAGATGCTCTCCGTCATGCTTGCAAGCGGCATCGCTTCGCGGCTGATTTTTGGCTTCATCATGGACCGCATTGGCGGTGTTAGAACCCTTGTGCTTTCAACCGTGCTGCAAGGCGTCGCGCTCCTGATGTTCCTGCCATCCGATGGGCTGATGGCGCTTTATCTGGTGTCCTTCATGTTCGGACTGTTCCAGGGCGGGTTGGTGCCCTGCTACGCCATGATTGTGCGCGAAAACTTCCCGCCATCAGAAGCGGGTAGCCGCGTTGGTTTGGCACTTTCTTCCACCATGGTTGGCATGGCGGTGGGTGGCTGGATGGCGGGCGCGCTATTTGACGCCACTGGCGGCTATACGGCGGCGATGTGGAACGGCATTGCGTGGAATCTGGTTAATCTTTCCATCGCGCTTTGGTTGATGTGGCGGCTTAACCACCGGCAGCAGGCCTTTGCGTGACGCAGTTGGTCAGGCAGCTTATCCCCAAGCCGCGAATAAGCTAAAAAATCCCGTATTTTGAGGCTTTAGGCGGCTTGCTTCATCTGAAATGACGCTTCCTGCGCGCTGTTATTCCCCAGACTTATCCGCAATCCAACGTCAGAGCATGCCTGCCACGCCAAGGCGTGACAGGCGTGCTCCTTTTTATGCAAATCGGCGCGAAGACCCGCTACGCTGCCCGCACGCGCTGGATGAAGCCCGCCATGGCGCGCGACAAATCCTCAGACCGCCCGGCCAGGCTATGCGCGGTGCTGAGCACCTCAGAGGCTGAGGCCTTACTATCCGTCGCGGTCTTTGCCACCAGCGACGCGAAGCAGGCAACGTTACCGTGACCAAATCCTTCCGCGCGCGGAAGCCGCTTACGGAGGTCGCGCTCACCGAGCTTGGCCGTAAGGCCTTCGCCGAATACGCCCAGACGCTTGGCACCCTACTCGGCCATGGCGGCTGAGCGGGCCGCGCAGAGAGGCAGTTTGTGACAGACGACGTGGTGACAGGCGGCGGCGTAAGGCGCGCCGCCGCCGCAATGCTGCCATCCCCGCGGCGTACATGATCAAATGCGGGTGTTCACAAACCCGCGCAACCTGACTAGCCTCATCTCGCCAGAACCCGAGGTCCCATGGCCGCGCCACGTCTGCTCCTGAAGACTGATCTTGCCGGACTGCAACCCTTGCTGTTGCGCGGCCAACCGGTGCAAGCGCTGCATCAGCGCCTGACCGACCAACTCAACGCCCGGGGCGCGCCCGCCGCGCTGTTTGCCGAGCCCATTACCGGCGCCGCGGCCATTTCCTGGTATGGCGAAGCGGCGGGTGAACCGCAGCCGCTGCCCACACTCTCTAGCGCCCGTCGGGCAGAGGCCGAGGCCACGCTGACCCGCCAGCTTCAGGCTTTGGAACCGCTGCTGGATGATGCCGAAATTGGCCCGCTGCTACGCCGCGCCTTGGTACTGCCAAGCGCCGATTCCATCCTGGTCCTGGATGGCCAGATCATTCTGACCGGCTGGGGTCTGGCAGCGCGAGAGATTGCCGAAGACCCCGCCGCGCTCGCCGCGCAACTCCGCCGTGTCATGGGGCCTTATGCGCAGCGTTTTGCCTCGGCGCCTGACGGCTTTCTGACCAATGCCGCCTTTGCGGCGCCCGCGCCGGCAGCCCCTGCCGCGCCACCGCCGGCGGCAACCCGCGCGGCCGCGCCACCGCCTCCGCCACCGCCACCCGCGCCCGTGATGGCCGCCGCACCCCGCGCGCCTTTTGGCGGGGCGGCTTGGCTCGTGCCCTTGCTCGCGCTGGTGGCGTTGATTTTCTTGGCGCTCGGCTTCTGGCTCGCCTGGACGCAGATGCAGCGCGATCTGGCGGGGCGGCAGCAAATCGTCTCGATCGTGGATGATGCCGTAACGCGCAACGCCATCCGCCTGCAACGCGAAACCAATGAGGCGTTGGAGCGTGACCTGGAACGCATGCGCCGCTTGGCCGCGACACCCAATGTCTGCACGCCGGAAGGCCCGCTCGGCCTGAACCCGCCGCCAGAGCGCCAGCCAGTGCGGCCAGAGAGCGTGCCGCCCGCCATTCCGCAGCGCCAGGGAGAGGCGCCGCGGCCCTTCAGCGGCTCCCTTGCGCAATTGCTGGAACATGCGACAGTGATGATCGCCTCGGCCGGGCCGGTCGGGATTGGCCATGGCAGTGGCTTTTTCATTGCGGGCGATCTGGTGCTGACCAATGCGCATGTCGTGCAGCAGGCCGATCCCAACCAGATTTTTGTGACGTCGCGCGCCATGGGCCGTGCGGTAAAGGCGCAGCTGGTCAGCATGACGCGCGGCGCGGGCGGTGGCCCGGTTGAACCAGGCGTGTTGGATGTAGCACTGCTGAAGCTGCCGGAGGCGGTGGCGGGGGCGCAGCCTCTCGCGCTCACACCCACGGCCGATAAGCTATTGGATGTGGTGGCGGCGGGGTATCCGGCTTCGGTCGTGCAGGTCGAACAGGGCATGCAGGAATTGCAGCAGGGCAGGCTTGGGACGCCGCCGGAACTGGTGCTGACGCGGGGCAGCATCAGTACCATTCAGCGGCTGGAAAACGGCCTGGTGGTCATGCCGCATTCCGCTGATATCTCGCCAGGCAATTCCGGCGGGCCACTCGTGGATACATGCGGGCGCGTGGTGGGCATCAATACTTTTGTGAGTTTCGCAACGCAGGTCGCGGATCGGGTGAAATACGCACAAAAGACCGAAAGCCTGCTGCCCTGGCTGCAACAGCAGAATGTGCAAGCGGTGGTGAAGACCGAAGCCTGCGAGCCAGTCACCCCCGGCCTGCCGGCGACACCTCAGCCACCCGCCAATACGCCTGCAACGCCGGCAACCCCTGCGCCTCCTGCCGGCGCCGGCGCACCGCGTTAAGGCGGCGCCGCGCGCATGTCCGGCTCCAGCGATGGCAGCCTGATTGCCACCACCCGCAATGCGGAATTGCAGGTCTTGGGCACGGGCGGGCAGCTTGCGGTCCAGGCCTGGGATCAGATCACCGGCTATTTGCGCCGCGCGCGCAGCCCCGCCCATGCCGCGCTTTTCGCCGAGCCCAATCCGGACGCGGATCGCGGCATCACGGATTGGTATGCAGCGGGTCGGGGCGCGGCGCCGCCACTCGAAACCCTGCCCGCAGCCGAACAGGATGGCGCGCGCACGGCATTCGCGCGGCTTTACAGCGATATCCGTGAAGAAGCCGATCGGCTGCGCGCCAGCACCCGCGAAAGTGAGCGGTTCCTTGGCGAATTGATCGCGCTCGCGCTGATCACCCCCGCGACCGATTGCCTGCGTGTGGTGGATGGCCAGCCCGTGCTGGTGGCTTGGGGCCATGCGACGCTTGGCGAGGCACCAAGACCTGAATTGCTGATTGGCATGACGCGCCGGCGAGGGGCTGGCCTGGTGCCGATGCAGATTGTCGGCCCGCCTGCGGCACCGCCCGCGAAGCGACCGCTGCTGTTCTGGCTGCTCGGCCTGCTGGGGCTTTTGCTGTTGTTGCTTTTGTTGCTGCTGCTCTGGCGCGACCCCTTTGGTTGGTTCAAGGCCGCGCTGCCGCAATGCGTGGTGCAGCGAGGCAATGCGGAATTGCTGGATGAGCTGCGCGCCGCCCAGGCGCGCGAGGCGGCGCTGCGCGGCGACATCGTGCGACAAATGCTGCGCCTCGGGGATCGGCGCACCGCTTGCCCACCACCCGAGCCGCCACCGCCACCGCTACAGCGCCGGGTTGAACAACCCCCACCACCCCCGCCGCCGCGCCAGGAAGATGCGGAACGCGCCCGGCGTGAAGGCGCACGCAGCGGTCGGGTGCAGATCATCCTTGCCTGGGATGATCGTAATGATCTTGACCTGATGATGATCTGCCCGAATGGCGAAAGGCTTTATTTCGACCATCGCCAAGCCTGTGGCGCCGTATTGGATGTGGACCGCAATGCCGGCAATAGCGCGCTGATCGCGACGCCAGTGGAGAATATTGTCTTCGCCGCGGAACCCGCGCCGGGGCGCTACCGGATCATGGTCTGGCATTTCCAGAACAACCCGCCCGCGCGGGCGTCTTCGCCCTATCGCGTGACAGTGAAGCGCGAAGGTAGGCCGGATCAGGTGTTCACCGGGCGGGTGGCGGCCGGGCAACAATTGGAAGTGGGGCATTTCGATGTGCCCTGATGCAACATGCAGCCGCTGATTACCCTGCCGCTTGATGGCTACCCCGCAATCCTGCCGGCGGGGCAGGATCATGCGGCGGCGCATCGCGCTTTAACGGCACTGCTGAATGCTGCGCTAGGGTCGGAGGTCACCGGCTTTTTCGCGCCCGTCAGCGCCAGCGAACAGGGCTTGAGTTTCTTCGCCCCCGAGGGCCGTGTGGCGCGGTTTGCCGAGTTGGATGCCACGGGGCGCGACAGGCTGCGTGCCGAAATTGGGCGGATCATCAGCGAACTCCGTCGCGCCGCTGCGCTGGCGGCAGCGAATGATCCGGCGGCTGCCGGGCATTTGCCCGCTTTGGTCGCAGCCGCGATTGAAATTCCGAGTTTTGAACAGGTTTTCGCCCATGAAGGCCGCCCTGTGCTGGCCGGCTGGGGCACCGCACCCGGCAAGGCGCCGGGCGGGCTTGGCCTGCTCAGCGATTTGGATGATCGCAAGCCCGCCGAAGCGCCTACCCGCGTCCCCTTGGCAGCGCTTGGTGCGGCCGTGCTTGGGCTGTTCCTGTTGGGTGCATTGGCGGCCTTTGCCTCACCCTGGATCGCGCGTTGGCTGGCGCCGGAGCCCGGCATGTGCCGCATCGAGCAGGGCGATCTGGACGCCATGCAAACCCTGCTCCGCGAAAGGGAGCGGGAGCGGGAATTGCGACACCGTCTGGCCATGCTGGAGGAAGAACTGGGCCGCCGTCGTGCCGAATGCCCGCTGCCTGCAGCGCCACCTCGCCCGCCGCCACCGGCGCCAGAACCGCCGCGCCAACCGGAACCTCGGCCAGAACCGACGCCAGAGCCGCCGCGCCTGCCGACACCCCCGCCGCCACCGCCGCGCCCGACACCGCCTCCGCCACCGCCGCCACGCCCCGTGGAGCACCCGCCCAATGTCGAGCCCTGCGATACTGACGTGCAGAGCGGTGGGCGCGGCATTACCGAAACGCAGCATTTTCTGGGGCCTAACCCCGGGCGCGTGACCATCACCTACAACACGCGGATCGAACCTGACCGGATCAGGGTTTATCATCGCGGGCGGTCTCTGGCGGAAACGCCGGGCTTTGTTTCCGGCACGGGCAGCCTTTCCTTCGATTGGAACCCACCACGCGGTGGGTCGGCTGAGGATTATGTCGTGACCGTTGAAGTGATGGGTACGCCTGGTTCGCCTTCTACCCGTTGGGATTATCGCATCGGTTGTCCGGGAGGGGGGCGCTGATGGAATTGCGATGATTTCGCCGCAATGCTGCGCGGTTGCTGCCTTAGTGATGGAGTGGTATTCGATGAATGAAGGGAGTCTACGCCAATGACCGTCATGGCCCTCACCCGCCGTAAGCCTGCGCTAAAAGGTACGGTCGCCTTGCTGTCGCTATCCTTGCTTTTGCCTGCCTGCCAAAACCCCAATGTGGGCGCCGGCGGCCAGCCGCTCACGGCAGAACAACAGGCCATGCGCCAGCAATCGCAGCGCTGGAACCAAACAGCCGCGACCGGTGCGCTCGCGGGTGCGGCAACGGGTGCTGCAGCGGCGGCGGCATTTGGGCGCGGCAATACAGGGCAGAATGCGCTAATCGGTGCGGGCATTGGCGCTTTGGTCGGGCTTGCCGCCGGCATGGCAGTCGCGGAACGCAATCTTGACTTTGAAAAGCGCGAAGCGAGTGCTTCCCAGCGCATTCAATCGGCGCAGCAGGTCGCGAGCAACCTCAACAATACCGCCGCCGCTTCCGAACAGGTGGCGAAGCAGAATCAGCAGCGCCTGGCGCAGCTTGATCGGCAATATCGCGCCGGGCAGATCACCGCCGCGCAATACCGATCACAGACCGAAACCATGCGCCAGGATGCCGAATTGATGCGCAAGACCGCCGGCGAAGCGCGTGATGCGCGTCAGCGCCTGGTCTCGAGTGCGCGGGAAGTACCGCAATTGATGAGTGAGGAAGCGAAGATTGATCAGGCGCAGCGCCGGCTGGAAGCCGCTGCGGATGATTTGGAATCCGCGCTCCGCCGCGTGCCGACAGGTTGATCCGCCATGACACTGAAATCCTTTGGCGCCATCGCGCCGCTGCTGATCCTTGCCGGTTGCGCCGGTGCCGGCGCCGGCCCTGCTTCCGAACGCGGCTTTTTCACCGGCATTGGTGCTGCTGTGAGTGGCGAGGATGTGCGCGGCACGCAACGGCTGGAAAGCTCTGCCGCACTGCAGGAACGCGCAGCACTTATGGCGGCTGAGCGCAATACGGCTGCGCAAGCCGAAGCAGCGCGCACCGGTGCCGCAGCGCGCAATGCCGAGGCGCGGCTGGCGGCGCAGCAGCGCAGCCTTGCCGAGCAGCGCGCAACGCTTGAACGGCTCCGCGCTGAGCATGCACAAAACCCGGCGGCGGCGACGGAAGGCGCCAGGCTGCAATCGGAATTGGATGCACAGAATCGTGACATCCGCGCGGCGGCAGCACGGTCCGGTGGGCCATCCGCGGATCAGGTGCAGCGTATTGAACGCCGCGCGGGTGAATTGGGTGCGGCCTTGCAGCGCTTTGGGCGGATTTAGAGTGGATCGCGTTCAGATGGAAAATCTGAACGCGTGAAGATGCTCGCAGAACAACGAGGTAGAGCGGCTGGCGTGAACTTATGTGAACGAAACACGCTCTAAAGTGCCGCTTGGCCGCTATTCGTCGAGCGATTCCGGCAAATACCCCGTGCGCAGTACATGCGGCCAGGCGTGGTTGGCGCCCACTTCCTCGGCCCGCTGCGCAGCGCTTTCCCAGTTATATACAAGGGAGATCAGCTCGGCCATCGGCTTCGCCCCCTCAGTCGCGTGGATGATGGCGTAGCGCGCATGGGGAGATCGCGCCTCGGCGCGGTGTGGATGATCACCGCGCGTCACACGAAAGCCGGGCAGGCCAAGGCTGCCGGGGTTGACCACCAGCGGGCCGTCGCCGGGCAAGTGAATGATGCTCGATTGATGGCTATGGCCGCACAGCACGACGCGCGCTGCCATGCCATCCGCACCAAGCCTGTCGCGAATAGCCGAAAGCGGCGATGGCACCAGGATGCCGTGGCGCGGGTCTTCCAACAGATTGCGCACATCGGACGCGGGCGTGCCATGGCAGGCGAGGATTCCCGGCGCGGGTGTCAGGCGTTCCGGCAAGGCGTAAAGCCAGGCGCGTTGATCGCCAGAGGTTTCCTTGAAGGCGAAGCCATCCTGGCCCTTAAGACCCTCAGCCACGCGATCCGTCAGCCAGCGATCATGATTGCCGCGAATGGTCGGGATATTCTTGTCCATCAATAAGCGCGTTGTCTCATTGGGCCAGCACATGCCGGACGCGCAATCGCCAAGGCAGATGATGTTGGTGATGCCGCGCCGCGCGATATCATCCAGCGCCGCTTCTAGTGCCGCGACATTGCCATGGATGTCGGAGATGACCGCAAGGCGCATGGTGTGGCTTCCTGTTTGAGGAAGCCACACCATGCCATGACCGGCCATTAACTTGAAGGGTTACCCCACCAACCGCTGCACCGCCGCAACAAGTTCCGGCGCATCCCAGACCGCCTCGCCTTCCAGCCGTGCTACTTCCCGCCCAACGCGGTCAATGATCACCGTAGTCGGCAGGCCCCGCGCCCCCAAGGCCCGGGCCGCCGCGCCGAGCGGGTCGAGCCATATGGCAAGCTCCTTAAGGCCCAGCCGCTGATAGAAGGGTTCCACCTTCGCCCGCCCCCCGCGATCGGAAGACAGCGCCAGCACGGCAATACGCTCGGCCCGAACCATCGCCAGCAAGCGGTCCAGCGCGGGCATCTCCGCGACACAGGGCGGGCACCAGGTAGCCCAAAGATTGACCACCAGCCCCTGCCCGGCAAAGGCCGCCAGGCCCGTTTCCTTGCCATCCGCATCGGTGAAGCTGATCATCGCCGCCGGCGCCGGGTTGGCGGCCTCGCGCAGTTTCTCGAGCCCCTTCGCGGCCCACCCTTGCCGCGATGCGCCGGGCGCGAGTAGCGTAGCGCCAATCAAGGCCGGGGTGCCAAACATCGCAGCACGGCGTTTCAGAACCAGCACGAAAGACACTCCCTCCGCATGAGCAGCAGCGCGAACCAGCAATGGGGCGGACGTTTCGTCGAAGGCCCCTCGGTCATCATGGCCGCCATCAATGCCTCGATCGGGTTTGACCGCAAGATGTGGCGCCAGGATATCCAAGGCAGCTTGGCCCATGCCGCCATGCTGAAGCATGTAGGGATTATCAGTGCGGAAGACGAGGCCGCCATCCGCGATGGCCTTGCAAAAATCGCCGCCCGGATCGAAGCCGGTGATTTCCCCTTTGATGACACGCTTGAGGATATTCACATGAATATCGAAGCGCGGCTGACGGAAACCATCGGTGAGGCCGGCAAGCGCCTGCACACGGGCCGGTCACGCAATGACCAGGTGGCGCTGGATGTGCGGCTTTGGGTGCGCGATGCAATTGATGGGCTTTCTGAGCAGATCAAGGATGTGATGGGCGCCCTGGTCGCGCGTGCGGAAGAACATGCGGGCAGCGTCATGCCTGGCTTCACGCATTTGCAGCCGGCGCAGCCTGTCACCTTCGGCCACCACATGCTGGCCTATGTTGAAATGCTGTCGCGTGACTTGTCGCGGCTGGCGGATTGCCGGGCGCGCCTGAACGAAAGCCCGCTTGGCGCGGCAGCTTTGGCGGGCACTGGCTTTGCGATTGATCGGCACATGACCGCGAAGGCTCTGGGTTTTGATCGGCCCATGCGGAACAGCTTGGACGCCGTGGCGTCGCGCGATTTCGCGGCTGAATTCCTGTTCTGCTGCGCCATGTGCAGCGTGCATCTTTCGCGTCTGGCGGAAGAGATTGTGATCTGGACCAACCCCTATTTCGGGTTTGTGAAACTGTCGGATGCGTTCACCACCGGCAGTTCCATGATGCCGCAAAAGCGCAACCCTGATGCGGCGGAGCTTGTGCGCGGCAAGACAGGCCGTGTGATGGGCGCGCTGATGGGCATGCTGACCGTGATGAAGGGCCTGGCGCTGGCCTATTTCAAGGATATGCAGGAAGACAAGGAAGGCATTTTTGATGCTGCCGAAAACCTGACCCTGACCTTGGCTGCCACTGCCGGCATGGTGCGGGATATGAAGCCGCAGACGGAACGGCTGGCCGCCGCTGCCGGCGCTGGGTTTTCCACCGCGACTGATTTGGCGGATTGGCTGGTGCGCAACCTGAAAATGCCTTTCCGTGATGCGCATCATGTCACCGGCACGCTGGTTGCCAAGGTAGAGGCGCACGGCGTTGATCTTTCCGGCCTGACGCTCGCGGAAATGCAGGCGGTGGAACCGCGCATCACACAAGGCGTGTTTGATGTGCTGACGGTTGAAGCCTCCGTCCGGTCCCGCACTTCCTATGGCGGGACAGCGCCGGCCAATGTCGCCGCCATGGCCGCGGAATGGAAGGCCAAGCTGGCATGAGGTTTTGCGCGCGGCCCCTGTTGCTGCTGCTGGCGGTGGCCTTTCTGGCCACGGCTTGCGGCCGAATGGGGCCGATCCGCCCGCCTGGCCCGGCGGAGGATTTGACCCATCCGCGGATGTACCCAAATCGCTGAGCCCCCGAATTAGCGCTTGCGATAAGCCGCACGCATCACGACAATAGAGGAATGGCTTCCCCTGCACCTGCCCTTGCTCCGGTCGATGACCCGTCCTTTTCCGAATTGCTCGCGCAGCGCCCGCAGCTTACGCGCCACGCGCATGATGGGCTCGTCATGGAAGATGTGCCACTGGCGCGTATCGCCGAAGTTGTGGGCAGCCCGACCTGGGTCTATTCCGCCGGCACCCTGCGCCGCCGCGCCCGCGCCTTGCGTGCTGCCCTGGCCGAAGCCGGGCTGACTGCCACCGTGCATTTCGCCACCAAGGCCAATGATAATCTGGCCGTGCTAGCGCTGCTCGGGCGCGAAGGGCTTGGCGCTGATGTGGTGAGCGAAGGCGAATTGCGCGGCGCCCGCGCCGCCGGTATTCCCGCCAGCGCCATTGTCTTTTCTGGTGTGGGAAAAACCGAACGCGAAATCCGCTTGGCGCTTGCTGAGAACATCATGCAAATCAATGCTGAAAGCATCGAGGAAATTGACATGATTTCCGTAATCGCTGCCGGCATGGGGCGCACGGCGCCAGTTGCCATTCGCGTCAACCCGGATGTGGATGCAAAGACCCACGCCAAGATCACGACAGGCCTTAGCGAAAACAAATTCGGCGTGGCTTATGATAATGCGCTGGCGCTTTACGCGCGTATGGCTGCGCTGCCCGGCATTCGCCCGATTGGTGTTGCGACGCATATCGGCAGCCAGATTACGGTCGGCATGGGCGCCTTTCGCGCCGCCTATGCGCGACTTGCAGCGCTGGTGCGCGCCATTCGCGCCCATGGCCTGCCGTTTGAGCGCATTGATTGCGGCGGCGGGCTTGGCATTGCCTATCGCGATGAAATCGCCCCCGCACCGGCTGCGCTGGCCGGGGCGATCAAGGCAGAGCTTGGCGCGCTTGGCCTGCCCATCATGCTGGAACCAGGGCGCTGGATTGCCGGGCCGGCGGGGGTGCTGCTCTCGCGCGTCGTTCTGCAAAAGCAGGGCGCGGCGCGGCGCTTTGTGGTGCTGGATGCGGCGATGAATGATTTGCTGCGCCCGGCCATGTATGATTCTTGGCATGGCATTTTGCCGGTCTCGCCTGCCGCGCTGGTGGCGCCGTTGGCGCCAGCTGATGTTGTTGGGCCGGTTTGCGAAAGCAGCGATTGCTTCACGCGGGATCGTGCACTGCCGGATCTTCCGCCGGGCGCCCTGGTCGTGCTGCTGGATGCGGGCGCTTACGGCGCCACCATGTCCTCCACCTATAATGCGCGCCCCTTGGCGGCTGAGGTTTTGGTGGATGGCGCCCGCTTCGCCGTGGTGCGCGACCGCCAATCCTATGAGGCTTTGCACGCCGGCCAGCGCGTGCCGGAATGGCTGATGTAATGAGCACAACGCCGGGGAAAGCGCCGCCTGAGAATCGGGGGCTTGGTGCCCTGGGCTTGAAGCTCGGCCTTTCACGCCTGGCGCTTCGGTGGGAAGGCGCCTGGCGCGCGCTTTGGCCGCCGCTGGGTGTTGTTGGGGCCTTCCTCGCGCTCGCTTTCACCGGCTTGCTGCCCTTGCTGCCGCCGGTACTCCATCTGCTGATCCTGATCGTCTTTACTGCCGCGCTTGGGTATGTTGCCTATCGCGCCGTGCTTGGGCTGAGTGCACCAGCAGCGGATGCAGCAGCGCGGCGGTTGGAACGGGATTCTGGCCTGGCGCATCGCCCCCTTGACGTGCTGGCAGACCGCCCCGCCGGTAATGACCCCATGGCGCAGGCGCTATGGCAGGCGCATCGGGACCGCGCGGCGGCAGAGCTTGGGCAGTTGCGTGTGGCGCGGCCCTCACCTGGGCTCGCGTCACGTGACCCGCGCGCCTTGCGCGCAGCCGTGCTGGTGACGCTGGTGGCAGGGCTTGGTATGGCGGGGCGGGAAGCGCCGGAACGGCTGCTCGCAGCCCTGATGCCGCCCTTTGCGGAGCCGCCTGCTGCGCCAATAGCCTTGGCGGCGCGGTTTGAAGCCTGGGTAACGCCGCCCGCCTATACCGGTGCGCCGCCGCAATTCCTGAAGGCAGAAGGCGGCGCGGTGGCAGTGCCGGCGGGCAGCCGCTTGCATATGGTTTTCTCGGGCAACGCCAATCCGCCGGAGCTGCGCCTGAGCAGCAACGTCCATGCTTTTGCGCGCATGGATGCGCAAAGCCATGCGGTTGAACTGCCTTTGACCGCGGGCGGCAGCTTGGTGCTGAAGCGAGATGGGCGCGATGTGGCGCAATGGGCGCTGACGCTGACCCCCGATGCACCGCCCTTGGTCACCTGGGACCCGGGACCGGCCCGTGCAGGCCGCGGGCTTGGACTGCGCCTGCCTTGGAAGGCGGAAGATGATTGGGGCTTGGTGGCGCTCAGGCTCGAGTTGCGCCTGAAGCAAAGGCCAAGCGCGCCGCCGGTGGTGCAGGACATGCCCTTGCCAGGTGGCGCGCCGCGTAAGGCACAGGGCGCGGCGCAGCATGATTTTTCCACCCATCCCTGGGCCGGGCTGGAGGTGGAAGCCCGGCTGTTCGCCCGCGATGGCGCAGAACAGGAAGGCAAATCCGAAGGCGCGTTTCTGGTGCTGCCGGAACGGCGCTTTTCGCATCCAGTTGCGCAGCAATTGATTGCGCTTCGGCGCGCGCTGTCACTCGACCCAGGCGCGCGGGACCCCGCAAAACGCGAATTGGACCGCATCACCAATGCGCCCGAGGCCTTCGAACATGACACAGGCATCTTCCTGACCCTGCGAGCGGCGCGGCATCGGCTGGGGCGAAACCGGCGTGATGAAGCCGTGCCGGAAGTGCAGCAGATTTTATGGGATGTGGCAGTGGCTTTGGAAGAAGGCCGCACGGATCGCACCGCGCGCGCCTTGAACCAGACGCGAGAGGCATTGCGTGAGGCTTTGGAAGAAGCCCGCCGCGATAATACCGAACGCAGCCCCGAACAGCGCGCCGAATTGCAGCGCCGCATTCAGGAATTGCGCGAAGCGATCCGCCAGCATCTGGAAGCTTTGGCTGAACGCATGCAGCGCGAAAATAATGAAGCGCTGGCCTATGACCCGCAGCTGCGCGTGTTTGATCTCCGCGAATTGGAACGCCGCACGCGCCGCCTGGAAGACGCGGCACGCCATGGCCGGCAAGAAGATGCCGAACGCGAAATGGCCGAGCTTGAGGAAATGCTGCAAGCCCTGGAAGAAGGCCGCACTAGCCGGGCTGAGGATCGCCAGCGCCAGCAGCGCCAGCGCGGCCAGCAGCAGATGGGCGCTTTGCAGGATATGGTGCGGCGCGAGGCAGAAATGCTGGACCGCGCGCATCGCCGCAGCGATGAACAAGAAAATACGCGCGGCGATCAACGGCGTTCGCAGCAACAACTGCAACGCGCGCAAACGCCCGAAGCGCGCGAAGAAGCGGCGCGGGATGCGGGCACCCAACGTGCGCTACGCCGCGCGCTCGGTGAATTGATGCAGCAATTTGGCGAATTGACTGGCGATGTGCCGACACCTCTGGCCGAGGCTGATCGCGCCATGCGTGATGCGGCAGAGGCGCTCGCTGAAGGGCGCGACCCGCGCGGCGCGCAGCAGCAAGCCATTCGCGCGCTGACGGAAGGCGGGCGGCAAATGTCGCAGCGCATGCAGCGCCAATTCGGCCCCCCGCAGCCCGGCGAAGGTGGGGGCGAGGGTGAGGGTGAGGAAATGGCCGGCGGCCAGCAGGGCGGCGAAGGCCAGGATCAGCAAAACCAGCTCGGCGAAGGCCGTGATCCGCTCGGGCGTGACCGGCGCGAAACCGGTGGGTCAGCGCAGGATAATGCCGGCGATACGCTGGTGCCAGGCGAAGCGGAACGCCTGCGATCACATCAATTGCAGCAGGAACTCCGCCGTCGCGGCGCGGAACGCGGACGCCCGCCGGTAGAGCTCGACTATATTGATCGGCTGCTCAGGCGGTTTTGAAACGCGGCTAATCACTCAAACACCCGTGCCCAATCTTCCCGCATGGACACCACCTGCCAGCCCCGCGTCGGCACTGCATCCAGGGCGCGCGCCAGCCGCCCGACATGGCTTTCCCGGTCATAGGCAAATTGACGTTCCGCATCGTCATGGCGAATGATCATGCCGAAGCGCCGCCCGGCACCTTCCGTGGTGTAACGCAGCATTTCAAAATCGCCATTGGAATTGCCGAAGGCTGCAATCGGGCGCCGGCCGATATGACGCGCAATGCCAATCGGTTTTCCCGGGCCATCATTAATGAAATCCACGCGCGGTTCGCGCAGCACCATCAGGCGCCCGGCATCTTCCGTTACCTTCAGTGCAAAACTTGATCCCACAACATGCTGCGGGGGAATGCCGTAGGTGTCTTCGGAAAAGGCGCGCACGAATTCAACGCCACCGCCTGAGACATTGAAATTCGTGAAGCCCACAGCGCGCACAAAGCGCAGCATTTCAAGCATTGGCTGATAGACCAGCGCGGTCTAGGGCAGGTTCCATTTCAGGTGCCGCGCCATTCTGAGCCAATCAGCAGCGATGCAGTGAAATGCCTCGGGAGAATTGCCGGCTATGGCGGCGCCCGCCAGGCGCATCAGCCCTTCAGTGCTGCCCGCCATTGCGCCATGCAGATCACCCGCAATGGCCGCGCGGAA
The DNA here is from genome assembly GCA_016869715.1 of Alphaproteobacteria bacterium. Lineage (GTDB taxonomy): Bacteria > Pseudomonadota > Alphaproteobacteria > Acetobacterales > Acetobacteraceae > Neoroseomonas. The sequence continues at coordinate 88,444 of VGDM01000013.1, forward strand.
CACTGCATCCTGCTGCCAGGTAGGATTTTCCGGCGTCAGGGTGCGCATGCAATCAAGGATGAAGATAAGCTGCGGATAGACGGGTTGTTCCACCCAAAGCGTGCCGTCATTGTCATAGACCGCAATGCGCTCAGCGGGCGGGACAAAATGCGCGCTGCCTTCGCGCGTGACAGCAGCAACGAAATCCAGCAGCGCGCGTGTCCAGCCCCATTTTTATGTACCAGTGATTTGTGGGTTTACTAAGCATGTTTCGGGTGCCGGCGGCCGCATTCCGAGGGCGTGGTGGGGCCGGACATGGTTATATTGGTGGAGCCATTGATTGATGACAGTTTGGGCCTGACGGGTGGTGCTAAACCATTCAGCGTTGAGCACCTCTCTGCGAAGTGTTCCGTTAAACCACTCGTTATAGCCGTTTTCCCAGGGTGACCCGGGATAGATCCGGATCGGCTTAATGCCGACTTTGGTCAGCCAATCTGTGAAGGGTTCGGAG